>JAZQBN010000084.1:0-26574 GCA_045545795.1 Oscillospiraceae bacterium
AATAAAAAGACAGCCCCTTGAGGGGCTGCCCGTGAATCAAATGCGGTTGGCAGACTTTTCAGAACCACTTGAGTGGTAAGGGTCGTACCAAGCCCTTTAAGGGCTTTTGCATACCACCCGTTTTACGGGTGGTTTTGATTAATTTCAGTCTTATTTACTTTTTCCTGATTGTAAATCTTCTTTGCATACATAATCATTACAATTACAGAAGCAACAAGATAAATCATCATCAAAATCATCGAAATTGTACCATTGAAAATCAGTGAGGTTATTACTGTAAGCACCCCGACAATTACAAGGGCAAAGCCGCCGAAACGGTTGCTTTTGCTCCAGGTTACGTCGTTGTACATACTGTATGTACAACGCAGACCAATAGTGCCGTTAAGCTTTGTTTTGGGTATAATATTTCCGAGAAAAACAAACAGGATACCCATTAAAATGCAGGTTATCTTTATAGAGTCAATTTCAACATTTGCAACGCTTAAATTTGTGCTTGTGCACGCTTTATAAAGGCTGATGTACTGCATCACATTAAAAAATACCGTTATTGTAACAGCTGTAATGCCTATAACTTTCGCATTGTTTGCCGCTTCGGCACGCTGTTTATCATCCTCAATGGTTTTGGATTTTTTGCGGTAATATGAGCAGAGGCACTCCCAGAAAATCGCTAACGCTATAATACATATCGGATAAATAAAGCTTTCGTATTTTGAACCCCATCTGTCGATTTCACCTGCAAAATTGTAGTGTGCAGGGATTTTGTCGGGCAAAAACTGAAATACACAAGCTGTTACTGCAAGGGGAAGAATTGCTAAAATCCATAATGCTTTTCTCATCATTCATTACCTCCGAATTGTTTCATCCACATAATCATTTCGTCAAACACGCTTGTGTTCAATTCATAATACACAAAGTTTTTTTCCTTATATTCCATCACAAGGTCTGCTTTTTTCAGCAGCTTCAAGTGATAGGAAAGTGCGGCAGGGGTTACATTCAGCTTCTCGGCAAGCTCACCTGCGTTAAGCCGACCGTCACGGAGAAATGTGAGCAGCTCTCTTCGCTGCGGGTCGGAAAGTGCCTTGAAGGTTTCGGCTATTCCCATTGGCACACCTCCTATTTAAAATTTTCTTTAAATAGATTATAGCACGTCACTTCACACCTGTCAAGGGGTATTTAAAAATATTTTTAAATACTTTTCAAAAGAACAGTGCCTCCGCATAAGCGAAAGCACTGTGAAATTATTTTTTGAGATTGATTTTTTCTTCTTCCTCACGCTCTCTTGCAGTGCAAAGCTTGTAGTAATCGCCCTTCTTTACCATAAGCTCATCGTGAGTGCCGCACTCGGTAATACCCTGATTTGCAACATACATAATCTTGTCGCAGTTTCGGATAGTGGAAAGACGGTGTGCAATGATAAATGATGTTCTGCCCTCAAGAAGCTTGTCAAGACCCTCCTGAAGAAGCTTTTCGGTTTTTGCGTCAATAGAGGATGTTGCCTCGTCAAGAACAAGAATTTTCGGGTCGCTGATAAGAGTTCTTGCAAAGGCAATAAGCTGTCGCTGTCCCTGAGAAAGTGTCGAGCCGCCCTCTGTGATTTCGGTGTCGTATCCCTTTGGAAATTCTCTGATAAATTCATCGGCACGGACTGTCTTACAAGCCGCAGCGATTTCGTCCATAGTAGCGTCAAGCTTGCCGTAGCGGATGTTGTCTGCAATTGTGCCGCTGAACACAACGCTGTCCTGGAGCATAATGCCCATCTGAGAACGGAGCGAGTTAAGCGTAACGTCAGCAACATTGTGTCCGTCAATTTTTACCGCACCGCCGTTTACGTCGTAGAAACGTGAAATAAGGTTTACGATAGTTGTTTTTCCTGCACCCGTAGGACCAACCAGTGCAACGCTTTCGCCCTTTTTGACGCTGAAAGAAAGGTTTTTGAGAATTGTCTTGCTTTCGTCGTAAGCGAAAGTAACATTGTCGAAATCAACATTGCCTTCAATAGCAGGAAGTGTCTCAGCATTTTCCTTGTCGTCCACCTTAACAGGTTCGTCAAGGGTTTCGAAAATTCTTTCAAGGTAGGAAACCGCATTTACAAAGTTGTTGAACAGGTTAGCAAGGTTCAGAATAGGCTGCCAGAAGCGTCCTGCATAGCCTGACATAGCAACGATTGTACCCAGTGAAACGGAAGAAGGACCAATAACGAGAAGTCCCACAAGGTAAATGGAAGCACTGACAGTTGCGGAAATTGTATCAACCGTAGGCCAGAGCAGGTTGTTGTAGGTAACAGCCTTCATCCACTTTTCACGGTAAGCCTCGGAAAGACCGCTGAAAATTTCTGCGTTTTCGTCTTCACGACCGAAAAGCTGTGTAACCTTTACACCGACAATTCCCTCGTGAAGGTAAGCGTTAAGGTTGGAGCTTTTGTTGGAAACAGCCTGCCACGCCTTACGCTGTCTGTTCTTGATGAACATAATGAAAGCAATGAGGAATGGCACACCTGCAAGAACAACAAGTGCCATCTGCCAGTGCATTGCAAACATAAACACAATAATGAAAACAATGTTGAACAGTTCAAGCACAAAGGTAATGATACCGTTTGAAAGCGTATCGGAAACGCTGTTTACATAGTTGATAATTCTTACGAGAATTTTGCCGTGGGGACGGCTGTCATAATACTCAAAGGAAAGCTTCTGCAAATGCTTGAACAGGTCGGAACGGATGTCAAAAATAATATCCTGACCAACCTTTGTCATAATTTTTGAACGTATTGTGGCAAGAATGATATTAACCACAATTGTAAGCAAAAGCAGCCCTGCCCACATAAGAAGCAGCGGAATATTGCCGCTGGGGATAACCTCATCAATAGCGTGCTGAGTAATAACAGGAGCAAAAAGTCCGATTATAACAGCAAGTGCACTGAGGGAAAGAGAAAGAATCATTCTCCATTTGTAGCGTCCCACATAAACCATCGCACGTTTTAAGTGCCGTATGTCAAAGGGGGATTCAAGATTTTCGTCAACATCGAATTTATTTCTTGCCATTTAAACCGCCCCTTTCTTACTCAATATTTCCCTGCTGGAGATTGTAAATTTCGGTGTAGTAGCCGTCCTTGTTCTTCAGCAGTTCATCGTGTGTGCCCATTTCTGAGATTTTTCCGTCCTTGAGAATGATAATCTTGTCAGCATCCTTAGCGGAAGAAATTCTTTGTGCAATAATAATTTTTGTGCATTTGAAATCAAGATTTGCAAGATTTTCCTGAATGTGTTTTTCCGTTTCAAGGTCAACTGCGGAGGTCGTATCGTCAAGGATAAGAATTGACGGACGGATTGCAAGTGCTCTAGCAAGGGAAATTCTCTGCTTCTGACCGCCCGAAAGACCAACGCCTCTTTCACCGACAATTGTGTCGTAGCCGTCAGTAAGATTTTCAACAAAGCCGGCAGCGTCAGCAGCCTTTGCGAAAACCTTGATATCCTCCTCAGACATATTGCTGTCACCGAAAGCAATATTTCCGTCGATTGTGTCCGACCAGAGAAGTACGTCCTGCATAGCCATACCGATGTTTCTGCGGAGGTTGTTAAGCTTCATCATACGCACGTTTACGCCGTCCACCAGCACCTCACCGCTGTTTACATCGTAAAGACGCGGAATAAGATTAACAAGTGTCGTCTTACCGGAGCCCGTTTCACCCATAATAGCAACGGTTTCACCCGAATTCACCTTAAAGCTGATATCCTTCAGCACCTCGGTTTCTCCGTAGCTGAAGCTTACATTTCTGAACTCAATTTCGCCGTTGAGATGTTCAGGCATTTCCTTAGCGTCAGCACGGTCAACAACGATTGGGCGTGAGTAGTAAACCTCAATGATTTTGGAAGCGGAAGCAAGAAATCTCTGAAGGTCGTTGATGAGTGCACCGACATTTCTCATAGGGTTGGAAAGAGTCCAGATAAGACCGCTGAAAGCAACGTATTCACCCATTGTAAGTCTGCCTGTGATAACGAAGATACCGCCTGCGATAAGGTGCACAATGGTCAGACCCTGTGCGGTTGTTTCAATAAACGGAAAGTATTTGAGCCAAGTGAGAGAAGCAGTCTTGTTTGCTTCGGAGTAATCGGAATTCTTTTCCTGGAAGCGTTCAATTTCATAATTTTCACGGGCAAATGCACGGACAACTCTGTTGCCTGCAATATTTTCCTGAGCCTGAGTATTAAGCTGGGAAAGTCTTTCACGGAGGTCAACGTATTTCGGACCAACCTCTTTACGGAGCATACCCGAAACAACGAAAATAAGCGGTGTAAGTGCTAAAAGGCAAAGTGCCATAAGCGGGTCAAGAATAAAGAAATAAACCGTTGTTGAGCCGAACAGCACAAGGCTTTCGAGCAGTGTTTTTATAATCCACGCAACGCTGTGACGAACCATATCAAGGTCGCCTGAAAGTCGGGTCATAATGTCACCCGTGCGGTAGCGGTCATAGTAAGTCATATCCTGCTTCTGCACGTTTGCAAAAAGGTAGTTTCTGATTTTTGAAAGCATACCCTGTGAGCATTTCTCATAGAGCATATTTGCATTGAACTGGATAACTGTTCTTATAAGAGTAAACAGCACCATTCCGCAGCAAAGAATAATAAGCAGCCTGCTGTTGTTCTGGAGATTTTCAGCAGCATTTTCATTGTAAATAAAGGTATCGACAATGTTCTGGCTGAAAATAGGACTTGTAAGGTACATAATCTGTCCTATAACTGTCATAAACAGTGCAAGTATGTATCTCCCTCTGTAGCCCTTCATATTTTCCCATATCCATTTTATCTGGAACATAATCACCCTCCGTTCCGTGACCCTGCGGTATAAAACCTAAAGTTACTTTTCAAATTATGCAAAACCTATTATAGCAGATTAAAATAAAAAAGGAAGGGGTTTGACAAATTTTCTTTATGGTGATTATGACGAAATTTGTAATATCAAAACGCAGATTGCAGGTGATTATAAACATAAAGTAGACTTTATATGCAGGCAAAAACACAATTTCAAACGTTTAAGTTGCACAAGATAAAAATAAATTGTGTACGATTTTTTGTTTAATTTTTTCCGCAAAATTAAGGCTGAAAAACAACCTCTTGACATAAAGCGTACTTTAGGTTATAAAATAAATAATGCAAAAAACTCTGTAAAGGAGAATGATAATTGGAAAGCAAAACTTATACCATTAAAGAGGTTTCTGAAAAGACAAATCTGACAATCCCTACCATAAGATATTATGAAACAGAAGGCGTTCTTCCACCCATTGAAAGAAGTGAAAGCGGCAACAGAGTGTTTACAGACAGCGATATAGGCTGGCTTGACCTTATTTGCTGCCTGAGGGGAACAGGTATGCCGATAAAGAAAATCAAGCAGTTTGTGCAGTGGTGTCTTGAGGGTGACGACACAATCGATGACAGAATTGAAATGCTTATCGAGCACGGCAAAACCGTTGACGAGCAGCTTGAAGTCCTGAGCAACTATAAAGCAGCTATAGAGTGGAAAATCAACTATCACCGTGAAATGAAAATGCAGATTGACGCAAGACGCAATGCAGTGCGTTTTATGGAGCAGCAGGACTTGAAAAACTGAGACGTTTGTGATATACTGTAACATAAAGTTACTTTAGAAAGGGCGTTGCAGCAATGAAAATAATCCTTGCATCCGCTTCACCAAGAAGGCAGGAGCTGCTCAGATACATAACTCCCGAATTTGAGGTTATGCCCGCAGATGTTGATGAAACATTTCCCGAAGGTGTGCCTGCCGATGAGTCAGCGGAATTCCTTGCGGTAAGAAAAGCTGTTCACGTTTCTGTATCAAATCCCGACAGCATTGTAATCGGAAGCGATACCGTTGTAATAGTTGAGGGTGAAATACTCGGCAAGCCCGTAGACGAGGCTGACGCCGAGAGAATGCTGAAAAAGCTTTCGGGTAAGGTACATAAGGTCGTAACGGGAGTTTGCATTGCCTGCGGAAAAAGAACGTTCAGCTTTTCACAGGCGACGGATGTGAAATTCTATCCTCTGACCGATGAGGAAATCCGTGATTATATTGCAACAGGCGACCCGATGGATAAAGCAGGTGCTTACGGCATACAGAGCGATGGCTGCGTGCTGATTGAAAAAATCGACGGTGATTTCTTTGCGGTAATGGGGCTTCCCGTGGCAAGATTGAAGCGTGCAATGAAAATGTTTACCGAAAATATGTAACAAAAAGGGTACCCCGAAAGGTACCCTTGAGCCTGTCGATAAAGTCGACAGGCTAATGAAAAATGAATGATGAATAAAGAATAATGAATAGTTAAGGTGTCCGCTTTGCGGACATTTTTTATATTATTGCCGAAGGCAATTCCATAATTATTCATTATTCAATATTCACTATTCATTGTCGAAAAGTCTTTTTCGATAAAATTAAGGGTACCCCGAAAGGTACCCTTAATTTTATACATCATAAAGTCTGTCAAGCATAATAGTTCTGTTTTTTCGTTCGTAGAGTGCAATTACAATCACGGTGAGAACACCAAGCAGCGAAACGATAATACCAAGCTTCATTCCCGCAGGGAAGAACTTCAGTTCAATAGTGTGTGTACCTGTTGTGACAGGTACGCCGATAAGTGCGTCAACAAGCTTTACAGGCTCAACCTTTTCGCCGTCAACATAAACCGTCCAGCCCGGCTCCCACGCAATTGATGTGAACATAATTCCGTTCTCATCAGCGGTAATTGTACCCTTTATGTGGTGTTCCTCAAAGTGCTCGATTTCAAGCGGATTTTGTTTCAGCTCGTCAACTGCGGATTGGAACATTTCCTCATCAAGGTAATAGAAAAATGTGTCACGGTAGAGCACCTCGTTGTTGTCCTCGGTAATTGTCATAATAAAGGACTGCTCCTCATCGGGTGTAAAGCGTCCGAGCGGCTGAATACACATCTTACCGCCTTCGTAGTAGTAGTCAACGAAATCCTTGTTAAGCCAGAGATTTACCTCACGTTCAAACTGTGAGGGGAAGTACATATAAACCATATCATCCGTCGGAGGGGAGAAAAGAAACTCAATATGTGAGTTGCTGCCTTCAATTCTCGGTACATATTTTGTGTGAGTGCCGTAGGTTGAAGGCTTTGCATTTTCTGGAAGAACCTCATCAATCTCAATACGCTTGTAGAATTCCTGCTCATCGTCGGAAAGGAGTGCCGAGAACAGCATATTCTGATTTTCAAAAGGATTGTACCAGTTTTCAAAGGTAACATCCGCAATTGAGCTGTCAGCCATAAATCCTATCGGGAGTGCATAAGGATTTTCGTAAACATACATAATTTCCTTTTTGTCACCATTGGCAAGAACAAGGTTTTCATTGTAATGCTTTGATGGCTCAATCTCAGGAATTTCAGCCTTATCACCATTTTCGTCAACGGTTACGGCATTGCCCTTTTCCATAACGTATTTGATACCGAAAATTGCGTCGGTAATGTACGTCGCACCCTTGTACTTGATGTAGTGTCCCCCATAGGAGAAACCAAGGTTTCTGAGCAGCTGAATAGGTGCAGCGTTAAGGGTTGAGCTTGAATGTGAAAGACCGAATGAGCCGAAAGCCATCGGGTCGTTTACAGTACGATGGAAATTCTTTTCGATACGGTAAACAGGTGAGTCGTCCATATCATAAACCTTTTCGACAGTGTTGCGTCCGAGAGTAATGTATCTGTTATAGGAGTCATAATTAGAGTAAACAACGTCCTTGTCGATTTTGTACATCGTGTATGTGGACGTAATTGTCAGCTCAATAATCAGAAATGCAGCAATCGCAATGGGTATAGGCTTGATTTTGTAGAATTTCTTGTGGGCGTAAAGGAGCATTGCATAAATTGCACTTGCAATAACGGTAAACCATACCGCTGCAATAATGTCCACACGTTCACTGTCGTGCTTGTCCAGATAAAAAACATATGCCGCAACGGCAAAGAATACACCGCCTATTTCCTTGTAGGAAATTCCTTCGATACGTTCAAATGCCTGTGCAGCCATTAGCAGCAGCAGGAAGCTTACTGTAAATGAGTAACGGTAAGGCAGCCAGTTTGGTACCTGGAAGCCGTGCCATACAAGGTCAATTGTGGAGAGATACATCGAAAGCACAATGGTAAGTGTAAGCACCCCGAAACCGATTTTCTGACGGAGTCTGATGTTTGTGTTCATAAAGAACAGAGGAACAAGCAATATTGTCATTACGCCGCAGTACACCACGGGAGAGCCCTCGGGACGGCAGGTGTCATAAACATTCGGGAGCAGGTTTACAAAGAAGTCGATAAAATCAAATTGTGTCTTGAAAGTGTAATTAGGGTCGGAAAATTCAAACTTACCGAGGCTGAGGCTGTAGTAAAGCGGGATAAGCAGCCACGCTGCACAAGCCGCCGCAATAATTCCTCCGCTTGCGAATTTCACACCCGAAAGAAGCATATGCTTGAAGCGGAAAGGTGATGTTTCCGTTGAAAGGAAGAAATAATAAGCAAGGAAGTAAAAACAGCAGAAAATTGCAATCATCCAGCCGATGTAGAAGTTTGCGATAAACATAAGTGCAAGCGGAATGATGAAAAGAAGCCACTTTCCGTTGTCAATGATTTTTTCAATTCCACGGCAGATAATCGGCAGGTAAATAAGACCGTCCAGCCACATCGGGTCCATGAGCTGAACAATCATATACCCCATAAGGCTGTACATAAGTCCGAACAGCAAAGCCGTGTAAGGTGCTGTTTTCTTTGCATTACGCAGGTACCAGCAGAATGTTATGGCAGCCGTGCCCACCTTGAGCATCTGCATAATCAGCAGGGAGGTTGTCATTATCGAACGGGGCAGGAGCATTACCACCAGCGTGAACGGGCTGGCAAGGTAGTAAGCGTACATACCGATGATTTCGCCCGTCAGGTTACGGCTCCAGCTGTTGAGCAGACTGCCGTTGCCCCAGAAAGCATCCCTTAGATTTTCAAAATAATAAACATACTGACCGTTAAGGTCAAGCACCAGCACCGATTCCTCACCGAACGGGTAAATTCCGAAAATGAAGTAGGAAACCAGCAATATGAGCATTGATGCAAAAAAAGCCAAAATGTAAATCCGCTTGCTCAGCAAAAATGTTTTAGGACTGAATTTAAGCGAAATCTGTGAATTTTTCAAAGTAACCCTCCGTTACAAAAGTTATAGATTATCCATATCAGAAAACATACATACCATATTATATATGTTTTTTTTCTCCTTTACAAGGGATTTGGAAAAATTTTTGAAAAAAATCCGAAAAAATGTTCAAAAAGCCCTTGTTAAACGCGTTCATATGTGCTATAATATTTTTAAAACAGAACATTTGTTGTACAATTTTACATATATTACCATAAAGGAGACTTTTTTATGCACCTCTTTGAAAAAACAGTGACTTCAGAACTTATTTTTGACGGAAAAATCATTACCGTAAAAAAAGATACCGCTGAACTTGAAAACGGCGAAATTGTAAACCGTGAACTGGTTGTGCATCCGGGCGGGGTATGCGTTGTTCCCATTAATGAGAACGGCGAAGTGCTTATGGTAAAGCAGTTCAGATATCCGTTCAAGGAGGCACTTGTGGAAATTCCTGCGGGCAAGCTTGAAGTGGGAGAAGACCACCGTGAAGCAGGACTGCGTGAGCTCCGTGAGGAAACAGGTGCGGTATGCGAAAAATTTGAGTATCTCGGCGTATGCTATCCATCTGTTGCGTACCTTACGGAAAAAATCCATATGTACCTTGCAACAGGTCTTACCTTTGAAAATCAGGACCTTGATGACGATGAGTTCCTTGACGTTATGAAAATCAAGCTTGAGGACGCAGTTGAAATGGTTATGAACAACGAACTTCCTGACGCAAAAACTCAGTGTGCAATTCTCAAGGCTGCAAGAATTCTCGGCAAGTAAAAAATCAGCAGCCCCAAATCCCCCGGGGCTGCTGATAAAATCATCTCTCCTATATAATCCTAAACACTTGCAAATGCGGATTAAAGACCTGCTTCTTCAGCTTCAGCTTCAGCCTGCATCTGTTCAATGTGACGAGTGTAAGCGTCAAGAATCTGGTCTTCAACAAGCTTACGAGCGTCAGGTGAAATCGGATGTACGATATCTCTGAAAATGCCGCTTTCGTCCTTTCTGCTTGGCATTGCAACGAATAATCTCTCATCGCCCTGTACAACCTTGATATCGTGTACAGCGAGCATATTATCAATAGTGATAGAGATTACTGCACGGAGTCTGCCGTCTGGGATAATTTTTCTGATTTTGATGTCGGTGATGTTCATTAGTAACGTCCTCCTTGGTTATTGCTTTTATGTGATATATGACTTACAAGAATATTATTAGACACATTTTGGAATTTTATACAGTATGAAAAATAAAATTTTGTTAATATTATATATCACGATAAACATTATAGCACAATATTCTGAACTAAATTCATAATAAAAATTTGCGGGGTGTATTTTTTGAATAAAGAAATTATTAACAATAGCAAACATATCCATTTTATTGGCATCGGAGGAAGCGGTATGTACCCCCTTGCTCAGATACTTCACAGCAGAGGTTATTACCTGACAGGCTCCGATAATAACGAGACTGAAACCCTGCAGGCTGTCCGTGAAATGGGTATTCCCGTTTTCCTCGGACAGCGTGCCGAAAATATAGAAGGTGCTGACCTTATCGTGCACACGGCAGCAATTCTTCCCGACAATCCTGAGCTTATCGCCGCAAAGGAAAGTGGTGTTACAGTGCTTGAAAGAAGCGAGCTGCTTGGACTTATCACAGAGGAATTCGACAACGCAATCTGTGTCAGCGGTACTCACGGCAAAACTACCGTAACATCTATGATTACGCAAATCCTTGTTGAAAAGGGACTTGATATAAGTGCCGTTATCGGCGGAAAGCTCCCGATTATCCACGGCAGCGGACGTGCTGGAAAGAGCGAGGTTATGGTGTGTGAAGCCTGCGAATTTCAGGACCATTTCCTTAACCTTGCGGTTGATACAGCGGTTATCCTCAACGTTGACGAGGACCATCTCGACTATTTCAAGAACCTTGATAACATCATAAAGTCGTTCCGTAAATTCTGCGAAAATACCACAAAGACAATCATTATAAACGGCGGCGACGAGAATTCAATGAAGGCTGTCCAAGGCATTGAGGGCAAGGAAATAATTACTTTCGGATTTAATAAGGAGAACGACTATTCTGCCGATAATATCGTGCTGAATGGACTTGTTACCGAGTTTGACGCTTATTGTCACGGCGAATGTCTCGGCAGGGTGACACTTAATGTTGCAGGCAGACATAACGTGCTGAATGCACTTGCTGCAATTGCTGCTGCCGAAAGTGTTGACGTGCCGTTTAGCGATATAAAGAGTGCACTTTACAATTTCCGAGGTGCTGGCAGACGTTTTGAAAAGTACGGCGAGGTAAAGGGTATAACCGTTGTTGACGATTACGCTCATCACCCTGCTGAAATTGCGGTAACGCTTAATTCCGCTGTGAAGCTTGGCTATAATAAGGTATGGGCAGTGCACCAGCCTTTCACGTTTTCCCGTACATCGCTTTTGCTTGATGATTTTGCCGAGGCACTTGCAATCGCCGACAAGGTTGTGCTTGCGGCAATTATGGGCGGACGTGAAAAAAATACAATCGGCATACACACCAAATCCCTTGCTGAAAAAATCGAGGGAAGCGTTTATTTTGAGGAAGAAGAACACGACGCAAACTTTGAGCTTGTTGCACAGTACGTTGCGGAAAATGCCGAGGAGGGAGACCTCATCGTTACACTCGGCTGCGGCGATGTGAACAAGGTTGCACGAAAAATTTTAAAGCTTTTGGAGAACAAATAATTGAAAGAAAGGGAGATTGAAAAGTGAACGAAAAGGAAAAAAGAGTTTTTGAATACGTTAAGGAAAGAATTGAGGAGGGCTACGCACCGTCTATCCGTGAAATCTGCTCTGCACTCAATATCCGCTCCACGTCAACCGCGGCAAGATATGTAAACACCCTCGTTTCCGAGGGTTACCTCGATAAGGTTGACGGCTGTAACCGTGCTATCAAGCTTGCAGGCAAGGGTGCGGCAAAAATCCCTCTTGTCGGTACAATTACCGCAGGTCAGCCCATTACTGCGGTTGAGGATATTACCGACTACATAAATTTCCACGAGCCTAAGAGCTATGCAGGTGAGCTGTTTGCGTTGAAGGTAAGGGGCGAAAGTATGATTAATGCCGCTATTCTTGACGGTGACATCGTTGTTGTGGAGAAGTGCTCCACTGCACGCAACGGCGAGATTGTTGCCGCTATGGTAAACGGCGGTGAGGCTACCGTAAAGACCTTCTACAAGGAGGACGGTCACTATCGCCTTCAGCCTGAAAATGACACAATGGACCCGATTATCGTTGACGAATGTGAAATTATCGGACGTATCGTTGCGGTTATAAGATATATGTAAAAGCACAAAGGAGAATGACAATAAATGAATTACACAACACCCCCTCCGCAGATGTATTTTCCGCAGGATTTTACACCTGATAAGGATGAAAAAAAGAAGATACGCAGAAATTTCAATACTATAGGAATTGTGCTGCTTGCGGCGTATTTGCTTACGATAATTATCTGCAATGTATGCTATATGATTTTCTGTCCCGAAATTATTGTCGATGAAAACGGAATGACTGTAATCGGCTTGAAGGAAGCCATTATCGGCGGCTGTTTCCCTGCACTTGTTTCAATGCTTACTTTCGGCGGCTACTGCCTTTTTACACGGTACAGACCAGGTGAGCTTTTCCGCACGGAAAAAGTGAAGGGCGGAGAAGTTTTCCGCTATGTGCTGATTATACTTATGCTCCAGCAGATTTCATTCTTCTGTACGCTGATGATTTCCAACAGCTTATATGCAATCGGACTTGAAGTGCCTGCAATGAATATGGTTTATGAGCACACCCCTGCGGTGTATGCGGCGGATGTAATCGCTTCGGTTATTCTTGCACCTATAGGTGAGGAGCTTATCTACAGAGGTGTGGTGCTCAGGTGCAGTGCAAAGGTAAGCCAGCGTTTTGCAATTTTCTTTTCGGCGTTTATTTTCGGTATTATGCACGGCAACCCGTACCAGTTTGTGCTGGGCTTCCTGCTCGGTATTCCGCTTGCGATTATTACAATCCGCACAGGTTCGCTTATTCCTGCAATTATCTGCCATATGGCAAACAACGCAGTTGCGTGTGTGCCGTCAATTGTGGGTTATTTCAATGAAAATGCTTCTTATGCAATAAATGTAATTTATATTCCGCTGTTCCTGATTATAGGTATGTTTGCGTTTATCCCTGAAATTATTTCGGGACGAATGAAGCTTCCCGAGTACACGGTGTATCACCGCAAACGCACTTTTCCTGTGGTAATTACCTCGTGGAGTATTATAGTTATGATGGTTCTGTACGTTGTTGAATTAATTACAAGTATTCAGCCGATTGCAGCCGCTGCATAAAAATCGAAAGGAATTTCAATATGGAAAAAGATACTGTATTAAACGGTAATGATGATGTGCTTTCCCAGACAAACGGTGACAGGCATAATCTTATTCCCGATGAAAGCTTCTGGGCGGAGGACGCCAAGGAGGAGCTTGAAGAATATATTGAATCACAGGGGATTCATATCAGACAATAAATTTCAAAGTGCTGTAATAAAGATTACAGCACTATTTTTTTAAAAAACTATTTACAATTATTAATAAATATGTTATAATATGTACTAAGTGGTTACTATTGATAATTTTGAAAATATTGATTGAAAGGGATGGTACAGAATGTCAAAAACTATGTTGGTTACAGGCGGTGCTGCCAGCGGTAAAACCAGATGGGCAGTATCATATTTTGCAGCTTGTGACTATGTTCTATACCTTTGTGTAACAGATGCGGTTGACAATGATACAATGAGCAGAATTGAATACGGAAACAAGCAGAATTTTGTTGAGTGGGATATAAAGACAAATGCAAATGTCAATCTTGCTGATTACGTTACTGACCATAAGTTTGTAATCCTTGATAATCTTGCTGCTTATGTTTCAAAGGTCATTAATCGGATGTGTCCTAATCCTGAGGATATGACTGTTGAACTGAAAAAAGAAATTGAAAAGACAATTATTGATGATATTTCTGCGGTTTATGACCAGGTAATGGTTATAGACGGAAGTATGATTACAATTACCCTTGAAACAGGCTTCTCGGTTATGCCTGATAACCGTGAGCAGCAGAATTTCAGAGAAATTCTCGGCACGGTAAACCAGCGTATCGCTAATATGTCCAATGAGGTTTACCTCTCCGCAAGCGGTATCCAGTTCAAAATCAAGTAAATTTACACAGAAAGGAAAATTGTTATGACCTTTGAAGAATTTATTATGCAGGCAAGAGAAATGAATGCTTCCGATATTCATCTTACAGTAGGTGCTCCGACCGTTGCCCGTGTAAACGGTGAGCTTGTGAAATTCGGAGACCTCTCTGACGTTGTTGTAAACCGTACAATCCGTTCAATCCTTTCTGCTGAGCAGGAAAAGCTTCTCACAGAGGGCAGCGATATTGATTTCTGCTTTGAGCTTGCAAACGGTGCAAGACAGCGTGTGAACGTGTTCCGTCAGAGCGGCAGGCTTGCAGCTTGTATCAGACTTCTTAACGATAAAATCCCAACACTTGAAGAGCTGAAAATGCCGCCCGCACTCAGCGAGCTTGCTCAGAAGAGAAGAGGTCTTATCCTTGTAACAGGTCCTACAGGTTCGGGTAAGTCCACAACACTTTCCGCCGTTATCAATCAGATTAACCAGAGCCGTGCCTGCCACATTATTACAATTGAAGACCCTATTGAGTACAGATACACACAGGCTAAGGCAACTATTCACCAGCGTGAAATCGGCAGAGATGTTCCTTCATTCAGCTACGCACTCAGAAGTGCACTCCGTGAAGACCCTGACGTAATTCTCGTTGGCGAAATGCGTGACTTTGAAACAATTTCCCTTGCAATGACAGCGGCTGAAACAGGTCACCTCGTTCTTGCAACACTTCATACTTCAAGTGCGGCTCAGACAATTGACCGTGTCATCGACGCTTGTCCCGTAGATGCTCAGGAACAGGTTCGTGCTCAGCTTGCGAATATGATTCAGGGTGTTATCGCTCAGAACCTTGTGCCTACAACTACAGGTACAAGAGTTGCGGCACTTGAGGTTATGCTCGGTACGGACGCTATCAAAAACCTTATCCGCGGCAATAAAATTCCTCAGATTGAGTCTACACTCCAGACATCAAAGGGAATGTGCACACTCAATGACAGCCTTGCAAAGCTCTATAAGAGAGATATCATTTCCTACGAAACTGCACTTGAATACAGTACAGACCGTCAGGAGCTTGAAAAGACACTCCAGTCAATGGCAGGTTTCTGATAAAATTCAATACAAACCAATGTCCTTATCACCTGCTGATAAGGACATTTATTTGCGAGGTAACTATGGAAGAAAAAAAGTTTTTTGCAATCATATCAAGAATGAAGTACATCAACCGCTGGGGACTAATGCGTAACACTATTACTGAAAATATCAGTGAGCACAGCCTTGAAACTGCTTTTATTGCACATTTGCTGGCACTTTACCGCAACGTGCGTTTCGGCGGAAACGTTGACCCGGAAAGAGCCGCACTTCTTGCTATGTATCACGATGTAACCGAAATCATAACGGGCGATTTGCCGACTCCAGTCAAGTATTATAATAAGGAAATCAAGGCGGAGTACGACCGTGTGGAGGAAATTGCCAAGGATAAGATGATAAGCTATCTTCCCGATGATTTGCAGGAGTATTATCGTCCGCTGTTGGGCAAAACTGAGGAGGAAGCAGAGTTGTGGCAGCTGGTGAAGGCTGCGGACAAGCTTTCTGCACTGATAAAATGCCTTGAAGAAAGGCAGATGGGTAATATGGATTTTACCGCCGCGGAGAAAAGTACGCTGGAGTCGGTCCACGAAATGAATTTGCCCGAAGCGGAGGAATTTATCAAGGAATTCCTGCCATCATACGGTCTGACTCTCGACGCCCAGATTTAACTGCTTTACAACCGCTTGTATATATGCTATAATTTCAATGGTAATGAAGGGAGTGAGCGGAATGAATTTAAAACGCACAGCGGCGGTATTGACCGCAGCAATGCTTCTTTCTGCCTGCTCTCCTGCAAATACAGAGCAACAGGAAACAGATTATACAGTCGAAACAACTCCTGCACTGACAACTGCCGTTTCTGTTGATTACGAAGTAACAACAGCTGTTTCCACAACTGCCGAAACAGCAGCAGAGTCCGTATCGGCTGTGGTTGTTGAAAAAAATGCTGTTTACGACTTTCCCGATGAGTTTTACATCAGGCTTGACGAAATCGTTGATAGCTATGACCACTTTCTTTATTACGACATTTCTATGTCCTATTACGATATTGAAACGGGTTTTTCTCTGGTTATAAATCCCGATAACCATTATTACCTTGCCTCGGTTATGAAAGCACCGTATATGCTTTACATATATCGACTTGCACTGAATGGCGAGGCTGACCTTGAAGAAAAGCTTACATACACTGAGGCTTTCAAGCGTGAGGGCACGGGCGTGCTTAAAGGAATGGAGTTTGACACGGAATTTACCGTTGAGGAGCTTATCGGCTACTGCCTTGAAGAAAGTGACAATTCAGCTTTTGCAATGCTAAGGGATAAATTCCCCGAGGAAGGATATGTTGAGTTCATAAAATCCCTCGGAGTAACCCATTCCGATGACGCAAAGGCTCTCAATCAGCCGCAGATTTGCGGCGAAACAGCAATTGTTTTTTCCCGTGCTATATATGATTTTATTGAGGAGCAAAATCCGTACTCCGAAAATCTGCGTTACCATATGACTCACAGCCGCAATGCGATGATTTATGGCGGCGAGGGTGATGAAGTAGTACGCAAATATGGCTGGCACGGCGGAAATTTCCACGATATGGCGATTGTGTACGGAGAAAAACCGTATCTGCTGACTATTATGACAAATCTTGATTTGCTGGAAATTGAGTACCGTGAATATTGTATTTTCAGGGATTTATCCAAGCTGATTGCTGAGTACAGCACTGCTCTTGCCGAAGCAGAGGGCGAGGGAGATATGATGATTATACAGATACCAAGAATGGAGGTTGAGGAGATGAACTTGCCTAAGGACCCTTATATGCTGCTGAGTATTCTTAATATGAAGCTGCGGGACAACTACAAAAGCTTTGAGGATTTATGTGAGGATATGGATGCAGACGCGGCGGAAATAACTTCCGCAATGGAAAAGCTTGGTTACGCTTATGATGAAAAGCTGAACCAGTTTGCTGTCATTCCCGAAGAAACAGAAAAGCCGCAGGAATAATTCCTGCGGTAAATTTGAAAAAATACTTGCATTTCAATGGCAAATGTGATATAATAACCATTGTTGTGGAGACGTATCGAAGTGGTCATAACGGGGCTGACTCGAAATCAGTTAGGGAGTAATCCCCCGCGAGTTCGAATCTCGCCGTCTCCGCCAGTTAAAGCAGTTCGTTCAATGCGGGCTGCTTTTTTTATTGCAAGTAAAAGCGGTACAAGGAATTTTATCCTTGTACCGCTTGAATTTTATTCACCATACAGATTTTGATAGAATAAATAGTATGGGTCATTTGGGTCAACCGTTGTCTCAGTTTCAAAAACATTATCCTCGTTGTCGGGAACTGTTGTTACAACAGGAGCATCCTCCCAGATATTTTCCCACGGGTCGGTGGTTTCAACCTCAGACGGGTCAAGAGTTTCCGCAGGAGTGGTTTCTTCGGTAATTGGTTCACTGCCGCCTGATGTGCCGTCAGTGTTTGTCCAGCTTGCCGTTCCGTCACCATAGCAGGAGTAATTCGTGCGTGTAAAGTAACGGCTTATACCATTTACGATTGCCTGTGCAAATTTCTTCTGATACTTTGAATTTGCAAGTGCCATAGCCTCGTCATAGTTTGTAACAAAGGCGGTTTCAACAAGCACGGATGGGAAATCCTGCTGTTGGGTTACAAAGAAGTAATTGTATTTCTCACCTCTGTTTGTACCCTCGGATGAACCGTGTACCTGCGTAAGCACCTCGCCCAATTCCTCGGAAATATACTTTGCAAGCGGCTGCGAGAACGGCGTAAAGTAGTAAGCCTCTCCGCCCTTTGCGGTTTTTCCTGCCGCATTGCAATGGATTGAAACGAACATATCAGGGTTGTATTGTCTTGAATCCGAAGCACGGTACTCTGTGACATAAGTCTGACTTTCCGTTTTCAGACGGACAACATTTGCCCCCTCAGCTTCAAGCATCTGTGTTACATATTTGGCAATATCAAGGTTAGCCTCCTGCTCCTTGATATGACCTACAGCACCGGGGTCAAAGGTTTCGGCACCCGTGTAGCCGTGTCCCGGGTCAATGACGATTTTTGCACCGCTCAGGCTGTTTCTGCAGCCATTGAAACGAAGCACGAGATTTCCTTCACCGTCATATGAGGAAGTGATACCGCCGAACACACCCTGCTGACGCAGATTGAGTGTAAGTCTTGTCTTGGTCATATCTCCGCTCGTGGAAATATTCCAGGTTCCCTTAGTGAAAACAGAGCTGTCAGGGAAAGAAATATCGCCTGCCGAAACGCTTGTTATGTAGTCAAAGGTAAGCGTAATCGAGTCAGCATTGAATGATGAAACATAGTGGTTTCCGTTTCCACCCTCGCTGTAGCCCTGATTGTTGAAGCTCATAGCAAACGGAATTTTAACCGCAGTTTTCAGCTTGATAACAGTGTCTGTGCCGTCCTTTCCTGCCGCAACAACACTCATAGGATTAGTGCCCAGAGGTTGATTTTCAAGCACGGTAACAGCATTTGTACGGATACGCTTGCCCGAATTGGTCAGGTAGAAATCCTTGCCGTCATAGGTAACGGTCTTTACAACGTAATCAAGAGTACCCGCAGGCAGTCTAACGCAATCGGGAGTAGGGTTTGTACTTGTGGACTTGTAGTCGTAAACCATTGTGTTGTCGTTGTTGACACGGATAATGCTGCCGCTGTAGTCGTTTGCGACCTCAGCAAGGGCATTGACAATAACGTGTGCACCTGTTCTTGTTTCGTTGAAATCACCTGTTTTGGTTGCGTAGGTGCCGAAAAATTCAATATTGCCGAGGTCGATATCCTCGCCTCGTTTTCCCTGAGGAGCGGTGTAGTAGCCCACATATTTCGTGTAGTTTGAGTTAGGGTCAAGCTCATCAAGCTGGCTTTCAACCTCGGTAAGGGTAATGCTCTTGCCGTTTATTTTTGCTGTAACGTCCGAACCGCGGTAAGCAATCGCACTGAGAGCAATTGTGGACTGTTCCTCAACACGCATTGTTTCATCTGTCGGGGCAACATCCTTAAGGACGTTAACCGTTCTGGTGATTTTATATGTTATAACCTTAGCCTTATTCTGGAATTTAAAGGTGTTTACGCCGACCTCAAGCTCCTCCGTGAAGTAGAAGCGTCCTGCCTCGTTAAGCTCGATTTCCTTGCCCTGATAGTAAACAGGGAAGTTCGGGTCAAATGAACCTGCAAAAATAACCTCAGGCTCCTCGGTTTTGAATTTTGTTTTCTTCGGGAGAGTCATTTCCAGCTCGCTGTTAAGACCCTCAAGGTCGATGTTGTCATCATAATGCTTCATAAGCACCGTTGTTGACTCCATAAGGTCGTTTTCGAGAGCTTCAAGGGAGTTGAACGCACTGCCGCCGTAGGAGTTGAATTCACCTGCCGCGATAACCTGCTTTACAAGCTCATCGGGAGAGCCCCAGCCCTCTGCATCGGTGCAGATTTGTTCGTTGAAGTGATGAACATAAAGGGGAATGTCAGCATTTACAGCGTGAGTGTCCCACCATTCCACAATTTCGTTGAAGGGCAGCTCATCATCGGAAATAGAACCCTCCGCTTTAAGCATAATGAAGTCGGCATAGCCTTTTTCAATGTAGCCTACTGTGTCGGCATATCCGTCAGTGAGAGCCTCAAAGCTTACATCGGTTTCAGAGCCGCTTTCGTTTGTCGTGTAGTTAGCCCATACATCATTCAGAGCAATACCTACAGGCACAGTGTTGTTTGTACGTCTTATCGCATCGGCAGCAAGGCTGAAAACGTAAGCACCGTTGTCCATAAGCCAGTTGTCAAAGCCAATGCCCGAGCCGTTTTTCATATAGTCGTTCAGTGATGTGTTGTCCTTTGACGAGTAGTATCCATCCAGAATAATTCCGTCAACAGGGTATTTCACCGTAAAGCTGTGCACAACAATTGCAAGACGGTCAATTCTCGCTTGAAGCTCACTGTCCTTAAGTGCATCAAGTGCACCGTCTATGCTGAAATTCAGATAAACATAAAAACCGCGTTCCTTAGCGTTATCGATAACGTATTCAACAGGGGCACGTTCAACGGTTTCGTTCATATCCGTGCTGTAGAAGGTTTCGCCTTTAAGGTCGGTGTTGACAATAATTGAGTTAAGGCGGTTTTTTTCCGCACTGTCAAGCATTTCCTCGACCTGTGCATAAATATCCTCCTCGGACGGAAGCTTACCCTCCTCATCAGGCACGGCAAAATCCACTGTCGGGGTAACATATACACCGCGCATATTTTCGGGAAAGCTGTACATCGGAGTGAATTCGGGTTCAACAAAAGCTTCCAGCTCCTCATCCCTGTTGATTTCAGGCTGAGGTTCAATAACGGTAATCTGTCCCGGGTTGTCCTCAGCGTGAACGGTAAAGCTGTCAGCAATTGACGAAATATCTGCCAAAAAGCCTGCCATCATAGCAAATGCCGTTATAAGTCCGAGAATTCTTGATTTCTTTCTGTTCAATTCTCTTTTCCTTTCTTTACTTCTTTCTTGTGTTCTTTATTTTTCTATATTTTTTATTTCCTTGTCAACCTGTGCTGCAACGGACGACGACGGATTAAACAGCGAGTCATATCTGTATATTGCCACCCCGCCGTAGTTGTCAAGCGTTTCGGCAAGCTTCATCTGACGTGAAATAATGTCATCGTTGTTCAGCCACTCATTCTTTCCGCTTTTACCTGCGTAAGTATCCTCAGCACCGATTTTGTATGCCGCAAGACCGATAACAAGCTTAACATCGTCGGATTTTACCATATTGCTCCAAAGTGAAATTACATCGCCGTAGGGAAGTGCTGCATTGTCAAAGCCGTAGTAAACCTGCGGAAGAATATAGTCGCAGTAGCCGCTTGATTTGCACCAGGTTTTTACATCAGCGTAAAGCTGACTGTAGTTGTTGTCAACGCTGCCCTGAGGGGAAATCCCAAAAACAATGGAGGAATTTGCGTTATGAGCCGCTTTGTAAAGCTTTTTCACCATTCGGTTCACATTGGCAATTCTCCAGTCGGAAAGGGACAAATCCGTTTCCGAGGCGGAGTAAGCTTTTTTATCAAAGGATGAGTCGGTAGTTGGGTAGAAGTAGTCGTCAATCTGAATACCGTCCACATCGTAATTTGCCGCAATTTCGGTTATTCCCGAGGCAATAAGGTCGGTAACCTCGCTGTATGCAGGATTAAGATACCAGCGGTCACCGGATTTCACAATGTAGGTACCGTTGTATTTGTCGCTGTCGTACCACTTTTTTATTTGATAGCTGTCATCAATACCTTCAAGCTGTGAGGTATACATCAGACGCATAGGGTTAATCCAGGCGTGAATTGACATTCCTCTCTCGTGAGCACAGTCAATCATAACCTGCAAAGCGTCAAAGTCGTTGCTTGTTCCGATAGTGCCGTCAAACTGCTCGCCTGACGGATACAAATCAGAGTCGTAGTAAGCGTCACCGAAGGCTCTTACCTGCACATAAACCGTGTTGAAGCCCAAATCGGAAATGTTGTCGAAATAATTGCCGACAGATTTGCGGAAGGAACTTTCCGATTTGTTTTTCAGTATTGAGCCGTATTCGAGATATGTAATCCAGAAGCCCTTCTGCTCACGGAAATTGAGGGCATTGTAGCTGTTTGTCCCGTAATAAGCCGCTGTAGACTCGGTTTCAGCAGCAGTCTGCACCGATGTTTCGGGAGGACTTTCCGACTGAAGTGTAAGTACAGTTTCGGCTGTTGTTTCCTCCGCAGTTGTTTCCGCAACAGCAGTCGTTTCCGAAATTGCGGTTGTAATTTCCGCTGTGGTTTCTTTTGTTTCTGTTTCCGTTTCCTCTTTTTTCTCTGTCATTTCCTGCGTGGTTTCTGTAGGTTTCTCTGCAGCTGTTGTCTGTTCCGTTTCGGTTATCTCGGTTTCCGTGGTTTCTGCCGCAGTTTCCGATGTTTCAGCCGTACTTCCGACCGTTTCCGACACGCTTTCGGCGGAAAGAGTATCCTCAACCGTAATTTCAGCTGTTGAAACTTCAATTTCAGTCAATGTCGGCGGGATTTCTTCCGAAACATTCCTGCACCCCGTTACAGTAATAACGGCGGCAAGCACAAACGGCAAAAAACGAACTGGGAAACGATACTGCATTTTGACCTCTTTTCCTTATAAAACAAATTATAGATACACAGTAATTATATAACATTATTACTGTAAAGTCAATTACAGAATGGTTAAAATGCGTTATTACAGGCTAAAAGATTTTGGTAATAATTCCGATAATTGGTAAATTGCTTCATTGCCGTTTTTATCACGGAGAATAATTTTAAGTTCAGGGGCAAATTCTGCCATAACCTGACGACAGATGCCGCAGGGGAAGGTTTCATCTCCTCCTGAGGAAACAATTGCGATTGCTTCAAAATCACGCTGTCCCTCGGAAACAGCCTTGAATATTGCGGTACGTTCAGCACAATTTGTTGCACCGTAGGTTGCATTTTCTATGTTGCAGCCTGTGAAAACAGCGCCGTCCTTGCATAAAAGTGCAGCACCTACCTTAAAGTTCGAGTAGGGTGCATAAGCATTTACCATAGCTTTGTCAGCAATTGAAAGAAGTTCGGTATATGTCATAATAAATTCTCCTTTTATATAGTACAATTAATTATACCATATTTGTCGGTATATTACAATACAAAGAGGTCGATTTAAACGTTTTTTGAAAAAGAAGGGGAAAATATTTTGTTGAAATTAACAGTAAATTACTTGACAATGAGTTGACAATGGCTTATAATTTATCTGAATAATTTATCAAGGAGAAATATAGCTATGACTAAAAAAATAAGCAAGCTTGCAGCACTGGCTATGTCGGCAGCAATGTGTCTGTCGGTATTTACGGGCTGCAATAAAAACGATGATACTCCTGCCGAAACTACTGCTGCAAATGCAGGCAGCGAAGCAGCTGAAGCAAGCGACGTGTTTGTAAACACTGACTGGACATACGGTCAGGTTTCAGCAGGCGGCGGCGGATTTATCACAGGTGTCTTTTCAACTCCGCAAGAAAACGTTTACTACACAAGAACCGACGTTGGCGGTGCGTATTACCGCACAGCTGAAACAGGTATGTGGAAATCTATGAATTACTGGGTTACCGCTGACGACAGAGGACTTCTCGGCATTGACGGTCTTGCATACAACCCGCAGGCACCGAACGAGGTTTATCTCCTTGCAGGTACTGACTATTTCAGCAACGGCAAGACCTGCATAATCAAGTCTGATGACTACGGCGAACACGTTGAGGTTATTGATGTAACCGATAAAATCAAGGTGCACGGTAATGGTATGGGACGCGGAAACGGTGAGAGAATTGCTGTTGACCCGAACAACGGCGAT
This sequence comes from Oscillospiraceae bacterium, assembly GCA_045545795.1. Classification (GTDB taxonomy): domain Bacteria; phylum Bacillota; class Clostridia; order Oscillospirales; family Ruminococcaceae; genus RGIG8773. Next base: position 23,793 of record JAZQBN010000084.1, read on the forward strand.
ATCATTTTCGCAGGCGGACGTACAGGCGGTATGATTAAGAGTACCGATGGCGGCGAAAACTGGGAAAGCGTTGATTTCCCGATTACTTCAACCGCAAACGGCAACGGTATCAACAGTATCCTTTTTGACCCTTCCACAGCAAAGGACGGCGTAACACAGAAAATTTATGCGGCTGTTTCCTCAAAGGGCGATGAAGCAGGCAATCTTTTTGTTTCCGAGGACGCAGGTGCAAGCTGGAAGAAGCTTGAAAACAGCATTACAGAATATATGATACAGCGTATGAAGCTTGACAGCAAGGGCAACCTTTATGTCTGCTACATAAACAATGAAGGTCCGTGGAACTGTGCACTGGGTACGCTTTACCGCTACAACACAGACGGCACTGTTGATGAAGTCAAGCCTTCCAACGACTCTATCGGTGACATTGTTATCCACCCTGAGGACGACAACAAGCTTGTTGCTGTAACATCTGGTATGTGGAAGCTTCAGGCAAACGGTGCTTACGGTGATGTTTTCTATACTTCAACCGACGGCGGCAAGACCTGGAGAAACGTACTCGAAAGTATGGAAATGGACGTAAACGGTATGCCTTGGGTTGAGGACTGTGCAATTCACTGGTGCAGTTCCCTTGCAATTGACCCATTCAATCCGAACAGAATTATGGTTAACTCAGGTAACGGTATTTTCTCCTGCGACAACATCTGGGACGAAACACCAAAGTTCTATTTTGACTCCTACGGTATTGAGGAAACAGTTCCTTCCGATATCATTACATACAAGGATTATCCTCTCGTTTCCGCAGTTTACGACTATGATGGCTATGTGCACGAGGACGTAACTGTTCCTGCAACAAGACATCAGGATATGATTGGTTCAACAACAAGTATCACAATTGCTGCACAGAACAGAGATTACTGGGCAAAAGTCGGCGGCGATGAAAGCACTCTTGCACTCACTTACTCCACTGACGCAGGCAAAACCTGGAACAAAATCACAAATTGTCCTGACCCTGCAAAGACCCTTTACAAGGGCAAGCTTGCCTTTACAGCAGACGGCGGCAGACTTATCTGGAGCCCTGAAAACGGTCTTAAATCCTATTATACAGAGGATTTCGGTGCAACCTGGAACGAGGTAACAGGTCTTATGGGCAGCAATATCTACCTTATCGGTGACCCGAATAACGCAAATTATGTTTACGGCTGCGGCAACAGTGCATTCTATTATTCCGAAGACGGCGGCAAGACTTTCAAGAGAAATTCCACAATTGCACCAAGCTTCCGCAGACTTTGCGTTGACCCTGAGAATGAGGGTACAGTTTATATCGCAAACGGTGCAGGACTTGTTGTAACAAAGGATTACGGTGCAACCTCCGAGTATGTCAACGGTATCAAGTACTGCGAGGCTGTAGGTCTTGGCAAGGCTAAGAATGACGGTGACCCATTGGTAATTTACATCTGGGGCACACCTATGGAAAAGGATAAGCCGGGTCTTTATATGTCCGAGGACAGCGGTGCAACCTGGGTACAGATTAACGATGACCTGCACCAGTTCGGCGGCACAGGCAACGGCGAGTTCGTAAGCGGCGACATGAACGTTTACGGCAGATGTTATATGAGTACAGTAGGTCTTGGTATCATCTATTGTGACAAAATCGAAAAGTAATATTGCTTAAAAAACTCCTGCGTTTGATAGTAAAATGCAGGAGTTTTTTTATAGCTTGACCGCAGAAAAATGATGTGATATAATTTATATGCGAATTATGTGGAATAATATTATCACGGAGGATTTATATGAAAAACCGTTTTTTATATACACCGAAAAAGCGTTCCTCGGCACTTCTGCGTATATCAAGCCTGCTGTTTGCCATAGGAACTGTGATTTTGTGGGTTGTGGGAGACAAATTCGGAATTCCAAGCGGAAACCTGCTGATTATGTCGGGAATAGCCGTGCTTCTGCTGACCTGTTCCATCAACGGCAGACGTGCCGAAAAAAAGGCAGAGGAATACAGCAAAACAATTGAGAAAATCCGTGAGGACTGCGGAAAAGGCGACTACAACAACGATATTTTCTATGATTGATTTGCCAAAAATAATAAGGGTATCGGAACAAATCCGATACCCTTGATTTATAACAATTCAATGCGAATATTTGAAGCTGTAAAAATTCTTTCCAACCTTTTAATTACTTTTTACACTGTATTATCAAGAACGTTCTTAAAACTAAAGAGAGGGAAAAGCAATGAACAAATATGACGCTGACAAAATAATATCTTCATATGTTAAAACGCTGTTCGGGTTTGCTATGTCAAAGCTGTCGAAAATTGATGAGGCAGAGGAGCTTGCGGCAGAAATAACCATTCAGGTTTACGAATCATTATTGAAGCAGGACAGTATCGAAAACCTTGATGGCTATATATACCGTATTGCAAAAAATGTCTACGCACGGCATATCGACAGAAAAAATAAAACTACAGCCGTTGACGGTATTGAGTACATACCCGACAGCAAGGATTTTACGGCAGAGCTTATCGACAGCGAAACCTGCGGAATTCTCAGACGTGAGATAACGTATCTTTCAAAAATTCAGCGTGAGATAATTGTTCAGCATTATTTCCACGGCAAAAAGGTCAAGGAGATTGCGGCAATGCTTTCTCTCAACGAAAATACAGTAAAGTGGCATTTAGTCTGCTCACGGAAGGAGTTAAAATCAGGTATGGAAAAAACACGAACAACAGGAACACTCGGTGCAGAACCAATAAAATTCAGAAATATGGGACACAATG
>JAZQBN010000085.1:0-7014 GCA_045545795.1 Oscillospiraceae bacterium
ATTGGTGATAAGGAACAGATTAAGGCTAAATATGATAATCGCTATTTTCCTGCTGAACATCATTACATAGAACTATGTTCTCCAAGCGAAAACGCTGATTATATCATAAAGGAGTAGTGTATGAAAATTAAATGGTTGTTCTTTGATTTGGGCGGTACGATTTATGATGAGACACTATCTGATAAGGAACGTATAGAAAATCTTATCAGAAAAATAAATTCGAAGATGTCATACAATGAGTTTTATTCCGAAATGCAGAGTGCAGCTATGCAATATGCTTCATCCCCATTCACTGCTGCACGAAATAGCTTTGGTATTCCAGAAAACGAACCTTATTCGAATGAAAAGGAATTACTATATCCCAATGCGATAAATGTTATAAAAGAGCTTTCAAAATCCTATAATTTAGGAGTTATTGCCAATCAACCGCCTAATACATTGGAACGTCTTAAAAATGATGGTTTATATGATTTTTTCAAAATCTGCCTTTTATCTGAATGCGAAAATCTCTTTAAGCCTGATGAACAATTCTTTAGGAGGGCATTGGAATTAGCAGATTGCTTACCAATCGAAGCAATAATGATTGGTGACAGATTAGATAATGATATTTTCCCGGCTAAAAATGTTGGGATGACAACAATACGAGTTGTTCAGGGATTATATTCCGTTCAACTCCCTTTAAGTGATGATTATATAGCTAATTACGAAATAAATGAACTCAACGAATTGATAGACCTCAAATTATAATCATAGTTATGGTCTAACCAGCTTCGCCTTTGTTACTTTCTGCGAAAGTAACGCAAAGATACTTTTGACAGTAGCACGGGCTTCTATCAAAAGTATCATTGCGCCAGACGTTCCCTCTGGACTCCCTTTTAATGAAGGCAATGCTGCCTTAAATGCGTTTAGGCGTGACGATGTGTGTCGATGGTGACGGTCTTTTTGATACCGCACCCACTATCTAAAACATCGTCACGACCGTCACGCATCGACACGGCTACGGTTGCTGTTCCAAAGATAAACGCACCAACCGACCGCTATGCGTCCGCTTATTTTCATAGCGGATACCGTATTCATTAAACAACTTACCTGCATTTACATTCAGTTTCAGCGTAAGTGCATTAGGTTTCATATCAAGGTGAAGCTGTTCAACTAATTCGGTTGGCGAACCTTGCCATTCATCATTGTCCGTCGTGACAAATTCCGCCACCGTTTCCAATATAGGCTCAGGCGGCTCTTTCCATAACTCCGTTTCAACACGCTCCAGCTCCCAAGAAAGCTTCTCCGAGTTACGCACAAGATGCAGCTTCTGGTCTTGCTGGTCACGTCCTGAAATTTCAAGCGTTGCAGAATTTTCTGTGCGCTTTTCTTTTTTCAACAGAAACGCTCCGTCCGCCGCACCGAGCAAACCGTTCGTTCCCGAAATCATATCAAAGGAATCGTCCGCTTTCTGCTTGCGTGTGTGATGAACAATCAGCATACAGATACCTCGGCTGTCGGCAAACTGTTTCAGCCTTGCAATAACCTGATAATCGTTGCCGTAACTGCACTCGTTGCTTGTCTCGCGGACTTTCTGCAAGGTGTCAATGATGATAAGCCTTGTTTCGGGGTGTTGGTGGAGAAATCCCTCCAACTGCTTTTCAAGTCCTCCGTCAACGGTATTTGCCATAACGGCGAAGCGAAGATTATCAATGCTTTCCGTTCCGAACATTCGGTAGGAACGCTTCTGAATTCTTTCGTAGTTATCTTCAAGGGCAAGGTACAGCACATCGCTTTTGTGGACGGTATACTTCCAAAGCGGTTCACCCTTGCTGACGTGATAGGCAAGCTGTGCCATAAGAAAACTCTTGCCAAGCTTTGGTGCACCAACGAAAAGATACACGCCCGGATAGAGCAGACCGTCAATAATCGGCGGTCTGCTCTGGAACACGGTTTCGTAAAGCTCGTTCATCGAAACGGTTTTGAGGTAGTAAGGATTCATCATCTGCTGAAAAAAGTCATCAGGGGTATTGAAATCCTCGTTGGTTTCTGATATAATACTTATAGATTGATTTTGAGATGACTGCTCCGCACCTGCGCCAACAGGTGCAACGGGAGTGGTCATTTCTTCTTTTATGGTCATTCACATTCTCCTTTCAAGCCATAGAGTGTGGTGTTGATGAGCTGTATCGTTTCAATCAGTTCAGCGTTAATTTCCGCACCATTTTCAATGCGTTTCAGCTCTGACAGCACCATTTCAAGATTGATTTTCAGTTGCTTGTAAACCCTCGGATTGCCCTGAACGACAATATCACGGTTCATACATTTGCGATAGCAGTATTCCTGTTTTGGAAGTCCCGATAAAGCAACGGCACGGTTAAGTTCGTCGAATTCTTCGGGCGATACTCTGAAACCTACGGTTATACTTCTGAATCGGTTGTATTTGTCTACGTTTTTAGCTGACATTTTCATCATTCCTTTCAAATTCAAGCTTTTCAGCCATTTCTTTTTGCTTCGACGGAAACAGGTGAGCATATCGGTATGTGATTTCGATACTCTCGTGTCCGACTCTGTCTGCAATAGCAACAGCGGAGAAGCCCATTTCAATCAAGAGGGAAACGTGGGAGTGTCGCAGGTCGTGGATACGAATACGCTTTACGCCCGTTTCCTTTGCACCTCTGTCCATTTCACGGTGAAGATAATTTTTCGTGATAGGGAAGATACGCTCGTCAGGGGATATATCATACAGCATATCAATATATTCCTTGATTTCATCACAGAGGAACGGCGGCATTTTCACAGTGCGGTTGCTTTTCTTGGTCTTGGGCGAGGTAATCACATCTTCTCCGTGCAGTCGTTGATAGGACTTGCTGACTGTTACCGTTTGTTTCTCAAAATCAAAGTCCGAGGGAGTCAGAGCAAGAAGCTCACCCATTCGCAAACCACACCAATACAACACCTCAAATGCATAATAGGAAACAGGTTTATCCATCATAGCTTCGGAAAATCTGAGGTATTCGTCCTTCGTCCAGAATAGCATTTCTTTTCGTTGCTCTGTTCCCATATTACCAGCCTTACAAGCTGGGTTGTTTCTCAGCTCATAAAATCTGACAGCGTGATTGAATATTGCTGAAAGCTGATTATGAAGCGTTTTCAGGTAGGTTGCCGAATATGGTTTGCCTTTTTCATCACGGAAGCGTATCATCTCATTCTGCCACGCAATAACATCCTTTGTCTGTATTTCATTGATTTTTCGCTTGCCGAAATACGGAAGTATCTTCGTATTGATGATATTTTCTTTTGTAAGCCACGTTGTTTCTTTCAGCCTTGATTTCATATCACGGGTGTAGATTTCCACAAAATCCTCGAACATCATTTCCATATCTGCCGAGGTTTGAAGCAGGAAGCTTCGCTCCCACATCTGTGCATCCTTCTTAGTGGAAAAACCACGCTTGCATTTTTGCTTGCGTTCGCCTTTCCAGTTATCATATCGTACCATTACATACCAAGTGCCGTTCTTATCGTCCTTATAAACCGACATTCGCATTCTCCTTTCCGTTCTGGGAGCCGTTATACAGTCTTTCGTAGAAATACTGTCTGTTGACTCGTCCCGAAATTGTAATGAAGCCTTTTTCTTCAAGCTCTTTGTTCAGCTTCTTGATGAGCTTGTAGGCGTATGGAACTGATACTTCAAGTTCCTGTGCAACTTCCGCTGCCTTGATGAATTTGTTGGTCATAGAAAACCACCTTTCGTAAATAATTTCAGATTTATACTAAACAAATCTGTTTAGATTCAATTCTATTATACTAAACATATTTGCTTTTGTCAACCCCTTTTTTGAAATTTTCTAAACTTTTTTGTTTAAATCCTCTTGACTATCCTAAACAAATATGCTAAAATGGAGAAAACAGGCATTTTGCGGATAGGAGAGTACTTATGGCTATCGGAGATAGAATCAAGAGAATACGCAATTTCAGAGGGCTTACACAAAAAGAATTCGGCAAGCTTATCGGCTTTGATGAAAAGACTGCCGATATTCGTGTGGCACAGTATGAATCGGGAACGAGAACACCCAAAGAGGAGCTGCTTCAGAAGATGGCAGAGGTACTCGATGTAAATTATCGTTCTCTGTATGAGCCTGCTTTGTATGCCGTAGAGGATATTATGTATACACTGTTTGAGTTTGACGAGCATTACACCACAATCGTCCACGATGTTCCTGATGAAGAATACCCCGAAAGCAATCATCTTGCTGTGCAGTTCAAATCCAATCTTCTTGACAGCTTTCTGAAAGAATGGCAGCAAAGAAAAAAAGACCTTGCCGATGGAGTCATCAGCAAGGCCGAATATACAGAATGGAAGCTTAACTGGCCTGCTACCGCCGACGACTGCGGCAAACACAAGCCAACAAAGGAATGGAGAGATAACCCCAAAGCCACTTGTGACGCAGAATAATTGCACACAGCTTCCTGTTATAAATCTTTCCTTAAAAAACCAAAAAATCCCTGATCTCTCATTTACCGAGAAATCAGGGATATTTTATTGATTTAAACAGCTTGTAACTGCGCCGTTTCAGTTGCTTTTGATCACAGTTTACTTTCAATAGGCGCAATTGCCAGCGGAGGCTCTCCGCTTATTCCCACTCAATAGTACCAACAGGCTTAGGAGTGAGATCGTAGAGGACACGATTGATACCCTCGACTTCGGAGGTGATACGCTTGGTGATGTGGTGGAGGAGTTCGTAAGGGATCTCCTCAATAGTAGCGGACATAGCGTCAGTGGTATTAACAGCACGGATAATAGCCGGCCAGCCCATGTAACGCTTGTCATCCTTAACGCCAACGCTCTTCATATCCGGAACGGAAATGAAATACTGCCAAACAGTCTTGTTAAGACCAGCCTTTTCAAATTCCTCACGGAGAATAGCATCAGCCTCACGGAGCGCATTCAGTCTGTCTCTTGTGATAGCACCAAGGCAGCGGACACCAAGACCAGGGCCTGGGAACGGCTGACGGTCAACCATAGATGCAGGCAGACCAAGTTCTTTGCCAACAACTCTTACTTCATCCTTGAACAGCAGTCTTACAGGCTCTACCAGCTCGAACTGCATATCCTCCGGCAGACCGCCGACATTGTGGTGAGCTTTAACGCCGTCGCTCTCCAGAATATCAGGATAAATAGTACCCTGTGCAAGGAAGGAAATGCCCTCAAGCTTGCTTGCTTCTTCATCAAAAACCTTGATGAATTCGCCGCCGATTATCTTACGCTTCTTTTCAGGCTCGTCAACGCCCGCCAGCAGATCGAGGAAACGGTCTGTTGCGTCGATATAAATAAGGTTAGCGTCCATCTGGTTCTTGAATACCTCAATAACCTGTTCGCTTTCACCTTTACGCATAAGTCCGTGGTTTACGTGTACACATACCAGCTGCTTGCCGATAGCCTTAATTAAAAGTGCAGCCACAACAGAGCTGTCAACGCCGCCTGACAATGCCAGAAGTACCTTCTTGTCGCCTACCTGACTACGTATATCCGCAATCTGTTCGTCGATAAACTTTTTGGCAAGTTCAGGTGTTGTGATTCTTTCCATAGAATCAGGTCTTACATTTGTCATATTTACACTCTCCTCAATCTGAATTTGAATTGCTTCTGCGCGGGTTTCCCGTTGCAAAAAACATATTTATAATATACCACAAATCGATCCTTTTCGCAATAGTTTTTGAGAAAAAAATCAGTTTTGTATATATCGTACAGAATATATAGTATTATTAAAGTATGATAATGGCACAGGTTTCAAATCTTTGTTCATAGGATCCATGCATATAAAATCGCCATCCTTGCAGCTTACTATAAGTACAAAGTGCAGATTTCCGGATTTTGGCATTTTAACCATTACAACAGGGAAACATCCGGATTCTATCAGTTTTTGAATTTCGTTGTTTTCCAGCTCGGATGCATCCTTTAATACAACATTCTTACCGATCGCATTTTCCAGTGCAGCCCACTGAATGTTTCCCTCACTGTCATATATATTATTCTGAGAAAAGAAGCTATTGAGTGTTTTGGGATCAAGTTCAGTATTGAAGCCGTCTATTTCTATTTGCTGCATGTTGATTTCCGCTGCAAGACAGCAGACAAGACAGCCGGAGTCGCCCATATGGTATTGTGAAGTTCCCAGCGGATCGTCCTTCCATCTTGAATCCTTTTGATAATAATATACCACATTATCAATCATATAATCTGTGCCGGCTTCCAGTTTTATGCCGCTGTGCTTTGCGTATATGTAAACGCCTGTAACGGCAATTCCTGCAAGAATTATCGCAGCAAGTATTAATGCTGCAAGGGTTCTTTTTCTATGTCTGATCATGTATTGCTGTCGCTCCTTTTCAGTGATTATAATTTGGGTGAAATCTGTCAGACCAGTCTGAATATATATTTTTCAACAGACTGCGTATTTATAATATACCACAAAGATTCTTTTTTTGCAATATTGCGTTGCGAATGTTTTCTGAAATCAGCGGTTTTATATAAATTTGTCACATTGGTCTAATTCCTTAAAATTTTCCACAACGTTTGTAAAGAAGTATAGAAATTTACTGTAAGTTTACATTCTATACTTGAAGGGCATTGTCACAAGTTCTATAATTATAATAGGAAAAGTGAAACCTTGTGTTCAAGATATACATAAAGGAGGCGGACATAATGAATGCTATAAAAAAAATTACCGCATGGCTTGTTGTATCAGTAATGCTGATAACAAACATTTGTTTTTCAGAAGCTGTTGTTGTATACGGTGAAGAGGAGGCTATCCTGTATGACGCAGATACAGAGGAAATATTCTCGTCAAGAACAATGCAGGAAGTGGCAGACAAATATTCAGAAGCCATTTACGGAATAGAAGAATATGACAATGAAGATAATAATACATGGTACTCAGAAGTTCCTTCGTTTGGCGGTTCATATAATGCAGGTATGATAAAGGAAACAACCCATGAAGCAATGATCTCGATGGTGAATTTCTACAGATGGCTTATAGG
>JAZQBN010000086.1:0-6810 GCA_045545795.1 Oscillospiraceae bacterium
TATAAATCAACAAGCTTAACGCTTTCTCCTTCAGAAAGTCTGAACAGCTCATTTTTTACTATCAAGCCTTTTTCATATGTGTTCATTTCATAAAATATATCTCCGTTTCGGGTATCTACTGTTTCATGATTTGCAAACTCACTGATATCCATTGATGTAAATGATTCACCTTCGGAAATATATCCAATTACTCCCTCATCTATTCTTAAATATATTTTTCCATCAATATAAGCTAAAAATGATGCACTGTCAAAACTGCCGTCATCTATGTAATTAATATAAGTCTTTTCCTTTGTATCTGCATTAAATAATACTATTCTACTTGTTTTTTTAGTTACAATATCACCATACTCTGAATTTTCCGTAGCCTCACGGTCAATTTCTTCTTCCAGCCACATAACATACAAAACATCATTTTTATCTCTCACAAAGCTTATTCCATGATAAATTCCGTCATATATATTATGATATCCTTCTGCTATATCTCTGTTTGAATCATAAACATTCAAACCATAACTGCCAGGATCAGTTTCCATTGATGCACCATAGTAACTGTAAAACAACATATTTTTATATACTTCATGTTTTTGGATTGAATAACTTTCGGTTGAACTGTACATTTTCTTTTCGTTTTTTCCGTTTAAATCTGTTCTGATAATACTATCCTGTAAATATTCATAATCATCACTGTCACAAACAAATTCACTTTTGGAAAAATAAATATATTTGTCAGTAACGCCCCAAAAATAAACGTCCTCCGGATATTCGCAAACAAGCTGTTTTTCACTTCCGTCACGTTTTTTTCTGTATACTGATGTTTTGGTATCATCATATTTTCCGTAATAAATCCAATCTCCCTGAACCTTCTCTATCCAGTTGCTGTAGGTATATATACTAACCGATTCCGACATTTCCCCAACCTTTTCGTCTGCATAAACTGCTGCTGCAGCATATGTATACTTAGTATTTGGCGTCAGATTTTTATCCTTGCAGGAAGTACCCTTGATTTCACCGTATTCCTCAAATTCACCTGTTTCATTATTCAGCAAATAAAGTATATACGATTCAGCACCCTCAACCTCTGTCCACGAAAGAGAATTTGTTTCGCTGTCAATATTCTTGACAGTAAGAACAGGTGCAAGATTTTTTACAGCTTCTGCCGATGTTTCAACAGGCTTGTGAGTTTCAGTGATTTCTGATATGACTGTCACATTCTGACTTTCAGTTAAAGCTGTATCTGCAACAAACATTTTTTCGGTTGTCTGTACAGCAGTTGCCGACGATTCGGAAAGTGTTTCTGCTTCGGTAACAGCCTGATTTTTTTCTGCTCCACAGGAACACAACATCATACATAGTATTATTGTTAATGCTATTTTGAATTTCATTGAGAAGTCTCCTTACCTCATAAATTATGTTGCAGTGAGTTTATTATAATGGAAATATGGATGGAAGTCAATGTTTCTGGTAATGAAAATAATAGACACCGCTGTCTGCGTGCCGTTCTGTACTGATATTCAACCTTGCCAAACCAGCTCATTTATGTTAAACTGAAATAAACGTACATTGGAGGTCGGCAGATGAACAGACGGCAGATAGTTCTTGATGAATTTGCGGAAACCCTTAAAAATAAAATCGAAAAGCTTGATATCACCAAGGTTGATATTGCACAGGCGGCAGGCGTATCCGACAACGCTATCCGTGACTATATTGACGGTTCAGCGGAATGTGCAGAATCTGTCAGGAAGAAAATTCTCGATTATCTCCGAAGCAGGGAATTTTACCGCGGTTACAGATATATAAAGCGTGAAAAATTTGCGGAACAATTCAAACAGGCAGCTGCTTTTCTGACAGGAAGCAACGTTACAAGCTGGTCGGCAATCGGCGCTGCTGTGGGGCTTACCCCGAAGGAAATCAACGATATAAAAAACAGCAAAAAGTCTTTGCACGTCCGTAAGCAATATGAACTTCTGCTGTGCCTTTACCGCTTATGCCGTGACGGAATGGGCGGGTACAAAGAGGGCTTCCGTGAAGTCGGAGAGGGACTTAAAAAGAAGCTTGGCTTGAATTATGCGGCGGCTATTACCGAAAAATATGCTGACCTGCTCAACGAAATTCTTGAAGCTATTGATTATGCGGTAAGCGATGATGAGCTTGCCGAGCTTGCGGATATTCCTGCTGAAGATGTTGCGGCACTCCGTAGTGACAACGATTATCCCTATGATGTGCTGGTAAAATGCGACGTGCTTGATATTATCCGCTATTACTGCAAGCAAAATCCCTCGGACAAAACCCATCAGCTGAGATGGCGTCTTAACTGGCTGCTGATGTATTTCGACAGCTTTTTCAGAAAGTCGGCAAAAATAAATCTGCTTATGGAAGAAAGCAAGGAAGAGGCACGTCTGAAGGTTGTTGCCGAATTCAGAAAATATCCTATGGAGCTTCAGAATATTATTCTTAATCACAGATATGTTTTCTTCAATGATGATAATTGCAGGACTGACCCTGAAAAGCTGTATGACTTTCCGTTAAAGCCTGTTCTGCAATACGGTCTTGAGGAGCTGTTCGGGAAATATATTGATGAATTTCTTATTGCGGAGGCTATGCGGAATATTGATTGTGCATATATCGGAGTTGACCGCTTCACCTTCTTTTCGGGAATAACCGAGCTGTTCCGCAGACTTGCCGAAAAGGACAGGCAAGCCATACTTGACGAGTTTAGCAAGGGTATGGTTATGCCTTTACCTTATTGGAGCAACTCCAATGAAAGAAGCTTGTTTTTGCGTACAGCCGAATACTGCGATATGATACGTCTTGCAGAGCAGGGGAAGCTTCTCGACGCATCTGACAGCAGGGCGGAAATTGCCAACATCAATTACGGCGGTGTTTTCTGGGAGGCATACAATCAGGAGCGTACCGACTATATGCTTTCCTTCGGGTCATACGAATGGCGGCTATGGACTATGCTTACTATGTCGGAAATTGATTTTGGCAGCCTGCTGAATAAGATAACAAATACTCTTGAAATTTAATAAGCTTAAAACTCCTGTCCTTTAATGCGATAGTCATATAGAAGCATTAAATGTACTTTTGATGTTTATGTCAAAAGTGGCTTTGCGTTGCTTGTGACGTTGACTTTTTATGGTATACTTGTTATAATAAATTCAGTGATAAGAATTTGGAAAAACAAAATGGGATACGGATAGGAGGAATTCGTAGATGGAGAACAAGTGGGATTCTGAAAAATATTTGAAGTTTGAGAAAGAGAGAACACAGCCAGCGATTGATTTGGTCAGACGAGTTGAAGGGCGAAATGTGTTGTCAGTTCTTGATGTTGGATGTGGTCCTGGAAACAGCACTGTTATAATAAAGAATATATTTCCAAATGCAGATATACTAGGCATTGATTTTTCTGCTGACATGATAGAAAGAGCAAAGAAGGATTATACTGATATAACATTTGAGCAGTGGGATGCAGATGTGTTTACAGAGGAAACCAGTCAAAAATTTGATTTGATATTCTCGAACGCTTGCCTTCAATGGCTTCCTAACCAGTTTAAGACCATCGTAAATCTTTATAGACTTTTGAATGATAATGGTATTATGGCTGTCCAGATTCCTTGCAATTTTGATGAGCCAATTCATCACCTGATTAGCAAAGTGGTTACTAGTGAGAAATGGAAAAACGTTATTAAACATCAACGGAATTATAGTATGAGTAGCGTTGAAGAGTACTTTAATGTTATTTCTGGTTTGTCTGATAAATTTGATATTTGGACGACTACTTACCATCATGTGCTTCCATCATATGAGGCAATTTGGTCTTGGTACGAGGGAACAGGATTAAGACCGTATCTTTCTCAGGTTGATGATTCAATGAGGGCTGAATTTAAGAAAGACATTATGGAAGAGATTGAAAAAAGTTATCCGTTACAGAAAAATGGTAAAGTAATTTTTGATTTCCCACGATTGTTTTTTATAGTTGAAAAATAATAAAGGCTAAAAAGACTCTGATGTCAATAAACTCCACTTTTTGTGAGGCATTAAAATAACCCGTGAAGAAATTCTTCACGGGTTATGCTTATTTATGACTATTCATCTTACGAGCAGGAGTTTTTTTATTGTCAATTGAGATTTGTAAAAACGCTTTTACAAATCCCGTTTTGGATTTTTGAAAAGTTATGCTAAACTGTAGTCAACACAAAACGAAAGGTTGTTGATTTCAATGGGTATTCTTATCAAAGTCGGTGCAGGGGCAGTTGCGGCGATAGTAATTTTCGTGCTTACAGTGCTTGTTTTCGGTATGAGAAAATGCAAGGAAAAGGACAAATATGAAATGCACGTTGGTGTAATCGTAAGTCCGCTTGTTATTATGACGCTGTGCTGCAGATATCTTCTTTGCAGCTGTGCGGGACTTCCGCTTGTGACGTCTGGGGTAAGAAGCCTGTTTATTTGTACAGGTGCGGCAATTGCTGAAATACTTATCTCGGCAATTATTGTTGCAATCACCGACCACAGATACAGGGACGATGATGTTTCCGTACACGTTATAACAATTGCCTTTCTCGTAAGCCTTGCAATAAACAGCATTGCTTCCGCAGTAATGCTTGTGATTGCTCTCTCATCAAGCGGTATTATATAAAACAAACAGGAGGAAATTATTATGGAAAACAGATTTATTATCAAGGAAGACGCACAGGGAACTCATCAGTTGAGTCTTTCCGCTTTTCACACCTCGGAGGGACGTCTTTTTCTCAACGGTCCGATCACGTCGGAGTCGGTGGGAAAGCTTATCGAAAGTATGATTTATATGTCACGGAATGAAATCCCCATTACCCTTTTCCTTGACACAAACGGCGGCGAAGCAAGGGCAGGTCTTGCACTGATTGACGTGATAAAAATAATCAGCGAAAGAATTCCCGTGACGATTGTATGCCTTTCCAAAGCATACAGTATGGGTGCGATAATTCTTGCAGCAGGAACAAAGGGCAGACGCTATCTGCTCCCGCACTCCGAGGTTATGATACACGAGCCGCTTATTCCAAGCGGTGCGGGAGGCTCTGCAAGCTCCGTAAAAAGCACGGCTGAGTCCCTTATGGCAATGAGAGATATCATCAGCAAGCTTCTTTCCGAATACACGGGCAAGACGCAGAAGGCTATCAATGAAGCTATGAGCCACGACCATTTTCTCAATGCAGATGAAGCGATAAAATTCGGAATTGCCGATGCAATTATCGGTAAGCTTTAAACTGAAAGGAGATTTAATATGAGCAGAAAAAGAAAGCCAACTGAAATTCAGGAGCACGGCAGACTTATGATGCCCGACGGAAGCTGGTACACCCGTGACAGCAGTGTAACGGGACTGAATAACAATGTTGCGGTTATCGGCCCGTCAGGTTCGGGTAAAACAAGCGTTATGGGCGTGCTTAATGCCCTTGAGTCGAAATCAAGCTTTGTACTTTCCGACCCCAAGGGTACGCAGTACAGAAACTTAAAGGATATTCTTCCGAAGCTGGGTTACAAGGTGCAGATACTTGACCTTACACACCCTGAACGCTCCGACAGGTACAATCCCCTTTCGCGGCTTTACACCGCAAATGATATCCGTGCAATTTCTCACGCTATTGTTTCAATGGCATACGGCAGTGAATATACGGGAAGCTATGACCGTTACTGGGATTTTGCCGCCGAATCGATGCTCTGTGCCTGCATAGCATATCTTATGGAGAGCGACAAGCCTATGTCGGAAAGAACACTGACAAAGGTTGTGGACATTGTGAGCCGCATTGAACCCGACGGCGGCAGACGTCAGACTGTATTCAACAACTTCCTGTATCTTCAGAACAATGCTGAACAGCAGGGCGAGGAAAGCTGGGCATACAAAATGATGCGCCAATTTATATGTCTTTCGGAAAAAACGCTTTCCTGCGTGATAAGTACGGTTGTGTCAATGCTTCTGGCATTTGAGGGACAGGAATTTGCCGAGATGTTCAGCGGAGATGACTTCAATTTCAAAAGCCTTGGAGATGAGCTGACCGCACTTTTTGTAATCGTATCGGACAGCGACCGCTCAAATGACCTTGTTGCAAATATTTTCTACACGCAGGCTATGAATGAGCTTTGCGACTATACCGATAATGAATGTGAAGACGGACGGCTGAAAATTCCCGTAATGTTTATGCTGGACGATTTTGCAACCAACTGCCGCATTGACAATTTTGAAAATATAATAAGCAATATCCGTTCAAGAAATATTTCGGCAATGATTATGCTTCAATCAATTTCACAGCTTGAAGAAGGCTACGGAAGAAGTGCTCACACCATAATGAACAACTGTGACACGGTAATTTTTATGGGTGCAAACGCTCCGAGCGACGCAAAATATTTTGCGGAACGTGCCAACAAACCGCTGCACGAAATGCTTGAAATGCCCCTGCACACAAGCTGGATTTTCAGACGTGCCCACAAGCCCCGTTTTGTGGAAAACATTGACCCTCGCGGCTATGCTGAAAATCTGTTCAAAAGGGAAAATCAGGGCTGTACTGCTGAACAGAGCTGCGACAGACTCGTGGGGTAGTTTTACGTTGTGTTGTTTATGGTAGTTCATCAGGTGAAAAATACAGCATACCGATTTTTGTGCACCGCCCCAAATTGTACGGACAGCACAAAAACAGCTATCTATGATATAAAATAAAATTTTAAGCAACATACTGACTTCGTTTTTCAGACGGAGTCAGTTTTGTGTTAAGTTGAATGCGCTGGTTGTTGTAGAAATCAATGTATTGACTTATGAGGAGGCGAGCCTCCTCATAA
>JAZQBN010000087.1:0-15467 GCA_045545795.1 Oscillospiraceae bacterium
CACCATCAAGTACATTAACACCTGTTACCTTGCCGTGCCAAACATCTACATCAGCTTGAACATTATCAAATGTTGCAAGATTCTCAACATAAAATTCACCAACGAGGTTGGATGTCTTTGTACCTGAAAGCTTGCCGATGCATCCGATATAGTTCTTAGCTGTAAGTGTAGCGTCCTTGCCGACAGCGATATCAATTGTACCATTCTTGTTGGAAGCATCGATTGTGATGTCTCTGTCGAATGTTACATCGTAAGGTATTGTAAGCTTTGTGCCTGTGAATGTGAGTGTAGCATCACCTGTAAAAGTAATGCTGTTAGCAGTCTTAGGAAGTGCAAATTTTGCATCGAGTGTAAGGTCTGTGTTTACTTCAATGATGTAATCAGCTGTAGGGTCAGTGATGTCTGCAAAGAGAAGCTCAAAGTTAGGATAGGACTTTTCAAAATCGCCGTATGTAAGAGTAAGTGCCGTGCCTACTTCTGCCTTGATAGACTTTGTCTTTGCATAGTAGTATGCTGTGAGTTCGTCTCCGCTTTCAGCAGTGTTTTTGATTGTTACCTTGTCGGAGTAATTTTCCTTTGCTGTGTAAAGAATTGTTGTGCCGCTTGCAAGATAGCCTGTTTCGTTTTCAACAGTAACAGCAAGTGCTTCGTTTACATTTGTAACCGTTGTCTTAGGAAGCTTGCCGTCTGTTTCGGCAAGAATGATTTCAGCCGTTCCGATGTTTGTGATTGCAGCTGTTGCACTTGCGTTTGTAAGTTTGATTGCACCATTGAGCAAGCCTACCGCCTTTACTGCACCTGATACAGTAAGAGTCTTGCCGTCTGCAACCGTAACCTCGCCGAAGGTTGTAAGACCGCTTGCAGTTACGTCAGTTTTTGCGATAAGCTTTGAGGTTGCCGCACCTGATACAGCACCTAAGGTTTTAGCTGCACTTTCAAGAGTAAGGGTTTTGCCCGCCGCAACCTTTACCGCAGCCGATGTAATCAGCTCACAGCCGATTGTTGTGTCACAAGGGATATTGAGCGTCTTGCCGCTGTATTCGATTGTGCCGATACCGTCAATTGTAAGCTTCTGAAGCTTTTTGGGGAAATTAAGCGTGCTTACCGCAACAGGCTCGTTTACATAAACAGTCAGTACAGAATCATAGTTTGCAAAGTCACTGAATGCATCTTCAAGCGAATAGTATGACCATACGTCATAATCGCCGAATACTGTTATCGGTGCACTGAACTCATTGTCAAACTTTACGCTGAGAGTATTATCAGTGTAGTAAGGTTCATAAGCCCAAATCTGCCACTCATATCCGTTATTCACATAACAACCCATCTGTTTTCCGTTTATTCTGATAATTGCTTTATCGGGATAGTAAAGATAAGGAACTCTTACAACGATTTTCTGTCCCTTATAGATATAATCACCGTTTTCAAGAGGATAGTCGACGATTGCTGTTTGGCTGTATTCATTGTAGTTGTAAAGCTGAATATAATCATCAATTTCAACTACCGCAAAGTCAGAAAGCTCTTCTTCTGTCCATTGGCTTTCTTCAAGCACGAATTCAAGCTGGGTATCTTCTTCGGAAACAGTGTAATTTCCGTAAAAATATGTGCCGTTACCGCTCAATTC
Source organism: Oscillospiraceae bacterium (assembly GCA_045545795.1). Classification (GTDB taxonomy): domain Bacteria; phylum Bacillota; class Clostridia; order Oscillospirales; family Ruminococcaceae; genus RGIG8773. The sequence goes on from JAZQBN010000087.1 coordinate 1,625, forward strand.
AAGAGGGATTTCTTCACCGTTAAGCATAAGCTTATGGTTGATGTAGTCATTGAGCTCAACATCAATTACAAGTTTAGTGCCAATTTGTGCCTTATCTCCATCTTCGTACCAAAACTCCATACTGTTGTGGTAAATAGTGATTGTTTTATCATCAAAGCTTATAGGAACATCGCCGAAAGGAGCATATGCAACTCTGATAACATCTGAATCGTCTGAAACATCATATCTTGTTATCTGTGCATATCCGTTGTCATTGATTGTATATTCAACCTCTTCGCCGTTGATTGTAATTGTATTATTTTCAATTGCTTTTTTACTGGTGCTGATTACCGCAAATGCACCATCCTTATGGATATAATCTCCATTCTGAGCTTTATAATTTGTTATAATTAAATTTAAATAATCATTGTAATAATATACGTCTAATCCGCTACTTATTTCAAAAACAGAATACTGTGACTTATATTCATCAGTCCATTCCTTTTCAATCAGTTCAATTGCAATTTCAGTATCTGTTTCCTGAATGCTGTAACCGTAACCAAGATAGTACCCATCTCCGCTCGGAGTCCATTCATCAAGAGAAATCTCGCTGCCGTTGATAGTAATTATATGGTCAACAGCGTCTGATATATCAGTCATAATGTAAAGATAACTTTCTGATGATACCGTACTTCCGCTTGAAGGGAAGGTTTTGTCTGTGTCATCCTCTGAATTGGGTGGATAACATACTACTCTGATTTTTTCACCGTATGTAACAGGAATATCACCGTTGTCGGTAACAACCTCTACCCTGAGTGTGTCAAAATCAGCGTCCTCAGGCAGGTAGAAGAAGTAGTTTGCAAGCTGGTATTCCTCATTGATTTCACACTCAACCTCTGTGCCGTTAATTTTAAGTACGGCATCTTCATCAAACATATCGTAATAGTAATCGATGTAGTAATATCTGCCCTTTGCGAGATAATCTCCGTTTTCTGCGTAAGCAGGTGTATTCTGGTAATAGTCATTGTAATACCAGAAATATACATTTTCACCCACATCAAGTGTAACGTACTGTGAAAGTCTTTCCTCCGACCAGGGGGCTTCAACAAGGTCAATGTTCAGGCTTTCAACGTTTTCTACAGTGTATGATGCAAACACAGCAAAACCATCACCGTTGAGATACAGTGGAATTTCTTCGCCGTTGATTGTTACCTTATGATTGATATAATCATTTACAGACAACAAGATGCTTATGCTGTTGCCAACTGCAACAAAATTGCCTGTTCTGAGGTCAACGGTATTTGTTCCGTCAGTGTTGTAGTAAGCACTGATTTTCTCATTGACTGTAACAGGAATACTGTTGATGTAATCAAGAGATGGTGTCTCGTTGCTGTCACCGTTTGAAGCAGTATCCTCTTCATCGGTAATTTCCTCAGTACTTTCTTCGCTGACCTCCGATGGATTTTCGTCAGTGTTTTCAGTGTCAATGTTTTCGACAGTGCCTTCGCTGTCGGTGTTTTCGTCTGCGGGAACAGTGTTTTCTTCTGCTGTATCAACGATACTGCTTTCCTCTGCAAACGCAGGTACAGCCGTAACTCCTGCCCCGACAGGAGAAAGCATCATACCAACCGCAAGCAGCCACGAAACAACACGTCTGCCCAATTGCTTTTTCATATTAATTCCTCCCCATTAATTATGGTTAAAGTGTACATTAACATTATAACTCTTTTTTTAGCATATTTCAATATATTTTCTCAAAATTAAGCCCCGAAAAATCGGAAAATTATATACATCGGTTGCATTTTTGCATAAGGTATGTTATAATGTAAAAAATAACTCCCCCCTATAAAAAATGAAGCGGAGAGCTGAAAATGAACGGAATTAAACTTGAAATATTACACAAGCTGCTTTCGGATATTGTTTGTGTAAATAATGAAAATGAACTGAACAGAATAATTTCGGATTATACCGATAAGCTTGTCTGCGGAAATGACGAGCCTATGACAACGGTATTGACGGATATCAGGCAGATAGGCAGTGAGCTTGTTATGCTCAGGGGCACTGCTGCAAATGCGGATAATTCATCGGTTTTACACACTGAGCAAGAGCGTGCCGAGTTTGCTGAGGTAATGAAGGTAATCGACGAAAACCTTTTTGATTACCACTTCCAGCCGATTGTAAGCACGGCGGATGGGGAAATATATTCCTATGAAGCACTTATGCGTCCGAAAAGTGCTTTGTGTCCGAGTCCGTATCATATCATCAAATATGCGGAAATAACCGACAGACTCAACGACATTGAAAAAGCAACCTTCCTCAATATACTCAATATGCTCGGCAGCGAAACCGAAATGTTTTACGGACGTCCTGTTTTTATCAACAGTATGCCAAGTGCAAGGCTTGACGAGTCCGACCTTGAACGGGTAAAATTGCTGTTGGAAAAACATTCCGACAGAGTTGTTGTCGAGATGACGGAGCAATCCGAAATGGGTGACGATGAGTTCGGCACAATCAAGGAAATGTACAGCAGTATGAATATCAGGACTGCAATAGACGATTACGGAACAGGTTATTCAAACGTGCAGAATTTACTGCGGTATATGCCTGACTACGTTAAGATTGACCGCTCGCTTATCAGCGATATACTGAACAACCGTAAGAAGCGTTATTTTGTGCGTGAGATAATTGATTTCTGCCACGATAACGGAATTCTTGCCCTTGCGGAAGGTGTGGAAACCTCCGAAGAGCTGCAAACCGTCATTCATCTCGGTGCTGACCTTGTTCAGGGCTTTTATACAGCAAGACCGTCAGCCGCCGCTGCGGAAAAAATCCCTTATGAAATAAGAAGTGAAATAAAGCTCTACCGTCAGGAACGTGAGGACGGCAGAAGGTATCACATCTACACTGCGGTAAAATCAGAACGAATTCTTCTTGACAGACTTGAAAAGGAAGGATACAAGTGTATTTCCGTCGGTAAATTCGGCGAAGGTGAAGTGACAATTGCTGGTAATCCCGCTTCCGACACAGATATCCATATTGATATTGCAAACGATTTCAAGGGCAGCATAATACTTTCTGACGCTGTTCTTGCAAACTCAAAGGGACGGCCCTGCATAAATATCGGTGATAATTGTGATGTAAGGCTTGTACTGAACGGCACGAACAAGCTTGTAAACGGCGGAATAAAAGTACCAGAAAGCTCACGGCTGCATATCTGCGGCGATGGAGGTCTGTCTGTATTTATTGACGCATCAGGCTATTATGCAATAGGCAATGACGGTGACTCAAGGCACGGTGAGCTTGTGTTTGAGCAGGGTGTTTCCATTGACAGCCATGCCGCAGGCGGTGTCTGCATAGGCTCGGGACTGGGCGGAAAAATCCGTATTCTTCTCGGACAGTTCTCACTGAAAATGGCAGGCTATTTCGGTGTTGGTATAGGTGCATACAGCGGTGATACTGATATTGAACTATTTGCCTGCAATGTTACTCTTGACCTTTCGGAGCAATACGGTGTAGCAATAGGCTCACAGCAGGGCAAATGTACGGCAGATATTCACCACGCTTCAGCAAATATTCATCTTTCGGGCTGTAAAATGGTCGGTATAGGCACGCTTGAAGGAAACAGCTGTGATGTATCTGTCTGCGAGGCAAGTATGACATTCAATATTTCCGCAGACCAATGCTCCGCTGTTGCCGCATTGGAGGGCTCAACATCATTCAGACTCAGCAAGGCAAGTCTGCACATTGTTTCCAAGGGTGACAACGCTCTTGCACTCGGCGGTTACAGCCGTAATAATGTGATTTCCCTGACAAATGCCGACTCCTCGGTAACTCTTGTAACCAAGACGGATTATATGAATTATATTGACAGAAAGTGCATTACAATTGAAGGCGGAAGATTAAAAGTGAAAATCAACGATGAGGAAATTATAGCGGAATAAAATTGTGCTGCATTTATAAAAAAGACATATTGTATTTTACTGAGAGGATTTTAGGAGATGAATAAAGTCAGTTTAAAAAATTTTACCAAGGAAGAACGGATAAGCTTTTTTCAGTCAAAATATGAGTATTATAAATTGCTGAATTACAGAATGATAACGGTTTCCGTATTGGCGTATCTTTCATTTTTCATTACAGACTGCAGTATTTTCGGACACTTTGCTTTTGAAACGCTGCTGCCGCGTTTTATAGTTATTGTTCCTTTTGCAGCTTATTTTATTCTGTCAAAAAAGATATCGGATTACCGTATAATGGTTCCCGCAACCTATCTTATGATACATATCATTATCTGGTGCACAGACTGGGCAACATACTTACTGCCTGACAGGCAATTTGCTATTCCCGGTATGATTATTATGAATATTATATTTGTTTGTGCAGGTTTTTCCGCACCTTTCAGATACAGTATGCCTGCACATATGCTGCTGATTGCCGATATTGCCGTGGCGGATATATTTATACAGTATGCCGATATGGAAATGATGCTTATGTTCAACATACCGTGCGTTATAGCGGTCGGTGCAATGCACCATATGATGCAGGGCGTGTATTTTGAGCATTATTTCGCCAAGGACCAGCTTAAACAGCTTGCGGTCCACGACCAGCTTACAGAGGTTTACAACAGAAACAAGCTAAAAGAACTTGTCAACTCTGAAACAGGCGAATTAACAAAATTCCCCGGCTTGAATATAAGCTTTCTTCTGATAGATATTGATTTCTTCAAGAAGGTCAATGATGAATTCGGTCACGAAGCAGGTGACAAGGTGCTTGTGTGGCTTGCAGATATACTGAAAAAAAACGTGCGTGAAACGGACTACGTTATCCGCTGGGGCGGAGAAGAATTTCTGATTATTATGCCCGGCTGTTCGGCTGAAAATGCTTCGAGAATTGCGGAAAAAATCAGGGAAAAGGTTGAAACCTCGGAAAACGGTGTCTGCAAGAGTACAATTTCAATCGGTGTTTCCCAATACACTGGCGGTGAATACAGCGTTGCTGTGAAAAATGCAGATGATGCATTATATACGGCTAAAAACAGCGGAAGAAACAAGGTTGTCATTTATGAATAAGACTCCGTGCATTATAGAAACAAACTGAAAAGACCGAGGGAAACCTCGGTCTTTCTTATTATTCAGCTTTCTTTTCAGCGGTAAGAGTCAAGTCATTTCCGTCCGAGTCAACCTTCAGCACGGAGTATGGCTCGATATCGTCGGCGATAATTGTTCTCGCAATCATTGTTTCAAGCTTACGCTGGATAAATCTCTTGAGGGGACGTGCACCGTAAATCGGGTCGTAGCCGTTCTTTACGATGTATTCCTTTGCCTCGTCGGTAACCGAAATATCAAGCTGTTTGCTCTTTAAACGGTCACGGAGGTCATTCAGCATAAGGTCGATAATCGGGTAGATTTCCGTTTTTGTCAGCGGCTTATAGAACACAATTTCGTCAAGTCTGTTCAGGAATTCGGGGCGGAAATGTCCCTTCAGCACGCGGTTGACCAGCTCTCTTGCCTCATCGGAAATTACCCCGTTTTCGTCAATGCCGTCAAGGATATAGTCAGAGCCGAGGTTTGAGGTGAGAATGATAATTGTGTTCTTGAAGTCGATTGTTCTGCCCTGTGAATCTGTAACACGTCCGTCGTCGAGAATTTGCAGCAGCACGTTGAACACATCAGGGTGTGCCTTTTCAACCTCGTCGAAAAGCACTACCGCATAAGGCTTACGGCGTACCGCTTCAGTAAGCTGACCGCCCTCGTCATAGCCGACGTAACCCGGAGGTGCTCCGATAAGGCGGCTGACGCTGTGCTTCTCCATATATTCAGTCATATCCATACGGACAATGTTGTGCTCGTCATCGAAAAGGGACTGGGCAAGTGCCTTTGCAAGCTCGGTTTTACCAACACCAGTCGGTCCCATAAAGAGGAATGAGCCGATAGGACGGTCGGGGTCCTGAATACCTGCACGGGAACGGAGAATTGCTTCGCTGACCTTCTGCACGGCTTCTTCCTGACCAATTACACGCTGGTGAAGGATTTTGTCGAGGTTGAGAAGCTTTTCACGCTCCCCTTCCATCAGCTTGGAAACAGGAATACCTGTCCATCTGCCGACAATTCGTGCGATTTCTTCCTCAGTAACCTTGTCACGGAGGAGATTGTCAGCCTGCTCCTTCTGCTTTTCAGCAGCGGCTTCCGCTTCTTCAAGTTCCTTTTTCAAGGCGGGTAATTTGCCGTATTTCAGCTCGGCAGCCTTGTTCAGGTCGTGAGTTCTTTCTGCATCGGCAATTTCGCCGTTGGTCTGCTCAATTTCCTCACGGAGCTTCTGCAAACGGGAAATGGTTGTCTTTTCGTTTTCCCAGCGTGCCTTCATTTCCGCAAATTCCGCACGCATTTCCGCCAGTTCCCTCTGAATTTCCGCCAGTTCCTCTGCGGCAAGCTTGCTTTCCTCTTTTTTCAGTGCTGTTTCCGCAATTTCGTCCTGCATAATTTTTCTTGCAAGGTCGTCCATTTCCGCAGGCATAGAGTCCATTTCCGTTTTGATAAGTGCACAAGCTTCGTCCACAAGGTCGATTGCCTTGTCAGGGAGGAAACGGTCGGTGATGTATCTGTTGGAAAGGACTGCGGCTGTGATGAGTGCGGAGTCCTGAATTTTTACGCCGTGATAAACCTCGTAACGCTCCTTTAAGCCACGGAGGATTGAGATTGTGTCCTCAACAGTCGGCTCGTCAGCCATAACAGGCTGGAAACGTCTTTCGAGTGCAGGGTCTTTTTCGATATACTTGCTGTACTCACCGAGAGTCGTTGCACCGATACAATGGAGCTCGCCTCTTGCAAGCATTGGTTTAAGCAGGTTGCCTGCGTCCATTGCACCGTCGGATTTGCCTGCACCGACAATTGTGTGCAGTTCGTCAATAAAGAGGATAATTCTGCCGTCGGATTTCTTTACCTCGTTAAGCACAGCTTTCAGACGTTCCTCAAACTCGCCGCGGAACTTTGCACCTGAAATCAGGCTGCCCATATCAAGGCTGAACAGCTTACGCTCTTTAAGATTATCGGGCACGTCTCCCCTTACGATACGCAGGGCAAGTCCCTCAACGATTGCTGTTTTACCGACACCCGGCTCACCGATAATAACAGGGTTATTCTTGGTCTTTCTGGAGAGGATACGGATTACGTTTCTGATTTCGCTGTCACGACCGATTACAGGGTCAAGCTTGTTCTGACGTGCAAGCTCAACCAAATCCTGACCGTACTTTTTTAGCACGTCATAGGTTTCCTCAGGATTGTCACTTGTAACACGCTGGTTACCTCTTACGTCCTTTAACACTTCAAGAAACTTGGGCTTGGTAATAACAAAGGCTTTAAAAAGCTTCTGTAACTTGTCGTTTGCCGTGTCAAAAAGTGCAAGCATAATATGCTCGACGGAAACAAATTCGTCGTGCATTGTTTTTGCTGTATTTTCGGCGGTGTTAAGGGTATTGTCAACATCACGGGTGATGTATACCGTACCCGCTTCACGTCCGCTTCCCGTTACCTTGGGAATTTCCCCGATACGCTTTTCGATTACGCTTTCAAAAGCAGAAGCGTCCGTACCCATTTTGGTAATAAGCTGTGGGATAAGTCCGTTTTCCTGCCTTAAAAGCGACAAGAGAAGGTGCTCCTGCTCAACGTTCATATTGCTGTATTCAACAGCAATGCTCTGTGCTTCGTTGATTGCGTCAAGTGATTTCTTGGTGAATTTCTGTGCGTTCATAATATTTAGCCACCTTTCTGTTATGTTCGTATGAACGGATATTTGCGTTAATTTTTATTTTAACACACAATAGTGCTTAAAATCGACAATTTTTTTCGTTTATTCCTACAAAACGTAATTTTTGGCTGTTATGCTGTAAAAAGCAGTTATGCACTTGTTAAAGCTATACATACATTTGTCGAATTTTGTCGAAAAATGTCGGATGGTGTCGAAAGTTTACTGTTGCTTAACCTTTGGTTTTGCAATATAATTTTATTTGTTGGTCAACAGAAAAAATTAAGGAGATAAGAAATGAACACTATAGCTACAATTGAAACAGCTAAAGGAAAGCTGCGATACATACTTTTCAGCACGAATTCAGACGGATTAACTAATTACGGAATAACTGTCAACTCTACTCTTTTCGGTGACGAAACCGCAACCCTGTCCGAGATAAGCACTGACGAATTCTTTACGCAGAAGCTTATGCTGATGCTTGCGGACAACCTTGTTCTTCCCTCTACTTTTAAAGAGGTTGTGGAGGAGTATATTGCAGCAGCTATGACGGTATATTAAATTTCACCCTTGACAAAGACGTAAAAATGTAATATAATAAATTATTACCGAGGAGGAATTGCTATGGATAAGACTTCTTTCAAAACCATTGCTGAAAACCGCAAGGCAAGGCATGAATATTTTATCCTTGACAGCTATGAGGCAGGCATTGAGCTTGTGGGCACGGAAGTCAAGTCTATCCGCAGAGGCGGCGTCAATCTCAAGGACAGCTGGTGCTCGATTGATGACGGTGAGCTCTGGATTAAGGGTATGCACGTTTCTCCCTACGACCACGGCAACATCTTCAACCGTGACCCGATGAGAGTACGCAAGCTGCTGCTCCATAAAAAGCAGATTATGCAGCTGCTGGGCAAGGTGAAACAGGAGGGGCTGACGCTTATTCCTATTTCAATTTACTTCAAGGGCTCTATGGTTAAGGTTCAGGTCGGTCTTTGCAAGGGTAAAAAGCTCCACGACAAGCGTGACGATATGGCGACAAGAGCTGCCAAGCGTGATATTGAGCGCACTATCAAGGAGCAGAACAGATAACACGGAGCTTTTGCTCCGTAATATGGGACATCCGTTCCCATATATGGGGATGTAAAGGTTTCGACGGGGATTCTGAAACACGATAAGCGAGCAGAGAAGCGCAAATCTCTTAAAAAGGCGCACGTTTTAAAATTAGACGACAACAATAATTTTGAATTAGCAGCTGCTTAATTGCTGCTCGTCTGACCGTTGAGTACCACGGCTTCGGATCAGGCGCCGACTAGTGGTGAACGTTACACGGAAGTGCCTGCGTCCGTGTAATGTATTGCAGGCTACTGAGCATAGCAGTGTGTTTGTCCACGGCTATGCGAGGGAATGTCAATGACAAACTACGCTCGTAGAAAGTTGTGCGGATGGGTTTTCGGACACGGGTTCGATTCCCGTCATCTCCACCATAAGAACCCACATACATTTTGTGAGGTTGCAATGCTAAATAAATTTAGCACGAGAGTTTCGGTTTATGCCGAAACTCTTTTTGTTTTCTCTGTACGATTATAGTATAACTATGTTTTGTGTATAAATTGTGATATTTTTATGGATATATAGTAAAAATTAGCACTCTTAATTCAAGAGTGCTAATTAATGTTTTTATATTACTATATTCTCTGATTATTGCAAATGATGTTATATTAGTTCTTTTCTTTCATTAACCACTCTTTAAGCTTTTTATTCCAGATATCTTCATGATTAACTATGCCTTCTTCATTTCTAAAGAACTCATTGCAACTAATGTAAAACTCTACATAGAATTCCTTATTCAGTTCATCCTCACTAAAGGTATCCTTACCAAAAACGGCAATTAATTTTTCTGAAAGCTTATCAAACCATTCTTGTCCTGTGTACATTTAAAATTTTATCCTCCAATCAATCTGTTTGTCCGATTTGTTCCTTAAGATACGTTGATAATTTCTTATCTGTACAGTATATGTAGCAACCTTTCATGCCTCGTGTCAATAAGGTTCTATATGTATTTTTGATTATCTCATCTGCACGAGCCAAAGCTTCTCCAGAATCTGCCTTGTAAAGCTTTTTAATTCCCTTCATAGACTGGTCTGTGCGTGCACGTTCATTAAAATCAGTTACAATAGCTCTACCAGAATATCTCAGGTCATTACCAATAATAACGCCGACATAATCAAATTCCAAACCTTGCGATGTATGAATACAACCTACTTCGTTAATAGAAGAATCATCTATAGCAAAAATTGAATTACCAAGATTCCAACTCATATGGAAATCGCCTATCACAATATCATATACGTCAGTCTTATCTTTACCATCTGCTATCCAATCCCAGCAGTAACCTGCAAGCATTCTTGAACGATGATTTATATTATTCTTTTCAACTATAGCTGCTCTTAATTCATTAGGATCATCAAACACACGGATATCATAATCCATATCTTCAATATCATAGTTTGCAGTCTCACGGATTTCAAGAACGTTATCAAGCCATGCAAGATAACCATCACTACCATTGCAACGAAACTGAGAAACAAGCTCCATATGGATTATTTCAGATCCTTCAAGATTTGCCCATCTTTCAATTTCTTCAACACTGCCTATGTCTGACATAGTAACACGCTGGCTTTCATCAATAAAGAACACACTACATTGTGCAGCATGAATTATTTCCTTTATCTGATTTTCACCCATATTCTGAAACATACCTGATTTTGCATTTAATCGGTGTGCTTCATCTACCAGAATAGTGTGAACTATATTATTTTCAGCCTCTGTATAGATGCCTGACCCCTTAAACATATTATCTACGCTGCTTTTTTTCATTGTACCTTTGAGTTTCTTCTGATAAACAGTACGTGGAGCACTATTTTTTTGAAACATACTGCACAAATTGCCCCTTCTGAGTAAGTTCAGCTAACACATTAATTGCAATAACTGATTTTCCAGTACCGGGACCACCTTTTACAATAATAGTACGTTTCTTTCCATCATTGAAACTCTTTTCTGAATGTGATAATATCTCATCTTCAACATCGTTAACAATATATCTTGTCTGAATGTTGGCAAACAAATGGCAAAAAATCAAATGGTATAGAGTCCTTATCAACATTAAGCGCCAAACATCTTGAAAATCCGCATTTGCCATTCTTTTGAAAATACCCCAAACCTGATTATCCTTGCTTTTAAGATCACCAGGTAAATCTAATGAAAAACCAGGAGTCAAGATACTGACTATGCTGTAACTATTCATATTTTTCAATCGCGCTAAAAAACGAATGCTTTTTTCAAAAAACGAATAATTTATTTGTTTTTTGTATAATATATTGACAAAACAATTATAAAGGAGTATAATAAATGATACAGAAAAGGAAGGTTTTTATTATGGATTACAAAAAAGACTTTTTCTTTACCGATGAACATGAAGAAAATCTCCCTACGGTAAGAATAAAAAAAATTGAATTAAATAATTTCAAAAGTGTAAAACACGGCGAAATCGTATTAGACTGTGGAAAGCAATATATTCCCTATGGAACAAAATCTGATATTTTAGGAGTATATGGTCAAAATGGTTCTGGTAAAACTTCACTGATTGAAGCGTTGTCAATCTTGGAAATATTAATGTCCGGAGGTAGTGTACCGGATATTTATGCTGATTGTATCTCAGTAGATGAAGATCATTCCACTTTAGTCTTTACTTTTGACTTGCAATATCTTAAAGGTGCCATTAGGGAGTTGGAGTACTCGTTTAATATGAATAAACTCAAGTTAACCGAGGATGAAATTCAAGAACGATACAAAGATGTTCCAGAAAATTTCCAAATTCCATCCGAAGTATATAAGGTTTGTATTTATAATGAAATTATAAAGCTTTCATGGCAAGAAGATGGCAAAAGAAAAAACAAACAGCCAATAATAGATACATCTACTATTGACATTCCGTTTGGTCCTGCCCCAAAACTTAAATCGTTTGTAGGAAAAGACAAAAACCTAATACTTGAATTAGGGTATATAAAGAAGGAAACTGCAGAAAAATCACGCTCTTTTATTTTTAGTAAGAAAACTTTACAGATTTTCAAAGATAGCAATTTATATTCTATATATTTCCAAGTTCTACTTGAAATGAAATACTTTGCATGCTTGTTTTTCTTTGTAATAGATACAAAATCTTCAGGCTTCATTCGTTTGAATTTTGCATTGCCGATTTATACAAGATCTGGCGTAATGCACTTTTTTGATGTTCGTACACCTGAAACATTTCCAAACGAAATGTTTGATTTTTTTAATAAATCATTGAACGAATTAAGCAAAGTATTAACTCAACTTGTTCCTGGCTTAACAATCGGATTCAAAAAGATATCTGAAGCTATTACAAAAGATGGTGAGTCCGGTTGTATTGCTGAGTTAATGGCATATCGTGACGGAATGGAACTACCTTTACGCGATGAATCTGATGGCGTTAGAAAAATCATTTCTGTTTTAAGCTTGATTGTGGCTGCTTACAATGATCAGTCCTTCACTCTTGCAATAGACGAATTTGATGCAGGTGTATTTGAATATCTCTTGGGTGAGTTATTGCAAACATTCGAAGAATCAGGAAAGGGACAATTTATTTTTACTTCACACAATTTAAGGCCACTAGAAGTAATAAATAAAAAATTTCTAGTATTCACCACCACCAACCCTAATAATCGTTACTTTAGATTAAAAAATATCGCAGCAACAAACAATTTGAGAGATACCTATTTCAGAGAAATTATTCTTGGAGAACAAGAAGAACAAGTGTATAACAAGACGAAGCGCTTCAAAATTGCAGCTGCTATGAGAAAACCGAGGAGATCTAACAGCACATGAAAGGACAGCGACAAAAAAAGAAAAGTAGTACTAATTTTGGTAGAGGGACAGTCGGAAATAAATGCATTAAAACCCGTTCTTTCGGCTTTTTACGATAGCATTGACGAAGAGATTGAGGTATTTTTTCCAACTATTGTCGAAGATGACTGTAATGTCCGTGGGGATATCACCTCGAAAAAGGGAATATCCCCCGAAGTTATTGAGGGGTGTATATATAAATTGTTTCTCAAAAATTTCTTCGATACAGAAAAACTATATCCAAAAGATATAAGCGAAATCATTCAAATTGTTGATTTGGATGGCGCATATATATCTGAGAACAAAGTTCGATATGGTGAAAATCCAAACGGGGAAAACAAACCTTACTATGGAGAAGATACTATCATAACTACCGATGTGGACAACATGATTGAGAGAAACAAACGCAAAATAAGTAATCTCAACTATTTGTCATCTATATCAACAATTACAGTCAAATCGAAAAGACCTCAATATTCTATCTTCTTTTTCTCAAGCAATTTAGATCATTTTCTTCATGGAAATGCGAATATGCAATCTCGAGAAAAGGTTTTGAAAGCCGATGAATATGCCTTACGATATGAATCGGATCCGAAGGGGTTTGTAGCTGCTATAAGATCTAATCCCGGAGTTCTTGCTGATTTAAATTATAAAGAATCATGGGAATATGTTAAAAGTGACAACCATTCGCTCGAATCGCATACTAACATCAACATTTTGTTTGATCGTTTAATGCAAGAAGCGAATAATTAATTCAGTAAAAGTCACTGGCGTATGATAAGCACCTCCAAAAGCATCAAATTTTTGGAGGTGCTTTTTTATGAGTAAAACCAGAAGATAAAACAGAAGATACTCCACATCAATCAAAATGTATGTTATTATGGATGTGGGATAACTCTCATATCGGATTATGTTAATTTCTTTCTTACATTATACACCCAACTACCCATAAATTTCAAGCTTTTTGCTTACTACATTTTTGCGAAATCTTACTACATTTTCATAATCTAAAAACATTGCGCAAATGCAACAAGGATCTTATTACATCGACCACTGAGGTAGTAAAAATTCATGAGCGTGGAACTGAGCAGAGAAGAAATGCAGAAGTAGAATTAATAAAAATTGAAGAAGAACTTAAACAGGCATTGCTTGAAACAGGCAGTAGATAATAAATTAGCATTGTTATGTTTATAAAGATATGAGG
>JAZQBN010000088.1:0-2485 GCA_045545795.1 Oscillospiraceae bacterium
CCTCGGCTTCTTCATCAGGCTTTTCCATTGAAAGAAATGACTTATACAGTGCAACCATTGACAATATTTCTTCCGCTGAAAGCTCACTGTCAAATTCAACATCATCAAAATAATTTGTACCGATAATCGGTTTTCCCGTAAATTCGGAGGAATCACGCTCACCGCTTAATCCGCCTTTATCGTGAATTTCATAGTGCTGCCTGTGTTCTTCGAGAGTCATACAGTCATCAAGGCTTTCCATAAGCATTAAGTAATCTTCTCTTGCATATACCGCCGCCGCTTCAAGTGCCGCCGTTATCTCTCTTGACATTGCCTGACTTATAGCCATCATCTGTTCGGGAGAGGTTGCCGACGCAAACAGCGGCTCATATTTTGCTTGGATTTCATCAATGATTGTTTTCTGCAATTCTGTGAAATAGTCCGAAAAGGAAAGGAAACTTTCGGGTGCGGGATAGTCATACACGCCGCCGTACCAATCTCCGTAATCAAGATAGAAATATGCCTGCGTTACGTCCATATAGTTCTGTATCATAAGGACATATCCGTCTATGATTTCTGCATTGGTCTTGGCTTCAATGGTCGGCTCCTCGCTCTCGTCACCTGCAAGGGAATAGTCATAAGGTGTCAACCACGAAAATACTGAAGCTATTATCATAAGCAGTATGATTATGATGAGAATAACCATAAAAATGCCTGAGCCTGTTCCGAGTATGAGCATAAGTTTTCCCTTTCCCGCTTTTTCAGCTGTTTTCTTTGCAGCATCACTTCCAACAAAGGAAGGATTGTTCTTGTTGTGCTTGATAAATATTTTCTTCTGCTGATTACGCTGTAAATCCTCTTGTTTTTTTGCAAGCTTCTTCTTGTATTTTTCCTTGCTCCGTTCAATTTTCTGCACTTTATTTTCAGCCTTACGGTCAATATGGTAAAATTTCTTCTCCATACGCTCCCGTATTCTTTCATCAGAAGGCTTAAAGGCACTTTCAAACAATTCAGACTTTATTTTGTCTGCCGCAAGATTTACACCTACGCTTGCCGCCGCACCGCCTACGGAGTCAGCTGAATTTACTGTACCTGCTGCATTTGAAATATTGTCAAAAGCTTTCCCCGTACCGCCGAGGTGCTTTTTTACAATGCTTACGGCAGGCTGTGTAATCATAGCTGCTGCGTCACCGCTTTTTACTGCGGACACATATTCCGCCGCCATTTCAGCTCCGGGGATAACGTTATCCCTTACGGCAATATCAGCCTTTGCACTTAATTCTGCCGCCGCTTTTGCCCTTTCAGCAGACCGCAGTACCGCATTGGTCTGTGCCCGTGCTCTGGCTTCTGCATTTATACGCTTGTTCATAAGCTTTTCGGCTAATTTAGCCTTATACGCCTTACGCACATTTTCATCGTCAAGACTGTTCTTGTGGGTATTTTCATTTACATAAGAGGTATTACCAAGAAATCGGCTTTTGAACTGTTCCTTTTCCTCATTCGGATTTTCATCAATTTCACCTGCTGTATGATTATCCGTTTCCTGTGGGATTTCTTCATAATTTTCAGCATAAGAAGCGGCTATGTCCCTTTCCATACTTTCCTTGAGATATGCCGCCCTTTTAGCTCTTTTCTTATCCGCATTGTTTTTCTGCAATACGGATTTGGTTTTTGCCTTTGGGTTTTCACTCTTGCCCTGCTCCGTGAATTTGATACCGTCGGGAACATTCGCAGTATCCGTATCACGAACACTGCGGACGTTCTTCTTTACGGTAAATTTCTTCCTTGCAAACACGGAAGTTTTACGGTCACGCAGGACAATATTTCTTTCGCTTTTTGTATTTTCCATACGTGCCTCCTAATACTTTCCGCTGTTAAGCGGAATGGATTTTTAGCCTGCTTTCGCTTCAAGCATTTTGGCTGTTTCGGAGAAATTTGTTGTCATCTTGCTGTACAGCTCTGTATCCTTCGGGAACTCGTCATAGAACGGGATTTTATCCTTACCGCCGAGGACAAGGATACCGTGTCCCGCAGGGGTATCATTTACATAAGCAATTTCGCTATCTGTAAAATGAAGAATGTCCTGAAGCTTTGCTGCGTCTGTCGGATTCTGCTTCAAAAGTACAAGGAACTCGGAGTTTGACAGCATAGAACGTGACTTATCATCTTTCAGCAAGTCCTCAACATTTTGTGTGATACCTGTGAGAACACCGCCGTACTTTCTCGCACGTTTCCAAAGCATACGGAGATAGTCAAGTGCGTATTCGTCCGCAAACAGCAAGTGTGCTTCGTCGAAATAGATGTATGTAGCACGTCCCAAATCACGATTTCGGGAAAGTCTGTTCCATACATAGTCGAGAATAAGGAGCATTGACTGCGTTTTAAGGTTGCCGTTAAGGTCACGAATATCGTATGAAATGAAACGGTTGTCGATGTCGATATTGGTCTGATTGTTGAAATATTTTGCCGAGCCGTTTACATACATATCAATGGTAACGATAAGCTT
>JAZQBN010000089.1:0-15168 GCA_045545795.1 Oscillospiraceae bacterium
CGGAAACACAAGAAAGCAGATGCTTGCCAGCATAAGCCCGAAGCTTATCATGTACTTTGCTTTAATCTTATCTCCAATAAATCCATTAACAAGTTGCCCCACGGCATAGGTTATAAAGTAAACCGAAGAAAGAGTTCCGATTTGCCTTGTGTCCATAACCCCGTTTTTAATCATAGCCGGCGACACTGTGCTTAAAACATTTCGGGCTAAGTATACCGCAAGATACGATATGGAACACATTCCGCCCAAAAGTATTGCCCTTCTGGCATCTTTACTGATTTTCATTTAAAGCACCTCTGTTAACAAGTTGCTAAGATTTTTATTTGCCCCTTGCAATTTTAAAGCTTTCGATATAAAACCTAAGCGTATCAACAACTAATAGCTGCGAAATTCTGCGGTCGGTAACTCTGCCGCCGGTTGTAAGCTTGCTTGATATGCTGCGAAGCACATCGTCTGCCAGCATTGTTATAGGGGAGTGGGGGAAAGAGGTGATGGTGATTATATGTGCACCCTTGCTTTTTGCAATCTCCACCGCTTCCAATATCTCCTTTGTGTTGCCGCTTGAGGTAATTGCTATTACCGTGTCTTCACTGCTTAAAGAAGAGCAAGCCATTTTCGAAGCATAGGTATCGGCAATATAAACGGAATCGAACCCCATTTGAGTTAATGAATAATTAAAATCTTTGGCTACTACCCCCGAATAATAAACCCCCAACAACTGAATTTTGCGGGATTTCATTATATGCTGTGCGGCGCTGCTTAAAGCCTCTTCCGTGTTGCGGTCGAAGGTATTATTGTAGGTGGCTAAGGTTCTGTTGATGGTGTTTTGCATTGCAGCTTTAACACCTTCCGTGGCGTTGATGTTTGTATAAGGCTTGGATTTGTATTCCGAAAGGTCGGTGGCAATACGGAGCTTCAACTCGGTGAAACCACCACCTGTGAACTTCCTTGCAAAGTTGTTAAGACTACCTTCGGACACATTAATATCTTTGGAAATTTCTGCCATAGTTCTTTTTATGTAGTCTTTAGGCTCGTCAAGAATCGATATTGCAATGGTTTTCTCAACACGGCTGAGGGTGTCAAACTCGGCTTCTATTAACTGAAAAATATTTAAGCTCATACTGTTTCTCCTGTTCGTTAACTAATATTAAGTATAACTCAATTCTCTTCTTCGTGTCAATGTAAAATCGTGACTAATTGTTGTATTTTTTACACAATGAATCTTTTAAAAAATGGGGGTTTACATTTTCAAATCCTTGTGTTATAATACTCTTACCGTTTTCTATGCTGTGGGAGTATGCCGCAATGCGGACCACCTTTTTCCTACTGCTTGGTTTTCGGAATATATTTTAATTGAGGTGAAACGAAATGCAGACTAAAGACGTAAAGAACGCAATCATCGCTGAGTACGCTACTCACGAGGGTGACACTGGTTCTCCTGAGGTACAAATAGCTCTTCTTACCAACCGTATTAACGAGCTTACCGAGCACCTTAAGGTTCATAAGAACGACCACCACTCTCGTCGCGGCCTTCTCAAGATGGTAGGTCACAGACGTAACCTCCTCAACTACCTTGCTAAGAAGGATATCAACAGATATCGTGCAATCGTAGAAAAGCTCGGTCTTCGTAAGTAATAATGTTTTGAGGGCAGTAAGTAAAGGCGTTAGCCTTTACCCTGCCTTTCATACGTTAAAAAGGCAAATCGTAGGGAGCAGTTGTTTAGCATTAAATCGTGCCCGATTTGGAAATAACAGGCAGGATTTATTGCTAAAACTGCGACCTGAAAAATTATTAAGGAGGCAGTTAAAATGTTTGAAAACCACAGAATTTTTAAAACAACCTATGCAGGCAGAGAGCTTACTGTTGAAACAGGCAAGACCTGTGAACTCTCCAACGGCTCGTGCTGGGTTAAGTACGGTGAAACAGTTGTTATGGCAAACGTAACAGCAAGCGTTAAGCCAAGAGAAGGTATCGATTTCTTCCCACTTTCCGTTGACTATGAGGAAAGACTCTACGCAGTAGGCCGTATCCCAGGCTCTTTTATGAAGAGAGAGGGTAAGCCAAGCGAAAAGGCTATCCTTACTTCACGTGTTGTAGACAGACCAATCCGTCCTCTCTTCCCTAAGGATATGAGAAATGACGTTTCTGTTGTAATGACAGTCCTCGCAGTTGACCCTGACAATTCTCCTGAAATCTGCGGTATGATTGCAACTTCCATCGCAATCTCCATCTCCGATATTCCTTGGAACGGTCCAATCGGCGGCATCAGCGTTGGTCTTGTTGACGGCGAAATCATCCTCAACCCAACTCTCGAACAGCGTGAAAAGACAGACCTCAACCTCACAGTTGCAGGTACAATGGAAAAAATCGTAATGATTGAAGCTGGCGCAAACGAAGTTGACGATGATACAATGCTCGAAGCAATCCTCAAGGGTCACGAAGAAATCAAGAAGATTGTAGCTTTCATTTCCGATATCCAGAAGGAAATCGGCAAGAAGAAGTTCGAATTTGAGTCTCAGGAAGTTGACCACGATATGTTCGACGCTATCGAAGCACTCGTTGGCGAAAAGGTTAAGGTTGCTCTTGATACAAACGATAAGAACATCCGTGAGGAAAGACTCAACCCAATCAAGGACGAAGTTCACGCAGCATTCGACGAGCAGTATCCTGAAAAGATTGCTATGATTGATGAATGTATCTATAAGCTCCAGAAGAAAATTGTAAGAAACTGGCTCTATGAGGGCAAGCGTGTTGACGGCAGAGGCATCGACGAAATCCGTCCTCTCGCTGCCGAAGTAGGCGTGCTCCCAAGAGTACACGGCTCAGGTCTCTTTACAAGAGGTCAGACACAGGTACTTACAATCGCAACTCTCGGTCCAGTAAGCGACTCCCAGAGAATTGACGGTCTCGACGAGGAAGACACAAAGAGATATATGCACCACTACAACTTCCCATCTTACTCCGTTGGCGAAACAAAGCCAAGCAGAGGTCCCGGACGTCGTGAAATCGGTCACGGTGCACTCGCTGAAAGAGCACTCGAACCTGTAATTCCTTCCGTTGAAGAATTCCCATACGCACTCAGACTCGTTTCCGAAGTTCTTTCTTCCAACGGCTCCACATCTCAGGGCTCTATCTGCGGCTCAACACTCGCACTTATGGACGCTGGTGTTCCAATCAAGGCACCTGTTGCAGGTATCTCCTGCGGTCTTATCACAAGAGATGACGGAAGCTTTATGACAATGGTTGACATTCAGGGTCTCGAAGACTTCTTCGGCGATATGGACTTCAAGGTTGGCGGTACACATAAGGGTATCACAGCTATTCAGGTAGATATCAAGGTTGACGGTCTTACACCTGAAATCATCAAGGAAGCTTTCGCAAAGACACATAAGGCAAGACTTTACATCCTTGATGAAATTATGCTCAAGGCAATTCCTGCACCAAGAGCAGAGGTTGGCAAGTACGCTCCTAAGATGCTCCAGACAAAAATTCCTGTTGATAAGATTAGAGAAGTTATCGGTCAGGGCGGTAAGGTAATTCAGAAGATTTCCGCAGACTGTAACGTTAAGATTGATATCAACGACGAAGGTAACGTATTTATCTCAGGTATCGATATGGATAACACCAAGAAGGCTCTCCAGATTGTTGAAACAATCGCAAACGACCCTGAAATCGGTGCAATCTATAAGGGCAAGGTAGTTCGTATTATGAACTTCGGTGCATTTGTAGAAATTGCTCCCGGTAAGGACGGTCTCGTTCACGTTTCCAAGCTCGATAAGCAGAGAGTTGAAAAGGTAGAAGACGTTGTTTCCATCGGCGACGAAATCGTTGTTAAGGTAATGGAAATCGACAGCCAGGGCAGAATTAACCTCTCCAGAAAGGATGCCCTCGCAGACATCGAAGCAAAGAAGAACAGCTAATTTTAAAAGCCGCTTTTGATTAAGTCAAAGGCGGCTTTGTTGTTGACATTTGGTAATATTGTTGCTATAATAAATTAATGATACATTTCATTTATATAAGACGATAAATTAATCAAGGAGTGAAATATAATGAATAACTGGGGCGAATTTGAATTTAATGAGGAATATACAGGTGATGACATTCTTGAAATTAATGATGTGACATTGCCAAAGCAATATATTGATTTTATGAAGCAACATAACGGCGGTGAAGGTGATATCGGAGAAAGCTGGTTTGTGTTGTATAAGCTTGAAGAATTGCAGCAAATCAATGATGATTATAAAGTTAAAGAATACTTGCCCGAACACGTTATTATTGGTTCAAATGGCGGCGGTGAATTCTATGGAATTGATAAAAATGGAAATTATTTCAATGTACCTGAATTTATGGATATAGATGATGTAGCTTTATTAGGAAACGATATTAACGAATTACCTGATAAAGTTAATGAGTTGTGGAGTTAAAATTGTAATCCGAAGAATGTAAAACTTCTTCGGATTATTTTTGCGTATGGAGGTAAATTGATGATTGATACAATTTTATTTGACTTAGATGACACCTTACTTAACTTTCAAAAAGCTGTAGAAAAATCACTTACGAAAACCCTTATTCACTATAATATAGAGCCAACCGAAAGCGTTATTGCAATGTATAAGGAAATCAGTTCAAAGCTGTATAAAGACTATGAAAAAGGATTGATTTCAGCATCAGATAGAAAGGATATGCGATATAAGCTGCTGTTTGATAAATTGAATGTAAATCATTCGCCATCAGAAGCAACAGCTTATTATAAAAAACAATTATCTATCGGTCATTATTTTGTTGACGGTGCAGAGAAAGTATTGAAACAGCTTTATGGCAAATACAGACTTTATATCGCTTCAAATGGTTATACAAATGTACAGATGAGTCGAATAGAAAGTGCGAATATTGAACAATACTTTGAAGCTATTTTCATATCAGTAGCTATCGGATATGAAAAGCCTGATATTTGCTTCTTTGAAAAATGTTTTCAGCAAATTGATAATCTTAACAAAAGTCAAACGGTAATTATCGGTGACAATTTAAAAGCTGACATAAAAGGCGGAAAGCAATCAGCTATAAAAACAATATGGTACAATCCTGAAAAGTTATCGTACGGCGATATTGTTCCGGATTATCAGATACATAGTTTGTCAGAACTTCCAAAATTAATTTCATCGATGTAACGCACACTTTCCCACTCCTTTCATAAAATAAAGTGAAAGGAGTGGCTTTATGCTTGAAATCCGACTTATCGCACTGTTTACAATCTCCGCCGCAGTAATTCTCATCAATGGAGTAATCCTCATAAAATCCTGCCATACATACAAAAGCAGCTGCAAGCTGATTATTCCTATCACCAAGGAAACCGAGGATATCGAACTTATCGTGAGAACCCTTGTCTATAAGCTTGCCGATGAGTGTCCCGAAGCAACCGTCCTGCTGATAAATTTCAATGCCGACAGCGAGAAAATCCGTATCTTTGAAAAACTGATGAAGCGTTCTTGCAAATACACTATAATAAATTACGAAAAAAGTTCAGAAAATGTTTGCAATATGGCGGAAAGTGTGCTATACTGAAAATGTATTTTTGATAGTTGGGCGGTGGAATAATATGGATGAGAACAACTTAACGGAACTTGAAGGTGTTGTTGAGTCCGTAATGTTCACCAACCCCAATAACGGCTATATCGTCCTTGATTTGGATGTAAAGGGCGACTACGTTACAGTAGTCGGTGAGCTTGGCAACATCGAGGAAGGCGAAGAACTTATCGTAACAGGCGAGTACGTCAAACACGCAAAGTTCGGTATGCAGTTCAAAGCCCATTATTGCCAGCGTAAAATGCCTGCCACAACAAATGCCATTCTGAAATACCTTTCGTCAGGCGTACTTAAAGGCATCGGCAAAACCCTTGCCAAGCGTATGGTTGACGAGTTCGGAGATAAAACCCTCGAAGTAATAGAAAACGAGCCCGAACTTCTCGTAAAGGTCAAGGGGATTACAGCCAACAAGGTTGAAGAAATCTCAATGGAATTCAAGCGTATCTTCGGAATACGCACCCTTATGATTTTTCTTTCTCAGTACAATATCCCTCCCTCAGCCGCTGTGAGTGCGTGGAAAAAGTGGGGACAGTACGCTATCGAAATTATTAAGGAAAACCCCTATATGCTTTGTGGCAACGGCATTGAACTTGAGTTCGACAAAGCCGAAGCAATGGCTATAAAAATCGGCTACCCAATGAATAACGAGGGACGCATCAAGGCAGGAATTACCCATATCCTCGTCAACAATACATATTCGGGACACACCTGCCTGCCTTATGACAGATTGAAAAGTACCGCAATCAAGCTTCTTGAAATTGAGGAGCATTTGTTTGATGAGTGCCTTGAAAATGAGTGTAAAGATGATAACCTTGTCATATATGAGAAGGAAAGCCGCAAGTTTGTGTACCTCAGTGATTACTATACGGCTGAACAATACATAACAGGCAGACTTGCCGTAATGAGCAGCTGCCTTAAAGATACAAAGGTTGACTACACCAAGCTTATTGATATAGAAGAAAAAACCAAAATCATTACCTATGCCGACCAGCAGCGTAAAGCTATTTCACTTGCCTTGTCACAGGGGTTTATGATTTTGACAGGAGGACCCGGTACAGGTAAAACCACAACCCTAAAAGCCATAATTTCCCTTTACGAACAGCGTGGAATGAAAGTAATGATTGCCGCCCCAACGGGTAAAGCGGCAAAACGAATTTCCGACCTGACAGGCTACGATGCAAAAACAATCCACCGTATGCTTGAGGTAGCCTTTGATAACAGCGGCAAAACCCATTTCAAGCATAACGACAGCAACCCCATTGCCTGTGACGTGATGATTATCGACGAAATGTCAATGGTTGACACACTTCTTTTTGAAGCACTACTGAGGGCTTTAAAGTTGTCCTGCCGCCTGATAATGGTCGGGGACAGCGACCAGCTTCCATCTGTGGGTGCAGGAAATATTCTCAAGGATATGGTTGACTGCGGACGGCTTCCGCTTGTCAAGCTTACCGAGATTTTCAGACAGGCACAGGAAAGCTGTATCATTACCAATGCTCATAAAATTGTAAACGGTGAGCAGCCTGACCTGTCAAAGACTGATAATGACTTTTTCTTTATGCAGCGTCTTGACTATGAAACAGCGTCCGATACAGTGGTTGACCTTGTGACAAACCGCCTGCCGAATGCGTACAAGCTTTCGCCTACGGAAGATATTCAGGTGCTTTGCCCGTCAAGAAAAGGCGGACTTGGCGTCGTTGAAATGAACAAGGTGCTCCAGCTTGCAATAAATCCCCCCTGCAAGGAGAAAAAGGAGCTGAAAGGTATCCTGTATAATTTCCGTGTCGATGATAAAGTTATGCAGGTCAAAAATAACTACGATATAATCTGGACAAAGGGAATAGAAAAAGGCACGGGTATTTTTAACGGCGACATTGGAATAATTTTAAAGGTAGTCAAAGCTGAAAGCAAGGTGCTGATTGACTTTGACGGAAGAATTGCCGAGTATTCATACGAAATGCTGGACCAGCTTGAGCTTGCCTATGCAATATCCGTCCATAAAAGTCAGGGCAGTGAGTTCAATGCAGTAATTCTTCCGCTTCTTGGCGGCTTTGAAAAGCTGTATTACAGAAATCTGCTCTATACAGCCGTGACAAGAGCAAAGAAAATGCTTATCATAGTCGGCTCGATGCGTGTTGTGGAGTCTATGGTCAACAACAACAGACGTACTCTGCGTTACAGCTGTCTTAAAGATATGCTTGAAAAGGAGCTTGCCAATGCCGAAACCATTTTTGAAGACCTGTAAAGCGTTTTTGCTTGACATATTATATCCTAACAGGTGTCCGTTCTGTAATGAAATAATTATGTGGAATGAGACGGTATGCGGCAGCTGTGCAGACAAGCTTGTTCCTGCAAATGATAAAATATGTCATAAGTGCGGCGGTGACCCCTGCGTATGCGGCAGACCGAATAAATTCGACAGCGTTTATGCCGCAGTATTTTTCGGCGATGAGAATGTAAGCAATGCCGTTTATGATTTCAAGCGTACGGGTATGTCCAACCTTGCGGAATATACAGCAGAAACAGTGTGTAAATACATTGATAAAGCAGACCTTGTCACAGGTGTCCCAATGGGTAAGCGTAAAATGCGTGACAGGGGACATAATCAGGCGGATATACTTGCTAAGTGTATAGGCGAATACCTTGACATAAGCGTCGGCAAAAATGTCCTTCATAAAATTGATACCGAGGAAGAACAGCACCATTTTTCCGAGGAGGAAAGAGCCGAACGTGTAAGAGATTTGTTTTACGGCAGCAACACGGATTTAAGCGGCAAAACGGTAATATTGTGTGATGATGTAATGACAACAGGCTCAACGGTTAACCGCTGTGCCGAATTGCTGAAAGAAATGGGTGCGGAAAAAGTAATTGTCTGCGTCTCGGCAGTGACAAAGCTTGATAAATCACAGAGAGAAGGGTGATTGTTAATGGATATAGGAATTGACCTCGGTACAGCCAATGTTATGATTTCTATGGGTAATAAAGGAGTTGTGCTGAATGAGCCATCAGTGGTAGCATTCAATAAAAAACTGAATGAGGTTATCGCAGTAGGCGATGAAGCCTACAGAATGGTAGGCAGAACACCTGAGCATATTACGGTAGTCCGCCCCCTCAGCGACGGAGTAATTTCCGACCATAAGATGACCAAGCTTATGATTATGGCTTTTATTGAGAAGGTTACGGGCAAACAGCTTTTTATGCCGAATATTGTTATGTGTGTACCCTCATCGATAACCGATGTGGAAAGCCGTGCTGTAATAGAAGCGGCAAAGAACGCAGGTGCACGTCAGGTCTACCTTATTGACGAGCCTGTTGCGGCAATTATGGGTGCAGGTGTCGATATTTCCCGTGCTGACGGTAATATGGTTGTGGATATTGGAGGAGGAACAACGGATATTGCCGTTGTTTCAATGAACGGTGTTGTAACGAAATCCTCAGTCAAAATGGCAGGAAATAAGCTTGACAAAGCAATTGTCAGATACGTTTCCAACAGATACAGAATTCTTATCGGTGAAAAAATGGCTGAGAACGCCAAAATTGCCGCCGCTAATATCTATTCTCCCGACGGAAGCAGAAAAATCATCGTCAAGGGACGTCACCTCGTCAGAGGGCTTCCCGAGCAGACAGAGCTTTCCGATTATGATATATATGAGGCGATTATAGATAATATCAACGAGATGATTAATGCCGTAAAGAATGTTCTTGAAAAAACACCGCCCGAGCTTGTTGGTGATATCTATCAGAACGGTATTTACCTCACAGGCGGCGGAGCACTCCTTTTCGGACTTGACAAGCTTATGTCATCACAGATAGGCGTACCCTGTCATATTGCAGACGACCCGCTTTCCTGTGTCGCAAAGGGAACGAGATATGCTTTCAAAAAGCTCGATAAGCTTCTTGACGGCTTTGAACAGGTTTCTATGATTTAAGAAAAAGCTGATTAATACGCTTCCTTAGTATAGTACAAGTTTCCTTCCGCATAGTCTGTAAAAAAGCTTTGCGGAGGGATTTTTTGTGAGGTGCACGCTGTCTGAAATGCGTAATAAGGAAATCATAAACATCAAAAACGGGGCACGGCTCGGCTATGTGGACGATATTGAGTTTGAAACCGAAACTGCTGCGGTAAAATCGTTTATAGTGTACGGCAGAACACGCTTTTTCGGCTTTCTCGGAAGGGAAGACGACCTGATTATAACCTGCGATGAAATAAAAATTGTAGGCGTCGATACTATTCTTATTTCGACGAATGATACAAAAACCATAAAAATGAGGGAGGAATAAATACTATAATTGTTGAAATGCGACAATAAAAAAAGCTTGCAATTTGCTTTTGAATATGATATAATATTTAAGCAATTCGCACGCATAGCTTTTGACGGACGGTGCTTTCCCGAAAGTAAGCTCCCGTTAAGCTAAACTATGCGGAGGATCAAAAAACCATATTATAGGAGGAACTACAAATGGGCGTAGTATCAATGAAGCAGCTTCTTGAAGCCGGTGTACACTTTGGTCACCAGACAAGAAGATGGAACCCGAAAATGGCACCATACATTTTCACAGAAAGAAACGGCATCTACATCATCGACCTTCAGAAAACAGTAAAGAAGCTTGACGAAGCTTATAACTTCATCAAGTCTGTTGCTGAAAACGGCGACTCTGTTCTCTTTGTAGGTACAAAGAAGCAGGCTGGCGATTCCGTTAAGGAAGAAGCTATCCGTGCAGGCGTTCACTATGTAAACGCAAGATGGCTCGGCGGTATGATGACAAACTTCAAGACAATCCAGAGAAGAATCAAGAGACTCGAACAGCTCCACCAGATGGAAGAAGACGGCACATTCAACCTTCTCCCTAAGAAGGAAGTTGTTAAGCTCCAGCTCGAAATCGAAAAGCTCGAAAAGTACCTCGGCGGTATCAAGACAATGAAGAAGCTCCCAGGTGCACTCTTCATCGTTGACCCACGCAAGGAAAAGATTGCTGTTGCTGAAGCTAAGAAGCTCGGTATTCCGATCGTTGCAATCGTAGATACAAACTGTGACCCTGATGACGTTGATTACGTTATCCCTGGTAACGATGACGCTATCCGTGCAGTAAAGCTTATTGCTGGTGCAATGGCTGACGCTATCATCGAAGGCAGACAGGGCGAAACAGCTGCAGAAGCTGCTGCTGAAGAAGCAACAGAAGAAGCTGCTGAATAATTATTCCGAAAAATTCGGGCAGACACAGTTACAATGTCTGCCCTAATTTCGATATAACCGAATTAAATTTAGGAGGAATTACAATGGCAAAGGCATCCGTTCAGGAAATTAAGGATCTTATGAAAGTTACCGGCGTTGGTATGATGGACTGTAAGAAGGCTCTCGAAGAAGCAGACGGCGATACAGACAAGGCTGTACAGATTCTCCGTGAAAAGGGTCTCGCAACACAGGCTAAGAAGAGTGCAAGAGTTGCTGCTGAAGGTATCGTAACTTCCGTAGTAGAAGGCAACGTTGGTGCTGTTGTAGAAGTAAATATCGAAACAGACTTTGCTGCAAACAATGACGAGTTCAAGGCTTTCGTTGCTGCAGTTGCTAAGACAGTAATCGAAAAGAACCCTGCTGACCTCGACGCACTTAAGGCTGCAACAATCAGCGGCGGCGACAAGAGCGTTGAAGAAACTCTCCAGGATCTCTTCATCAAGATCAGAGAAAATATGGTAATCCGTCGTTTCCAGAGACTTGAAGGTGTTCTCGTTCCTTACGTTCACGGCGGCGGCAGCATCGGCGTAATGGTTAAGCTCGATACAGACCTTGATGCTGATAAGGTATTTACAGTTGGTAAGGACTGTGCACTCCAGGTTGCAGCTATGAACCCTGCATACCTCAACAGAGAAGCTGTTCCTGCTGAAGTTATCGAAAACGAAAAGAGCATTATGATGGCTCAGATGGCTGAAGATCCTAAGATGGCAAGCAAGCCTGAACAGGTTAGAGCAAAGATCGTTGAAGGTAAGGTTGGAAAGTACTATTCTGAAAACTGCCTCCTCGAGCAGGCATTCGTTAAGGATGACAAGCTCTCCGTTCAGCAGTATATCGACGCTTCCGCTAAGGAACTCGGCGGCAAGATTGCAGTTGTTGAATACGTTCGTTTTGAAAGAGGCGAAGGTATCGAAAAGAAGGCTGACGACTTCGCTGCAGAAGTTGCACAGATGGCAAAGGGCAACGGCTAATAAGAAATTAACTGCTGTGGGAAACCACAGCAGTTTTTGTATATTAACTCATAATATACATAGTAAAAGAAGATAAATAAAAACCAAAAGATTTTTTAGAAAATTTCAGAAAAAGGCTTGACAAAAGATAGATGTTGTGATATAATTAATTTCGTTGTTGAGAGCAACGCGGGTGTAGTTCAATGGTAGAACTCCAGCCTTCCAAGCTGGTCGCGTGGGTTCGATTCCCATCACCCGCTCCAGATACGCGCCTTTAACTCAGCTGGATAGAGTAACTGCCTTCTAAGCAGTAAGCCACTGGTTCGAGTCCAGTAAGGCGCGCCAATATGGTGGGTGTAGCTCAGTTGGTTAGAGCGTCGGAT
Organism: Oscillospiraceae bacterium; assembly: GCA_045545795.1. GTDB lineage: Bacteria > Bacillota > Clostridia > Oscillospirales > Ruminococcaceae > RGIG8773. Next base: position 12,149 of record JAZQBN010000089.1, read on the forward strand.
TGTGGTCCCGAAGGTCGTGGGTTCAATTCCCATCTCCCACCCCACAAAACCACGTAGGCAAGCCATTTGCAGAAATGCAAGTGACTTGCTTTTTCCTTTTTATGTCAATTTAGGACAGCTTTAGGACAGCTTTTTATATCACCTAAAATTAAGCTGTGTTGTTACTGTATCAAGCATCTCTGCTTTCCTGCTATCCCTTACGTGCGTATAGATATTTAACGTTGTCTGATAATTTTTATGTCGCGCAAAAACTTGACACTCTTTGATGCTGTGCGTTTGTGCAAGCATAGTAACCGCAGAATGTCGCAGGTTATGAAACTTCATTCTGCGTAATCCAACAGCTTCTGTCAATTTCGGAAACGCTTTTGTAATGTAATCAGGCGTTATTATATTACCGTCAGCTCTCACACAAAGATAGTCAGTCCATTTGTCCGTACGTCGTTCCATAGACGTTTGTTTGTTTTTAAGTTCCACTAAATAATCGTATAACGCATCATTAATGTAGTAAGACGACAAAGAGTTGTCATTTTTAGCAATGTTGTCTCTGTACTGATACTTTTCGTTTGCACCACATACATATACAAGTGTACCTGCTATTTCAAGTTTGCGTTTATCTAAGTCTATATTACTCCAACGTAAACCTAACACTTCTTCACGACGCAGACCCAACATAATAGTTAATACTACAGGCGTTTCAAGTTCGTGCCCTCGCACTGCATCTAACAAATGTTGTAGTTCTTCGACTTCAAACCAGTCGTATTTAGGTGCATTTTTTTTAATTTTTACAGTGAATTTGCAAACATTAGTAGGTATTATCTGATTAATTACTGCGTATTCTAGTGCACTGTTAACAATACTCTTAATTAACTTTACGCTTGCAGGCGCTAAATTACGCTCTGTTTTACACCATTCAAAAAACTTGTTAAGGTGTATAGGTTGTAACTCACGCAGCGTATACTTGTGTTGTGTAAAGTATGGTATTATGTGTTTTGTATAGCGGTTTTCTTCGCGTTGCCAAGATGTAATAGCTAAATGACTTTTTTGATAGTTCATAAACTCATTAAGCCACGCGTAAAAATACATTTCTGCGTTGAGATCAGACCCTTCCAACGACTCTAAAAACTCATACATAGCTTTTTCTGCTTCTCGGCGGCTCTGTTTGTGTAGTCGAACACTAACATCCTCAGAAACATATTTAACGCCTGTTGTCTTACTTTTACGTTTGTCAGTACCTGTAATGTTGTCAATAATAGTGTACTTAAAACACCACACTCCGTTGTTATTAAAAAGGGACTCTTTATAATTCCTCATTTTGCAACTTCCTCCTTGTTAAGTCGCACACCATCTACATTATAGCTGGTATCTGCGATTGCGTCAAGGGCTGTTACACCATTTAAAAAATCAATTACACTTGCTTTGCTGACGTAAATAATGTGTGCACAACGTATTATCCTAAATACACCACTGTGCACAAGGGCAAAGGTACGATTTCTACCCATACGCAAAATGGTTTGCAGTTCTTTAACGGTCAACAGTTCTGGATACTGCGTTAGACAGTTCTCCAAGGTATACATTGTTTTTGTTACGTTTTGTGTAGTCATTTAAATTCCTCCTAAGTTTAACTTGTACTACACATTGCGTGTGTCTGTCGTTATTTGTGTCCGTGTACAAAATCATTACAGGAGGCTTTACAATGTTTAATTTAATAGGGTTTTCCGAAATTGACAAAAATGCTATAAAAGTATATAATAAACTTCTCAATACCACAAATTGTCAGAATTTTGGTGATATAAGAAATATAAACAAAAACAATGTTACTGCTGAAATAGACCTGTTGTGTGGAGGCACACCCTGCACCGATTTTTCGTCAGCAGGTTTACAAGCGGGTTGTACATACACCTGTACAAGCTGTAATCACAGCTACAACCCACTACAGTACAGCAGGCGTAATCGTAATAACTGTCCGTTATGTGGCAAACGTATAACAAATGAAACGCAATCCGCATTATTATTAGAATATCTGCGTATTGTACACGATATAAAACCCAAATGTTTTATATGGGAAAATGTAATAGCCGTTGCAAAATATAACAAATACAAAACTACTTTTGATTTGTTTATAAAAGAATTACAAAGCTACGGTTATAATACATATGTACACTATGCAAATACATTAGATTACGGTATACCGCAGCATAGACAACGTGTTTTTATAATAGGCATAATAAACATTTTTGACAACAAAAACGTAAAATTAATAAATAGGGGATACCGCACACTGTCAATTACTGATATAATACAACCTGTAAATGAAATAACAGATAATTTGTGGTTATCTGCTGAAGCTGATACAGACCAATCTATTATTGACAGCATTAAAAACGATTGTACAAAACATAAAGTGCAAAAAGTATTTGACAACATAGGTTACATACCCACCGTATTCGGACTCCGAAACACTACAGACCTGCGACGTTTTCCGTGCGTTACGACTAATAGTAACTCGCCCAGCGGCGACGGTGCTTGCATTATACGACAAAATAGCAGATTACGTAAAATAACTGTACAAGAGTGTTTTACGTTACAAGGTTTTAATATTGAACAATATAACACAATCAAGTCACTAAACCTATCAGACCGCACTATGCGACGATTAGCAGGTAACACAATAACTATTGACGTGTTAACTGCTTTGTATAGAGATTTGTACACAACACAACCACATTTGTTTAGTAACAATTTAAAAGTGTTATCTACGTGCAGTGGTATTGGTGCGTTTGAATTGGCTTTACAACAGTTTTATAATATGTACTATAAACCCACAAACACAACACGTACACACGATAAATACACAATAGATAACTGTTTGCTACAGTACAACGATACATTATCTACTACTGATATATGCAACATATTACGCTGTAACAATAACACTGTACATAATATACTTGTTCGGTATAATATATCGTATTACAAGCATAGTAATAAAGTATATGTAAACAAGACAGATTTTATAGAAT
>JAZQBN010000090.1:0-3510 GCA_045545795.1 Oscillospiraceae bacterium
ATGATGTTTTTTGCTGAAATGGCAGAACGTCAGGAAAAGGAGAGAAGAAAGATGATGAACAAGAGAAGAAACAAGAAGTTTGCAGTTTGCGGCATTATTGCGGCAGCAGTGGGAACAGCAGTCCTGCTTATTGCAAAGAAAAGCGGAAGGAGAAAAAATGGATAAGCTTACGCTTGAAGAAATCGAAGCTATGCCGAAAGAGTTTCTGACGGTAAATGAGGTATGTGCAGCTATGGGAATAGGACGCCATTCGTTCTATCGGTATGTGTATGCAATGCAGTTTCCTGTTCTTAAAATAGGCAGGGTGTATCGGATACCCAAGCAGCCGTTTGTGGAATTCTTGAAGAACGGCAGAGCAGAATAAAGCATAATTCAGAGGTAGGGAGGGCGGGAATACAGCGTAGGAGAGGGAAGGGAGCTTTATTGCATAGCAAGCGCAGAAAAGTAGGTCTACTTTTCCCATAAACAGCCAAATTGCCTGTTTATGTTAGGGATAGCTCCCTAAAACCCTTAATTGCATAAATAGGAGAAATCTTATGCCAAAGAGAAAGGATACAAAAGAAAAAAAGGTATATTTCAAGCCTGCTGATTGGGAAATAGTCTGCAAAAGAGCAAAAGCTGTCAATATGAAAACAGGTACATATATTCGTGAAATCGCTGTTCGTGGAGAAATCAAGCACTATGATATGGTGCAGCTCAACAATTTGCGAATGTCATTCAATCGCATAAGCTATGAGCTTAATCAGATTGCGAAAGTTGCAAACAGCAGCCAATCAATTTATCAGAAAGATATTGAAGATATGCAGAAGCAGATGGATTATTTCACAAGAGTAATGGAAAATTATCTTTCTGTCCTTGAGCCTGATTATTCAATTTGAGGTGACAACAATGCCGATTATAAAACACATATCCGTGCATAAGCACCCATTAAAAATGTTTGAGTATGTTCTAAATGGTGACAAGACTTCTAAAATGAAATTTGTTTCGGGAATAAACTGTACTCCGATTGCTACTCTTGCCAACAATGAATTTGAGAAAGTATTTGAAAAGTTTTCGGGAGAGCGTTTTTATAAAAACTCTTTGAATGAAGCTGATGAGGAAACTACAAAAAAGCAGAAAGTCAGACTACATCATTACATACAATCCTTTGCACCCGGAGAAGCAACACCGGAAGAAGCTCATCGAATCGGAGTAGAATGGGCAAGGAAAGTTTTTGGGGACAAGCACCAAGTTATTGTATCAACACATATAGATATGGGACATCTGCATAATCATTTTGCGGTTGCTGCATATAACCTTGAGGGGAAGGCTTGGTGTGATAACAAGAAAACGCTGAAATACTGCCGTGACATTTCCGACAGAATTGCAAGGGAGCACGGATTGAGTGTAATTGGAAAAACCAAGTACAGAGCCAATCATAAATACGGGGAGTGGCTTGCCCGTAAGAACGGAACATCGTGGAAGGCAAAGCTTTGTGATGATATAGACAGGATAATTTTGCAGGATAACGTAAAAAGCATTGACGATTTAATTAAGGAACTGCAAAACAACGGTTATGAAGTTACAAGGCATAAATACATTTCCGTGAAACCTGCATATCTGAAAAATCGTAAACCTGTCCGAACTTTACGTCTGGGCGATGGATATGGTTTTGAAGAATTGCAGTACCGCATTGAAAACAAAAATCAGGAAATGTCGCTTTCCGAAGCAATGAAGTATGAGGGAGTTCAGCGTGAGTATGCGTTGTGCTTGCGTCAGCTTCAGATAATAGTTTACAGAAATGTTGATAATCCCGTGCAGGCAGGATATAGCGATTTGCGAAAAAGTGCGGAGCTGCTTACTTTTCTCTGCGATAAGAACATACACAGCCTTGCGGATTTTGAAAACCTTGTAAACGAAACTGCGGATAAGGCTGTCGAATTGAAGCAAAAGAAAAAATCCATTGAAGATGAGATTTCGGATCTTCAACGGATTTGCAAAACAGCAGAAAGATTTGCAGAGCTTAATTCAAAGGCAATGCCAAATCCTAAAGAAATGAAGGAACTGCGTGAAATGAAAAAATCTTTGCCGCCTGATATTTCGAGTGCAGAGGATATTTCAAAATATGCAGAAAAGCTTGAATTGCTCAAATCCCAACTTGTATCGGTTGATGAAGGTTTATCCGAAGCCGAAAGTCTGAAACGTGAGTATGGCAAGCATTATTCGTTATACATTCAGCAGGCACAAAGCGATTATGATATTATTCGTGAAAAAGCATACGCTGAACAAGCCGAGCTGGAACGTGCGGCAGAACAGCACGTTGTTCTGCAAGAGCAGGAAGAACAGACCCGCCATATAAACAGGTGGATAAAATAAAATGATGAACCGAATTATTTCGGATCATCATAAATGGGGGGTATCAGAAAATGTAGAATTTTTATCAGAATTATCGTTATGGGTTTTGTCCTGTTCTTCACAGTATTGGTCAATCAGTTCAGTTACATATTTCTTGATTACGGCGGCAGGAGTTGTGTTGCGGGATTTACAATATTCGTTGAAAAGCTCCGCTTCATATCTACGCATACGGCAAGATACGGTTTTCATATTTTCTCTGTCCCACTTGCGAATTGTTTGTTTTCGCTTATCTGTATTCATTGTATCAGCTCCTAATGAACAGTGTAACATAAATCAGAAAAGCTGTCAACTATACAGAACGAACAAATGTTTCACTAAATATTTAGGGATTATTCATCTTGAAAAGTACTGTCGACAGTACTATAATATAGCTGTAAGGAAAAGTCAAAAACACTGAAAGGGGCAGATTTGATATGAAAACAGACAGAATTGATGAAATGTCAAAGGAGCTTGATGTGTCATTAGCCTTCATCAAAGCGGCACAAGAGGTAAAAACTGAAAAGCTGGAGCGTGATAAGCGTAACAAAGAACAGGCGGTTAAGGCTGCCGAACAGCGTTGCAGACAGAAATATGAGCGTGAAGCCTATGAAAAGTGGCGTAGGGAAAACCCTTTGACTGATGAAGAAAGAGCAGAGAACAAGCGTAGACTTTATAAATTGCTTGGTAAGGAGGGCAAAGTTGATGAATAAGACGGAGCTGAAACAGATTGAGAAGCTCAAAAGGGATTACCTTAAACACAAGCAGACCGCAGACGAGATTTTCAACCGCAGTAAATATGAATACGAAGCGTTGGACATCTGCGAGAAGCGTAAGGGAGACCAAGCTTACGGCTATGCTCAAGGAATTTACCAAGCACTATTACTTTTGGGACAAACGGCTGATTTGCCGATTATGTCATAAACTATCACATTATGGAGGTACTATTATGTATACAGAAATCAATGAAGCATCTTATGAGAGAGTTCAGAACGCTATCGAGGACATTAACATCTGTTGTGTCACCGAGGACGATTACAATGAGTGGGAAGACATTGCTTCATCTTCCATCGCCGCATTTATTGATGACCTTAATGACGAACAGCTTGAAATGACCTGCGGAGCGTTTATGGAGTACAT
>JAZQBN010000091.1:0-11877 GCA_045545795.1 Oscillospiraceae bacterium
CTCATTACAGTCAACTGACTTCGTTGCATATTTTTTGCTCTTATGCTTGAGCTTACTTTTCCATCTCTAGAATTTCAGGGTTCTTTCTAGGTTTGTATTCGTTACTTCAACCATTGTTCAATTTTCAAGATTCCAAATCAAGCGCAAACGCTTGACTCCAAGAATTACGAAGTAATTCTTTTAACTTTTTGTTCCTCAGCTTTTCAGCCAAAGTGCTTATCTATTATATCACAAGCTCTTTCGTTTGTCAAGTACTTTTTGAAATATTTTTTATTTCTTTTTTCGTACCCATTCGCTGTGGAACTTTTTTATTATATCACTTTCTCAGGAGTTTGTCAAGCACTTTTTTCATTTTTTTCAAAAAACTTTTTCCGCTCTGTTTGCCACCGACCAGGTGTTAGCTTCACAGCCTCGGTTTTCAGTTTTTCGTGCTCGCTCTCACGAGACAGCTTTAATATCATACCACAAACAAAAGCATTTGTCAAGCATTTTTTGAAATTTTCTTCAAAAAATTTCTGTGAAGCAAGGAAACCCTTTCCCTGCCTCACAGAACCGTGTATATAAACACATTCGCAGACGTAAATCTTACAGCTTAAACATTAGTCAGAGAACTGCCCCGTGCATAGCCGAAGCGTCTGCGGACGTGGTTTACTCTAATAATGTACCCTTGCTGCGACAAATTATGACTATAAAATTATTCCTGCAAATTTATTTTAAGAAGTATTTATATCGGCAATAGAGCAATAATAACCGCACCTACAAACCAACTCACCATATTTGCGACAAGTGCAAATAAAACACCTTTTCCCTTAGACTGCTCCTTAGTTGCAAGCGGTATCACTGTCATCTCTGCCGCAAAAACAAAAAACTCCATAAAAACATATCCCAAAAACCAATAATTGTCAAGCGGTGGTCCCCATTCCGATATTGAGTAATTGACATATCCCTGCGTAATCAGATTTACAACAAGAAAAACAATCCAGCTTCTCTTTTTACGATACCCGAAAGCCCAAAAAATCAAACCTTCTATAATTAATGTCAGCGTAACACGCAGTACAACCAAAATCGGAGTCCGTATCTGCCTGTGGTCGCCTTCGGTCAGGGTTTCGTTTTCAAAATCAAGAGTATACAGCAAATGATATCTGCCCGTATGTTCAATAACCTGTTCAAAGCTTTTCTCTGCCGATTCTATCCTGATATTGCACAACTGCGAATCCGTATTCAAGTGGTACAGAAATATATCAAAATAGCTTTCCCACGCAACATTCGATTTGAAAGTCTCTTTTGAATAAAGTGCTCCTTTGTACTCATATTCGTAATAAACCACCGTATCACTCGGACAGTTATCACAAACAATCGTATACATAGGCGGCTCAGCCGAATTTGCCGAAACACATATCGGCAATAGCACAACAACGCTTATCAACGCAATTATTACCGCAGAAAATTTACGTCTCATAAAATTACCCCTTAACAAAACAGGGTACTATATATAATAGTACCCCGATATCAGTTTATAACAAACAACGGTTACCGAGCCGCCGGATGCCAATCCCCACATTGCATATTACGGATTTGCCTTTGTGCTGTTTGAAGCAATTTCCTTCACGGAAGTAACCATACCTGCGAGGCTCTGAATTTCGGAAGGAATAATAATCTTTGTTGCCTTGCCGTCGGCAGCCTTTGCGAAAGCTTCGAGGCTCTTGAGTGCGATAACGTTGTCCTGTGGGTTGGAAGCGTTCAGCTTCACAAGACTTTCTGCGAGAGCATTCTGCACGAGTGCGATAGACTCAGCTTCACCCTGTGCTTCGAGAATTTTCTGCTGTCTTACAGCGTCAGCACGCAAAATCATAGCTTCCTTTTCAGCTTCTGCACGGAGAATTTCAGCTTCCTTGTCAGCCTGAGCACGGAGAATCTGTGACTCCTTTTCACCTTCTGCTACGAGAACCTGTGACTTCTTTTCACCCTCAGCCTGAAGAATTTTTTCACGGCGTTCACGTTCAGCCTTCATCTGCTTTTCCATTGAGTCCTGAATTTCTCTCGGTGGAATAATATTCTTAAGTTCAACACGGTTAACCTTGATACCCCAAGGGTCTGTAGCTTCGTCAAGGATAGCTGTGATTTTAGCGTTGATTACATCTCTTGAAGTAAGAGTTGCGTCAAGTTCGAGTTCACCGATAATGTTACGGAGAGTTGTTGCTGTAAGATTTTCAATAGCGGAAAGAGGTCTTTCAACGCCGTATGTGTAAAGCTTTGTATCAGTAATTCTGTAGAACACAACAGTGTCAATCTGCATAGTTACGTTATCCTTTGTGATAACAGGCTGAGGCTTGAAGTCAGCAACCTGCTCCTTGATGGAAACACGCTTTGCAACCTTGTCGATAAAAGGAACAACATAGTGCGGACCTGCACTGAGTGAACGTGAATATGTTCCGAGTCTTTCAATAACGTACTCAGTAGCCTGAGGTACGAACTTGATACCCGAAATAAAGATGATTACAACAAGAATTAAAAGTCCGATAAGAATGTACTCCATAAAAACAATCCTTTCCTAAATCAGTTTTTCTTTTCAATGCTTTCACCGCTTCGTGCAACAACAACCTTTGCCGAACGGATTTCCTTGACAACCACAACCTCGTCAACAGGAATATCCTCATCGTTTTCGGAAATTGCTGCCCAGTTTACACCGCCGAGCTTTACTCTTCCCTTGCCTGCCGCATTGTCAATTGCTTCAATTACAACAGCGGTCTTACCCACTTCAAGCTCAGAGTTTGTGGGAATAAACTTGTTGGGGAACAGCTTTTTCAGCAGCGGACGTGTAAAAATCAGCATCACCACCGCCAATGCCACGAATATGATAAGCTGCACAATAAACGGTGCACCAAGACCTGCCGCAATAAGAGCACCCAGAGCACCTGCCGCAAACCATATTGCCACCAATGCGAAAGTCGCACCTTCAACAATAAGTGCCGCAATCAGCACTACAGTCCATACTATTACCATACAAGCCTCCTTTTCTGTAGGTATATATAGTATATGTATTTAGCCTACAATATTACTATACCATATTAATACGCTAAATGCAAGTTAAAGTTTGGTTACAAATGCCGTACCCGTCAGACAACCGAAAACATTTGCCTGCTGAAACAAATCTCCCAAAAACTGTTGAACTTTGAAATTTTCTGTGATATAATATAATTAATTATTTTTTAATATGGGGTAAGTGTACCCTTGTCAAGGAGGACGCCGTTTATGAGCCGTGCTGATGAAATTTTTATTGATACTGTGAGGGACATCCTCGAAAACGGTGTTTCCGACGCTGATATGGACGTGCGTCCCAAATGGGCGGACGGTACTCCTGCCCATACTATTAAAAAATTCGGTGTTGTAAACCGCTACAATCTTGCGGAGGAATTTCCCATTATGACCCTCCGCAGAACCTTTCTCAAAACCGCTGTAAAGGAGCTTCTCTGGATCTGGCAGAAGAAGTCCAACAACATAAACGAGCTTGACGCTCACATCTGGGACAGCTGGGCTGACGAAAGCGGCTCAATCGGCAAGGCTTACGGCTATCAGCTTGGCGTGAAGCACCACTACCCTGAGGGAGACTTCGACCAAGTGGATAGAGTGTTATACGATTTGAAGCACAACCCCGCAAGCCGCCGCATTATGACAAACATCTACAACCACCACGATTTGTCCGAAATGGGTCTGTACCCCTGTGCTTACAGTATGACCTTCAACGTAAGCGGCGGAAAACTTAACGCTATCCTTAATCAGCGTTCACAGGATATGCTTGCGGCAAACAACTGGAATATCTGCCAGTATGCGGTGCTTGTACATATGATTGCACAGGTCAGCGGACTTGAAGCAGGCGAGCTTGTGCACGTTATTGCCGACGCACACATTTACGACAGACACATACCTATTATAAAAGAAATTATCGAAAAGAAGCCCTTTGACGCACCGAAATTCACGCTGGACAAGTCGGTTACTGATTTCTACAAGTTCACCGCTGACAGCTTTACACTTGAAAATTATGAGTATCACAAAGAGGATATCAAATTCGAGGTAGCAATATAAACAACTGCGAGGCAGTTGTTTACATCCGAGTTTTTTCACATTGCGAAAAAACATCGGGGTTTACTTGTAAACCGTAGATTTATAAAGGAGAAAAATATGATTACTGCAATAGCCGCTGTAAGCGGAAACTGGGGTATCGGAAAGGGCGGCGATTTGCTGTTCCACATACCCGAGGATATGAAATTTTTCCGTATGACTACCCTTAACCACAACGTGATTATGGGCAGAAAAACACTGGAGTCCTTCCCGAATGGTAAGCCGCTGAAAAACCGCACAAACATTGTTCTTTCCCAAAACCCCGATTTTGCACCGGAAGATGTTGTGGTTTGCAGAAGCGTGGAGGAAGCTGTCGGATATATGAATCAGCACGACGACGAGGACTTCATCTGCGGCGGCGGTGAGATTTACAAGGCTTTTCTGCCGTACTGTAGCAAGGCGCTTATCACTAAGGTTGAAGCAACTCCTGAGGCGGACACCTTCTTCCCCAACCTTGACGAGGACGAAAACTGGCTTCTTACTGAGCAGTCAGAGGTTTTCGACCACGAGGGGATAAAGTTCCGTTTCTGTACATACACAAGAAAGTAATTGACAAAGAATGGAGATTATTATGGACGAGCTATTACAGCTGAAAAACTGGCTTGCTGAGTCGGAAAACATCGTATTTTTCGGCGGAGCAGGCGTTTCCACGGAAAGCGGCATACCCGATTTCAGAAGCGTTGACGGACTTTACAATCAGAAATACAAGTATCCTCCCGAAACAATTCTCAGCAGAACATTCTACTGCAACAATCTTTCCGATTTCTACGAATTTTACCGTGACAAGCTTCTTTACCTTAATGCCAAGCCAAACAAGGCACACCTTGCCCTTGCAAAGCTGGAGCAGATGGGCAAGCTTAAAGCTGTTGTAACACAGAATATTGACGGTCTGCATTATGCGGCAGGAAGCAAGGTTGTGTACGAGCTTCACGGCTCGGTGCACAGAAACTACTGTCTCCGCTGCGGAAAAATGCACGACGCCGAATACATAAAGAGCCTTGACGGACCTCCCCCCTGCACGGACTGCGGCGGACTTGTAAAGCCTGACGTTGTGCTTTACGAGGAGGGTCTCAACAGCGAGATTGTCAACGGTGCAATTGAGGCAATCAAGGCGGCTGATATGCTGATTATCGGCGGCACGTCCCTGTCGGTTTACCCCGCAAGCGGATATATTGATTTTTACACAGGCAGCAAACTTGTACTTATCAACAAGACCCCTACCGAAAAGGACGACCGTGCCGACCTGCTCATTCACGGCAGTATCGGCGAGGTGCTGGGTGTTGTGGACGAGCTTTAAGATGAAAAGAGTGACAATATGAAAAGATTTTTTGTAATTCTGCTTTCGGCAATGCTCCTGACGGCTTGTTCCGAAAAGGGTGAGGTTGCCGTTGAGGAGATTACGGCAACGGAGGCTGTTGCCGAAGAATTAACTATTGTAACAACCGTGGAAAAAACAACAGTTTCCGAGACAGAAACCGAAGCGGAGGAAACGACTGCTGAAACTACAGCTGAAACAGAGGAAAGCACAACTGCCGAAACAGCTGCTCAAGCCAAAGACGGCACCTATGCCGCTGACAAGGACTCAATTTTGGGGACTTGGTACGCGATTGACAGCGAGGGGGTAGGTGAAGTTTGCTGGACATTCAGCGAGGACGGAACGTTTACGGCTTCTGACGGTTCGGAGCAGGAAACAGGTACATACACTATTGACAACGGCTTGATGGAGCTTACATATACAGATGAGGACGAGCCTTTTATTCAATCCCATAAAACGGTTGTTGACGAGGGTGTGCTCATTTTTGCTATGGAAGGGCTCAACACGGAGCTGATAAGAGAGGAATTTGTTCCCTATGAAGCGGGGCAGTCCGTTTATGACTACTTTGACGATGACGACTGGCTTTCCTATCCGGTTTTTATGTCGAGGGAGAAAGCTGTTCTGGCTGAACAGAAAGATGTTCTCGGAAAGTGGATTGCAACGGAGTGTGACGAGGTTGTCGGCACAATGCTTTGCGAAGAAAACAGTATTACCATAACAGACGGCGATTACGAGGAAACAATGCCCGTGATACTGAAAAACGGAGTTATGACCGCTGTGGGTGAAATTCCCGAAAATGTGAGTTACAGCGACGTGCCGATGTATTTATGCGGCGGAAAGCTTTATATGTTTGAAGATGAATTTCCGATAATAATTGAAAGAGAATGAAAGGACCAACCAAAATGAACTTACCAAATTTCTACACAGACGATATTATAAAACGTGCACTTGATGAGGACATCAACTACATAGACCTTGCAACTGACTACCTCCTTGACGATGAGGATATGTCAACTGCTTCCTTTATCGCAAAGGCAGAGGGCGTCCTCTGCGGAATTGACATCGCTCTGCGTGTTTTCACACTTATCGACAGCGACGTTAAAACCGAAATCAAAATCAAAGACGGCGGCAAGGTCAACAAGGGCGACGTTATTGCCACAGTAAGCGGCAGAACAAAGTCCATTTTAAAGGGCGAGAGAACTTCTCTCAACATTTTACAGCATATGTCGGGTATTGCTTCCGAAACAGCGAAGTACGTTGCCTGCTGTGAAGGGACAAATTGCTCCGTTGCCGAAACAAGAAAGACACTTCCGGGACTCCGTTCCCTTGAAAAGTACGCTGTAACAGTGGGCGGCGGCAAAAATCACCGCTTCAATCTTTCCGACGGTGCAATGCTCAAGGACAACCACATTGACGCTTACGGAAGCCTTACAAACGCAGTTGCGGCTCTCCGTGCAAAGATTGGTCATATGGTGAAAATCGAGGTTGAGGTGCGTAATCAGGACGAACTGAGAGAAGCACTCAATTGTGCGGCTGACGTTATTATGCTTGACAATATGACACCTGCACAGATGACAGACTGTGTGAAAATCGTTGACGAGGTTACGGCAGGAAAGTTCCGTCCCGTAATCGAGGCTTCGGGCAACATCACTCTTGACAATGCCGCAGAAATCGCAAAGACAGGCGTTGACCTGTTCTCTGTCGGTGCACTGACACATTCTGTCAAGGCATTCGATATTTCACTTAGAATTATTAAGTAAACAAAATCCGGGGTAAATATATTGTAAAGGAAACAATGAAAATGAGTAAAGTGTATTCACTGGGTATCGACGTAGGTTCAACGACAGTTAAAACAGTTATTCTTGACGATAACAGCGAGATAATCCGTTCACGCTATCAGCGTCATTTCTCCAAGGTAAGAGAAACGGTTGCGGAGCAGCTGGAGGAAATCGCAAATGAATATTCGGGCTGTGAGTTCCGTTTAAGCATTACGGGCTCAGCTGGTCTCGGTCTTGCAAATGCGGCAGGTCTGCCCTTTGTGCAGGAGGTTTTCGGTGCGTTTATTGCCGTAAACCACAGCTACCCCGACGCTGACGTTGTAATTGAGCTGGGCGGCGAGGACGCTAAAATCATCTTCCTGACAGGCGGTGTCGAACAGCGTATGAACGGCTCCTGTGCAGGCGGTACAGGTGCGTTTATTGACCAGATGGCAACACTTCTCGGTATTACAACTGACGAAATGGACGAGCTTGCTCTCAAATCGGAGAAGCTTTACCCTATCGCTTCACGCTGCGGTGTTTTTGCTAAATCCGACATTCAGCCTTTGCTCAATCAGGGTGCAAAGCGTGAGGATATCGCCGCTTCAATCTTCCAGGCGGTAGTTGACCAGACAGTTTCAGGTCTTGCACAGGGACGTGAAATCAAGGGCAAGGTTCTTTTCCTCGGCGGTCCTCTCTCATTCCAGAAGGGACTCCGCAAGGCTTTTGTAAGCAGCCTCAAGCTTTCCGACGAGAACGCAATTTTCCCCGAAAATGCACCTTGCTTTATGGCATTCGGCTGTGCACTCCACGCTAAGGAGTCCAGCGAGCCTATGGCAATTGACGAGGTTATCGAAAGAGTCAAAACAGCAAAGGCAAGCGATGACATTGTAACAGGCGAGCCGCTGTTCACCTCAAAAGAAGAATACAACAAGTTCGTTGAACGTCACAAGGAATGTGACCTCAAATACGCTGATATCAACACCTACGAGGGCGAGGCTTACCTCGGTATTGACGCAGGCTCAACAACCACAAAGCTTGTGCTTATCACACCAAAGGGCGAGCTCCTTTATCAGCACTACTGCTCCAGTATGGGCAGACCCCTCGACATTATTTCCGCAAAGCTGAAAGAAATTTATGAACTGACAGGCAACAGAATTACTATCGCTTCCTCCGCAGTAACAGGCTACGGTGAAGACCTCATCAAAGCAGGTCTCGGCATCGACAACGGTATCGTTGAAACCGTTGCACACTACAAGGCGGCAAGCTTCTTCGAGCCTGAGGTTGATTTCATTATCGACATCGGCGGTCAGGATATCAAGTGCTTCAAAATCAAGAACAAGGCTATCGACAGCATTATGCTCAACGAGGCTTGTTCCTCAGGCTGCGGCTCATTTATCCAGACTTTCGCACTTGCTCTCGGCTACGACATTGCAGAATTTTCTCAGCTTGGACTTTTTGCAGAACGTCCCGTTGACCTTGGCTCACGCTGTACGGTATTTATGAACAGCTCCGTCAAGCAGGCACAGAAGGACGGTGCTTCCGTTGAGGATATTTCCGCAGGTCTTTCCGCTTCTATCATCAAGAACGCAATCTACAAGGTAATCCGTGCAAAGTCCACGGACGAGCTTGGCAAGCATATCGTTGTTCAGGGCGGTACGTTCCTTAACGACGCCGTGCTCCGTTCCTTTGAACTTGAACTCGGCAGAAATGTTGTGCGTCCTGCAATCGCAGGTCTTATGGGTGCGTTCGGCTGTGCACTTTATGCAATGGAAAACCGCAAGGAAAAGTCCACGCTTATCCCTGCTGACAAGCTTGAAAACTTTACATATTCCGCAAAACAGATTAACTGCAACGGCTGTACCGCACACTGCGGACTTACCGTTATAACCTTTGCCGACGGACACAAATTCATCAGCGGCAACCGCTGTGAAAAGGGTGCAGGTATCAAAACTGAGGGCGAAAAGCTTTGCCTTTACGAATACAAATACAACCGTCTCCTCAGCGTTGTGGACGAAAAGCCTGCAAATCCAAAGGCTAAGGTTGGTCTGCCGCTTTGCCTCGGCTTCTATGAGCAGCTGCCTTTCTGGCACAGAGCACTCACAGATTTGGGCTTTGAAGTTATCATCAGCGAGGAAAGCACCCGTGACATCTACTACAAGGGTCAGCACACAATTCCGTCCGACACGGTCTGCTACCCCGCAAAGCTTGCCCACGGTCATATCCTCAGCCTGCTTGAACGCGGTGCAGACTTCATCTTCTACCCCTGCGAAAGCTACAACATCGACGAGGGTCAGAGCGACAACCACTATAACTGTCCTGTTGTTGCGTACTACCCTGAGTTGCTCAAAGCAAATACAAACGAGCTTAACGATGACAACTTCCTGCACCCATATATCGATATCAACCTTGAAAAGCACTTTGCCGAAGCTATGAGCAAGTCACTTGCCAAGTACGGCATCACAAAGGCACAGGCTAAGGCTGTATGGGCGAAGTCTATGGAAGCTATGGAAAGCTACCGCAAGGACGTTATCAAAAAGGGCGAGGAAATCATCGAAAAGGCAAGAGCAAAGAATATGCCTATCATTGTGCTTTCGGGACGTCCGTACCATATCGACCCCGAAATCAACCACGGTATCCAGAAGCTTATCACAAGCCTCGGACTCGCTGTTATCACAGAGGACAGCGTAGCTCACCTTGCCGATACACCGACACTTACCGTCCTTAACCAGTGGACATATCACTCACGACTCTATCGTGCCGCTAAGTACGTCACAACACAGCCCGATATGCAGCTTGTGCAGCTTGTATCCTTCGGCTGCGGTATCGACGCAATCACAACAGACGAGGTGCGTTCAATCCTCGAAAGCGGCGGAAAACTCTACACACAGCTTAAAATCGACGAAATCAATAACCTCGGTGCAGCAAAAATCAGACTCAGAAGCCTTGTCGCTGCAATGTCCAAATAAATTCTGTTTCGCAGGAAAGTTTTCGGGTAACCGCTGGGGCAAACCTTTCTGAAGAAAGGTTCTCCCCCAGACCCCTTTCCAAAGACTTTCAGTCTAATTTACCATACAGGGCTATAGCCCTGTATGGTAAATTACAATAAAAGTTTTAGGGAGGGAGTTTGAGGGAGGACCCTTTTCCAAAAGGGTCTCCCTCAATGGCTTACACGAGCACTTTCTCTGCGAAGCGGGATTCATATGAAAATTGAAAGGAAAAAGCAAATTGTCAAATGCAAAATTTACTCCTGAAATGAAGGAAACGCATACCATACTTATCCCTGATATGCTTCCCATTCATTTCGGACTTATAATGGAAATCTTCCGCATCAACGGCTACAAAATGGAGCTTCTTACAACTTCACACCGCAACGTCGTTGACGAGGGTCTGAAAAATGTACATAACGATACCTGCTACCCCGCACTGCTGGTAATCGGTCAGTTTATGGACGCACTTAAAAGCGGCAAGTACGACCCCGACAAAACCGCACTGATGATTTCTCAGACGGGCGGCGGATGTCGTGCTTCAAACTATATACACCTGTTGAGAAAAGCCCTTGATGCCGACTATCCGCAGATACCCGTGCTGTCAATCAATTTCAGCGGACTTGAAAAGGACAGCGGCTTCAAAATTACTGCAAAGATGTTCCTGCAAATGCTCTATGCCGTGCTGTACGGCGATATGATGATGAGCCTGTACAACCAGTGCCGTGCCTATGAAGTAAATTTCGGCGACAGCAAAAAGGTACTGGATAAATGGCAGGGCATAATTGCCGACCTGTTCCGCAAGGGCGGCTATATGAAAACCAAGAAGCACTACCGTGCAATGCTGAAGGACTTTGCCGCTGTTGAACGCAAGAAGGAAAAGAAAATCCGTGTGGGCATCGTGGGCGAAATTTACGTTAAGTATTCTCCCCTTGCAAATAACCACCTTGAGGATTTCCTTATCTCCGAGGGCTGTGAGCCTGTTGTGCCTGCGTTTCTGGACTTCTGTATGTACTGTGCCGTGAACACCGTGAACGACGGCAAAATTTACAATTTCAGCAACAAGACTACGAAAATTTTCACCATTGCATATAAGCTTATCTACAAGCTCCAGCGACAGATGATTGACATTTATAAGGAGCACGGCGAGTTCGACCCACCCCACGATTTTGAGGAGCTTCGTGCCTACGCTGACAAGTATATGCACCAGGGCGTGAAGATGGGCGAAGGCTGGCTTATCCCTGCGGAAATGGCAGCACTTGCACACGGCGGAGTTGATAATATCATCTGCACCCAGCCGTTTGGCTGTCTGCCTAATCATATCGTCGCAAAGGGAATGTCCCGTGTAATCAAGGAAGCTTTCCCCAATGCAAATATTGTGGCAATCGACTACGACCCGGGTGCAACAAAGGTAAACCAGGAAAACCGTATCAAACTTATGCTTGCCAATGCGAGAAAAGATATAAATTAAGAGGAGCAACCGCTCCTCTTTTTTGTTTAGTAAATTATAATTTGACGAGGTATTGTGGAAACCTATTGAGGGAGACCCTTTTGAAAAAGGGTCATCCCTCAAACTCCCTCCCTAAAACTTTCAACGTAATTTTCCATATAGGGCTATAGCCCTATATGGAAAATTAGACTAAAAGTCTTTGGAAAGGGGTCTGGGGAATAACCTTTCCTCAGAAAGGTTTTCCCCAGT
>JAZQBN010000092.1:0-8627 GCA_045545795.1 Oscillospiraceae bacterium
GAGAAAAGCAACTGCGGAGGAACTGGACTTTGAATAGTAAAAATAAACTACGACAAAGAAATACAACCTCTTTAATATATACAGGTGTTATCTGTTTTATTCTGTTTCTGATGTTTGGCATTTATCTTGCGTATATGATGATAGACTATGAAGCAGCAACTGGTGATGCTGTTATATTGAACACAAATATTCTAATGGATTTTTTCAATTATTTGAGCAATCCTAAATTGGTTGCCCCTATTGATTTAACGACTTTATGGATATGCCTTAAATATCAGGTAACAAAGCTGTGGTGGATGTATGCTTCTGTGGCTTTTTTTGTTTTTCTTTCAGTAACATCAAATCCAAGAGATGAATATAGGGGTATGGAACACGGCTCGGCTTCCTGGTCTGATAAGTACAATGAAAAAGATTTCAAGGACAAAACAGGAATACCAATCGGCTGTGATACATACGCAACAATAAAAAATCCTAAAGGTAAATCTTACTCACCGCATAATCTGAATGAGATTGTTATTGGTGGCTCTGGTGCGGGTAAATCGTTCAGAAAAATCAAACCTGATATAATGCAGATGTTCGGTAGCTATATTGTAACAGACCCAAAAGGTGAACTCTATCGAGATACAGCGAAATTTCTTAAACAGAACGGATATAAGGTGCGTGTTCTTAATCTTCTTGATATAGGATTATCAAACACATATAATCCGTTTGCGTATATGGTAGAGGAACAGGACGTTATAAATATAGCCGACTTATTTATGAAAAACTCCGCAGGAGAGGGCGAAAAAGAAGATTTCTGGACAGGAGCTGCACAGGATTTGCTTGTAGCAATTATGGTATATCTGTTTAAAACTCCATATGAATTCAAATCATTCGGTCGTGTTGTACGACTTGTAAACAGCGTACAGTATAAAGACGGAAAGATTGATGACTTGTGCGAACTTGCCAGATGTTTAAAAAAACACGCTATAGATTATCCTAATGACGTTGCTTCAATCAACTGGGCAGGAATACAAGGTACTCCCCAGGAAACGCTCGGCTCTATCTGTAAAACATTGTCAACAAGATTAAGATTGTGGGCAGTAGAAGCCGTAGACGAGCTTACAGCAACCGATGAAATGGACTTTGATTCAATCGGAAAAGAAAAAACAGCTATATTTATGCTGACACAAGTTCCGAGAAATCCATACAGAGTTATTTCTAATATGTTTTATTCACAGCTTTTTGAAAGATTAATGAGAGTTGCAAACAGAGATTGCAACGGAAAGTTACCATATCTTGTATCTTGTGAAATCGATGAATTCGCCAATCTTGGTAAAATACCAAATTTTGGCGAAACACTTGCTGTAGTACGTTCTCACAATATCAGAATATGTATTGTACTGCAAGGTTTATCACAGCTTAAAGCTTTGTATGAAAAGACCTGGGAATCAATCATCAGCAACTGTTCTATATTCAACTTTCTCGGCACTAACGACCAGGAAAGTAAAGAATATGTATCAAAAAAGCTTGGTAAAACAACTGTCAGAGTTGACAGCCGTTCATATAACCGTGGAAATCAAGGTGGCGGCTCTGATAGCGAAAGCTATGTTCAACGTGACTTGCTTGCTCCCGATGAAATACCTACAGTATTAAGAGCTAAAGGAAAAACAAAAAAATATGGTGGCAGCTGCATAGTCTTTGTTGACGAATATAAACCGTTTTATCTCCGCAAATATGATACAGTATCGCATCCAATATTTAATATAACTGGCAGTTCATTTCCTAAAGGCATACCCAATAATACTTATATTGAAAAAGAATATGCAGATATACAGGCAAAACATCACACAGAACATCAACAGCAATTAACTGATTTCTTCTCCAAAGGTAAAGAAGAAGCAGAAGCTGCACAGGCAGAATATGAAGCTGAACAAATCGCCCAGGAAGAAAAAAGGCAAAATGAACTTGCTGCTCAATATGAAGCTGATTTGTTTGAAGTTCCAGAAGAAAAAAGCGAAGATGTTAATCCTGTTATGGAGAAATTTCCAGAAGCTTCTGAGGAAAATACAATATCTGATGATTTTTCAGAAAATATGGATGAAGAAATTGAAATCATATCCGATGAAGATGATATTGCCGAAGATTTTCCAGATAGTATTTCCGTGGAGGAAGAATTTGAAACTATATCAGATGATGTAATTACTGATGATTTTGCTGAAAGTATTCCTGATGAGGAAGTAATTGAGGAATTCAGCTTTGATGAGGAGGACGAATAATTATGTATGATGAAAATGCGGCATTTGATGAATATGTTAAAACCGTCGCAACAGCAGGACGAAGCGTAGCAACGCTTATTGATTATCTTAACAAAAATAAAAATAGCAAAAATGCAACTACAAATGATTTTGTCTTTACAGGACAATCAACTGATTTAGGTTATTTTAACACTAATAATACAATGCCTTTATCAATGATTGAAAGTATCCCTGATGAATCGCTTAAACACGCAATTAAGGATGAATTGGGCAAAGCAATGCTTGACGGTAAATTAGCATTTGATAAAGAAAACAATACTTTAGTCATTACAGAAAAAGGAAAAGAGTATATCAATCGCTCCGAGTTCAAGAGAGCTGCTGCGGAAAATATTTCCCATACATTAGCTGAAACACAAGTTCAGACCGAAACAATAAACATTGAATTGAACGGCACAACACAGGATTTGAATTTCTTTAATCACGCTGATGAGCTGAATCTGGCTGATATTGTTGCAAGCAATGATAAAGAAGCAGTACAGAATGTTCTTTCAAATCTCGGTAAAATGAAAGACTCTGGTCTTGTTTCAGTATCTGATAATGTTGTAAAAATTACAGAAAAGGGAAAAAATGTGCTTAACAGCGATTTATTCAAGCTTGCTTCTAAAGGTTCTGCACAAGGAGCAGCAGAAAAAGCGGCAGCTGCCGCAGGCTCTATTCCAGGTGTTATTGTTGTAGCTGCTAAAAAAGCTGTAGATGTAGCAGCAAACCTGATAAAAAGATAATCTCCCTGGGAGTTTACATAGATATCATAATAAAGAAAGGTCGTGAGAAATTGTGCTATTATAGCACATTTTTTATTTCCAAATGCCTACAAACCCTATTCGTAATAATCAAATTAATTTAAATTATGGAGGAAAATAAAATGAAAAATTCAATCAGAAAGTTTAATGTTAGAAAGTTCCGTCTTGCCGCTATCAAAATGGCAATTACCGCTTGTACAATTGCAATGGCTATGTGCAGTACTGCTATGATAGCTTTTGCAGAAGGCGAAGCAGAAAATCCCACACCTACAGGTGTCAAAACAGCAACAATGGATATCATTATTGGAATTGCATTCTGGGTTGTACGTATACTTATTGTCTTCTCTGGTGCTGTACCAGGTATTCAGAAAATAAACGAAGGCAATGCAGATGAAAACCCAAAAGAGAAACGTGCAGGTATTACTTCTGTAGTTGTTGCTGCTGTATGTTTCGCTGCAACATTTGGTATTGAAGCACTTGTTTAATTATATCATATACACACACTCTCGCTATATACACGGCAGCGGTTAAATCCGCTGTTGTGCTATTATAGCACAATTTGAGGTGAAATAAATGAAAATAATCGAATTAATGCCCTTATTATTAACAAATACAACCATACCATCTTCTGTTCCCTCTGATTATGGTATGGGTGACCTTGTTGATATTTTATTCTGGATTGCAAGAGCATTAGTAATAGCTGTCGGCGGCGGTGTTGGTCTTTTTAAGATTACAAGCGGAAAATCAAATGAAGACCCCAAAGAAACAACTCAAGGATATATTTCGCTTGTAGCAGGAGGAGTTATATTCGCTGCCACATTTGCGATTGAAGCAGCTTTTTAAGGAGGGATTTATGAAACGATTTATTATCTCTTTTATGGCTCTTTTCTTTTCCATATGTATAATTGCTCCAATTTCATCATTAGCGGCAGAAGATGGTGTTACCGCAGAAGATGCCTGGGATTATGCGGATGATGCATGGAACTATGCAGATTCTAACCGATATATGATTCAAGAATTGCAAGAAAACAGCAATGGAAGTGGGGAAAAGCTTGATAAAATCCAAGAATCTGTTGACAATATTGATGTTGAGCAAGGAATTGAAGATTTTGTAAACAAAAAGAATGAAGAATTAGCTGAAGCCAATAAAAAAGAATCCGAAGAAAATACTGAGGAAAGTGACGAAGGAGAACAGAAAAAAGCACCGTCAACATTGTCCGATGCGTTTCTTGATGTACTCAATCAAGCCTGGGGTGTTATGCCTGAACTGATTACTTCGAATGTAGATGACCCTGTCTGGCAACTCACACTTGAACCAAGTGACCAATATAACGGTACTTTTTATGGTATATTCGTTACAATAGGTTACAGTCTTGTTCTGGTTTTCTTTGCAGCCAATCTTATTGAAACTACTATAAAATATGAAATATTCACATTAAAAGGTGGAGTTCAGATTTTTGGAAGATTGATTGTGTCAAAGGTAATAATTGATTTGAGTGGAAGAATCTGTATGTTCATTCTTAATATATGTGACAATATATGTACAAAAATAATGGAGAATGCAACGCACGTTTTAAAAATGGAAACCCCAACAGTTTTTGAAACGCAAAAAAATGCAGTATGGCCTATCGGTCCGATATTGGATTTTCTTGAGGGATTAATTTTAGCAGTTCCAGTTCTTCTTATCATTTTAATAATGCTTATAGCAGTTGTATTTGTAATGCTTAAGCTTGTATTACGTTCATTGGAGTTATCTTTGCTAATGATTGTATCTCCTGCTTTTTTTGCTTGTTACAGTTCCGAAATAACCAAACCATATTTCAAGAATTTTATACTTACGTTCCTACAATGTGCATTGCAGATAGTATTTATGGCAGTCGTATACGCTTTAAGTGCCGACTGGCTAACAAATGTAAACAGTGCTTCAACAACAGAAGATGTATGGGCTTGGTTTATAAAATTAATTCCAAACGCTCTTATTGCCCTTGCAATAGCAATAATGATGATAAAGCCGCCAAAGGTGCTTACAGGTCTTGTAAGATAGGAGAAATAAAATGATTAAAGCCAAAATTACCAAAAATATTATGAAAAGGACTAATAATTCGCTTGGTCTTTCTACTCGGCAAATTATTGTAGGCTGCATCGGAGCTTGTGTTGCAGTAGGTTTATTCTTTCTGTTGAAAGATAAATTACCATTAAATTTGCTTATGACAATTATCTTTATATTTCTTGCAGTTGTTATACTTTTCGGCTGTGTAGATATGCAAGGTCAGAATTTGTTTCAGTTCTTTTTTAAAATGTTTAAAGGACCAGATGTAAGATATTATGATTCGAAAGGAGTATTCGATAATGATATTTCAGAAAAAAAGTAAGGATTCCTCACTTTTTACAGGCGGTATGAAGATACCGCAGACAGCACAGGACACCATACCGTTCTGGGAAGTATACGAGAACGGCTTGTTCCTTGTAGGTAAAGACAGATACACGTTGATATTCGCCTTTGAAAATCTGGACTACGCACTTTTACGTGAAGTAGAACAGAGAGAAACCTATGAAAGCTATCAAACACTACTTAACGCACTTCCAACAGATATCAACTATCAGGAATTTATAATGAATTCTTCAATTAATTCCGAAAAGCTTCGCAAAACAATGATACCCGAAAAATCAGAAAAATATCCTGAATTATATGATGATTATTGCAATATCCTTGAAGAAAACATTGCAAAATCTGAACAGGCTTGTGCTAATAAAATAATGCTTATCGCTCTTTCTTATCAGCCACAAACAAAGGTTGATAATGTCAATGTGCTTTTCAAGTATTACAGAGAATTACAGACATACTTCTCCAGACTCAAAGTTGATACACGACAGCTTATGCCTGAAGAAGTATTCAAGGTACTTCACGAATACTATCATCCATTTGACAACATTGAATTTCTGCTTCCTGCAAACTATTTTTCAAGAGGAAATCGCCTTAAAGACTATATCGCTCCCTCTATGTTTGCTTTCAAAGGAAAAGAAGTTGAAGTTGGCGGCTCTTTAAGCCGTATAATGTATGTTCATAGATATGACCGTGAACTTGATGACAGATTCATTACTGACTTACTGGACAATAATTTCAAAATTGCAGTATCTAAACATATTGTCTGTGTTGACAAGGGTGACGCATTGGAAAAAGTAAGACAAGAAATTTTCAACTTACAAGGACAAATACAGACACGTATGGAAAAAAATCATCAAAAAGGTGGAAATTTCATTCCTTTCAGACTGACAGATAAGCTCAAAGAATTGGAAGATTTGCAGCAGCGATTGGCAGGAAGTAACATTGAACTTTTTGAAGTTTCCATATTCATTTCGATATCTGCCGAAAACAAAGATGACCTTGAAGAACTGACAAAACACATTCGTACAATTGCAATGAAACACCAGGTTACAATTAATTTTCTTGCAAGACAACAGGAACAGGGAATGAATAGTGTTCTTCCTTTCGGTGTTAATCATTTGGGAAAGGCAGTAAGTACATATCTTCTTACTGATGCAGCAGGTATTCTTATCCCTTTTTCCTATCGCACCTACTTTAACGAAAAGGGTATATTTTATGGTATCAACAAAGTAACGAATTCTGCTATTGTTCTTGACAGAACAAACGAAATGAATTCTAACGGCTTTGTTCTCGGTCCGTCTGGCTCTGGTAAGTCACTTTTTGTTAAGCTTGAATTAACAGATATGACTTTCAAATATCCCGATGATGAGGTTATCATAATAGACCCCGACAATGAGTATGGTGCGTTAATTACAGAAGAAAACTTTGACGGAGAAAAACTGACACTTTCTCCTAACTCATCGACAAAATACAATATCTTTGATATTGACTTGTCATATACAGAGGAGGGAAAAGATGCCGTAGCGGTAAAGGCTGAATTGATTCTGACAGTTGTCGAAACAATGAAAGGCACTCCGCTTTCATCAGAGGAAAAATCAATTCTGGATAGATGTATTCATCAGGCTTATTATGATTTTCGTATGAGTGGCGGTAAAGATACATCAAAAATCCCCACTTTAACAACTCTGTATGATTTACTCAAAGCACAGACAGAAGCAGAAGCATCACAGCTTGCTCTGATTATGGAGCTGTATGTTAAAGGCTCTCTTAAGAACTTTGCAGACAAGACAAATATAAACATCAATAAAAAGCTGCTTATTATTGATATTTTCGATATGGGTGAACAGCTCCGAGCTGTTGGTTTACAAATCGTTCTTGAATTTGTATGGCAAAGAGTTATTGCCAACAAAAAACGTGGAATTAGAACGTGGCTCATCTGTGATGAGTTCTCAATTATGTTCAATGACGGAAACGGCAGCGGAACTTCTCAATCTGGCAAGTTCTTTATGAAAGTATTCAGCCGTATCAGAAAACACGGTGGTGTTGCAACTGGAATTACACAGAATATCATCGATGTACTTAATTCTCCTGCGGCTCGTTCAATGCTTTCAAATGCGGAATTCAAGATACTTTTACAGCAGAATCCTGACAACCTTATAGAAATATCAAAGCTGTTTGAATTATCGCCCTCACAGGAAGCCTTTCTGAAAACTGGTGAAGTCGGAACAGGACTTATAATCTGTGGTAAAAAGGTAATACCTTTTGATAAGAGAATCAAGCAGAACGGCAGAATATATGAAATGATTAGCACAAACTTTGAGGAAATACGAAAGGACAAGATATGAACGAACAGCGAATTATAAAGCAATTTGCAGAACAGCTTCATATGGAGTTCGGAATACAGAAAGTTACGATGTACAAAGAAACAGAAAAAATCTGCGGTGATACACTTGACAGTACTGCTTTAGAACGATATATGTCACTAACTTGTACAACAGTTTTTATTCATTCAAACAGCAGCTGCCTTGTGTCGCAGATTTATGTGAATAGCGAAAATTACATAGTTATTCTTTTCTCCGATTGTAAAAGCACATTTGACGGAATTGAAAAGGATTATGTCATATCCGAACTTAAAAATCTTAAAAAGAAACTGGGTGAAATTAAATGAACGTGGTATTACTTGCCGATAAAAAGGTGCGAAAAAACTTTGAAGCAGCAATGCGAAAAAATGCAAATCATAATCTCGTTGGTGTTGAAATGATTATCAGAGGTAATACAATGACGAGAATTGCGGAGCATCATAATCCGCACATTCTTGTTGTGTATCGTAATGTTCCAATCAGCAAGGACGGACTTATTCTGAATGATTTGATATCATTTCTTCGTATAAAAAGTCCTAATATGCGTATTGTTTATGTCTACGGAGAAATCACAGACAATACAGATTTTGCCACAACAGCGGAATTTCTTACACAGAACGGCATTAATGATATAGTATCAAGCTATAGTATAGAAAAAATAATCGAAGTAATTGATAATCCTTTGAAAAAAGAAGATATAGACAAGTTCATAGAAGAACTTTTTACAGAAGATACACCAGATGAAACAGCTGTTGCTGAAAATACTATGTACGAACAATATTATGAAGAACTTCATATTGATTTTCCAACGGTAACAGAAAATACTGGATTCTCTATTGATGAA
>JAZQBN010000093.1:0-17938 GCA_045545795.1 Oscillospiraceae bacterium
AATGAATAATTAAGGAATTGCCTTCGGCAATAATATTAAAAATGTCCGCAAAGCGGACACCTTAACTATTCATTATTCTTTATTCATTATTCATTTTTCATTGAGCCTGTCGAATTTATAGACAGGCTCAATCCGTGGGGACTTCACACGGATTTTATTTTGCTGAATTATAATTTATCAATGGAGGTTTATTATGGATATAACCCGACTTGAAGCACAGCTTGCATTTCTGATGGAGGCTGACAAGCTGAAAAATATGTACCGTCAGACCTATACACGAGTTGACGACCTGCCCCCTATGCCTGATGGCAGCAACGTTACAAAGCCGTACCCAAGAAAGGAAAACGATGCTGAGCACAGCTTTTCTCTTGCTCTGTTTACGGCAATTCTTGCGGAGTATTCCAACGAGCCGATTGACGTGTTCAAGACGATGAAAATGGTTCTTGTGCACGACATTGTGGAAATCGACGCAGGCGATACCTACTGCTATGATGATGCAGGCAACGCAACAAAGGCTGACCGTGAAAAGCGTGCCGCAGACAGGCTTTTCGGACTTCTCCCCAAAGAGCAGGAGGCTGAATTCCGAGGCTTGTGGGAGGAATTCGAGGAGCGTGAAACCCCTGAGGCAAAGTTTGCCGCAGTAATGGACCGTATCCAGCCGCTTCTTCTGAACCTGAGCCGTGACGGAATTTCCTGGCAGGAGCACGGTATCCATCTTTATCAGGTACAGAACCGAAACAAGCTTGTTGCCGACGGCTCACAGTCACTTTCCGATTATATTTTTGCCCTGCTTGATGATGCAAACAAGCGTGGAATTCTTCCCGATTAACACAAATTGTTTTTATGCATATAGTATAACAGTATGGAAAATTATACTAACCATACGGAAAGAATGATATTATGTGCAACTGTTTCAATAAATGTGAAGACGGAAAGTGCAGACTTGCAGTAGCTGTTGACGACAACTTTGCCCCCTGCACATTCCCGAAAAAGTTCTTTGATGTGGAAATCAGAAGTAAGGACGGCTGCTTTGAAACCTTCGGCAAGGTTGCCGCAGGCGGCTCTCAGGTTTTTGACCTGCCCTGCAATGAAGGAAGTACGGAGTATGCTGTAACGGTAATCGGCGATATGCGTTCTTCACCGAGGTCGCAGACAAGACGTGTTTGCTGCTGCTGCGGAAATACAAGCGGTGTAACCTTTATCTTTATGACATATGAGCCTGACTGCGAAACAGGATATTATCCGCCTTGTCACCCACCTTGTCCTCCGCCTTGCCCTCCCGTACCTTGTCCTCCGCCCTGTCCTCCGATGCATTGCATTGAACCTCCTCCGCAGCCGCCTGTATGTTCCTGTGAGGAATTTATGTAATTTTACACACAAGCAATACAAAACGGTGTTATTGAATTCAATAACACCGTTGTTTTTGTTATATTGTAAATTTACCCACAAGATTTTTAAGCAAATCAGCCTGTCCCGAAAGTTCTTCGGAAGCGGCAGCACTCTGTTCCGCCGTTGCCGAGTTTGTCTGAACAACGCAGGAAATCTGCTCTACGCCACTGCTTACCTGCATAAGTGCCGAAGCCTGTTTTGCGGAAGCATCCGAGATAAGTTCAACATTCTTGGTAACCTGTTCTGCACTTTCAACAGCCTCAGCAAGACGTGCCGCAGTTTCATCGGCAATTTCCTTGCCTCGCTCAACAGCCGTAACGCTGCCCTCAATAAGTGCGGATGTATTCTGTGAAGCCTCTGCGGACTTTTCCGCAAGCTGTCTTACTTCGTCGGCAACAACCGCAAAGCCCTTGCCTGCTTCACCTGCACGAGCCGCCTCAACAGCAGCGTTAAGAGCAAGAATATTTGTCTGGAAAGCGATATCCTCAATAGCCTTGATAATTTCGCCGATTTGTGCCGAGGACTCCGCAATTTCGTCCATTGCCGCAACCATATGCTGCATCTGTCTGTTGCTCGCGTCCATCTGTTCGGAAGCCTTTTCGGCAAGTTCACCTGCCGCACGGGCATTGTCTGCATTGGTCTGAACAACATCAAGCACGTCATTGATTGTTGCCGAAAGCTCCTCAACGGCACTTGCCTGTTCGGTTGCACCCTGTGAAAGGGACTGAGCACCTGCGGAAACCTGTTCCGAGCCCATAGAAACCTGTCCCGAAGCATCAAAGATTGTCCGCATAGCTTCATTCTGTGAGGAAATGGTTTTTCTGAGCG
Source organism: Oscillospiraceae bacterium (assembly GCA_045545795.1). Lineage (GTDB taxonomy): Bacteria > Bacillota > Clostridia > Oscillospirales > Ruminococcaceae > RGIG8773. The sequence goes on from JAZQBN010000093.1 coordinate 2,218, forward strand.
AGTCGAGAAGCGGTGCAAAATCGCCCATATAAAGATTTTCACGCTCAGTATCAGCGGTAAGGTTGCCGTCAGCAAGCTCAGCAAGGAGAGCGGAAAGGTCGTTGATAATCTGCTGGAGAGAGTCAGCCGTGGTGTAGAGAGCCTCCATAAGAAGTCCCGTTTCATCCTTAGCACCTGTAACGTTGACAGGCGAGGAGAGGTCGCCTCGGGAAAGTCCCTGGAGTCTTTTTACGCAGGCACTGATAGGCTTTGAAATTCCGCCTGCAATCAGCAGTCCGAAAATTACCGAAGCCGCCACTGAAACGATTGTAATGCCAATGCTTACTATAGAAGCGGTGTTCGCCATAGAGGAAAGCGTTGCACTTGCTCCGTCGCCCTCTGTTTCTTTAAGTGTCAGAAGCTCCTCCCAAGCGGTGTAAAGCTTCTCATAAAGAGGGTCAAGGTCACGGATAGCCGCAGCCTGTGCTCTTGAAATTTCTGTAGCGTCAAAGGTGTTGCCCTGTTCGATAATCGGCTTTGAAGTTGTTATGTAAGCATCGTATGCAGCGGAAATTTTTGCATATTGTGCAATTTCGTCCTCAAGCTGCAAATTAGCGGCAATCTGAGCCGCATAGGTATTATAAAGCTGTTCGTCCTCTTCAAGCTTTGCAAGAGCTTTTTTCATCTGTACGGTGTCCTTAAAACCGATTACGTCACGAACCTGTTTATCGTAGTCGGCAATAGTCATAATAGCCTTACCTATATCGCCCTGCGTGAAGCCGTAATAAAGAAGCGTGTTGTGGTGCTGATTATTAAGATTACCCATCATAACATTAGCCACAACGCCTGAAATTGTTGATATCAGAGAAATAATTACAAAGCTGATAATCAGCTTTGTACGGATTTTCATATTTTTAAGCATATACAACCGCCCCCAAAGGTATTATTCATACCTTTAATTATACGATATATACGCTTTTTTGTCAAAGATATCCACGCAGAAATTATGAGCGTTTTTTTGTTGCTTTTCAACAATTCTTAAAAAACAGATTGGAAATTACACAGCAAAAATTACAACAAGAATATGATGTATAAATAAAATCCCTGCACCCAAAGATACAAGGATTTGTTTCATCGTGTTACAAAGTAAGCAATGTTGCAATTCCGTACGCAATTACCGCAGAAATCAAACCTGTCAAAAAGGCTGCAAGCACCTTGTGCTTTGTTTCAGAAGCTTTAATTCTGTTCAGCAATCCCGATGTGTAAAAAGTAATCATAATCGGTGTAAGTGCAACAATAATAAGTGCGGCTGTACCAACAGTTTCCAGCAGAAAGCTTTTTGCCGATAAATCAAACAGCTTTATTATAAGGTACACCGCCAGTGCAATCATACCCGAAATGCTTTCGCACCTGATTTTTTTAAGCAGCACCATCTTTTCGTTATCTGTATACTCCGCCGCCTTTAATACTGTTTCCTTGATTTCCTTGTCCATATTCTCACTTTTCCTTTCTCCGTCAATAATCTCACGGATATCAACATTGTAATAGTCTGCAATTTCTGCCAGCAGGCTTAGGTCAGGCATATTCACTCCGTTTTCCCATCTTGAAACGGTACGGCTTGATACGCCGAACACTTCCGCCAGCTGTTCCTGAGTAATTCCTTTTTCCTTGCGGAGTTCTTTGAGAAACCCGCCCGTTTTCTGCTGATTCATATTGATTACCTCCTTGATTGCATTGTATTACAATTCCGTGCTGAAAAACAGGACGCAAAGTGAGAAAAGCACCTGTTTTCCGTACCCGACACTGGATGTCGGGATTACATTTAACCATATTATACCATATCGCAGCTGTAAAATCAACAAAAATCCCTGCACCCGAAGATGCAGGGATTGATATTAATCAGTAAGTTCAGAATTGCAATTATAATTATGCGAGTTCTGCAAAGTACTTGATTGTTCTTACCATCTGGGATGTGTAAGAGTTTTCGTTGTCGTACCAGGAAACTACCTGTACTTCGTAGAGGTCGTCAGCAATCTTAGCTACCATTGTCTGTGTAGCATCGAAGAGAGAACCGTATGTCATACCGATAACGTCGGAAGAAACGATCTGGTCTTCGTTGTAGCCGTAGGAAGCAGAAGCAGCAGCCTTCATAGCAGCGTTGATGCCTTCCTTAGTTACATCTGTGCCCTTAACAACAGCTGTGAGGATTGTTGTGGAACCTGTTGGAACCGGAACTCTCTGAGCAGAACCGATGAGCTTGCCGTTGAGTTCAGGAATAACAAGACCGATAGCCTTAGCAGCACCTGTGGAGTTAGGAACGATGTTAGCAGCACCAGCTCTTGCTCTTCTGAGGTCACCCTTTCTGTGTGGACCGTCGAGGATCATCTGGTCGCCTGTGTAAGCGTGGATTGTGCTCATGATACCGCTCTGGATTGGAGCATAATCGTTGAGAGCCTTAGCCATAGGAGCGAGGCAGTTTGTTGTACAGGAAGCAGCGGAAATGATTGTATCGCTAGCCTTGAGTGTGTTCTCGTTAACGGAGAATACGATTGTTGGGAGGTCGTTACCAGCAGGAGCGGAGATAACTACCTTCTTAGCACCAGCATCGATGTGAGCCTGTGCCTTATCCTTAGAGCAGTAGAAGCCTGTGCACTCGAGAACTACGTCAACACCGAGTTCGCCCCATGGGAGTTCAGCAGCGTTAGCCTTAGCGTAGATTGTGAGTGTCTTGCCGTCAACTGTGATTGTACCAGCTTCATCATCAGCAACTACAGTGTGAACGTTTTCGCCCATCTTACCGCAGTAACCGCCCTGAGCTGTATCATACTTGAGAAGGTGAGCGAGCATAGAAGGCTTTGTGAGGTCGTTGATAGCAACTACATCATAACCTTCAGCACCAAACATCTGTCTGAATGCGAGACGACCGATACGGCCAAAACCATTGATTGCAACTTTAACTGACATTGGAATTTCCTCCTAAAAGAAATTATTTTTATTCCGGTGTTAACATTAACACCACATAACTATATTTTAACCTATTTTGCTCAATTTTGCAATACCTTTTGATAAAAAAATAACAGTTTTATTCTCAATTTTCATTTAGTTAACAACTTAGGCAGCGTCAGTGCATTATTTTGTATTCATAAGCGTAAGAATAATTTTCTGACGTGTAACAATTCCGATAAAATATCCTCTGTCATCGGTAACAGGAATAAAGCTCTGCTGGACGGCACGTTTCAGGAGCTCGTCCATAGTTATGTAAATATTTGCTGGGGGGTTGAATTCGGGGCGGATAATATCCGCAATCAGCTTGCTTTCAGCTTCTTCCTGATTTTCGCTGTCCAGCATATTCCACAGGAAATCGCCCTCGCTGACCGTGCCCACATATTGTCCGTCCTTGCTGAGCACAGGTATAGCTGTGTAGCCGTGGATTTTCATATCCTCAAGACCCTTTCTCACAGTGCAGGTTTCGTAAAGATATGCCGCATTATCCTTTGGTATAAGCAATGAAATAATGTTCATAAGCACCCTCCTTAACGGTTCTTATAATAGTATACCATATATAAACACAAAAGAAAAGGGGAATACTGTCAGTTAATAAATAATGAAAAATGAATAATGAATAATATATCGGCTTAGCCAACAGACTCATTAATTATTCATTATTCGTTATTCACTCTTCATTATTCACTAAATAATTCAGCGGACCTTGTCCGCTGAATTATGATTCTTTACCAGCCCTCTGTAATTTTTCTGCACAGAGTTTTTCCGATGTTTGCAAGCGATTGCTGCTCCGAGCAGGCACCCAGCTTATAAGCCTCCATCGGCATACCGTAAACAATACAGCTTTCCTTGTCCTGACCGATTGTGTATGCACCTTTCTGATGCATTTTCAGCAGACCCTTTGCACCGTCAGCACCCATACCTGTCATAATAGCACCGATAGCCTTTTTTCCGGCTGTATCGGCAACGCTTGAAAACATAACATCAACGGAGGGACAGTGTCCCGAAACCTTTTCACCCTGATAGCATTTCACATAGTAACCCTGAGCGTCCTTTTTCAGCTCCATATGGTAGCTGCCTGCGGCAATAAGGCAAAGCCCCTGCCTGAGTCGGTCGCCGTTTTCGGCTTCCTTTACGGTTATCGCACAGCACTTGTCAAGGCGTTCGCTGTACATTTTTGTAAACACGGGGGGCATATGCTGAACAACCAGCACAGGGGGCATTGTTTCCGGAAATGCTCTCAGCACACATTCAAGTGCGTCCGTGCCGCCCGTAGAAGCACCCAGTGCAACAACAATTCCGTCATTTGCAGCTCTTGAAAGTCCTGATATATCGCTTGGTGACGGAAGATTTGGTGCAACCCTTCCTACCTTTACAGCAGGTTCAAGCGGAACGACCCCGTCAATTTTTTCAATTGTATCAGTGGGTCTGCCCTTTTTCTTCACAGGCTTGCCCGCAGCAAGTATAACCTTTGTGCCCAGAATAGTTGAAAAGGTTTTGAATTCGGCAGGGGAACGGGGCTTTTTCATAAAGTCCGCCGCACCTGCTTCAAGAGCGGCGTTTTCGTCAGCCGTGCCTGAAATCATAATGCAGGGCAGAGGATATTGCTCCATAAGCTGACGAAGGAAGGTGATGCCGTCCATTTTCGGCATAACAACATCCATAATCAGCACATCGGGTTTAAGCTCGTTGATTTTATCACGGGCTTCAAAGGTGTCCGCTGCCTCGCCTGCAACCTCAATATTAGGCATAGAAGAAAGCGCCTGCACAATTGTTGAACGGAAAAGTGCAGAATCGTCCACTACAAGAACGCGGACTTTCAGCTTGTTTTTCTTAATACTCATAGTAAAAATCGTTCAGCGGAGTGCTGACGCTCCTTAATTTTGATTAAAGTGTTCTGCCTGCATAGGAACGACCGCCTGCAGGCTTGTTGGAAATTTTGCGGTAAATCGCAGGCTTGACGTAGCTGTAACGGGTATCCTTGCCCACGCTTTCGGCGTGACCGATAAACAGATATCCGCCCTCCTTGGTAACGTCATAGAAACGCTCGATAAGAGCATTTTTTGTTTCCTGCTCGAAGTAAATCATAACATTTCGGCAGCTGATGAAATCGAAAGGCGTACTGCACACAATCGGGTCCATCAGGTTGAACTGCCTGAAAACGACCTGCTTTCTGATACGCTCGATGACCTGATAACGCTTGTCATCAATCTTAGTAAAATACTTGTTGAGCCAGCTTGCAGGAACGTCCTTGAGCATATCCTCAGAGTAGATACCTGCCTGAGCGGTACGCAGCACATCAGTGTCAAGGTCTGTTGCAAGAAGCTTCCAGTCCCACTTTGCCGAATTTGCACCGAAATATTCGTCTATCGTCATAGCAATGGTATAAGGCTCCTGCCCCGTAGAGGAAGCAGCACACCAAAGCTTCAGCGAATGGGTTTTTTCGTTGGCTTTTTCAAGGTAAGGGAGAATGGTGCTTTTCAGAAATTCAAAGTGCTCGGGCTCACGCAGGAAAAAAGTGTGGTTTGTGGTAAGCTTGTTGACAAGCTGCATAGTTTCGTTTCCTGTCTTGTCAGCGAAAGCAAAGTCAATAAACTCCTTGAAGCTGCTGAAGCCGCGGCGGATAACCATATTGGAAAGACGTCCCTCAATAAGAACACGCTTCTTTTCAAGGTTTATGCCGTAATTTTTCTTCATATACGCAACAAGACGTTCAAAATCGTTGTCCGTGAGTTTAAGCATCATTGGGGGATACCTCTTTTAATCCATAATAAGCTTATCGCAGTCCAGCAGCAGTCTTATGCCGCTTTCCATATTGATGATTGATTTGAGATAACGGCTGGAGTTAACGCTCTTGGAGTCAGGCACCTTGCTGATGATATCCTTATTTACAACAACAACTTCGTGCACACGGTCAACGATAACGCCGACCTGCTGACCGTCCTCAAATTCGATAACCACGATACAGGTTCTGTCATCGTAAGGGATTTCCTCCATACCGAAGCGTTTTCTTATGCTGATAACGGGAACAACCTTACCTCTGATGTTGATAACGCCCTTGATGTGGTCAGGAATTTTAGGAACAACGGTAATCTGTTCGATGCCGATAATTTCGTTGATATATTTGATTTCAATACCGTAAACTGTGTCGCCGATGTCGAAGAAAAGAACTTCAGCGCCGTCTGCGGTATAAGTTACATTAGTATTTTCAGCCATACTCGGTCTTCCTTTCTTTAAAGTACAGACTTCCGTTTCAGCGGAAGCCTGCACCGTTATTTATCAGAAATCTGTGATAATGTTGCCAACATCGAGAATGATGGTGATAGAACCGTCACCCAGAATGGAGCAGCCTGCCATGCCGTTCTGCTTAACGTTGTAATTATTGAGCAGAGGAGAGAACGGTTTAACAACAACCTGCTGTTCGCCGATAAGCTCATCAGCAAGCAGACAAGCACGCTTGCCCTCAGCCTCAACCAGAATTACGATACCCTCGTAGAGGTCGTCCGTAGCAGGTTCAAGCTCGTACATATCATAAAGTCTGATAAGCGGGAAGCACTCGCCTCTTATCATAATCATTTCCTTGCCGTCAGTATCCTTTACAAGCTGACTTGGCTTAGCCTTGAAGGACTCCTTGATGGAGTTGATAGGAATTGTAAAGATAGACTGACCAACGGAAACCTCCATACCGTCCACGATGGAAAGGGAGAGAGGAATTTTGATAATGAAGCTTGTTCCCTGACCGTATTTGGAGTCAACGGAAACGGAGCCGCCGATTTTTTCGATATTCTTACGAACAACGTCCATACCAACGCCTCGTCCCGAATATTCGGTAACCTGTTCGTTGGTGGAGAAGCCCGGAAGCATAATCATGTTGAGAATTTCCTTTTCGGAATAATCGCTTGCAGGTCTTGTAAGAATACCGTTCTTTTCAGCCTTTGCAAGAACCTTTTCAGGATTGATTCCGCCGCCGTCGTCAGCGATAACGATAATAACCTCGCCCGAAGCGTTGTATGCGGAAAGAGTAATTTTACCCTTAGGGGACTTGCCGGCAGCAATTCTGTCCTCAACGTTATCCTCAATACCGTGGTCCATAGAGTTACGGACCATATGCATAAGCGGGTCGTTGAGCTGGTCGATGATGGACTTGTCAACTTCTGTTTCCTCGCCCTCGAAGATAAGGTCAACGTCCTTGTTGAGCTTGACCTTCATATCTCTTACGATACGGGTCATCTTGTTGAATGCACCGGAGATAGGAACCATTCGGATGGACATAACAGCGTCCTGAAGTTCGGAATTGAGCTTACGGAGCTGTCTTGCAGCCTTCTGGAAGTTATCGAGACGCAGACCCTTCAAGTCAGGGTTGGAAGTAACCATAGCCTCAGTGATAACAATTTCACCCACAAGGTCAACAAGTGTGTCAAGCTTGTTGAGGTTAACGGAGATAAGTGACTGCTTTGCTCCGCCGCCCTTATTTGCAATAGTGTTGTTAATCTGTTCCTTGGACTGAGCCGCAGCAGGAGCAACAGCCTTTGGAGCTTCTGCCTTAGGAGCAGCCGCAGCAGCCTGTACAGGAGCAGCCTGAGCCGCAGCAGGAGCAGCAGCCTTTGGAGCTTCTGCCTTAGGAGCGTCATCCTCAATTACTTCATAGGACTTAACGCAAGGTGTGCTTTCGATAGTCTGGAGAACCATCTGAGGCTTATCGGAAGCAAAATTCACAAGGAAGCCTTCCTCAATGATAGTCTTGCAGGTGTCCATATTATTTTCAATATCAGCAGGCTCATATGTAACGCTGTCGCATACTTCCTTGATAGTGTTTACAACGAGAAGTGCACGGAGGTTTTCCATCTTGCAGTCGTCCTCAAAGTAAACCCTTACGGAAGTCATATCGCCTGAAACCGCCTTTGCAACCGCAACGCCAGAGCCCCTTGTGATTACATCACACTTCTTGACATTAGGAGTCGTTCTGATAATATCAACGATAGCATCGATTGTTGTTCCGTCAGCGGGAGCAAAATTGATATCAAAGCCTGTTTCAACAATAGTCTGAGCGGTATCGCCGTTGGTTTCGATATCCTCAGGTACATATTCAAGCTGTGAGCAGGAATCTGTAATACGGTTGATAACGAGAAGCGCACGGAGATTTTCCATCTTGCAGTCATCTTCGAAATAAACCTTTACGAAAGTGAGTGCAGGAGCCGCAGATGATGCAGCAGCCGCAGGTGCAGCCTGAGCCGCAGGAGCCGCCTGTGCAGGAGCAGCAGCCGCTTCGGGAGCAGCTTCACCCTTGAGTACAGCGGCATAAGCCTTGATTCTTGCAATCTGTTCGTTGAAATCAGTCGGATTGTATTCATCCTCCTGAATAAGCTCAATTTCGGCTTTCATCAGGTCAGACGCATTGAATACGATATCGTACAGCGTTTCCATAGAGGTAATCACCGGATTATCCTCACGGATAACGTAAAACATATCCTCAATTGCGTGTGCAAGCTTCGACATATTGTCAAGCCCCATCATAGCGGAAGAGCCCTTGATGGTGTGCATCGTACGGAAGATTTCGTTGATTTCCTCCTCACCGAAGCTACTTTCGTTTTCTGTTTTCATAAGGATTTGGTCGAGTTGTTCAAGAAGAGTGGTTGTCTCAAAGACGTACATATCCGCCATTGCTTCCATTCCTGCTTCAAACTTTGCCATAAAAACACCTACCTATTCAGTTAATGTCCTCATTAAAATATATAAATGCTATAAGAAACCAAAGCGACTGTTACACTACGCCATAATATTCTATAGTATATTTTTAATTATACTACAAAAAAGTCTTTACTACAAGCCAAAAATGTAATATAATAAGAATAAACCGGGAAAACTTTTTGATGATTTTTCGGTAAAATTACACAAATTCACATTAATTCTGACAACTCCTTTGGCAAAAAAGCGATTTTTTAACAATTATTTCCATAAAATAGGATTATCAGGAAGGATTGGCAAATATGTCTGAAATGTTAAGAGTAACCTCACCAGTTGCTCCTAAGGACTATAATCTCAATCAGAGCGTCAAGCCCCAGACCCCTGAGCAGGTTTTCAACCTCGGTAACGTTGATTACGTCAATAAGACAAATGTCCGTGATGAACAGCTTGGCGAGCAGAACCTCAAGGACGGTTCGGGAGCGGCTCTGCGTCAGCTTCATACCGCAATATCAAAGGACCCTGCTCTTTCTGCGGCACTTCTGAAAGGTATTGTAGGCGGCGGAGCAATGTCGGTAATCGGTGCGTCGGGGGATGCAGAGCTTCTGAACAAGGTTACCGAATTTGCAAATGAGGTGCTTCTCTCGCCTGAAAAACTGACGGATGACATTATCCGTCAGCAGGATGAGGCAACAATGTTCAGCGGCAAGCTCTGGGGTGCACTGAAAGAAATGATATCGGGACTTTCCGGCTCAGCTGTGAGCGAGGAGGTCAGCTCCGCTGTGCTTGATTTTCTCAAGGCAGCCGCAGCAGCAAACTCCCGTGACGATATACTCTCGTCAATTTCCGCATCCCTGCGTTTCCTTGCTGGCGAAACCGCTCAGAGCAAGCAGCTTATGGATTTGCTTTTGCAGACCGCCGACAAGCTTAATGCCGAGAATTTCGGCACGGTCAAGAACGACATTCAGGCATTGGTGAATTACCTTGAAAAAAGCCTTCTTCTCAATGATAAGACGCAAAATCTGCTTTCGCTTATTACATATAACCTTTCACGCTTCAACGGTGACAGCTCGGCATTGGGTGAAAGCTTCAACTCGCTTCTCAATATGGCTCCCGATGCGGCAACCGCAGATAAGCTCAACAGCCTTTTCACGCAGTTTATCGAGGAGTCAAGGCTTCCTGCCGATATAAAGCTTGCGGCACTCCGTGACAACCCGTCCGCAGCCGCACAGCGTTCTATGACAATGCTCACCGAAAGGCTTGCCGATGCGGTAAATGGCTCTATGAAGGCAATACCTTCGGAAAAGCTGTCCGAAATGCTTTCGAAAGTTATTTCGGATACAGCTGCGGGCGGAAACACAGCTGCAAATGCCAAGAGCGGAACCTCCGTCCTGAGAGATATTTTTTCACAGCTTCTTCCTGACAATATGAAGGGCGGACTCAACACGCTGCTGAGAAGCTTTGAGCACTCGAAAGACCTTAACACCCTTATTGACCGCCTGAGCGTCATTGTGAACAGGGTTGAGGATATGGACAACAAGATTACTCTTGCACAGAGCGTCAATCTCGTGCTGACCGAAATGGCACAATCGGCAGGTGTGGATTACCGTCCGCCGACGACAATGGAAAATATGCTGGATTTCCTTATAAAGAATATCAATGACCCGTCGCTGAAATCGCTTTCCGCAACAAGCAGACCCGAAATGCTTCAGGGCTTGCTGAGTGCCCCGGGTGTGTTTACACCGCTTCTGCACTTCCTCGTACCTATCAATATGGACGATATGAAGGCTTTCGGCGAGCTCTGGGCAGACCCCGATGCAGGTACAGACCCCGAAACGGGCGAAAACGACCGTCATTTGTTCCTCTGCTTTGAAATCGAGGAAGCAGGCTACTTTGAGCTGGAAATTTACGCAAGGGGCAAGTCGGTAAATATCGCACTTATGTGTCCCGAGGGCACGCAGAGAAGCTACCTGCCGTTAAAGGAAAGTATTCCGACTCTCGCAAGTGCCTGCGGCTACAATGCGGAAAAAATGATTGTAGAGCCGCTTAAACGCAGACGTGACCTGACAAACGTATTCCCTAAACTCAACGAAAGGAGGAGCGGACTGAATGTCAGTGTATAAAGGAAAAAAACCGAGCAATGCCGCTGTTGCACTGAAATACAATCCCGAAAAGGACTACACACCGATAGTTGTAGCATCGGGGCACGGGCACGTTGCCGAAAAAATTATCAATCTTGCGGACGAAAACGGCGTGCCCGTCTATCGTGACGACTCAGCAACCGCACTCCTGACAATGCTCAATGTGGGACAGGGAATACCTCCCGAGCTTTATCAGCTTGTGGCAGGAATTTATGTGCAGGTTATGCAGATTGCAAAGGATAAAAATAAATTATAATTTAGCGGATTAACTATAGGTTTTAAATAATGGGTTCCCAAAGGGGACGGTGTCCCCTTTGTTGGGGGTCTTGGGGGCAACGCCCCTGAGTCGCCGTCCGCAGACGGCGGAATACCTGCTTCGCCCGCAGGCGTGCTTCAAGCGCTTCTAAAAGGTGAATTTTGAAGCGACAGCTTCAAAAGAGGAAATTTCTGCAAGAGAGAAATTTCCTAACAGTAGCGAAGCTACTGCGGTTCTATAGTGATAAAGATAAAGTGTGTTCAAAACGTTCCACTGGAACGTTTTGAAGGAAAAATTATCTTGTAATTGCAACAAGGGGAAGCGGTCTTGTCCGCTTCCCCTCGGAAACCTGTCGGTTTCCTCACCCCTTTCTCCGCTTTTGACGGCAAGGAGAATTTCGCCGCTTGCGAGCGGCGACCAAAGGGCTTTGCCCTTTGGAAACCCACCACCTTTGAAAAGGTGGACGAAACTTTTATAGTCGCTTCGCTAACTCTAATAGTTTATATAGCACTAAATTACAATTTACCACAAAAACGGCTGTACCAAATCGGTACAGCCGTACTTTTATTCATTCAAACAAATCTGGTCATCAGGAGACGGTTTCACAACAGGAATACTGTCATCAGGTTCACCCTTGTACAGAAGCTTCATTATAATAGGTGTAGCAATGGAAGAACACATAATAAGAAGAATTACCGATGTGAAGTAAATCGGGTCAAGAAGTCCGACTGCAAGTCCCTTCTGAGAAACAATCAGTGCAACCTCGCCTCGTGTCATCATACCGACGCCGATTTTGAGGCAGTCCTTGCCACGGTATTTGAACAGCATTGAAACAAGTCCGCAGCCGATGATTTTTGTGATAAGTGCAACAATTACAAAGCCGATAGAGAACAGCAGAATGTCAGTTGTAAAGTTGGAGAAGGTTGTTTTCAGACCGATACTTGCGAAGAATACAGGACCGAACAGCATATAGGAGTTGATATCCATCTTTTCGGCAATGTATTCGCTGTCCTTAAGGTTGCAGAGGATAATGCCTGCAACGTAAGCACCTGTAATATCAGCAATTCCGAAGAATGCCTCAGCAATAAATGCCAGTGCAAAGCAAAGGCAGAGACCAAGAATAGGAATTCTTCTCTGATGATAGTATCTCTTGTCCAGCATCTTGAAAATCTTGTAGATTACAAAACCTACACCGATTGAGAACGCAAAGAAAAGAAGTGTGTTGATTACAACCTTCATCGGGCTTGCGGAAGCGTCCTTGAGTCCGATTACGAATGTAAGCACGATAATACCGATAACGTCGTCAATGATTGCCGAGCTGAGAATGAGTGTACCGACCTTGCCTTTGAGCTTGCCAAGCTCACGAAGGGTCTGAACGGTGATACCGACAGAGGTTGCCGTCATAATTACGCCCGTGAAAATCGCACGGTAGAATTCGTCCGAGCCTGCGGGGGAGAAGCCGTAGAAGCAGGAGTAAAGCAGCCAGCCGCCGAAAAGCGGAACAGCAACACCTGCACAGGCAATAGCAAGTGCCGTCGGACCTGTCTTGATAAGGTCCTTAAGGTCAGTTTCAAGACCTGCGGAGAACATCAGCAGCAAAACGCCGATTTCAGCCATCTGAGTGATAAAGTCCGACTGCTCAACAAATCCGAGAAAGGACGGACCGATGATAAGACCTGCAACGATTGTACCCACGACCTCAGGCACATGGAGCTTCTTTGCAAGAAGTCCGAACAGCTTTGCGAAAAGAATAATAATCGCCAAGTCCTTGAATAATTCGATTTGCATATAAAAGACCTTCCTTCAATAAATCCTATATTAAATATGTATGTGCAAGGATAACGCACAATTTTGTATTATATACCTATTTAATTGTAAAATCAACCACTTTTTCGGTTAAAAAAATTTTTTGTCGGAAATTGCAATTTTGCATATATTTCAACAGCACTATATGGTTAATTTTTTGCCGTTTTCAATTTGTAACCATTATTACAATGCGGAAACAACCCGTTTACAGTTCAGCGAAATTTATTGACGGCAAAGACTTACCTTGTTATACTGTATTCAGACGAACAAAATCCGACATAAAGGAGGGGGAACCGTGAAAAGAAGATACGTTGTGGGAATATGTTTAATAGTATGGGCAGTCTGCATAGTGCTTTCCGCCTGCGATAAAACAACCTGCCAGCTTCCTGCGGATACCTCTGCTATTGAGGAATATATTGAGACAACCTCGGCGGCTATGACTGAAACTGTTGTTGAGGAAACAACAGCGGAAACACTTCCCCAAGAACCCCTTTCCGACTTTGACAAGGCAATTTTCCTTGCAGAGCAGGTTGTTTCCGACAGTCAATGGTCGGAGTTTCAGCTTTACGATATGGATTATGATGGGATACCTGAATTGCTTGAACATTTTGGAATGATGGATACATCTGCGTGGGAAATTTACAAGCTGACAGGCGATGAAGCTGTTTATCTCGGTTATATCGAATACCGTGACAACGAGTATGACCCCGTAACAGGTCTGACCTTCGGTGACGGTCTGCACAAATATCGGGACAAGGAAACTGACGAGGTTTTCTATGTTGGTGAATACTCAACTGAATTGCATACAGAGGGACATTATGAGTGCAGTAAATTCAGAATTTGTGATGACAGGCTCGACAAAACCGTAATCAGCAGATGTGAGTTTTATACCTATGACGACTGCGGCAATAGCGGCAACCGATACATCTATTATAATGATATAGCAGGTCAGCAGGCTTCACCCCGATACCGTGTTGATAGCAATGCCGATGGCTTCCGCTTCTGTAATGAGCTTGAAGAATATCTATCACAGTACGAATATCTCGGCATAATTGATGATACCAACACCTTTGATACAGAAGGCGGCGGCAATTTTCTCGAATACGCCGAGCAGTTCCGCAATTTGCCGAAGCTTAAAGATGAGCAGTTTTATGTTGATAAAACAGAATATGTTACCGTGTGCGGAACAGAATACGATGTAAATTCATATTCCGCAAAGATTAAAATTACCGAAGAAAATTTCGATACAATAGATTTTACAGAGCTGAAAAAGCTCCCGAAGCTTGAATTGCTGACAATAGACAATTTGACAGAAAAGGAAATTGACATTGTACCGCTTAATGAACTTGAAAAATTGAGATGGCTTGATATCAGAGGTGAATATGGCAAGGAACAGCTTAAAGAATTTGACAAACTTGAATTTCTGGATAATGGTGCGCCGCTTGAAATCCTTTCTGAAATGGACTCGTTGAAATGCATTGACGTAGGCGGCAAGGAAAATCTTTCTGCTTTGTATGATATGAAACAGCTTGAAGCTGTGAAGTATTGTTATGTGCAGCAGCAAAACGGCGAAATTGACAAGCTTGCACAAAAGCGTCCCGACCTGCTGTTGATATATGTACCTTAACACGCTCTCCTCCAACCATTTTTCATATAACTCTAAAACGAAACCGCCTCGGATTTTCCCCCAGTCCGAGGCGGTTTCCGCTTTTTATGTGTAAATACTTGACAAACTGCTGAGCAGGTGCTATTATATATGTGCAACGTTGTAAAATTAAATAATACTTAACAAGGGGAGCTTCGAAACCGAGGCTGAGAGGAAGCAGGTTGCTTCGACCCAAAAACTGGACTTGCTCTGGTCTACCTGATTCGGATAATGCCGACGTAGGAAAATACATTTTGTATTGTTATGTGTGTTCTGCGCCTTTGGATTTTCCGAGGGCGTTTTTTCGTGCCCTTGAAGATTAAAGGTAAGGGGAGTAACCTTTGTTAGGAAATGGAGGTATACTATTATAATGAATAAATCATCAAAAACAAAAACTCTCGTTGAAGCGGCAATAATGGTTGCCCTTGCAACAGTGCTGTGCTACATAAGAATAATCAAGCTGCCCTGGGGCGGCTCGGTAACCCTGCTGTCAATGCTGCCGATTATAATTTTCAGCATTAAACACGGCATAAAGCAAGGTATGTTTGCGTCATTCGTCTTTTCACTTATCCAGTTCGGGCAGGGCGTAATGGACGGTCTTTTCGGCTGGGGACTTACCCCTGCAATGCTTATCGCCTGCATATTACTGGACTACATCGGTGCGTACAGTGTAATCGGCGTGGCAGGCATATTCCGCAGCAAGGGCTTCAAGGGCTGGATTGGCGGAGCAATTCTTGCAATTTTTCTGCGATATGTTTTTCACGTTATGAGCGGTATTGTAATATGGCACTCGGTAGGTTCAATCTGGGAGAGCTTTTCCACAGATAACGAGGTGCTGTACAGCCTTGTATATAACGGTGCATATATGCTGCCCGAGATGATTTTCACGGTTATCGGTGCAGCTGCACTTCTGAAAATACCGCAGACAAAGAAAATTATTACACAGGAATAATGAGAAAAGAGAGTCATTGCGGCTCTCTTTTTATTGTTTTTGGGGCAGCTTTTGTGCAAGTTCAATATCAGACAATATGTTTTAGGCAAGTTTGGTTAGATGTTCCTACAAATCGAAAAAAACCGCTTGACAAAAGGGGTCGAAAGATGTATACTAATAAAGCTGACTCACGAGGGGTAGTACGAAAGAGAACCGAACTGAAAGCTAACACTTGGACAGTGGCAAGCAGAGCGGAAAAAAGATTTTGAAAAAAATCG
>JAZQBN010000094.1:0-4618 GCA_045545795.1 Oscillospiraceae bacterium
TCAGTACCAGAATACAGGTAGCAATGGAAGTTCCGAAGAACAGGTTGCTCGGCAACTGAATAACGCAATCAACGAAGTTGTTATCTACCAGATACTTTCTGATTTTCTGCTCCGCACCGCCACGATACATAATGCCAGGGAAACAAACGATAGCAGCTACACCGCTTGGGGCAAGCCAAGAAAGGCTGTGCATAATGAAAGCAAGGTCTGCTTTACTCTTTGGAGCAAGTACGCCAGCAGGGGCAAAACGAGGGTCATTGATGAGCAGAGGGTTATCATCACCCACCCACTTGATAGAGTAAGGGGGATTTGAAACAATCAGTTCAAAAGGCTCATCGTCCCAATGCTGCGGATTCAGCAGCGTATCTTCACAGGCAATATCAAACTTATCAAAACCTACATCGTGTAAGAACATATTGATTCGGCACAGGTTGTAAGTGGTGATATTGATTTCCTGTCCGTAGTAGCCTTGACGAACTCCGTCTTTACCCAAAACGCTTTGAGCCTTGAGCAGCAGAGAGCCAGAGCCACACGCAGGGTCATACACCTTATTTACTTCGGTCTTGCCGACAGTTCCAAGTCTGGTAAGCAGTTCGGACACATCAGATGGAGTGAAGAACTCGCCGCCCGATTTACCTGCGTTTTGAGCATACATACCCATCAAGTATTCGTAGGCATCACCAAAGGCATCAATGGCATTGTTCTTATATTCAAGTTTCATATCAGCAACGCCGTTGAGGATTTTGACAAGTCTTTCGTTTCTCTTGGCAACGGTGCCGCCGAGCTTGTTGCTATTCACATCGAAGTCATCGAACAGACCTGCAAAGTTGTCCTCTGCTTCGCTGCCTTTCGCACTATCTTCAATATGAGTAAAGACACGCTCAAGGGTTTCGTTCAAGTTCTCATCGGCTGCTGCCTTTGCTCTGACATTGCAGAACAGTTCGCTCGGAAGAATGAAGAATCCCTTTTCTTCAATTAGACCTGCTCTTGCTTCTTCTGCTTCGGCATCAGACATTTTTGCGTAGTCAAAAGAGGTATTACCTGCTTCAACTTCACCTGCATTGATGTAAGCAGCAAAGTTTTCGGAGATGTAGCGGTAGAACATAGCACCAAGAACATAGTTCTTGAAATCCCACCCATCGACAGCACCACGCAAATCATCAGCAATCGCCCAGATAGCACGATGCAGTTCAGCTCTTTCTTGTTCTTTTCTGTTATCAGCCATATCAAACATCTCCTTTGTATATCCTCAAGCTGCCTTGCGGCAGCGTTTTGTCGCTCGTTCATATCAAACGCATAGATATTATATCACAAAAGTATGAACTTTTCAAGATTTCGCGTCCGATTTGTCGGACGATTTTGATTTTCTGCGAGATTAAGGCGGAAAATCTGGATTTTCTTCATCTGGAACAATATTCATACAATGTATTGAACTTATATGTATATTATCGGTTTTATCAGAACTTTTCTGAATATATGAGTATAAAGTATGTATGGTATCTATACATCTTTGAAGTAATGAACTATCTACTCTAATCTTAATGGAAGTCTTATCTTCTTTAATCTTAATGGAACTATTATTGGAAGTAGTATCTTCTATATCTTTCTTATCTTCTCTTTCTCCTATAATAGAAGTAATAGCATCTTTAATAACAGTAGTAGTGTTAAAGAGAGAATATATAATATCAGTAGTAGTATTTATAAGACTATTACATACGAGTTCTTTCGGGGTTTCGGAAACATCTGAAACAGCAGTAGAATCAAGGGTTTCTGGGATTGCTGCTGCTTCGGATTTTGTAAATGCTAAAACGCCCCTGTAAGTCTGGCTTGCTTCATCGGATAAGTGGCAGAATCCTAAATCATCATTATTTAATATGCCGCTTGGGTCATAATCGACCATTCTGACTTTCTTGCTCTGTTTGAACAGGTAATTTATCGCTTCTTCCAGATAGTCCTCACAATAATACTTGCGACAGGCAGCCTTGTGGAACTTCTTGTTTATACGCTGCATAAGTTCCTCTACAACGGTTGAAGCAGGGTTGGCATAGATTATCATATGAATATGCGGCTCGGTTTCAGTTGGTCGCATATGCTCTCTGGTACGAACAAAGACGGTCGCAGGTCTGCCCCTGCGGCCTGTTTTCTTTGTGGTGATATGTCCTGTGTGGGGATTGTTCATACTTGCCCCGATAGCAGCCTTGACGGAATACCCCTTTTTCTTACAAAAGCGTATCAGCCATATCTTGATGGCATCTGCTTCTTTGCGTGCTGCTTCAAAGGTAGGCAGTATTCCCGAACTGATATTTACTTCAATAACTCTGGTGGCTCTTTCGCTCATCTTAATTTTCCTCCTTAAAATCGTTTTCTATATAAATACTGATTTTTGCGAAAAAATAAAGATGAAAAGTGTTCGAGCAACCAGAATGTAAGTATTTGAGCCGATAACCAAGTGCGAAAATTCAAAATCGTCCGAGTTGTCGGACGCAGGTGCTTGTCTGGCGATTTTCGATTGGTTATAATAAAAGTGCAGCAAAAAAAGCCGCCGATTGCTCGACAGCTTCAATAAGGATAGGAAAAATTAAAATGGCATTTTTGAAAGAGGAACTTAATTCGGGTAAGTTTCTTCCATAGAACGAATCCAAGATTCAAATTCTTCTTCAGCGTATGTTTCGCTGATATATTCGAGAAATGCTAACTCATCAACACTTAACTCTCTCATCATAATTACCTCACATTTCTTTTACTTATTATCATTATAGATGAGAAACGCACCCAACATTCCGTTTTGATGCTTTAGTCGAGCATTAGGCATCGAAAATAATAAATCTTAAATCAAAGGAGAAATTTCTAATGGAAAATTACAAAGACATTTTAGAAAACACTTACATCGTTAAGCTCGAAGAACTTGAAAGAATATCACCAGATTCCCGAATCGCAGCAAGAGTAGGAAATAATCGAAATAGCAGATTGGTCTATATCTTTGCGAAAACTGTGTCTGACAACCTTGAAATTATTGCCCCATTATCCGCTGATGAAATAACAGAATGCGGCGTATCTTTCAAACAGTTTGAAAAAGACTACAAACCAAAATACTATGACCTTTCACAAGATGCGATAATTTATTACCCTTGATTTATAACCATTTCTCAATATCAATACCAGAGAACAGAGCAGTTTTGCGATTGTACCAATGGAATGTGATGATGCTGCTATAAAAATCCTCTTTAAGCTCACCGCCCTTTGCAGCAAGTAGGTTTTTCATAGTGCGTTTCTCAATTCCCTCAATACGCTCGGACAGGCTGTAAATGTCAAAGCGGTACTTGATGGGTATATCTCCGAACATATCCGACAATGCGGTTTCTGTCTTTCGGATTGCCTTTGCGATTTTCTCTGCGTTCATATTGGTAGCGAACAACGCCATATTAAGTTTGATGGAATCCCCATCAGAAGTAATGCTCTTAACATACATATCAAGGCTTCGCAGCACGAGCAGGTCTATTACCTCTATGTCCTGTTCGGGTAGGCACTCATTTCTGCCTTTGTAGCTTGTTTCGATAAAGGTAGTCTTTGTGTCAAGCTGCTTCATCGACCATTCAAGCGTATCAAGGCTTCTGAATCCTCTTTCGTACAGGTAGTTATAGATGCGGCTCAAAATCCTATAACTGTTTCGGGGCGTGAAGTAGAAAAAGTTGCTCAAGGACAATAAGCGTTCTATTTTGTCAATTTCCTCTGGGTTATAAGTGTGTAAGAGCATTTCACAAAGCAAAGCACTATGAAACACTCTGCCAGAGGACAGGCGAACACTCTTGTTTTCCAAATCGAACTTGCAGAGCATGGCATACTTCGCAACAACGATAAAGTTCTTGCCTACACGCTGCTGCTTGATAAGTTTGAAATCTTCCATCAGCTTGATAATCTCGCCGCACTTGCTTTCGCTGCCGCCCATAAATTTTATGAAGTGTTGTCTGAACATTACGCCACCGCAGCCATACACAAGGATTCTGAACAGCTTGTAATGCTCGTTGAATAGTTCGTTTTGTAGTTTTATTTGAATATCATTCATTGTATGTACCCCCTTTATATTCTTTCCATCGTGAGATTACCGCCTATAATCTCAACGGCTTCGGCTTTCGCCGCTATCTCTGCTTCGCCATACGATGAAGTGATAACTTCGTAATATTCTTCTACACCATAGCCCAAATCTGGCATTGATATGCTGTGCGTGATGAACATTGCTTCGTATAGCTGATTGTAGCGTTCTGTATCGCCCTGTTCGAGATAGGTTTGTAAGCGTTCCTTGAACTCATCTCGAATCTCGCTTTCACAACGCATAGTCTGGCGTTCTTCTCTGGATAAGGTCAATATCTTATCCATTAGCTTCAAATCGTGTTCCTGTCCTGTGCTGCTGTAATAGCGATTAGGTATCTGCGGTATCTGGCGTTCAATGAATTTTTCGCCTTGCTTGCTGATACGATACACTTCCTGTCGCTGTCCGTCTTTCGTTATAAAAGAACACTTCTCAAGTGTTCTATCAAGCACAAAGTTTTTCAGCCTATTGGCTGATATAAACTGTGTTGCTTGAGATTTTGTGCAAATCCCAGAACATCGCAAGGAATTG
>JAZQBN010000095.1:0-7266 GCA_045545795.1 Oscillospiraceae bacterium
ATAGCAACCCAGCATTAAAAGTTTCGTCCACCTTTTCAAAGGTGGTGGGTTTCCAAAGGGCAAAGCCCTTTGGTCGCCGCTCGCAAGCGGCGAAATTCCCCTTGCCATCAAAAACGGAGAAAGGGGTGAGAAAAGCGAAAGCTTTTCGAGGGGAAGCGTACAAGACCGCTTCCCCTTGTTGCAGTTACACAGCAAATTAATCTCAAAAACGTGCCAGTGGCACGTTTTTTACGTAACTTTACTTTAATCACTACGCAGAAGCAGTGGCTTGCGCCACTGTTGGAGAGGCTCTCTCTTGCAGAGCCTCTCCCTTTTGAAGCTACCGCTTCAAAATTCCCTCTCCAGAGCGTTTCTCAGGCAGCGCCTGCGGGCGCAAGAAAGGTTTTCGCCCTCTGCGGAGGGCGATTTAGGGGCGTTGCCCCTAAAAACCCCACCAAAGGGGACACAGTCCCCTTTGGAAACCCATTATTTAAACGCTATAGTTAGTCAGCTAAATCATAATTTATGTGAAAATTAGGAGAAAATTTCTCAAAGGTATTGACAAAAAACAAAAGCGGTGTATAATATTAATTAGCACTCCAAAAGAAAGAGTGCTAACACATTCGGACATAAAGTGCTAAAATCTGCTGAAAAGTCCGAATTTACTTATGTTAATATAGTTTCATATATTGAAAGGAGTTTTTAAAATGATTATCAAACCAACTGAAGACAGAGTTCTTATTAAAATGACAGAGGCTGAGGAAACTACCAAGAGCGGTATCATTCTTGCAGGTGCTGCTAAGGAAAAGCCGCAGATTGGTGAAATTATTGAAGTTGGCCCGGGAGGTATGGTTGACGGCAAGGAAGTAAAAATGTATGTTCAGAAGGGACAGAAGGTTCTTATTTCCAAGTACAGCAGCAATGATGTCAAGATTGACGGTATTGAATATTCATTCGTACGTCAGAGTGACATTCTCGCAATCGTTGAATAAGTTTACTATATAAAAGGAGTTTTTTACTATGGCTAAGGATATTATTTACGGTGAAGACGCAAGAAAGGCACTTCAGGCAGGTATTGACAAGCTTGCAAACACAGTTAAAATCACACTCGGTCCTAAGGGCAGAAACGTTGTTCTCGACAAGAAGTTCGGTGCACCGCTCATCACTAACGATGGTGTAACAATTGCTAAGGAAATCGAACTTGAGGACGCTTTCGAAAATATGGGTGCACAGCTCGTTAAGGAAGTTGCTACAAAGACAAATGACGCAGCAGGTGACGGTACTACAACTGCTACACTTCTCGCTCAGGCTCTTATCCGTGAGGGTATGAAGAACGTTGCAGCAGGTGCTAATCCTATGATTGTTAGAAAGGGTATGGCTAAGGCTGTTGAAGCTGCTGTTGAGGCTATCAAGTCCAACTCCAAGGCTGTTGCAGGCTCTGAGGAAATCGCAAGCGTTGCTGCAAACTCCGCTGCTGACGAAAACGTGGGCAAGCTTATTGCAGAAGCTATGGAAAAGGTTTCCGCTGACGGCGTAATCACAATTGAGGAGTCCAAGACTGCTGAAACTTACTCCGAGGTTGTTGAGGGTATGCAGTTTGACCGTGGCTACATCACACCTTATATGGTTACTGATACAGACAAGATGGAAGCTGTTATTGACGACGCTTACATCCTTATCACTGACAAGAAGATTGGTTCTATTCAGGAAATTCTCCCACTCCTCGAACAGATTGTACAGAGCGGCAAGAAGCTTGTTATCATCGCTGAGGACATCGAGGGCGAGGCTCTCTCCACACTTATCGTAAACAAGCTCCGCGGCACATTCACCTGCGTTGCTGTCAAGGCTCCGGGCTTCGGCGACAGACGTAAGGAAATGCTTCAGGATATTGCTATCCTCACAGGCGGTCAGGTTATCTCCGAGGAAATCGGTCTTGAACTCAAGGACGCTCAGATGATGCAGCTCGGTCGTGCTAAGCAGGTTAAGATTACCAAGGAAACAACAATCATCGTTGACGGTGCAGGTGACAAGCAGGCTATCAAGGACAGAATTGGTCAGATCAAGGCTCAGATTGAAGTTACAACATCTGACTTCGACAAGGAAAAGCTTCAGGAAAGACTTGCTAAGCTCAGCGGCGGTGTTGCAGTAATCAAGGTTGGTGCTGCTACAGAAATCGAAATGAAGGAAAAGAAGCTTCGTATTGAGGACGCTCTTGCTGCTACAAAGGCTGCTGTTGAAGAAGGTATCGTTGCTGGCGGCGGTACAGCTTACGTTAACGCTATGCCTGCTGTTAAGAAGCTTACAGACTCCCTCAGCGGTGATGAAAAGACAGGTGCAGCTATCGTGCTCAAGGCACTTGAAGAGCCTGTTCGTCAGATTGCTGCAAACGCAGGTCTTGAAGGCAGCGTAATCCTTGACAAGATTGTACGCTCCAGAAAGGTTGGCTACGGCTTTGACGCTTACAGCGAAGCTTACGGCGATATGATTCCTGCCGGTATCGTTGACCCGACTAAGGTAACACGTTCCGCACTCCAGAATGCGGCTTCCGTTGCAGCTATGGTTCTTACAACTGAGAGCCTTGTTGCTGACATCAAGGAAGATGTTCCTGCTGCTCCTGCAATGCCTGCTGGCGGAATGTATTGATAATGCGTAATTCGCAATTCGTAATTCGTAATTAAAACGAACGCAAGCGTTCGTTTCCGAGTTTTGCTTCGCAAAACATCGGGGGTTGCGTGTAAAATAAACAAATTAAGGCACCGAAATTTTCGGTGCCTTTTTGTATTTATTCGGTTTTGAATTCTACTTCGAGTTTGTTGCCGTTGATGTCGATGTAGCTGTTTTCGTTCATACAGCAGTAGCCGTCTGTGAATTGACCGAATGAGTTACCTTCGAAAATTAGTGTGCCGTCGGTTTTATACATTCCGTTTTCTGCTGTGTATACGCCGTCATTGCAAGTAAGAATCTCGTCCTTTATGGCTTCTACAACGTAGTTGCCATTTTCGTCGATAACAGTGTAGAATACGCTATTTTCCTTGTTTTGAATTACTATAATGTACAACGCTTCTTCCTTATTATAGTCACAAACTAACATTTTATTTATATTATCAACATTAAATGGGAGATTAACATTTTTCCCCAACCATACATCATAAAAATAATTTTCATATGTATCATTATTTCCAAAAAATATTACATTATCATCTATATCATCCATAAAAAGAGATTTTATAGGACTAAAGACATCAATAATATTATTAGTATAATCATATGTAATGGCACTAGGCTCGCCATTACTATTCGTGCTAATTACATAACCATATTCATATAATGCTTTATCAACATAACTAACATAATCATGTATATTAAGACTATCATGATATTCACTAGTTTCTAAATTATACACTCCTATTTTAGGGTATAAATTTCCTTCATGAATTTTAATATAATTATTATTTAATTCAAGTATTTCTGCAAGTTCATAATTCTCGTTACCATCAAATTGATGATAAGGATTAGGTGCCCAATCAACGTGAACGCTACCATCACTGTTGAGAATACAATAATCAAAGCCTGTCCTTTCCAACGTATCAACCTTTTTGCGCAGAACAATGTATTCGTGCCATATACCTCTTACCATATCGTGACCATGAACAGCGGTATCTGCAACAATTTCTCCTTTGATGTTCATAACGTTTTCATTTTCAAGTATAATAAAACCGCCATTGTAAATCGTATATTCTTTCGGTGCATCAGTAAATTCAAGGACAATGTTTCCTGTGGTATCAATAATATAATACTTTCCGCCATATGTAACAATTGCATGCCCCTCATTGAAATTGCTTGCTTTTTCAAATTCGCTTATTTTTACGTAGGAAGCGTCACTGGCAGTTTCAGTTTGCTGAACATCATCCATAGAGTCATAAATGGAGTCGTATTTTGTAGTTTGTTCCTGCTGCTTACCTTCTGTATACTGCACGATATCCATATTATCATCTGCTGCATTTCCGCACGCTGTCAAGCTCGCACACACCGCCATTACCAATGCAATAAAGCGGATTTTGCTTTGATTTTTCATAGAAATCATTGCTCCTTTGCGTTATATTTATTATAATAACATTTTATCACTATAATTATAATGTGTCAAGTCTAAAGCTGTAATCAACTATATCTTTAGAGGATATAATATAAAAAACTAATGAGGTGAGCCGATGTTTGATGTGGGAGCAAGATTGATTTATTTTAGGGAGATGAAAGGTATAACAACTAACAAGCTTGCAAATCTTGCAGGCATATCGCAAAGTCACTTGCGTGAAATTGAACTTGGCAAGAAAAACCCCACCGTCGAAACCCTCTCCTACTTTTGCGATGCTCTCGGAATTACCCTTGCTGACTTTTTCAGCGAAACCGACAGCGGCATAAATCCCATTCTTGCTTCTGCGGCGAAAAAGCTTACCAATGAACAGCAGATTAAGCTTGCTGAATTTATCAATGGAATAAAGTAAAGGCACCGAGATTTTCGGTGCCTTTTGTTATTTCTTATTATATTTTATAATCTCGTCAGGTGAGCAATCCAGAACATAGCAAATTCGTGCAAGCACATCAAGGTCAAGCTTTTCAACGTCATTGTTATACCATTTGTTTATAACCTCAAATCGTGTATTTGCGGCTTTGGCAAGGTAATTTCGGGTAATATTTCTCGCTGACATAAGCTCTTTAAGACAAATATCAATTTTACCGTATTCATTTATTGAAACAACTGACTTTGAATTACTCACATAATCACCTCACACTTTTTATTCTATTATTAAAGTTACAGGTTGACAATATACATATATAGTGTTACTATATTAATAGTAACGAGGTGATTATTATGAAACACGTTTGCTTTACGGGACACAGAAACATAAAAATCAATCAAGACCTTGCACTACTTCTTGAAGAAATTTTGCGTAAGCTTATTCAAGAGGAAACTGCTGTAGAATTTTATTCGGGCGGTGCAATAGGCTGGGATATGCTGTGTGCTCAAACTGTTTTAAAATTGCGAAATGAATTTCCGTATATAAAATTGAATTTAATTCTACCTTGCAGCAATGAAGAACAAACTGCCTTATGGAATGACTCAGATAAAAAGACATTTATGGAAATTCTGTCTTCTGCTGACTCAATTGAATTTACTTCTGAAAATTATTATAACGGATGTATGAAAAAACGTAATATGCGTCTTGTTGAATTATCAGATTGTTGTATTTGCTACTACAATATACGAAACAAATTCAGCGGAACAGGGCAAACGGTCAGAATGGCTGAAAGCAAAGGGATTCCTATTATTAATTTATATTGATTGGGGCACTCTCGGTTGAGGGTGCCTTTTTGTTTGACAGAATTCCCCATTTATGATATAATTAATTATAACAAATTTACAAGGGGAACGGCATATGGAAATACTGATACTCAGAGAAGAAATAATCTGCATAGTAGTGCTGATTTTTCTCATTTGTTACCACATTTTCTATCGTAATAAAAACAGCGAAAACTCTTTTCTTTTAGTTGCGTCAATGGGGCTGGGACATATGCTTTTTGACATTGCTACGGTTATTACCGTAAACAACAGGGATGTTGTTCCTTCCGCTGTAAATGACCTGCTCCATTTCGGATTTTACATATTCAGTATGTTGTTTATTATGGAATTCTACAACTACGTTGTACTGCTTACTATGCCGATGAATATGCATAAAAAACTTCGTTACATCGGATATATCCCTCTGCTGATATTCCTTGTTCTTTTCTTTGTTCTGCCTATTGAATATGTCAGCGGAAGCGGTACCGATTACAGCTATGGTCCGCTTGCTTTTGCAGGGTACTCGATTTTTGCGGTGTACTGCCTGACTTGCCTGATTATGGCAATAATTAAAAGGGGTAGACTTGACATTAAAGCCCGTATTGCTATTCTTCCTACATCACTTCTGATGGCTGCTTTTGTAATTGTACAGGCGGTAATTCCAGAGCTGCTTATGACAAGCGCAGGCATTACAATTGTCTGCATAGGCTTGTTCACGACGGTAAATAATCCTGTTGAAAACTACAAGGAGCAGGCGTACTGGGACGAGGCTACAGGTGTTCAGAATAAGAACAGCTTCAAAAAACAGCTTAGCTATATGGAGAAGAAATACAGCGGAAAGCAAGTCAATATTGGATTTATAATCTGTGATATGAACGGTATGAAGCTGATTAATGACAATTACGGGCACGCTGAGGGCGATAAGCTTATCAGGGCGGCTGCAACTGTGATTAGAAACTGCTTCAAGAGTGCTTACAACATATACAGGGTCGGCGGCGATGAATTTGCTGTTATATATGTTTCTCCCGACGAAAAAACTGTTCAAAAAGAACTTGAAAATGCACGAGTGGCTTGTGAACATTATAAGGACAGTCCGATAATGCTGAGCATTGCTATGGGTTATGCTTCCGGTGTGTATTCTCCCGATTATATGGATATTTACAATAAGGCTGACGAGCGTATGTATCAGAATAAACTGGAAATCAAAAAACTTCACCCCGAATTCAATAGATAAAAACCACACGGCACTCTCAGTTGAGAGTGCTTTATTTTGTTACGTTATTGTAAATATTATACATAATTACATTAAATTCGTGGAAATATATTGACTTTTACTACAAAAAGTGCTACAATTTTACCATACACTAAATTTGAATGGGAGATGTTCTTATGACATTTAATCACGGTGCTCAGACTATTACTACTTACACAGGCAAGAAGGTTATCAAATCCGCTGCTGTTGGTGCAACAACCGTTGAGGAAGTAAACTGGCTCATTGACAAGCTTATTTCCCTTTCCGCACCCTGGAAGAATTCGGGCTGGGCTTATATTGTTGAAATCAGCAAGATGTCCCCTGCTTCCCCTGAGGTAAGCGATGTTCTTGTTACACTTCACAAGCGTCTTGCGGACGCAGGCTGCACAGCTATGGCTTTTGTAAACTTTGCTTCCTTTATTACAGGTGCTCAGGCTAAGGAGCATCAGAAAAAATCACACACAGGTATTATCGAAAACACCTTCCGCACTGAGGAAGAAGCAATGACCTGGATTGAAACCGTACTTAAATAAATTTCAGGGACACTGAGAGGTGTCCCTGAGCCTGTCGATAAAGTCGACAGGCTAATGAAAAATGAATAATGAATAAAGAATAATGAATAGTTAAGGTGTCCGCTTTGCGGACATTTTTAATATTATTGCCGAAGGCAATTCCTTAATTATTCATTCTTCATTAT
>JAZQBN010000096.1:0-5006 GCA_045545795.1 Oscillospiraceae bacterium
ACGATAAGCATTGTTGTTCCGTATTTTTCGTTGATTTTTTCAAGCAGCACAAGAATGTCGCGTGAAGTCTTGCTGTCAAGTGCGCCTGTGGGTTCATCGCAAAGGAGCAGCTTGGGATTCTTCACAAGCGCTCTTGCAATAGCACATCTCTGCTGCTGACCACCTGAAAGCTGTGAGGGGAATTTGTTCTGGTGTTCAGTAAGTCCCAGCGTTTCCAAAAGCTCATCAACATCCAGCGGATTTTCAGCAAGATACTCACAAACAAGGATATTTTCACGTACCGTCAGATTCGGCACAAGGTTATAGAACTGAAAGATAAAGCCTAAATTATCACGGCGGTAGTCGGAAAGAGCATCGGGTTTTAGACCAAAGATTTCCTTGCCGTCAACCTTTACAGAGCCGCTGTCCATTTCATCAAGACCGCCTATGCAGTTGAGCAGGGTAGACTTTCCGCTGCCGCTTGTGCCCTGAATTACACACATCTGACCCTTTTCCAGTCCCGTTGTAACGCCTTTGAGCACCTGAATGTAGTTAGAGTCGTTACCGTAACTTTTCTTTACATCTTTGATTTCAAGATACATATTATTACCTCCATATTTACATAACGATGTTATGTTTGCGTTATTTTAAAAAGCCTTTCGGCTTGATATACAGTATTCGCATAACATAACGGTGTTATGTTATGCTTTGAAAAATAAACCACTATACAGTGGCTTATTTTTATCATTCAAGAACGGTTTCCGTCCAATTGTGCATTGTCATTTTGAACACCTTTTTTATGCTTTTAAGTGCCTTTTTCTCATCTGGCTCGTGGGTAACAAGCTGTACAAAGGAGTCCACCACAATATGAATTACAAGATGAAGCATATATCTGTTGACCTTTTTCTTTTTACCTGTCTTTACAGAAATTTTGTCCATCATTTCAATGCTTTTGTTTTCAGTTATTTCAACTATGCGGTCAACAATGTTTTCATACTCCGACCCCTGTGACTTGGTAAGTACAAGTATTGCGGCGTCATAATTCTTATAAATATGATGAATAAGCTGCTGTGCTATTTCACTGTGGTCGTCTATATAATCATCAGGATCGGCGTCAGATGTGGCACTCGCAACAATATCCTCATCCTCATCAAAATGAGCCTGCATGATTTCAAAAAGTCCGTCAACAGCATTGCCGACGATTGCTCTGAAAAGGTCAGCCTTATCCTCAAAAAAGAAATACAGTGCACCTGTTGTAACTCCTGCACTTGAGCAGATTGAACGGAGAGAAGCTTTATTATATCCCTTTTCCATAAACTCAGCCTGTGCACTTTCTATAAGTTTTTCACGGGTTTCTTTATCCTGCGGCATAGTTCACCTTCTCCATAACAGCGTTACGTAACAATGTTATCTTAGCATATATTTTAATATTTGTCAAGAGAAAATAAAAAATTTCAAAAAGGGTCTTCTCAAAATCGGTCAACGGTATTATAATAGCATTGACCGATACAGTCAGGAGGTAAGAAATGAACGATAAATTCTTTTCCCTGCCCGAGGAAAAACAGCTTGCCATAATCAACGCAGGCTATCGGGTGTTTTCACAGAACAGCTACAAGAAAAGCCCCATGAGCGAAATTGCCGCAGAGGCAGGAATAAGCAAATCCCTGCTTTTCCACTATTTCAGGAACAAGCGTGAGCTTTATCTTTTCCTTATCAATCACGGCACTAAAAATACATACCAGTATCTCCACGATTTCGGCTGCTTTGAGGAAGAAGATTTCTTTGAGATTATGCACCGAGGTTTAAAGGCAAAGGTTGAGATGATGAGAAAATATCCAGACCTTACCGCTTTTACAATCAAGTGTTACTATGAAACCGACCCCGAGGTTGCTGACGGAATACAGGAAATAATCGGGCGTACCGCTTCCTTTGAGGCTAATGAAAAAATGCTGAAAATTGACCCTGAAAAATTCGTTGAGGGAATTGATATTCACATGATGTACACGGATATGTATCTTGCATCCGAAGGTTATCTCTGGGAAAAATCGCAGCAGGGACATTTTAATGTTGACGAGGTTGAACGGGATTTTGAAAAGATGATAGATTTCTGGAAGAAAATCTATCTCAGGAAGGAATGACGATATGAGCATTATAGAAACAAAAAAGCTGACCAAATTCTACGGAAAAAGCCGTGGTGTAACAGGACTTGACCTGTCTGTTTCCGAGGGAGAATTCTTCGGCTTCATCGGACCCAACGGTGCGGGAAAATCCACCACCATAAGAACCTTTCTCGGACTTATCTACCCCACATCAGGCGAGGCACGCATTTTCGGCAAGGACATTATCCGTGACAAGACGGAAATTCTTGCCGACATCGGATATATGCCGTCAGAAGCTACTTTTTACAACGGAATGAAGGTAAAGGACATTGTTTCTCTTTCTGCAAAAATGCGTAAAAAGGATTGTTCCGCTGAAGCTGACAGGCTTTGCGAAAGGCTTTCTCTCGATAGGAATAAACGTGTTGAGGAGCTTTCTCTCGGCAACAGAAAAAAGGTGTCCATTGTCTGTGCATTGCAGCACAACCCGAAGCTTTGCATCCTTGACGAGCCTACAAGCGGACTTGACCCGCTTATGCAGAAGGAATTTTTCGACATACTGAAAGAGCGTCACAGCGGCGGTGCAACGATTTTCCTCTCCTCCCACGTTCTTTCCGAAATACAGAAAAACTGCTCCCGTGCGGCAATAATCAAGGATGGCAGGCTTATCGCCCTTGACAGCGTGGAAAACCTGTCTAAAACAAGTGCAAAGCGTGTTGTGCTCCACGGTGTAAATATTGTTCCCGAAAATATCTCCGCAAAATCGGTTGAACAAAGTGGCGACAGCGTTTCCTTCCTCTATAACGGAAACATCAAGGATTTGCTTGGAATTGCAAACAATCTGCCGATTTATGATATGACTATTACCGAGCCTGACCTTGAGGAAATCTTTATGCACTACTATGAGAAAGGCGGCGAAAACTAATGACGATTTACATAAAAGAGCTTAAACAATCCTTTAAGTCCCTTTGTATCTGGACAGCTTCGATAGCGTTCATGATGCTGGTGTGCGTGCTGCTTTTTCCTGAAATGAAAGGCGAAATGGACAGCGTAAGCAGTATATTTGCAAATATGGGCGGCTTTACCGCCGCATTCGGAATGGACAAGCTCAGTTTCGGTCAGCTTATGGGCTTTTACGGAATTGAGTGCGGCAACGTGCTTGGCATAGGCGGAGGATTTTTTGCGGCACTTGCGGGAATTTCCGTTCTTGCCAACGAGGAAAAGGAACGCACAGCGGAATTTCTGCTGATACACCCTATAAGCAGAATTTCAATCATTGCACAGAAGCTTTTGTCTGTGCTGACTCAGATTGTTGTACTCAATATTGTTGTGGTTGCTGTAAGCCTTATTTCAGCTGCTGTCATTGACGAGAGCTTTGAGATGAAGGAATTTCTGCTCCTGCACGTTGCATATCTGATTATGCAGCTTGAAATCAGCTGTATCTGCTTCGGCATTTCCGCATTCATAAGACGTGGCAGTATCGGCATAGGTCTTGGTTTAGCCCTTGCTTTCTATTTTATGAATCTTGTGTGCAATATGACCGAACAGGCGGAGTTCCTTCGTTATATCACGCCATACGCTTACGCCGAGGCAAGTAATATCATTTCCGAAGGAAAGCTTGATACGGTGCTGATTGTCATAGGAATAATAATTGCTGTAATCGGTGCGGCGGTCGGATTTGTAAAATACACGAAAAAAGACATTACGGTATAGAATTTACCACTATATTTGCTTGAAAACCTTAAAAATTAATAGAATTATGCAGCCAGGCACATGGAAATATGCTCCATGTGCCTGGCTTTTATACAGAGTATAAAAATAGATTTGTTCAGTATTGATGTATACAGTTTCTTACTTAAATTCCTTCAAATAAAGCATATACTTGATAGTAAGAATCGATTGCCAGCGATGTTCGCTTACGTGAAACTCTGTATAATCCGTCCACCATTTCCAAGGAACATCAAAGCCGCCGTCAGCTCGCTGTATTGTTTTTATAAAATCACGTTCGTACATAGATATTTCAGCATTATCTTCATAAAACATACTGTCAGGTGCGATGCTGTAATCGGAAGGTCTTGTAACATACTCGACCGCCCACTTTTCTGTATCAGGGCAGATTGTAAACCTAACACTTTCACGAAGACCTGCTTTGAAGCGTTCAAGCATATCCTCGCTAATTATCGCTTCACCGTCAAGCGCATTATAAAGTCTGATAAAACATGCGATATCATGATTATCGTTTATGGGAGCAGACGAAACAAACCAATCCACTGCCTCTTTTGCAATTTTTAATCCCTTTTCATAAATTGCAGACTTTGTGTCAGCGTAAGAAATAATAAACGCAGCAAGTGCCGCCGTAGGATTGTAGCTTATGCTGTCGCTTTTTTCATTGTATTCCCACCATATTGCGTGAGGATAATCATTGTTTGACGGTATTGTGTTAAGCCATTTATTCTGCTTTTCATCAAAATGTTCGCCGCTGTCGAGAAAGCGGAGTATGCCTCTTACTATCGGGTGATTTCTGTCGGCAAACTCTATCTCTCTGAGAGTTTCCGTTGCTGCCCAGGTAGTCATAGGCGAAGAATTTGGGTTAAGAAAATCCGCTTCTAACCCATTTCCGAAGCCGCCGTCCTCATTCTGATAAAAGCTCAGTGCGTTGAGCACAGCTTCCTTGCTTCCGTTTTCAAAATGATACTGCCATTTTGCCAGTTCAAGGGGATGAGCGTTTTTGTAGATAAATTTTCTTGCTTTTTCCAGTGTGTTCATATAGTAACCCTCCTGCATTTTTTATACTAAGCACCAATTAAAAACTATACAAAAAATCAAGCATAATCTTGCGTATATGGATTATGCGATGATTTTTTGTCTATAGTTTTATTGGTGATTAGTATTAATCATAGCACAAATAAAAGGATATGTATTGTAAAAATC
>JAZQBN010000097.1:0-1601 GCA_045545795.1 Oscillospiraceae bacterium
ACCTCGCTTTGGTATAATATTAGCATAGTCCAAACTGCTGACCTACAGTGGTGACAGGCTATGCTTATTTTGATATAATAAGAAGGTAATGGATTGACGAACCTCGCTTAGAACCAAGCGTTCGTGTTAGAAAGTGTCAACCGCCTTCTTGTTATAAAATTCGATTAAGCAGGTTGTACCTGCTGTGTTCACAGCAGCGTTCGCATCACTAACCAAAATGAATTTTAATAAGCTCCTGAGCGGAAACATTACAAAATATCAGAAAGAAGGATTTATAATGATTAGTGTAGGAATTGATGTATCAAAAGGAAAAAGTACTGTTTGTATTATGAAGCCTTGCGGCAAAATACTTGAACCGCCTTTTGACATTAATCATACTGCCGATGAACTGGACTATCTTATTTCTCTCATCAAATCATTTGATGAAGAAACCCGTGTTGTTATGGAAGACACAGGTCACTATCATCTCCCTATTGCGACCTATTTATCTTCTCATAATATTTTTGTATGCTGTGTAAATGCCTTGCGTATGAAGAAATTCTGTTCGCAAAGCATAAGACGTGCGAAAACCGATAAGATTGACTCAATTAAAATCGCAACATTCGGTATTACATACTGGAACGAGCTTGTTAAGGCTTATCCATCTGATATTACATACGATGAACTTAAATTTCTTGCACGTCAGTATTATCAGGTTACAGGTATGCTTGTAAAAGCGAAGGTGGACTTCTCTAATCTTCTTGACCAAGTTATGCCTGAAATCAGTTATATTCTTTCAAATCAAGGCGAAAATCACAAGCTGACTGAATTTGTCAGCCGATACATTCACTATCAGAATATTCTTGATATGGGAGAAAAGAAATTTACTGCTGATTACTGCAAATGGGCAAAGAAAAAAGGATACCGCTTAAACGAACGTAAGGCAGCGGAAATCCTTGCCCTTGCTCAAAACGGTATCCCTACGCTTCCTAACTCCCAATCCGTCAAAATTGCCGTTAGCGAAGCCATCAAGCTGATTCACTCAATAGAGGAATCACGCAATATCATTTTAGCACAAATGCAGGAACTTTGCAACACCTTGCCTGAATATGCTGTTGTCAAGGAAATGGATTGTATCGGCGATACTCTTGCACCACGCATCATTGCCGAAATCGGTGATGTACGCAGATTCAAAAACAAGCACGCTCTCATTGCCTATGCAGGCATCGATGCTCCGCCTTACCAATCGGGAACATTCAACGCTTCCGAACGTCATATATCCAAGCGTGGAAACAGTTATCTGCGAAAAACAGGCTATGAAATTATGCAATCCTTAATTAAACATAAGCCTGCTGCCAACGCTGTCTATGACTTCATTCAGAAGAAACGCAGCGAAGGTAAATGCGGTAAAGAAGCAATGATTGCAGGGCTTAACAAATTCCTTCGAGTTTACTACGGTAAGGTTATGGAACTTTATTCTGATATTTAATTTCTTCAGAATTTTATACTCATTAGGCGTTTGAAAACTCTGTTTTCTTATGTCAGCTTTGTTGCACCCTTTTTTCTGCTTAATCTTTTCTCAACTTTGGCTATTTTGTCTATTGTTTTTTATTAGCAGGTTT
>JAZQBN010000098.1:0-4733 GCA_045545795.1 Oscillospiraceae bacterium
ATACCTGAATAATATTTTTATCTTGACAATCGATTAATCATGTGCTAATATGCAGATAAGACCGACTGCTCTAACATTCGGTCTCATCATATACTCTTTTATTACGCTATTTTACGTTTACACAGAATTCGGGATTGACTCCATATATCCATTATCTCAGCGCATTACCGCTTTAAGCTCAATATACCCACGTTCACCGATAGGCTCAAGCTGAATTCTCGGCTCGTCATCATTCCACTTGAAGCCGATTACCGACGGCTCGTATTTTTCCATAGACTGCTGAACAGCCATTATCGCATCGCAGTAATCTTCTTCCTTGAAAGGCTCGCCCTGAAACATAAGATAGTCACATTCGGGCAGGTCAATTACATCAAAACCGTCAGGAATTTCACCGCTATAATCGGCAGGCACT
The DNA here is from genome assembly GCA_045545795.1 of Oscillospiraceae bacterium. GTDB lineage: Bacteria > Bacillota > Clostridia > Oscillospirales > Ruminococcaceae > RGIG8773. The sequence continues at coordinate 413 of JAZQBN010000098.1, forward strand.
TCCACACCCTGAACATAAACCGAAGTATCAGGTTTTCTGTACTTCTCCGTAAGCCAAAGGCACATAGGCTCGCCGCAGAGGGAATCCATACTCGTAAGCATCCCCCACACATCACAGCCAACTTCTTCGCAGTACGCAAAGTATTCGTCTGCTTTTTTACCACGCTTGATAATAACCTTTCTTGCAGGCTTGTGTATCTGCTGAATAAATACGTTTCTTAAATTTTCCATAATTGGTTTTTCCTTTCGCAGTTTTCTGAATTTTACTCCGTAGGGAACGAATAGCGTTATCGGAACAGGATTTTTAGCATACTCCTTAGGGTTACAGCCAAACTCACGCAAAAACGCACGCTGATATCCGTCAACACTTCCAAAGCCCATCTCAAATGCAATATCTGCAATTTTGCAAGCTTTGTTTTTTAGTTTCATTGCCGATTTTGAAAGTCTTAATCTTCGGATATAATCGGACGGGGTGAGTCCTGTTTGTGCTTTGAAAATACGATAGGAATACCAAGGTGAAAACAGCGCTGTTTTTGATAATTCCGCCATAGTGATTTCCTCGTCGATATGTGCTTCTATGTAGTCCTGCATTCGCTGTACCGCTAAAACCTGTTCGTTCATCTTTTCGCCTCCCTGTGATACTATTCTACCACAAAAGATAAGATTTTTCTCGACTATTTTTGCTGTTACAATTCTACACGCTCGTCAATTCTCCGTGCAAAGGAATAAGTATATGGCTCGAAATACTTGCCCCAGAAATTAAGGGCGGTAGGATTAAGGGTTTCGCAGTCCACACCAAGGTGCGTTATGCCTTCCGCTTTCAGCGTATCAATGATAAAGGCAAGCAAGCCTTGTGCTATTCCATTGCCACGATAATTCACGTCGAAATAAGCACCGCATATATTTTTCATCGTGTCGTGTTCGGTAATAAAGTTTTCCGCATCATCTTCCAAGGAAATAAAGCCGATTATTTCACCGTCTGCCTCTGCGGCAAACACTCGCATACCTTCCTTCTGGAACCATTGCTCATATCGTTCCATATCTGTCGGATAGAATACAGGCGCTCTTTCCAGATGTTTTACAAGTCCGCTCCTTAGCTTCCGTACTCTTTCAAATTCACTTGACGGCAATTCAACAAAATGAATGTTGTCCGAACTATGCGAAAGAGCAAGTCTTGAAAATTCTCTCACAGCATCTGAACACCGTATTCCAAACCCGTTCAGTACAAAGGATTTCGCAATCTCCTCATCGCGAGCATATCGGCTTAAAGCACAGCTGAAAACTCCCTGCTTCACAAATTCCTCTGCTATGCTTGCAAACAGCATTGAGGCAAGCCTGCCGCGATTTTTATAATCGTATGAAAAGGCACTACCGCCAAGAGGTGAAAACACACCCTTTACATCTCCGAAAAAGCCGTCCCAAGGACCTGCAAAAATTATGTAGCCCACGAGCTTTCCATCGCACAATGCGGCTTTGCCGAAAGGCTGACCGCTTAACCAGTACAGAATTCCTGTAAGATGTTTGCTGAAATCCTTACAAGGCAAATCGGGGCAATGTGTTCTTTCCGCTTCAAGCTCTGCAAGTGCAAGCTTGACAGCCGCATCAATATGTTTTTCGCTGAATTTTTCAAATGTGATTTTGTTTTTAGTAATCATTGTAATAACCATTCCTTTCATACTTCAGGCTTGTTGTTTCCGAGCAGAACAACGGCAATACCGAGAAGCGATACTGCGGCAGAGAAAAGAACGGACAGCCCAAATTTGATTTTGGGCGCAAAAAAGCCGCAGCAAAATCCGCTGCGGCATAATCATTTTATTTAAAAATGGTTATTGCAATACTGCCGAGGTAATTCTGCTCATTCTGTTTTCGTTTTTCATCATTGTGTAGGTCATCTTAATTACCTCGCTTTCTGTAGAATCTCAATATAAAACAGATGTTTTATATCAACTACTATTATACACCAATTTTTGCTGTTTGTCAAGAGAAATTTGATTTTACTGAACCTACCATAAATAAGCCACTCTCAATTAAACCTTCCATCTTTTAAGAGTAGGATAAAGTTTTTTCAAATATTCCCGTGCTCCTTCGTCAGTTTCAAATCGTTTACCAACAAGAAACGGAATACAGATTTTTATCATTTCCTCCATAGTTTCATTTTTGCCGAATTTGCCGTCAGGATAGCAGTATATGCAATAATCTGTGTTTACGCTTCCATCAGCGTTTTTGCCGTAATCGCTTTTTTGCATTTCCATTCCGCAGCTTTGACAGATGTGATATCCACCCGTCACCTCAATAACATTCCTGTCTGGGTCAATGAGATGAAAATAATTATATGTGGGATATGCTTCAAGTATATCCGTCATCTCACCGATATCCAGTTTCTTGACGCGTTCATATTCCGTCAGCAAATCCTCAACCCAATAGTTCTGAACAAATTTGTAGGGACTGTTCAGGTCTGTGCAATGTCCGATAAGATTATTTTCATTCATTAAAGATATGCACTTGTTGTCGAAATGAAATTCCACGAATTTGTTTCCACTGCGGCATCGGTCATCAACCTTTATACCGAGAAATTTTTCGTAGAATTCTATGGACTTCTCAAAATCCTTGACAACGAGATAAATGCTTCCAAGATGAAGTGGATTTTTGTCAGTCTGATTATTCTCGCTGCTGCGAAGCAGTAAGATGTCTGTCGAAACTCCGAACAGCTCGCTCATACGAATGATTTTATCTACATCGGGTATAGCCTGTCCCAGTTCCCATTTGGAAATTGACTGCCTTGAAACCTCCAGCATTTCCGCTAAGCGTTCTTGTGTTAAACCTTTCTGAATGCGAAGATTTTGTATCTGTTCGCCGATTGTCATATTATCAGCCTCCTTTTGAAATATTGTAGCATATCCAAAAGAATTAGTCCACCAATCAGAATTGGAATATCTGCAACTGCCAGTTGCACATCAATAATTATCGATTATCTTTCAAATGGTCTGTTAAACGAACCTATCTCAATCAGATTTCCCTCAGGGTCAGCAATGTAGCAGGTACGCTGTCCCCACGGCTCCGTTTCAGGAGCAAGTACCGAAGCTGCCCCCTTTGCAACTGCTTCCTCGTAAGCCGTGTCAACCTCCTCGAAGGTGTCAACATAAAGGGCAATTTCAAAATGCCCGTTAAGCCCTTTGATATATTCGTATTTGCGGCTTGTCATTTTCTCAAAATCGTTTCTTCCGTAAAGCAGGAACAATGTTCCGTCCTTTACAAGATACACGTTTGATGTGTCCTTGCCCTCCTTGATTTCAAAACCAAGCACATCACGGTAAAAGCGAATCATTTTACCCATATCGTTTACAAATAAACCAAATCCGTCTAATCTCATCATAATTAATTCTCCTTTTCTGCATTTTAATTATTATTGTTGTTAAAAATAATGCTCCATTAATTTATTAATATCAGTTTAATCCTCATATAAATCTCCGCTGTTTTCCTTGTTGAGCGTTCCGTCCATTTCAATCATCAAAAACTTTGTAAGCGTTGTTACTACAGGACGGTGCTTTGTACCCTTCGGAACAATAATAAACTCGCCGCTTTTTACGGGAATAAGTCCTTCTTCTGTTTCAAGACTGAATTCGCCTTCGATTACATAGAAAAGCTCATCGGAATTTTCGTGAACGTGAAAATCAAGAGTTCTGTTTTCCACGTTTACAACACTCAGTACATTCCCGTTGAGGCGACCTATCTTTTCGTAAACATAAAGCTTTTCAACTGCGTTGACCTCATCAAGTAAATTGATTGGTTTCATATCATTCTCTCCATTCTCTTACGCATTATAATACATATCGTAAACTACATAACCGCTGATATTTTCAAGTGAGCCTTCGTATGTTTCCATACACATCATACATCTGGGTTCATTCATAGGTATTCCGCTTGTAGGATATATGCCGTATTCCGATGAGATTTTAAATCCAACACGGTTATAGAAATGGTAATCACCTTCGACATTTATGCCCTTGAATCCGTGTTTTTTCACTTCCGCAATTCCAAGCTTAAGCATTGTAATACCGATATGCTTGTGAAAATAATCTGCGTGTACCGAAACAGGGGCAAGCATAACAATACTTCCGTCATTTATATGACCGCCCTCTTTTGCTTTGGAAAGCGGAAAATGTGAAAACAGGAAATGCCCCACGATTTTTCCATTAAGCTCAGCCACAAAGGAAAGCTCAGGGATATAATATTCCGACATTCGTATTTCCTCAATCAGCGCAATAATATCGCTTCCGTCAGAGTAATCCGTGCCCTCTTTAAATGAGCGTAAAATCAGCGAA
>JAZQBN010000099.1:0-2098 GCA_045545795.1 Oscillospiraceae bacterium
ACCACAGCAGAACAGTATCCCTCCGCAGTATATTTTTATCCCCCTGCTTATCATCATACTTGCATTTGCCGCAATTTTTGTAAAGAAAAACAGCGTAAAAAGCAAGTCGGCGGAGGGTAAATCTTCCGCAAAGGCAAGGGATATTGCAAGACTTGAAGCGGCAAAGTCAGGCAAAGCCAAGAAAAAGGATAAGGCAGATAAGTCCGAAAAAGAGAAGAAAAACCTTTCCAAAAAGGTGCTTGACACTATTCCGTATAAAAAGGTGCTTGCGGATAATATATGGTTTTTGGGTAAGAAAATGTATTCCAAAGCCTACACATTCGATGATATTAACTTCAACCTTGCTGATGAAGAACAGCAGTATATGTATCTTGAACGCTACATTGAATTTATGAATGTGCTTGATGATACAGTTGACTGTCAGATTTGTCTTTGGAACAGCAAGATAAATATGGAGGAGTTCAGACACAGAACGCTTATGAAGCAGAGAGCCGATGACTATTTCAATCTCCGCTTTGAGTACAACAACCGTGTGCTTGAAGAAAACATTAAGAAAGGTCAGAACGCTATTCAGAAGCATATGTACATAACCCTCACTATCAAAGCTCCCGATGAGGAAACGGCGGCAAGAAAATTCAAGTCGCTGGATATAGCGGCGGGGAATGGTTTTAACAGAATCGGAAACACAAATATGCGTGCCCTCACATCACAGGAGAGAATTGAAATGCTCAAGGATTTCTTTATCGGTACAAATGAAGAAGCTGTCCCGAAGCTCACCGAGGAAGATTATGCAAAGGGCAGGGATAAGCTGTATTGCTGTCCTGACTATTTCGATTTCAAGAAAGACTACTTTATGTTCAACGATACCTACGCAAAGACAGTGTTTATCCGTGACTATCCCGCAACAGGAACATCGGAAATTTTCACTGATTTGCTTGCAACAGGTATTGAGATTATGATTACCACCAATATCGAAACCTATGATACTGCTGCCGCACGAAAGCTTGTACAGCACCAAATCACAGCGATTGATACGGATATGGCTAAACGTGAGGTAGCCGCAGCTCAGCACGGTAATTTCAGCTCACAAATGCCACAGCGTATTAAAAACCAGCGTGACAGTATGGTAAGCGTGTATGACAAAATTACAATGAAAGACCAGAAGCTTTTCCTTACGAATATTCAGATACTCATTAAGGCAAAGTCTTATGAAGAACTTGTCAACAACACGGAAATTATCGAAAGTACGCTGAAAAGGTCAGGCTGTGTAAAGGGCGAAATGGCTTGGCAGCAGGAGGACGGAATGGTTGACTGTCTGCCTTGCGGTTATCAGCGTAAATTTAATTGGCAGAGAACAATGCCGTCAGAGTCGGTAGCAATTTTTATGCCGTTCAATGTAAAGGAAATGCAGATGCACAATGCAACATATTACGGTCTGAACGTGCTGTCGCATAATATCATTACATTTGACCGTATGACAGGACTTATAAACCCGTCAGGCTTCATTTTAGCCTGCCCCGGCTCCGGTAAGAGCTTTACGGCAAAGCGTGAAATGATTGATGTGTTCCTGCGTGACCCTAACGCAGATATTATTGTAATCGACCCCGAAAGAGAGTATTGGAAGCTTGCAGAAGCTTTTGACGGCACTGTTGTAAAGTTCTCCAACGGCTCAAAGTCATATATCAACCCATTTGACTTTGACCTTGCACTCCTTGACGATGATGAAATTGATATTATCGCTGACAAATGCCAGCTTATCACATCATTTATCAGCTGTATGGACAGCAAGCACCCATTGAACGCACAGGAGAAATCCTTTGTTGACCGTTGTGTAAGAAAGGCATATATCAAGTCAGGTGTACTTGACAGCCTTGACCCGAAGGATATGCCAACGCTTGGTACTTTCCTTGAATGTATGAAGGCTGAAACGGAGAACATCAACAAGGAAATGAAGGATAAGCTTATCGTTACCATTGATATGTATGTAAACGGCTCGGCAAAATATTTCAACAATCAGACCAATATCGACATCGACAACCGTTTCATTTCATACGATATTCGTGACCTTAACGGCAACCTTAAAACGCAGTCAATGCTC
>JAZQBN010000100.1:0-25497 GCA_045545795.1 Oscillospiraceae bacterium
GTCACTGACCAGATGGTGCTGACGGTGGGGTACGACATTGACAACCTTACCGACCCTGACCGCAGGAAAAATTTCAAGGGCACGGTTACCACTGACCATTACGGCAGGCAGGTGCCAAAGTCTGCTCACGGCTCGATAAACCTTGGTTTTTACACGTCCTCCACAAAAAAAATCACCGAGGCGGTAATGGAGCTTTACGACAGGATTGTGGACGAAAAGCTGTTGGTGCGGAGAATGTACGTTGTTGCAAATCACGTTATTGCAGAAAACAAAGCACCCAAGGAAAGTGATATACAGCTTGATTTTTTCACGGACTATGAGGAAGTACAGCGACAGCAGGAGGCTGAGGCAAAAGGCTTCGCCCGTGAAAAGCGTATGCAGAAGGCTTTGCTTGATATAAAGAAAAAGTACGGCAAGAACGCCGTACTGAAAGGTATGAATTTTGAGGAGGGCGCCACGACCATTGAGCGTAACGGACAGGTCGGAGGGCATAAGGCTTGATTATGGAGGAAATTATGGACAACGAACATCGCTATGACGATATTATAAATACGCCGCACCACGTTTCAAAGACACGTCCGCAGATGTCGATGCACGACCGTGCGGCGCAGTTCTCCCCTTTCGCAGCGCTGACGGGTTATGATGATGCTGTTGAGGAAACGGCACGGCTTACCGATGAACAATACGAGCTTTCAGAAGATGCACGGAACAAGCTTGATGAACAGCTTCGGCTGATTGCTGACAGAATTGACGAACAGCCTGAAGTTGAGGTTACCTACTTTGTACCTGACCCGCTGAAAGAGGGCGGCAAGTATGTAGTGACAAAGGGACGTGTGAGAATTATTGATGAGTATGCAAGGGAGATTGTTTTTGCTGACGGGACACGGATTGGGCTTGATGCCATTTCGGAGATAAAAGTCAATAATTGTCCGATTGTTCTCATATGAAGTATACTTTATCTTGTAAATCCTTTGAACGTATGTTATTATAAAATACAATAATAAGTCGCTACAAACTCAATGAGGTGATGAGAGATGTTCAAAGGTAAAATTGCTGTTGTGACGGGCGGTGCAAACGGCATAGGAAAATGCATTGCTGAACAGTTTGAAAAGAATGGTGCAGCAGTTTGCGTGATTGACAAGGCTGAGGGCGGTCATTTTGTGGGAGATATTGCTGACAAGGCAACGCTTGAACGCTTTGCTGACTATGTTATAAAAACACACGGCGGCATTGATTTTCTTGTGAACAATGCACTTCCGATTATGAAGGGCATCAACGAATGCAGTTATGAAGATTTTGAATATGCAATTAAGGTTGGTGTTACTGCTCCTTTTTACCTTTCGAAGCTGTTTATGCCGCATTTCAGAAAGGGCGGTTCAATTATCAATATTTCTTCATCGAGAGACAGAATGAGTCAGCCGCAGACTGAAAGCTACACAGCTGCAAAGGGCGGAATTGCCGCACTTACTCACGCACTTGCTGTAAGTCTTTCGGGAAAAGTTCGTGTGAACTCAATTTCTCCGGGCTGGATTGATACTTCGTATAAAGAATGGGACGGTGCAGACGCTTTTCAGCAGCCTGCGGGAAGGGTTGGATATCCGCTTGACATTGCGGAAATGGTTATGTTCCTTTGCTCAGACAAGGCTGGCTTCATTACAGGCGAAAACATCTGCATTGACGGCGGAATGACAAAGCTTATGATTTATCACGGCGACCACGGATGGACACTTGAAAACAAATAAGGAGGAATTTGCAATGGGTCTTGATGTAACAAAAATGCCGAAGCTTGGGTTCGGATTGATGAGATTGCCTGAAAAGGACGGTGCAATCGACATCCCGCGTGTGTGTGATATGGTTGACAGGTATATGAAGGCAGGCTTCAATTATTTTGACACGGCTTACGTTTACCACGGCGGCAACTCGGAAAAGGCTGTAAAGGAAGTACTTGCAAAGCGTTATCCACGAGAAGCCTTTACGGTTGCGACAAAGCTTCCTGCCTGGGCAATAAAGACGCTTGATGACCGTGACAGAGTGTTCAGCGAACAGCTCGAACGCACGGGACTTGATTATTTTGACTATTACCTGCTTCACAGCCTTGAAGACGGTGCAAACTATGACGTGTACGAAAAGCTGGACTGCTTCAACTGGTGTATGGGCAAGAAAGCTGAAGGGAAAATCCGCCATTTTGGCTTCTCCTTCCACGGCACACCTGAGCTGCTTGAAAAGGTTCTGGACAAGCACCCTGAGGTTGAATTTGTTCAAATTCAGCTGAACTATGCCGACTGGAACAATCAGGTTGTACATTCGGGCAGGCTTTACAAAATTCTACTGGAAAGAAAAATTCCGATGATAATTATGGAGCCTGTCAAGGGCGGAACACTTGCTAACATTTCCCCTGACCTTGAAGGAATTTTCAAGGCAGTCCGTCCTGACAAATCTGCGGCTTCCTGGGCAATGCGTTTCTGCGGAAGCCTTGATGGCATTGGTACAATTCTCAGCGGTATGTCCAACGAGGAACAGGTTGAGGACAATCTTGCAACATTTGCGGATTTTGAGCCGCTTACCGATAACGATAAGGCAACCATTGACAAGGTGCTTGAAAAGATGCTTGCAACTCCGCTTATCGGGTGCACGTCCTGTCGCTACTGCGTTGACGGATGTCCTCAGAACATACATATCCCTGATATTTTCGGTGCGGTAAATACTGCGAGAAAATTTCCGAAAGACAATCGTCCGAAATTCTTTTACGGTAGCCTTACAGGCTTTTCGGGAAAGGCTTCATCCTGCATTGCTTGTGGTCAGTGTGAAGCGGTCTGTCCTCAGCATCTGCCGATTATTGAGTTACTGAAGGAAGCTGTTGAAAAGCTGGAAAATTAATGGAGGGATAGCTATGAACGGTGATTCCAACAAGATTACAAGAGATTATTTCGACTCAATTCTTCTTGAAATGCGACACATTGATTCCGACCTGCCAAACACTGATTTTGAGCTTTTCGGAGAGAAATTTTCCACGCCGATTATGACGGCGGCTCTTTCTCATCTGCACCACATCTGCGACAACGCTATGGTTGAGATTGCAAAGGGGGCAAAAAATGCGGGTGCTGTTCACTGGGTCGGTATGGGTGAATATGATGAAATGGAGCAGATTTATGCGGCGGCAAGGACTGTACGCATAATCAAGCCTCACGCTGACAATGACGAGGTTTTCAAGCGTATTGAACACGCTGTTACGCACAATGCTTTTGCGGTTGGAATGGACATTGACCACGCTATTTCCTGGGATGGAAAATATGATGTTGTATGCGACCTGCCTATGCGTCCGAAATCCCGTGCAGAAATTGAAAGCTTTGTAAAGGCATCGTCTGTTCCGTTTGTTGTAAAGGGTGTGCTTAGCGTTTCCGATGCTGTAAAATGTGCTGAAGCAGGTGTTGCGGGAATTGTTGTTTCGCATCATCACGGAATTATGGACTATGCTGTTCCGCCGCTTCAGATTTTACCCGACATTGTCAAGGCTGTTGGCGGCAAGATGAAAATTATGGTTGACTGCGGCTTTGAAAGCGGTATGGACGTATTCAAGGCACTGGCACTTGGTGCTGACTGTGTATGCGTGGGACGCAACCTTATGGAGCCGCTGAAAAATGGTGCAGATGGGGTGACAAGACGCATTAACGAGATGAACCGCGAACTTATCAAGGTTATGGCAAGGACGGGTTTCAAATCGCTTAATGAGATTGATTCAAGTGTGATATGGAAAAGGTTCTTGGGGATATAAATTACAACGGTAATGCCCATTTATGATTTACTGACATAAATGGGCATTATCTGATTATTTTTACGTTGGTGATAAAATGAAAAAGGAATTATTTCTACAAATTGCCCGTAAGCTGAATGAAAAGCTTGGGATTACTCCCCTTTTATTCGGCTCGCTGGGATTGGAGCAGCGGCTTGGTGAAAATCTGAATGCTGATGATATTGATGTGCTTATTCCTGAGGAATATCTTGATGAAAAGTGGGATATGCTTATTGAAGTAATGGAGGGACTTGGTTACTCGCTTTATGATGTTCACGAGCACGCTTTTGAAAAGGACGAGGTAAGTGCGGCATTTGCTTCAATAGAAAATCTTGTACCGTTTGCAAATGTGGACATAACTCGGATACCTGTTGTTGATGAGGATAATGTTCGGTATTATTTGCTTGAACTTGAAGATTATCTGAAGGTTTACACGGCTTCTTCGAAAGATGGGTACAGGAGAGATACAAAGAATAAGAATGATATGGAGAAGATTGAGCTGATAAGGCGTGCATTGGAAAAATAATAAATATATTGTATTCAACAGGCTTTTATGATATAATATTTGTATCAATTAATATGGAGGTAATACCTATGAATGAAAACAGATTTTATATTTGCGAGCATTGCGGAAATTTAATCGGTATGATTAATGATGCGGGCGTACCTATGATGTGCTGCGGTCAGAAGATGTCTGAGCTTAAACCAGGCACTGTTGAAGCAAGTGCTGAAAAGCATATTCCTGTTGTTACAATTGAGGGAAACATTGTTAAGGTTGAAATCGGCTCTGTTGCTCACCCTATGGTTGAAGAACACAGCATTCTGTGGGTATATCTTCAGACTAACAAAGGCGGTCAGCGCAAGTGTCTTGAAGTTGGCAAGGAACCTGTTGTAACTTTTGCACTTACTGACGAAAAGCCTGTTGCGGCTTATGCATACTGCAATCTGCACGGTCTTTGGAAGGCTGATATAAACTAAAGGAGAAAAAATATGCTTGAAGCAGGAATGAAGGCTCCCGATTTTACGCTGAATGACAAGAACGGCAATGCTGTTTCGCTGTCCGATTTCAAGGGCAGGAAGGTTGTTCTGTATTTTTATCCGAGGGACAACACACCCGGCTGTACACGTCAGGCGCGTGCTTTTGCTGAACTTTACGATGAATTCAAGAAAAAGAATGTTGAAGTTATCGGAATTAGCAAGGACAGCGTTGCTTCTCACGCTAAATTTTCCGAGAAGCACGGTCTTGATTTCGTACTTTTGTCTGACCCTGAGCTGATTGCGATACAGGCTTACGGTGTTTGGCAGGAAAAGAAGCTTTATGGCAAGGTTAGTATGGGTGTAGTACGCACGACTTTCATTATTGACGAAAACGGAAACATTGAAAAGGTTATGCCTAAGGTCAAGCCCGACACTAATGCGGCTGAGATACTTGCTGAGATTTGAATTCAGATAGGAACAACCGTCATCTTTGTAGGTGACGGTTGTTTTGTGTTATTATTCTTCAATCAATATGCCGTTCTCAAAAGCATAAATATTTTCCATTTTAAATCCATATTGAGAATTTGGCAGACTTATGTGCGGTTCAAAAGTAAAAGCTCTAACAGATGAAAGCTTAGCTTTATTTCCTTTTTCAGTATAAATTCTTTCATTTTTATCCATAACAATGGAATGACCAAGGTTGCCCATAAAATCAAGATTTACATAACCTTTTTCAATGATAATTTCATTGATATGATAATACAATTCTTCAAAGGTTGTATCAATTGTAACGAATTGTCTCATTGCATTATGCAGATATTCTTCCATTTTTAAACCTTGTCGCCATTCGTCATTATGTATATTTTCAATGTCTGTTATAACTTTGCCATTTTCTAATACAATAGTACGAGCATAATCTCCCCAAATATTATTGTTTTGAGGACTTAAATCAATAGTAATAATATCATTTTCGCCAATCACCACATCTGAGGTTTCATATTCTCTGCCTGACACTGAAATAGCTGTTTCATTTCCGCAAAATACAAATGCACCTACATCCCAATACCAAAATGAATCTGCACCGTGAGAAAGCAGATAATCTTCACAGAGTTTTCTTACTTCACAAAGGTTCATTCCAGATTTGATTATTGAAGATATATATTTTATTGTATCTCGGTTTAAATTCTGCATATCATGAATGTTCATTTTTACACCTCTTTGTTTTATTCTCCAGTATAGTAAGGATATCTTTCCTTGTCGGCTTCGGTTATTTCACGCATAACACGGCACGGTACTCCGACTGCAATGACGTTTGAGGGGATGTCCTTTGTTACGACGCTTCCTGCACCGATTACGGTGTTGTCCCCGATTGTAACGCCGCCGAGGACGATTGTTCCTGCACCTATCCACACATTATTGCCAACTGTTATTGGAAGTGCGACTTCGAGTCCCTCGTTACGCTGTTCGACGTCGAGTGCGTGTTCAGCTGTGGTAAAGGTACAGTTTGGTGCGATGAAAACGTGGTCGCCGAAGGTTACTTTGCCGCCGTCAAGTATCTGGCAGTTGTGGTTTGCAAAGAAAAAATCGCCGACAGTTGTATTGTATCCGTAGTCGCACCAGAACGGGGTGTTGACGTAGACACTCTCGCCCATTTTGTGAAATATCTGCTTCAATATTTCGGTTTGTGCTTCACGGTCTGAGGGTTTAATCTGATTAAACTCGTGGCAAAGGTCGTTGCACTTATTTATATCCGCGAGGATTTCCTCGTCGTAATTTGCGTTGTAGAGAAAGCCTTTGTCACGCTTTTGTTTTTCGGTCATATTGCTGCACTCCAATCAAAACTTTACTTTAAGATACTCAAAGGTTGTTGCAGGCACAAACTCGCGAAGTTTATCCCACTGCTCATCCTTTAAAAGTCTGCGCACTTCACTTGCTGAGATAACGCTGCTGCCATTGTTTTTTCTGTCTATTTCCTTGAATTCTATGTTATACAGTGGAAGTATTGTTTCCATTTTTCTGTTATATTGTGCTGTAACCTTATCGATAGGTTCACTTCCTGCAAAACGCACCTTGATATTTGCAGCAGGAGCAATTTCTGTTGCAAACATTGTTACATCATTAGAGGTATCTATAACTCTGTCTTGCAACTGAGATTTGTTGAAATACCCTTCAAAGGTCAATGATGAAATAATGAATTCTCCGCTTTCGACAACTATAACATTTTCTAAGTCCTTCGTGCCTTGGCAAACAAGCTCCAATCTGTCCTTAAACGGAAAAAATGATTTATCCTCCTGAACAACAAACACCAGCAGATACTCACACTGTTTTGCGGCTTCTTCTATAAGATATCTGTGCCCTAAAGTAAATGGGTTTGCGTTCATTACTATAGAACCTACATTTTCAGAGCTATGCATTTTATTTTTATAGATATCAGCTATTTTCTCCTTATAGTCACTCAGTTTCTGAGCAAGTTCAGGTGACAATTGAATTAAAGAAGATATATTCTGTTTTGTCGGCTGCGGAATATCAAGATATTCTTCAAAGAAATTGTTTTCCTGCAATGTTTTGAGAAGTCCCTCAGCAACCATTTTATGTGCCGCTTCGGTATAATGGGTTACATCAAAGAACAATTCTCCGTATTTATATGGATTAGTTACAAACTCCTCGTTTTTGGAATGGTGCTTGCTGCCTAAGCCGATTACGATATCTCCCGATTTAAGTGGAAATGTATTGAACAGCTTTATCATTTCATCTTCTGCATTAAGTCCGTCAAGAAACATACCGTAGTTTTCTACAATAAAACCTTTTTCGGCTGCATATTCATTCAGAAGCTTCTGCAGCTGAGAAGAATATGTACCCTCATCTCTTGCCCCGACACCTAATATATAACAGCCGCCCATAACATATATTGTTCTTTTAGGCTTCAATGGCTGTCCTACAGTTAATCTGTGACCGTTGACGATATTGAAATACTTCCCCTCATAATCCTCATAATGTCTTGCACCGTCTATTCCAATATAAGAGTTTGATGGATTGAGAACCTCGGGTATATCGTTTATATCGGGTATATACTGCTTGATTGCAGGTGCCAGATCAGGATTTCTGTAAACAGCTGCATAATTGATACTGTTTGCGAGAATAAACTTTTCGTTTTCGGTCAGATTCTTTTCGGGGAAAGGCGGCAGGTAAATACTCATAAACACTACACCGGGATTCTGAGCCATTACTTCATCGATTTTTTTACTGCGGCTGCGCTTGCAGGGTATTCCCGGACTATATGTATCAAAGAGTGTGAAGTCTATCATTTCCTGCTTTGCACGGTCATAGACAATGAATGCTATTCCTCTTGTACCATGTAGCTTTTCACCTGGTTTCAGAATTGCTTTTTCTTCATTACCAAAGGATACGCTTGCACCGGAATAGCGATAATTTGAATCGGCACATTCAAATCCGATACTCTTTACAGAAACATTCATATTCTCGATTGTGCCATTTATTTCAAGGGATTTACCACGGCATATGTTTTCAGCAAGAAGTTTGCCCGAATCAATTATTGCTACATATGACGCTCTGAATTTATCAGCAAGATTGATTTTTGTACCAAGATTGCATATTTCCTGTGCAACATTGTGTGTAAAATCAGGACTTCCTGACGGTGTGTTGACGGAAAAAATAATTATACAGTGTTCCTTGGAAATCCATTGCAGTTTTTCAACGTACTGTAAAAAATCATCTTCAAGCTTTAACAAATCAGGTCTGTAATTCTGAACGTAAATTTCATTGGTTAATTCAACCATTCTATCCTGAAAAACATTCAAATCAAGAACTGCATTTTCATCATCAACCATATCATACAATGATTTTAATTCTTTTTTTAGTTTACTACACTGGTAGTCTTCATCAGCAATGAAATTGATAATGTTTGTTACAAATACTTTTATATTTGTGGTAAGCTGATTTACTGCATCTTCCTCACTCTGCGACGATAAAATTACAAGCGATTCAATAAGTGTATTCAGGAATTCAAGTAATTTATCATAAGTCTGTCTTTTCATTATAATCCTCCATTTTTCAAAAGCACTTCTCTATATAACGCTAAATTATATTTATTATAGCACATTATTTTTTTGATGACAATATGTATTGCAAACAGATTTATTTTATGATAAACTGAAATAAATTCACACAGGAGGTTGGCTATGATTAAACCTAAAAGACTCAAAAATGGCGATAAGATTGCTGTTGTAAGCTTGTCTTGGGGCGGACTTGGCGATGAGGCGCTTATACATAAATTTCACATTGCAAAGGAACGGCTTGAACAGGACTTCGGCTTGCAGGTTGTTGCTATGCCTAATGCGCTGAAAGGGACTTATTTTGTTGACGAACACCCTGAATTGCGTGCGAAAGACCTTATGGACGCTTTTCGTGATGAAACTATTTCGGCGGTTTTCTGTGCAATTGGCGGTGATGACACGATAAGGCTACTGCCGTACATTGATTATGATGTGATACGGAACAATCCCAAGATTTTTATGGGTTACTCCGACACTACCGTAAATCATTTTATGATGTACAAGGCTGGGCTGGGGTCTTTTTACGGTCCGAGTGTAATGTGCGAATTCGGCGAATATGTGAAGATGTTTGATTACACGGCGGAGGCTGTAAAGGCTATGCTTTTTGGTGACACAGCGGGTTACGAAATCAAGTCTTCTCCCGAATGGACGGACGATTTTGTGCCTTGGTGCAAGGAAAATCAAAATATTCAGAAGCAGTTGAAGCCTGATATTCACGGTTACGAGGTTTTGCAGGGCACGGGCAAGGCTGTGGGGCATCTGTTGGGCGGTTGCATTGATGTATTTCCTGAGGTTTTCGGCACGGAGATTTTCCCTGCGACCCCGCAATGGGAAGGTGCGATACTTTTCTTTGAAACGAGCGAGGAACGTCCCTCTCCTGATTTTGTGAAGCGTACTTTACGTACTCTTGCGGCACATGGAATTTTAAAGGTGCTGAACGGAATTATTGTTGGCAAGCCTCAGGCTGAGCAGTATTATGAGGAATACAAGGGTGCTATTCTGAAGGTTGTTGCGCAGGAGGAAAAGCTGACCGACCTGCCGATTATTTATAATGTGAATTTCGGACACGCTATGCCTATCGGGATTATTCCTTATGGGGGCAAGGCGGAGATTGATTGCGATAATAAGAGGATTGTACTGCTCGAAAGTGCGACAGAAGAATAATAAAGGCAATATCGTTCAAACGATTTGTTTGGGCGATATTGCCTTTTAATTTATTGCCAATCACATTCTGCTTCATCAAGCTTTGTTTTCAAGGTATACCTAACCTTCAAAAATTATCGTTGCAAATTAACCAGAAACTCATCCGCTTCTGTTCGATTGTTAAAGATAAAGATATTCTTGTCGGAATATAGTTTTAGCAAATCCATTATCTGCGGCTTGCTTTGTGAATTGTAGCTTTTTATAAACTCAATAAACTCTGTATCCTCTTCGTCCTCATTTTCTATCCAGGGCATATCACTCCGCACTTTGCCACGTCTTTCTCTGACACCGTCAAGACAAATTTCAAGCGGATAATCAAGAAATATAA
Source organism: Oscillospiraceae bacterium (assembly GCA_045545795.1). Classification (GTDB taxonomy): domain Bacteria; phylum Bacillota; class Clostridia; order Oscillospirales; family Ruminococcaceae; genus RGIG8773. Next base: position 10,373 of record JAZQBN010000100.1, read on the forward strand.
CCGTGTCGCAAGCCTGCAATCTCAACTCTATTGTAGAGCCGTAATTACCATCTATTATCCACTCATTCTGCTGAATTGTATCTGACAGACGTTTACGGAACACTGATTTTTCAACGGTTGTTCTGTCACTGTTCCAATACATCATATCAAGATGAAAAAGCGGAATACCTGTTATTTGGTGCAGCACTCGTGAAAAAGTGCTTTTTCCGCTCCCCGGACAACCGATTATCATTATTTTCTTCATAGCTTTTATTACACCAAAGCACCTACACCGATAACAATTACGCCAAGTGTTACAAGGATAATTCCTGTTGCACGGTTAAGTGTTTTGGAGCTTACCTTATTTGCGATTACCGCACCGATACGGGCAAAAATCAGCGTGAAAACTATACATAGTATAAGTACAAGCATATCGGGAGTATTGCTGTCGATAACGAAATGGCTTACCGCACCTGTAAGTGCAGTAAAGGTCATAATGAACACGCTTGTACCGACTGCGGTTTTAAGCTCGTACCCCAGCACCATAGTCAAAATCATAAGCATCATCATTCCGCCGCCCGCACCTACAAATCCGCAGATAAAGCCGATAAGCATACCGAAAATAATGGACTGCACAAGCCTTTTCTTCGGTGAAACAGCGTTCATAGCTTCCTTTGTGGTGTTAACAGGCTGCACAATGAATTTGATACCCATAAGAGTTGTCATAAATACAGATGTACCGCCCATTGCATCGTTTGGCACGAAGCTTGCGACAAAGCTACCTACAAAAGTAAAAAGCAGAACGGCAAGCATCATAACAATGCCGTTTTTGATATCAATATTTTTGTTTTTGTGATATGTATAGGCACTTACTCCGCTTGCCAAGACATCACTTGCGAGGGCAATTCCGATTGCACTGTATGCAGGCATATCGAGAAAGGTTACCAGCATTGGTGTAATCACAACAGCCGCACTCATTCCTGCAAAGCCTGTACCAAGACCTGCACCACAGCCTGCCAACAGGCAGACGATAATTGTAATAAACAGTTCCATAAGTTTCTTCTTTCTATAAAATAAATTTTCTTTTAAATTATAGCATAATCTTTTTTAAAATACAATATTGGTTTCATTCTATTAATCAAAGCTGTTATTTTACTTTGGGATAATTCAGCGAACGTACTGAATCCTTGTAAACAATCTGTCCGTTGACGTGAATCATTCCCATTGAAAAGGACGGCTTTTCGATTTTCTGGAGCAAGCCCTCAACTGCAAGCTTTGACATATATGCGGTATTTACCTCAATTGTGGTAATATTCGGGTCGCTGATTGTACTGTAAACAGAATTGTCAAAGCCTGTTACGGAGATATCATCGGGTACACGATATCCGAGGTGTTTAAGCTGGGCGATAAGCATACAGGCTGTTTCGTCGCAGTTGCAGACAAAGGCTGTCGGCATAACGACGGGAAGTTCAACAGGTGTCTGAATTCCCGTTGCAAGGTCACGGTCGCTTAAAACATAGTTGTCACGGAGCGGTATATTGTGCTCTATAAGTGATTTTGCATAACCGAGATATCTGTCCTGAATACTGCTTGTGGCACGGATATTTCCGACAAATGCTATATCGCGGTGTCCGTTCTGGATAAGGTAGTTGGTCATTTCATAGCTTGCATAAAAGCTGTCACAGATTACGCAATCTGTATTAATCTGCTCGTTATAAAAGTCAAGAAACACCACGGGAATTTTCGTATTGAGAATTGCTGTGGTGTAATTTTTTGAAACCTGACCGAGCATTATTATCCCGTCAACACGCTGCTGAAAAAGGATTTTAGGGATAATTGTATTTTCTTCGGCTGATTGGGAAAGCGTCTGAAAAAAGGCATAATGCTCGCTTACCTGCAAAAGCTGGGAAATGTGGCGGAAGAACTTGAAATAGAATGAGTCCTCCTGGACATAACGCTCGGCAACAATTATACCTATATTATTACTGCGTTCGGCTTTTCTCTTTGATATGGTATTGTAGTGATATCCCATCTCGTCAGCGGTTTTCCTGATACGCATACGCAGTTCGTCACTAACCCCTGCTTTGCCGCTCAGTGCCTTTGACACGGCAACTATGCTTATTCCAAGCTTTTCGGCGATATCCTTCATTTTTACTTCCTTAGGCATAAGTTTACTCCCAATCATATTTTATTTGAAACAGCAAAATATTCTTCATTTGCATTACAAATTTTTAACCATTTCATTTTAAATTTAACTTTATTTTAACATAATAATTTAAGTAAATTTAATCTTAAATTTTAAACATTTTGTGAATGAAAACATTTACACAGCAAACAATTTCAGCGAAAATGTTTTCGCTCTTTATTGGATTTTTATTATATCAATCCAAAACCATTGTTACTCTTGCAACAAATCAGCTATATTATCCCGTTGATTTTGTTAATATTCAACAACAATTTGCAACCTGATTGTTAAATATTAAACACAATGTGTTCAAAGTATAAAAGATTAATGGGAATTTCTTGTGCACTTTGCTGCTTATCGTTTTTTTAATTGACAAAAAAATCAATACAGATATAATAAAATCGTAACATTTATACTGTTCGTACACCGAACAAATCATTCTCAGGAGGTTATTTTATTATGAAGATTAAAAAGGCTATTGCGGCTCTCACCGCAGTTCTTATGGCAGGTACTGTTTTTACAGCTTGCGATAAGAGTGATGATTCCGCTGCTGAAAACACAACTGCAGCAGGCAATGCTGCTTCCGCTGATGCTGATGATTCCCTTTCAGGCACAATCAAGGTACTTCACCACCGTACCGACCGTGACCAGGACGGAACAATGGCTAAGCTTACCGAAGGCTTCAACGCTCTTTATCCTAATGTAAAGGTTGAATATCAGTCCTTCACAAACTACGCTGATGACATTGCAACAATGATGCAGTCAGACAATTACGGCGATGTACTTATGACACCACAGGCTCTCAAGGTTGCTGATTACCCTAACTTCTTTGAACCGCTCGGCTCTGCTGAGGAGCTTTCTTCCAAGTATTACTGGACAGAAAATTACACTGTTGACGGTCAGGTTTACGGTCTTGCTACAGCTGGTACTGCTTCAGGCGTACTTTACAACAAGAAGGTTTGGGCTGACGCAGGTATCACAGAGCTTCCAAAGACAACTGATGAATTCATTGAGTGTCTGAAGAAGATTGACGCTAACACAGACGCTATTCCTTACTACACAAACTATGCGGCAGGCTGGACAATCTGCCAGTGGCAGTCCCTTGTAGTTGGTGCATCAGGCAATCCTAACTACAACAACGAGCTTCTCACAAACAAGCTTGACCTTTTCAGCGAAGGCAGCCCATACGATGCTGTTTACGGCACACTTTTTGACATCTATGCTGACCCAACACTTCACGAAGAAGACCCGTCCACAACTGACTGGGAAGGATGTAAGCCTGCTTTTGCTCAGGGCAAGATTGGTACAATGGTAATGGGTTCTTGGGCTATCTCCCAGTTCCAGGAAGCTGCTGTAAACGCAGGCTGCGACCCTGCTGATATCGGCTATATGCCTTTCCCACACTCTGTAGATGGTAAGATTTACTCTGTATCTTCCAACGACTACACAATGAGCGTTAACAAGAATTCCGCAAACAAGGACGCTGCTCTTGCTTACCTCAAGTGGTTCTGCACAGACTCAGGTTACGCACAGAACGAAGGTATGATTTCTGCACTCAAGGGTGCTGAAATGCCTGACACACTCTCCTCCTTCTCTGACCTTGGCGTTGAACTTTTCGTTGAAACACCTGCTCCTGAGGAGCTTATCGGCAAGTTTGACGAAATCGCAAAGGATTCCGAGGTTGACCCTTGGGGTGACGCTTCCACAAACTACAAGTTCAGAATGGCTGAGGCTGCTTTCAAGGGTGAAGGCGAAGAAGCTTACAAGGCTATCTGCGACGAAGTAAACAAGGCTTGGAACGAATCAAGAGATTCTATCCTCGGCTAATTAACACGCTGTTCTCCAAACTATATATTTACATACGACATTCTGACTGGTGACAGAAAATGTACCGCGTCCTCCACACGACGCGGTACATAAAACACTGAATATCCCCTATTCATCTTCTCCTTAATTTCGATGTTCGGGACATTAAATGTCCCGGACTTATCGAAGTTTATTTTACGAAGATTGTTTTTCTGCAAAAACGTAAAAACAATTCAATGGTACTGTGAAATTTTTGCTGTTTTGCAGACCTGTAATCTTATAATGGAGGTTAAGCCAATGAAGAACACCAACGATGCTTTATCAAATTCACATTCTCCAATCAAGAAAAAGCTCAGCGGACAGTATATGAACAAGATGCTTACGGTTATCCTGTTTCTGCTTATCCCGACTGTGCTTTTATTTATTTTTACTTACATTCCTGCATTCAATATGTTCCGTTACAGCTTTGAGGAACGTGACCAGTTCGGTGCGACAGTTAAATTTGTAGGACTTGAAAATTACAAGACAATTTTTACCACGCCCGAATACTTCTCTACCTTCAAGAACAGTTTATACTATCTTGTAGGCTCATTTATTCAGCTTGCACTTGCACTTTTCCTTGCAACAATTCTCTGCTCCAAAATCCGCGGAAGCAATTTCTTCAAGGGTGTACTTTTCTTTCCATATATGATTAACACTGTTGCTGTTGCGGTAATTTTCAGACGATTTTTCCAGCGTGGTGACGGTATCACAAATACGGACGGTACACTCAACTCAATTATCACGCTTCTCGGCGGTGACCCTGTAAAGTTCCTGTCAACAGAGGGACTGGTAAACATCTGTCTGGTTTTTGTTTCAATTTGGCGTTACATAGGTTTTGACCTTGTTATGTTCATCGGTGCAATTCAATCTGTTTCCCCTGATATTTACGAGGCGGCAGAGCTTGACGGTGCAAACCGCTGGCAGGTATTCAAGTACATTATTGCTCCGGGAATACGTCCTATTATTCTGCTTCAGATGATACTTGCGGTTAAGGGTGCAATCAGTGTTTACGAAATTCCTTACATTGTTACCGGCGGTAAATTCGGTTCAAGCACATTCGTTATTCAGACCACGGAAACGGCGTTCAAATTCCAGAAGGTTGGTCTTGCGTCGGCGATGGCTGTGGTGCTGACAATAATAATTATTATTGTCACGGTTATTCAGAAAGTTTGCTTCAAGGAGGAAGAATAATATGACTGCTTCAAAAACAGAACAGACACTCGGATATCGTGACAGCAGAATTATTGACACGGTTTTCTCCGTGCTGAAATATACTGTGCTTGTAATTGCGTGTCTGGTTGTAGTAATCCCTCTCGTGGTTGTTTTCCTTGGCTCGCTCAAGAGCAACACGGATTTTCTTACTTCAAGCGTATTTGCTCTGCCTGAAAAAATCGAGTGGAACAACTACAAAACTGCATTCATTGACGGAGAGGTTATGGAGGGCTTCAAGAACACACTGATTATTCTTGTTATTTCCTGTGCGGGTACTGTTATTACAGGTACAATGACGGCTTATGTTCTTCAGCGTTTCAAGACTACTCTGGGCAAGGTTGTCAAGGCTGCGTTCCTGCTTGCTACTCTGCTTCCTAACATTTCGATGCAGGTTACGGTTTACCGTATTGTAAATCACTTCGGACTTGTTGGCTCTATGGCTGCACCGATTATTCTGTATGTTGGTACTGACATTATTTCAATTTACATTTTTATTCAGTTCCTCAACAACATTTCTTACTCACTTGACGAAAGTGCTATTATGGACGGCGCTAACTACTTCACGGTATTTTTCAGAATTATTTTTCCGCTTCTCAAGCCAGCTATTGCAACCGTGCTGATTATCAAAATCGTTGGTATTTACAACGACTTCTACACACCGCATCTTTATATGGGTGCTTCAAAGCCTGTTGTTTCAACAGCACTTTACAACTTTATCGGTCCTTACGGAGCAAAATGGGAAATCATTTTCGCAGGTATTGTAATTTGTATTATTCCTACGCTTATTATCTTCCTGACATTACAGAAGTACATTTACAGCGGACTTGTCAACGGCTCGGTAAAGGAATAAATTTTCGGAGGTATTGCTATGAATGTTATAAAGCTTGCTGAAATGACAGGTGTATCAAAATCGACTATTTATCGTGCATTGAATGGTGACAAAATCAAGGACAGCACCAAACAGCGTATTATTGATGCTATTAATGAAAACGACATTAATTTCAGCTTCAGTGGATTTGACACCGGATATGACGGCAGGGTTAAGCTGATTGCTCTTGTTACAGGCACAAGCCTTGTTAATCGACATACCGTTGAACAGCTTAAGGACAGATTTTCCGCAAACGGCTTTACAGTAATTGAAATCAAAGCTGAAACCGTGGAAAACAGCTCTGCTGAAATTGAAAAATACATAGGCAAGAATTTCAGAAGCTTTATTTTTATGGGTATCGGTCTTGAAACAAGGTGCAAGGAATTCATCACTCTTGCTTCTGCAAGCAGACCTGTAATTCTTATCAATTCATCTATGAAGGGCAAGAACATTTACTCCATTACCTCAAATGAAGAAGAAACTGTTTCAAACGCTGTAATGAAGCTGGCTGATGATTACGGTCACAAAAGCTTTCTTTATTGCATCAGTGACAAATCCGAATTCGGTAAAAAGCTTTCACGAGGTTTTGAGGAAGGAATAAAGCTTTCGGGTCTTAAACGAAACAGCTTCTGCTCTGCTGACTGCACAGGACGCAATACACCTGTTGACGCTATAGTCTCAGCACTGAGAAGCAATCCGTCCGTTACAGCAATTATTACACAGGATGAGGCTACCGCATCGGCGGCTGTAGATGCTGCTGAAAAGCTTGGCTTGAAAATTCCCCGTGATATTACCATTGTCGGAATAAAAAATGCTGAAACAGACTCAGAGGATAATTACAACACGGCTTACATTGATTTAAAAGCAAATACAAAGACTGATATGGCTCTTACGCTTGCAATTGCTGCAATAAACGGAAAAAAGACTTCAACTCATATCAGAATTCCTTGTTCATTTGTACAGAAAAAATCCGTTGCAAAGTCATCTGTTTCTTATTCTAAGGCGATGTAAGTTTTACAAGAAAAATTATTTGTAAAAAAGCGTCAGGAAAAATCCTGACGCTTTCTTGCATATATTAAACTGTATAGTTATCAAAATAACCCTGAACGTAGATGATTGGTGTACCCTTATCACCGCTGCCTGAGGTAAGGTCGCAGAGAGAACCGATAAGGTCTGTAAGCTGTCTTGGGGTTGTACCCTCGGAAGCCATATTACCCTTGAGGTTTGCGTCCTTTTCCTGAATACGCTGTGAGATTGCTGCCTTGAGCTCATCGCCAGAGAGGTCAGCGAAGTCGTTATCAGCGAGGTACTTGAGCTTAAGCTCGTTTGGTGTACCGGCAAGTCCCTTTGTATAACCAGGGGAAACAACCGGGTCAGCAAGTTCCCAGATTTTGCCTGCTGGGTCCTTGAATGCACCGTCACCGTAAACCATAACCTCGATTGTCTTGCCTGTTCTTTCAAGAAGAAGAGCCTGAACACGGTCAACGAATTCCTGAGACTTGATTGGGAAAAGCTTTACTGTTTCTTCTGTAGCCTTATTTGAACCGAGGAGACCGCAGAAATCATTGTAGCCGCTGCCGTTTACAGGTGCAGTAAGGATTTCATCCATACCGTAAACTGTGTTAGCACCTGCCTTCTTAAGAAGACGCTTTGTGCGTGCTCTTGTGTGGATATCACAGTTGAGAACGTCCTTTGTATAATTGAGGATAGCTGTTGCCTTGTTTGCAAATACTATTTCACACTCACAGCCGCAGGACTCAACAAGCTTCTTGTAGTAGTCAACATAGTCAACACCTGTGAATGGGTGTACCTCATAACCGAAAAGCTCACGGTACTTTTCTTCGGAGAGTACGTCTGTATATGGGTCAACGCCCTTTTCATCGAGGAGGTCGATATCGAAAAGGTGGTTACCAACTTCGTCGGATGGATAGCTGAGCATAAGAGTAATCTTCTTAGCACCCATTGCAAAGCCCTTAAGACAGATTGCAAAACGGTTACGGCTGAGAATTGGGAAAATTACGCCGATATGACCTGATGGGAATTTAGCCTTAACGTCATCAGCGATATCCTTTACGTTTGCGTAGTTGCCCTGTGCTCTTGCGAGGATGGATTCTGTTACAGCAACGATATCCTTGCTGCCTACAGCAATTTTTTCAGCTTCAAGACAATTGCAGATAGTATCTGTTACAATCTGAGCGAGGTCATCGCCTTCACGGATAATTGGTGCTCTTACGCCGCGGACTACTGTACCGACTGTTCTTTCCATAATAAAAACTCCATTCTGCCGCATTATGCGGTCTTAGATTACTGCTAATGCAATTTATTGAATTTGCAATAAGTTTGTGCGATAATTTTCAAATTATCAGCAGATGTACTCTTGACATCACAAAAGTATTATACTATAATTTTTCTCATAAGTCAATATTATTATTCAAGGAATATCATAAGTTTTACTAATGGATAGGAGTACAGTATGAAAGAGCGTTTTTCATTGGATTATTATCGTACATTCAGCGTTGTATATGAGTCACGTTCGTTTTCTGAGGCGGCAAGACGGCTTTATGTTACGCAGAGTGCCATAAGTCAGTCAATCAAACAGCTTGAAATTCTGCTTGATGTACAATTATTTGTCAGGGGCAAAAGGTCGGTTATTCCCACAGCAGAGGCAAATGCATTGTATTCTGCAATTATTCCTGCACTTGAAACTATTGGTGAGGCTGAGGAAAAGATTTCACGTTTAAGGCTTTTGCAGGAGGGCAGTCTTTGCATCTGTGCGGCTGATACGGTTGCTAAATATTATCTGCTGCCCTATCTCAAACGTTGGAATGAGCTGTATCCCAATGTACGGCTGACGGTTGTAAACCGTACAAGTACAGAAGCATTTTCCCTGCTTTCGGCTGGAAAGATTGACATTGCCTTTGTCAACTCCCCTGTTACTGAGGAAAAATTCTCGCACAAGACCTGCTTGCGGCTTCACGATGTTTTTATCGGAGGTGCGGCATACAAACAGCTTGACGGGAAAGTTGTAACACGAAAGGAAGTTGCCGAATATCCGCTTATAATGCTTGAAACGCTGTCCAACTCACGACGTGCTATAGATGCTGAATTCGGTTCTGACGGAATAATTCTCAAGCCTGAAATTGAACTTGGTACTCACGAATTGCTTGTTGAATTTGCACGGATAGGGCTCGGAATATCCTGCGTTACACGCGAATTTGCGGATATACGGGGTGAGCTGTTTGAAATAAAGCTTGACAAGCCGCTGCCTGAGCGTACACTGGAGCTTTGCTGGCTTGAAAATGAGCAGGCTTCGGGTGCAAAAAAGAAATTTATTGAGATGTTTTAAGTCAAGGTAATGGCTTTATAAAATCTGAAACATTACCACACCTGCAACGCAAATCACACTGCCGACCAAATTCAGCTTTGAATGGCTTTCCTTACGCAGAATTCCTATCAGGAACAGTGATACAAGTATCATAGGCTGAATAAAGGAATAGTTTGCAAGGCTGATTGCGATAACGGCGTTTTCAAGGAGCATTCCTGCCGCATTGGGTATTCTTGCAAGGATAACCTTCAACGCACCAATCTTGTTCTTTTTCATAATTTCCGACGGTTTTATTCTGAACAGCATTATTATTGCTATTATTACCAGTGCAGGCAAAAGCTGAACTGTCGGGGAAATATACGGTGTGAACGCTTTTATCACAAGTCCGTAGCCGTATTTTGCGGCGAGGTACAGAACAAGCGGAACAGCAATTTTTCTGTACTCAAATTTTCCGTCTCTGCCTGATTTGGCTATGAAAACAAGTCCTGTAACCGTTACAGCAATGCAGATAATTTTCAGCACACGCAAATCTGCACCGTACAGGACATCGGTTATGTAGGAAACAAAAAGCGTTACACCAAGCCACGCTTTAAGCTCAAATGCCGAAAGCTGTTTAAGCACAAGTGCACTCATCTGGAATTCAAGCATTTTGCACGTTGCAATCAGGATTATTGCTACAAAGCTTTGCCAAGTCAGCGTAAACCTCAGCTCCTGAAACGGCAGTGTAAACGCAAGAAAGAACGACATTGACGAGCACATCAGAAACGTAAATTCGTTGCCTGTGAATTTCGCTTCCGATACTGCATATTTATCGCTGAGCGAGGTTATGGTGTAACAGACCATAACCGCCAGCATCAAAAACACAACATTCATTACCATCTGACCTTCCACCGCTCACGGAGAATTTCAAGATTTTCAACGTGAGCGGTTTTTATTTTTTTGAGCATTTTTCGTTCGCACGCTGCTCATTGAGATACTTTTCAAACAATTCTTCATCTGTAGGAATTTCAGCCCAGTCGTTTGTCCAGGTTGAAAGATATGCGGCATTTGAAATTGAAAGTGAGTTGAGTCCCTCCTCGCCTCTTGCAACCATTTCCGTGCCGTTGAGGATTGACTGTGCAAAGGCTTCAAGCACTTCAGGGTGTCCCTCTGGCTCAGGTGCGGTAAATTCTTCATAGGTGTTTTCAGGGGTAACAAAGCCCTCTGTTGCTGTGAAGCAAAATTCACGCTCAGGTACAGCCAGCTTCCACCAACAGAGTTTGCCGTGCTCGATAACAATTTTACCCTTGTCGCCTGTGATTTCAAGGCGGTTTGTACCGCAGGCGTCGCCTGTTGTTGTGATGAATGTTGCCGTTGCACCGTTTTCGTACTCACCGAAAATGGTTACGTCATCCTCAACGTCAATGTTGTGGTACTTGCCGAATTCACAGAAAGCACGGACTCTTTTCGGCATACCGAAAATCCACTGCCATAGGTCAAGATTGTGTGGTGCCTGATTGAGGAGTACACCTCCGCCCTCACCGCTCCAGGTTGCTCTCCAGCTGCCTGAGTTGTAGTAAGCCTGTGTGCGGTACCAGTTTGTGATAATCCACACCATTCTTTTCAGCTCGCCAAGCTCACCGCTCTGCACGATTTCACGGGATTTTTTATACATCGGATTAGTACGCTGATTGAACATAATTCCAAATTTCACGCCTGACTTTTCAGCCGCTTCATTCATTTCACGCACCTGTCTTGCGTAAACTCCCGCAGGCTTTTCGGTAAGGACGTGGATTTTACGCTTGAAACATTCTATTGCAATTGTAGGGTGGTCGTAGTGCGGCACGGCAATCAGCACAGCGTCAACAAGTCCGCTGTCAAGCATTTCATTGCTGTCGGTAAAGCGTGTTACTGTGGGGTAATCCTTTGCCTTTTCAAGCTTTTCGGGGTTGATGTCGCATACTGCTGTAACCTCAACGGACGGACATTTTCCGCCGAAAACATTGTAGAAGTGTCCGCTGCCCATATTGCCGAGTCCAACGATACCAAGTCTGATTTTATCCATAACAATTCTCCTTTATATCAAATCTTTAAGTGCGTTTACAGCAGCGTCAAATGCTGCTCTTGATGTGGGATAACAATAACCCATCTTTGTTTTTTCAGAAGCTTCAAGCTTGTCAAAGCCGTCAAAAACAGACAAATGCGGCTCAAGTGTAAGCACTGTTCCCTTGTAATTTTTAAGCAGATAAGGAAGATTTCCGATACCCTTGCCGGCAGGCACAACCGAGCCGTCTGCCATAGCATCCTTGATGTGCATATATTCAACGTAGGGTGCAAGAAGCTTCCACGCTTCAACAGTATCCTGTCCGCACTGAACAAAGTTTGCAGGGTCGAAAACCGCTTTAAGCTGTGGAAATGTTCTGTGGATTTCCTCACAGCGTACCGCCATATCGCCGTAAATACCCTTTTCGTTTTCGTGGCAAAGTGTTACGCCGCTTCCCTCTGCGGCACTGATAAACTGTTCAAGTCGGCGCATAACTTCGTCTCTGTAACGTTCCTCATCGCCTGACGGAACATAGAAGCTGAACATTCTGATATGCTTTGCTCCGAGGATTTCCGCAAGCTCAAGTCCATGTCTGAACTTATCAAGATGCGCTCCGAAATCGTCACAAATTCCTGTTTTGCCGTAAGGAGAGCCCAGAGACCAGACACCAAGACCTGCGTCGTCAAGTTGTCTGCGTACTTCCAGCGCCTTTTCAAGAGAAATGTCTGAAATGTTTTCTCCGTCAACACCTCTGATTTCGAGATAATCAACGCCGTTTCTCGTCATTGCCTTTATCTGCTCGGAAATTCTGCCGTCTGCTTCATCAGCGAATGCCGCTAATCTGAATTTCATAAGAGTTACCTCCGTTTTAGTTGTTAGTATTATTCTATCACGAAAGAATTTGCATTTCCATTGTTAATTTAAGCTTTATATATTGCAAATTCACGCATAATATGATAAAATAGAAAAGAGGTGAGATTATGCTTAACGAATACAGCTTTGAAAATATCTATATAAGGCACGCCATAGACGAAAATCCCGACGGCAGGGATTTTACAATGCACATTCATGACCGCTGTGAGATATATTTCTTTATTTCGGGAAATGTGGAATATCTTGTAGAAGGCTCAAAATATCCGCTTAATGAAAACAGCCTGATGATAATGCGCCCTGCGGAGGCACATTCCCCGAAAATAACAGGCAGCAGCACCTATGAACGCTATGCGGTGAATTTCCCTCTTGATATTGTGAAGGATATAGATACAGAAAACAGGCTTCTGACTCCTTTTACAAATCGCATCTTAGGTAAAGACAATATGTATTCAGCAGCAGAACTGGACATGAAGCTTGTGAATAAGCTTTTTTCTGAAATGTGCAGTGACAGCGACGATTACGGCAGGAGACTTACAATAAATACACATCTTATAACACTGCTGGATATGATAAACCGTGCATGGAGTGAAAAGAAAAGGTCAGGGCATAAACGGCAGAGTACAGCGGAGCGTATTATAATGTATGTGAATGGTCATCTGACAGAGGACATTTCTGTTCCTAAGCTGGCAGAGCATTTCTATTTAAGCGCATCACAGTTCAACCGTGTGTTCAGGCAAGCTACCGGTGCCGCACCATGGGATTACATAACAAAAAAACGTCTTACTGCGGCAAAGGAACTGCTGAAAAACGGTGTTTCCGCACAGGAAGCGGCAGAAAACTGCGGCTTCCGTGATTATTCTGTCTTTTACAGGGCATATACAAAGCATTTCGGCTGTTCTCCCACAGACGACAAAAACAACTGACTGTAAAATATGTATAGGCAGACAAATGAGCAAAGACTGACTCTTTTAACAGACCGTTAAGAAGATAATATGTAAAAATACCGCCCCGTTCTGTACTCACGTACGGAACGGGGCGGTATTTTAATAAACTATCAGTGGTTGGCATTATTCTTTTCTGAGATAATCCACAATAAGATTACCGCATCCCTTACATCCTACAAGCTTCATGTCGTCACTCATTATGTCAGCCGTGCGATAGCCTGCATCAAGATAATCGGAAACTGCCTTTTCAATTGCGTCAGCTTCCTTTGGCATATCCAAGCTGAAACGAAGCATCATCGCCGCTGAAAGGATTGTTCCCACAGGGTTTGCAATGTCCCTTCCTGCAATATCAGGTGCAGAGCCGTGAATAGGCTCGTACAGACCGCAGGTGGAAGCACCAAGACTTGATGACGGAATCATACCGATTGAGCCTGTAATCATGGAGGCTTCATCTGAAAGAATATCACCGAACATATTTTCAGTAACGATAACGTCAAACTGCGAGGGATTCTTTACAATCTGCATGGCGCAGTTATCAACCAGCATATCGGAAAGCTCTACATCGGGATATTCCTCCGCAAGACGGTGCATCACCTTTTTCCAGAGACGGCTGGAATCAAGAACATTGCTCTTTTCTACGGAGCAGAGCTTTTTATTTCTCTTTCTTGCTGTTTCAAAGCCGATTCTGCCGATACGTTCGATTTCAGCTTCGCTGTATTTAAGCACGTCGGTTGCCACATCACCCTCGGTTTTGTGTTCACCGAAATAGATGCCGCCGATAAGCTCTCTTACAATAATAAAATCAATACCGTTGTCCACGATTTCCTTTTTCAGAGGAGAAGCATCGCTTAACTGCCTCCAGATTTTTGCAGGACGGTTGTTGGAATATACGCCCATTCCTTCACGAAGTCTCAGCAAGCCCTTTTCAGGACGCATATTGCCCGGAACATCATTCCACTTATTTCCGCCTACTGCACCCAAAAGCACGCTGTCGGATTCAACACACTTCTTAAGCTCCGAAGCAGGAAGAGGATCGCCGTATTTATCAATTGCACAGCCGCCCATATCCACATCTGTATAATTAAATTCGTGTCCGTAGATTTCGGCAATTCTGTCAAGTACTTTTAGCGCCTGCTCTACGATTTCAGGACCTATCCCGTCACCTCTGATAACCGAGATATTCTTAACCATTGTTTTCACCATCCTTCAGTGCATTCAACAGACCGCCCTTTGTGATAATGTTCTGGATAAAAGGCGGAAAGGGCTGGGCATTATATGTTTTTCCTGTTGTGATATCGGTAATTATACCTGTATCAAAATCCACCGAAACTTCATCCCCTGCATTGATTTCTTCAGCCGCTTCTTCACATTCAAGAATGGGAAGACCGATATTTATTGCATTACGATAGAAAATTCTTGCAAAACTCTTGGCAATTACACAGCCTGTACCGCAGGTCTTGATAACAAGCGGAGCGTGTTCACGTGAACTGCCGCAGCCGAAATTCCAGCCTGCAACCATAACGTCGCCCGTATTCACATTCTTTACAAATTCCGTGTCAATATCCTCCATGCAGTGAAGAGCAAGCTCGTTTGCATCTGGAGTATTAAGATAACGTGCAGGGATAATAACATCTGTGTCCACGTTATCGGGATATTTGAAAACCTTACCTTGTGTATTCATGTTTACGCCTCCTTGTATTCGGTGATATAGCCTGTCAGTGCGCTTGCGGCGGCAGTGTGGGGAGAAGCAAGATAGACTTCACTTTCAACGTGACCCATGCGGCCTACAAAATTGCGGTTTGTTGTGGCAATGCAACGTTCACCGGAAGCGAGGATACCCATATATCCGCCAAGACAGGGACCGCAGG
>JAZQBN010000101.1:0-7987 GCA_045545795.1 Oscillospiraceae bacterium
AACGCCTTGCAGAGCATTTACTGAACAACGGTGTATACTTCTCTATGGTTCAAACAGCAGAGCAATGGCTTGATGATATGGATAATCCACTTGAACCTATTAAAATTGCTTCTGCTCTGATGTCGGAAATAAACAAGTTGAATTTCCGCAAGAAAAACAAGCCTGCTGATGTAAGTTCTCTGGATATTACTATCATCGAATGTCTGAAGTATTGTCTGGAACTGGCGAACAAAGGGGAACTCAATCATACAGAAACAACAAAGTATGAATTTAACGGTATAGCTTCGTATTGCCGCCACTGTGAAAGCGGAAAGCCTACGAAGTCTTTTGACCACAAGCTTAACCCTCGTGAAATCCGTTATTGCTATTATTGCGGAAGAAAGGTTGAAGAGTAATGGGTGTTACATTGACTGCGACAAACAGTAGTTATGCGTTTTATATGGGGAACGGCGGTTTTTTCAATGTTCGTAAGAACATCGCTCTCGCTTATGATAAAGAAGTTGGAGAGCATTACGAACAGCTTTTGTATTGTCATTCCAACAAAGAGTATGATGATTGGAGCAAAAAGCTGGAAAGTATTCTTTCGGATGAGCGTTTCAAAGAAGAAGATGAAGATATTCTTGATTTTCTGCTTGAAGGCGATGAAAGAGGCAGTATCTCTCACAAGACTTGCAAAAAGATTTATGACCTCATCAAAGGCATCAACTTTGGCAACAGAACTTTCGTTTATTCTGCTCATTCAGATGGCAAGGACTACGAACATCTGAAGGCGTTCCTTTTGGAATGCTATCGTTACAGGCGTAAAATGCGATGGTCTTAATCAAAAGAAAGGGGAAGCAATGAGAACAAATTTCAAAACTGGAGCGTTCGTTTTGGCAAGCTTATTTCTTTTCGTTTGTACAACTGGTTGTGGAAGCGTTGAACAGTTTGTTGAAGAAAACGCTGTTGAAATCAATGGTGATGTAAACGCTGAAGCGTTGCTTGGCAACAGAACTGACCGAGAACAAGTAGGAACAAACGACGAAACTATTTATATCTGGACTGACCCCGAAACGGGTGTTCAGTATATTGTGTATCGTGAAAAAACAATGAACGCTGGCTTCGGCGGCATTACACCCAGACTGAATCCCGATGGCACAATTTGTGTTGTGTCGTCTGAAGAATTGGAAACGGAGTGAATATGAAACGATATTTTGAAGAATCTATTGCTTCAGCAGCGATGCTGGCTGTACTGATTCCAACAACTGCATTGGTTGTTTGTATGACGATTACCACTATCGGCATTTGTGTAGCCACAAAAAGGAGAGTAAAATGATTGTAAAAAAAGGTATTTCTATTGTCAGAAAAGCGTTAGAAGCAAATGGCTTCGTCATCAGCGAAAAGGATAATCAGCAAATCGAAAGAAAATTCCTGCAATTTTCAAAAACTCTTCTCCTTCGCAATGGACTTGAAATACAGGCTGGCACATTGATTTATATGAACTCTCGTTTGAAAGAAGTTGAATTTTCTTATGACGATAAAACAGTACATTTCAAAGCCAATGTAAACGCATTCAATCGACGCTCGGCTTGCGACTCCATAGAGCTGGAGCTGATTGCACACGAACCCGAAAGTTCTGAAGATGATTTGTGCTTGTGGGTCGTGGTCGAGGGCGGTGTACTTGTATTTTCGGAACTTCTGAAAGAGCCTGATGAAAGCACGCAAAGAACAATGCAGATGTTTTTTGATGCAAAAGCCGAAACAAAAGCAGCCGAAATCAAACACGAACTTCACTTGAAAACTGCACTTATAATTGGAGCTGCTTTAATTGTGGCGGCTATACTTATTCTTACTTTTGCATTAGATTCTCTTGTGCCTGCGTACTGCGGAATAATCGCTATAATGTTTCTTGCTACTACTATTCTTTATTTTTGCGAAAATCCAAACCCTTCTATTTATCAAAAACAACTGGAAGCGGAAGAAAAACTGATTTCTCTTGATGAAGAGAATGTAAAACGATTTGCCCAAAACATCAAATAACACATAGTTATACAGAGCCTTGTCTTCGGATGAGGCTCTATTTGTAATAATGCACAAATAAACACAGAAATAATAACGAATGATTTACAGAAAAAGGGCTTGACAAATGCACGGATTTGGTATATAATAGAGATAGAAAGAAATTCCATCCATCTCTGAAAGAAGGTTCTATTATGTCTAAAAAAATCTTTTCCGCATTTCTTGCAAGTCTGCTTGTTTTGTCTATTACCGCTTGTACTCCTGCTGAACAAAATTCTTCTATCGTCGAGGAGACAAAAACAACTGCAACTGCTCCCAATATCAAAGTAGAAAACGATGTTGTTTCAACAAACGAAACAATCGCTTCTGATGAATCGGTAGCAACTACCACTAATACAACTACAGAAGCAACTGATTCTTCTGAAATTCCTGCGGATTCTTTCTTTTCTATTCATTATCTTGATGTAGGGCAGGCTGATGCCGCACTCATTCAGTGTGATGGTGAATATATGCTGATTGACGGCGGCAATGTCGAAGACTCTAATCTCGTATATTCCGTTCTTGAAAGGGATGGCATTGACAATCTTGATATTGTGGTCGGTACACACGCTCACGAAGACCATATCGGTGGTCTGTCTGGTGCATTGAGTTATGCTACAGCGGATATTGTTCTTTGTCCTGTTACCACAAATACAACCAAAGCATTCAACAACTTCAAAGATAAGGCTGCAACACAGTCTACAGGGCTTACTGTCCCCGAAGTTGGCGATGTATATGACCTTGGCAATGCAGAAGTAAAGATTCTTGGAGTCAACGCAACAGATGATACTAATGAGTCATCCATTATTCTGATGGTGACTTATGGAGAAACAAAATTCTTGTTTACAGGAGATGCTGAATACGAAGCAGAACAGGCAGTTCTCGCAACAGGTGTTGACCTTTCCTGTGATGTTCTTAAAGTAGGTCATCACGGTTCTGACAGCTCCACAAGCTATGTATGGCTGAATGCGATTATGCCTGAATATGCTGTGATTTCCGTAGGAGAAGGAAATTCTTATCAGCACCCTACAGACGCTGTACTTTCCAGACTGCGTGATGCAGAAGTAACTACATACAGAACAGACCTCAATGGAGATGTGTTCGCTTATTCTGATGGTAAGACTGTTACAATGAGCGTAACCAGAGAAGCAAACGAAGAAGACGTTTTCACGGCTGGTTCAGTTGAAAATGTTTCTGCACAAACTACATTCGCACAGACAGAAGCTGCTTCTGATGATAGCGGGTCTGTAGAAGCGGGAGTTTATATTCTGAATGTAAGCTCTATGAAGTTTCACGATGAGTTTTGTTCTTCAGCAGCAAAGATTTCGGAGCAAAATCGTAAAGAATATGCTGGCACAAGAGACAGTCTGATTGAACAGGGTTATTCTCCTTGTGGCTATTGCAAGCCTTAACAGAAAGGAAGCGTGAGTGATATGCTTGTAACTATTAAAGGTTCTCCCGAAAAAATTGAAAATTACAATAAGTTTCTTGTAACTTTCAATGAAGAAAACAAAAATGACGAAAACTTCGATGAAATACCGCCGATTGAAAGCTTTGATGACGTTTTTTGCCCTTATGAAGAGTGGCTTAAAGCACTCGACGATGATGAGGAGAGCAGAGACGCAAAGCGTATCGCCGATACCAGAAGCGATTTTACAGGTGTGTATGTAATGAGTAATGCAAACACGCATTTCGCTCTCAAAAACTTCACTGATTATCAAGAAGACAAATCCATCTACAAATCCAAAACGGTTACACCGCTGGTAATACACAATTACGGAGTCTGCGATAACGCTTCGCAAGCTCTTGATATGTATGACAGAATTGTCAAGGAATCTGTCTCTGGCGAAGCGAAAGAACAGATGAACGGAGAGTTTATCATCCGTCTTATGCCTGTCTTCAGAAAATATAACGAAGGCTGGCGTTGGCATAAATGGGGCGAATACATCGGTGTGCAGAAACCCGAATGTGAATATATCGGCGATGAAACAAATGTCGATATGGTATACGCTTTTCATATCTACAAAATCGTAAAAAGCGATACTTGCAATAAGGAGTAAATATAATGAACCTTTTACAGAATGAAAAAGCCGTGCTTATCAGCATCAATCCAAAGTGGTGTGAGCTGATTGCAAGAGGCGAAAAAACAGTTGAAATCAGAAAAACAAAGCCGAAACTGAATACACCGTTTAAGGTTTATATTTATTGCACGTTGCCGCCAAAATCCGAAATTTTCTGGTATCACGAGGAAGGTCGCAGAACTCTCGGAGAATATGCACACGAGTTGTTGAAACTTCCCGACGGTCGGGTTGTCTATGATTACGGTATGCGTTTGGCTTGCGAAGAGGGCGAATATTCACAGGATAATTTTCTTTGCAAAAAAATCATCGGAGAATTTATCTGTGATAGCATCGAATGGATTGGACAAAGTTCGCTTGTTGTTAAAGAAGATGCAGATAAAGCTCTGGCAGGTTCTTGCCTTACAAGAGAGGATATTTTCAAGTATCTGGAACTGCCTCGCAAACAGGGCGATGACAAGTATAGAGCGTGCTACGGTTGGCACATTTCCAATCTTGTCATCTATGACAAACCAAAGGCACTGACAGACTTTTTTACACCTGCAAAATGTCCGTATCAGACCGCAGACGGATGCACTTACGATTACCATTGCTATCGTGCAGGAGAAAGGCAAAGATGTGGTCAAGTTATTACCAAGCCGCCGCAAAGCTGGTGTTATGTCAGCAAAGTATAACTAAAAGATTCACAAAAAAGGAGTGTGATTCAAATGCTTCAAGGTTATAAAGTCGAAATATCTTTTTCTGCTGAATCGTTGTATCCCAAATGTCCTTATTGTTGGGTACTGTATCAGGTAGAGGAAGAATCACACGTTGTAGGAGCTGGATGGTCTGAAACACCCGAAAGAGCGTTCCAAGAAGCTTTCGCTTTTGCCAAAAGATACAAAGGAGTATAACAGATGAACAAGTGTGAAACTTGCTACAATCAAAAAGTATGTAAAAACGCAGCACATCCTGCTGATGGATTTTGTTTCGATTACGAAAGTGTCGATATGACCGTAAGATTCCCTTGCAGAGTGGGAGATACAGTTTATCTGATTGCAAACGGACTCATTGAACCTTGTACAGTTGAGGGAATCTATTTCACCAGAAGAAGGAATTATGTAAGGTTGCGTCCTTGCGTTCAGCGTTACATAGGAAATCACAGCGTTTATTTCACGCCTTCTTTCAGTAGCTTTGGAAAGACAGTATTCCTGCTTCTGGAAAATGCAGAGCAAGCATTGCAGGAGCTTTGTGAACGTAGAAAGGAGAGAACTTAAATGCACGGTAGCAAAGAAGTTTGGCGTGTTGATGAAAAGAAGAAGCGAGCAGTTTGGCATTGTTACCGTTTCGCTTCAAACGCAGACGGTACAATCAACAGAAATGTTGAGTATGCAAGTTGTTCGCTGTGCGACAAAGAAAGTCAGATGCCAAATTTAAGAACACAATTGGCGGTTTGCCCGAATTGCGGCGTGAAGATGATTCCCGAAAACAGAATTGTATGCAGTGAACCAGTTACACAATTAAACTATCTTATGTACAACAGCGAACGCTGTATCGTGTGTAACAATGAAGACGAACTTGCACTTGTGCTTACATATGCAGAAGCTATGGGAAAAGCCATTCCATATCCAGTCCTATTCAAAGAAGGAATGAAATACTGTTCTGCATTTACCCACGCACATCTATGCAAGTCAGAAGAGGAAAGTTTATAACACATCAAGTGTAAGAAATATCAGTTTTTAAGGCTCTTGTGATTATGCACAATTTCTGTGTAAAATCACAGAGCTTTTTCTATACCAAAAAGGTGCATAACCTCTTGACAAATATGCACGGATTTGGTATAATGATTATAGT
Organism: Oscillospiraceae bacterium; assembly: GCA_045545795.1. Classification (GTDB taxonomy): domain Bacteria; phylum Bacillota; class Clostridia; order Oscillospirales; family Ruminococcaceae; genus RGIG8773. The sequence continues at coordinate 5,949 of JAZQBN010000101.1, forward strand.
GAAACACGAAAGGCGGTATAAAAATGTTCCATAGGATTACAAAACAGAAAGCACGACAGCTTGTGCTTGGCGGTGAGATAGTTTATGCTCTCCCCAGTAAGTTGAGTCCTTATAACGCTTGGCAGCCGCCTACGCCGATTATGCAGGATTGCGATGACAATACTCCTATTGCAGAGTGGTTTGAAAAGTGGCTTGACGCATTTCATTACTACAACTGCAACGAAGAAACAGGCAAAAGAATCAAATTCTACATCAAAACAGACGGGTAAACAACATAACAACGAATTAAAAAGGAGATAGACAAATGTTTATTGTGTTTTTGTGTGCAACAATCCTTGTAGCAAGTAAAATGGTAGTGGGAGAGATGTCAGGAACAGGAAGCAAGTTCCTGCTTGGCAGCTTGTCCTGCTTTACACTCTTTTTCCTCGCTGACCTTTGTTCACTGTTCTGGACAAAGGATACAGAAGATGTCATTCGCATTTTTCTGCTTTCAGCGGCTGTATTTTTCATAATCAGAATGGCACAAGAGTTCAGGCTTTACATCAAGAAACAGAAAAGAAAGGCTGAATTTGCCAAACTGAAGGCAAAACGTGAGCGTGAAGACCGTTATCGTGAACAGTACAAAAAGCTTCTGGAAAGGAGTGCTTGATATGAGAGAGAAAGATATTACTATCTTCAACACTACTGTTAAGAGAGGTATGGCTCTCTACGGAAAGAAGAAGTGGGTATATGGATATGTATGGAAAGGTGCAGACAGAGTGTACATTATCCCCTCAAATCTTGGCATCTGTTCTAACGATAATGGAGATGGCACAGTTGCTCTTTCTGCGACAGCTATTTCAGTATTCCCTGAAACCGTAACTTCTTCTGCTATGTGCAGCGACAGACAGGACAAGACAATTTATTTCGGTGACTATGTGCAGTATGCAGGCGAGACTTGGGAAGTGCAGTTCGATGAAAAGAACCTTGCTCCTTGCCTTGTGAGAAACAGACTGTTGCGTGATGGCAGCACGCAAATCGTTCCGCTGGATAAACTTACTGCAAACGCTTGCCGTGTAACTGGCAGCATTTTTGAGAAATTCAGTGCAGTTCGTATCGCCAACAAATGGCATCTGACAGTAGATGGAGAAATACAGGAAGATATTACTATTCCGCTTTCTACCCCTATTGAAGTCAATGATGTGCTGGCTATCTTGATAGCAAAGTTTCATCATAAGAATAAGGAGTGATAAAATGGAAGTTCCGAAGAAAATTATGACCGCTCTGAAAAAACGTGTGAAAGCAGCGAACGATTGGAGCGACGCTGATAGAGTGATTTCAGAATTTATTATCAAGAACGGTCTGGAAGACGATATTGCTCCAGAAGATTTTCTTGGTGGTGTAGAAGGCATCGTAAACCCCGAAGCTTCTGCCGCAAGAATCCTTGACGCTATTGAAAGGAAGTAATCAAAAATGGATAATGTAAGCCCGAATCAGTTGAGAAAATGTATCTTTATGGAATACGAGGATTTCAAAGCCTTGATTTCTGAACTTACAAATGGTTTGCTGGAAGTTGAATACGATAATGGTATTCGCTATAACGACACCGACAAGGCTGAAAAGACTGGCGATTACTGGTTTGAAGATATTACAGTAACTTTGTCCAGACATTTCAATACAGCAGTAACATCCGTTCACGGAGATGGCTGCGAATTTCTTGGCATCTGGATTTGCTACGCATAAGCGAGTTCATTAAACCGTAAAGCCGTCCTTGAAATAAGGGCGACTTTTTTGTATTATATATAACGAATCAAATGCAGAATAAAATGAATTTTCTGTTGACAAAGTGCATACAAGCTGATATATTAACATATATAACGATAAAGTCACAGAATAACGTCAAAAAAGAAAGGAGCGATAATATGGAACAGGTTGCGAATAATCAGATACCGTTTTGGCTGAAAATGACAATGACAAAGCAGGAAGCTGCTGCATATTCCAACATCGGCATCAATAAAATCGAAGAGATGTTGAAGAGTCCGAAATGTAATTTTGTTTTA
>JAZQBN010000102.1:0-7649 GCA_045545795.1 Oscillospiraceae bacterium
TCAAATAATTCAATTATTTCTTTTTCATACTGCTGTATGTGTCTGTAACTTCTGGGCATAAGAATTCCTCCTATGGTATTTATTTCATTATACCATAGGAGACTGTTTTTTTCTATTGTCCGTTTTTACTGGACTTGTGCAATGATAACAGTCCGCTATTCACGTCTACCTGTGTTCAATTGTGGGAACAATGCCTGAGATGGACAGTGCAGACTCCTGTAATGTCATACACTATCCTAAACACTATCCCGACGGCAGCTTTCTGCCGTAAAAGTAACATACAATTAGAATATATATTACTTTGAATCCAATTCGGCAGTGCGTGAGCACTGTTTTTATCGCAACAAGCAACTTAAAATAATTGCATACAAACTATCTATAAATATAAAAACAGCCTTGATATCAAATCCTGATTCAAGGCTGTCTGCATAATTATATTCAATTATAAGTTCAGTTTTTGTCAAGCAATAATAAATTTCTGCATCTCTCTGATAGTCATGTCAATAGGTTCAATGTTTCTTTCCTTGCAGTATGAAATAATGGAACGATAGTCGTAATGAACCTCTGAGGCGGAAGATAAGCTGCTGTCAACAAAGCCGCCTGCTTCCTCAGCAATGTTATCAAGTTCACAGATTTCACGGAATTCTTTTTCAGACATACTAATCCCTCCTGAAGTTGTAGTATTCGATAAGACGACTTGCAGCATTTTCATCGATAATCATTCGATATGGGTGAGGTGTACCAATGAGGAATGCTCCTAAAGTTTTAGCATAGTGATTTACAAGGTGAATATTCTTAGCGTCCATATATGTGAAACCACCATAGCCAAGCTCCAAAGAACGAGTTACAGCTATTGCAAACAGATGACCGCCTACACCGGCATATTCTTTTTGTTTGCCTATATTATGCGGAGCACTTTCTGCTACTTTTACATAAACAGCCTTATCAGTGCTCACATCCTCAAGCATTACAAGACCTTGAATACGCTCATCATTTTCAGCGGTAAGCTTGTATATTTCAAATTTTGTCGGCAATAAATCATGCCATTTGAATTTCCAACCTTTAAGGTCAGATAAATCGCTTTCGGTTGCAAGTGAAAATGTTGTATTAACAATTTTGCCTGTTGAAACTTTTTCAAGGCAAGGCGTAAGTTTATCAATTTGAATATTCAAGCACATCACACCTTTCACTAATATTATATCAGAAAAGCTAATAAAAATCAATAGAAAGATATTTTGCATTAACAGTACATAAGGTGATTACCGTTTCGTTATTGACTTTTAAGCATGGCTTCGTTATAATAAATAAAAACGAAATTTGTAAGGTGAATTAAATATGAAAACATTAGAAACGTCGCAGCTTATTTTAAGAAAATGGCGAATGAATGATGCTGATGATTTGTTTAGTATTATGAAAAATTCTTCGGTATGTATGGGTGGATGGGAACCTCATTCGGATATAAACATTTCAATCGAAACTTTAAATAAGTATATAGAAAGTGATGAGCAATGGGCAGTTGAGTTAAAGAATAATGGAAAAGTAATTGGTTGTATACGAGTTTATCCCGATAATAATCGCGGTAAGTTTTACGCTAAATCTATAAACTATGTTTTGTTAGAAGATTATTGGGGAAATGGTTATATGACACAAGCTGTTAAACGAATTATTAAATATTTGTTTGAGGAAATAGATATAGATTTGTTATCAGCCTTTCATTATCCTGAGAATATTAAATCTAAAAAAGTTCTTGAAAATTGCGGATTTGAATATGAAGTTACAATAGAACAAGGTTGTCAAAGATACGATGGAACAGTTTTTGATGCGGTTTGCTATTCTATTTTGAAGTCCGATTATTTTAAAAACAAGTTATCATAACTGAATTTTTTTACATATTTGATAAATACCCTGTGAAGAGCAATCTCCACAGGGTATTTTTACGCCCGCAAACAAAAAATGATGGACCCCTGAAAGCCCATCATTCAAACATACGAAAAAATAATAAAACAAATCGTATTATCAAATCTTGACAATATTTGTTCATTCTCAATAAATCAACTGATACGAGAAAACTCAGGCTTGACATTTAATTCAAAAGGTGTATAATAAAATCAAATTGAATATAAAATTTCATAAGATTGCATAGGTCTTGAATTCATACAAGAGCAACGCCCTGCTAAGGCGAAGCTTGAATTCATGATAGAATAGAGCACGAAAACGAAAAAGCTTAAACTCACATAAGGGTGACGCCCTGCTAAGGCGAAGCCTGAGTTTAAGAAAAAATGGAGCACGAAAATGAAAAGGCTTAAATTCCTACAAGAGTGACACCCTGCTAAGGTGAAGCTTGAATTTAAGATATGATTGAGCATGAAATTATACTTCACTTGAAGTGTATTTTTATGCTCTTTTTTTGTACCCATATGCGGAAATATTTGTAAATTGCATAGTGGGTGCAAAATGGGTAGGAGGTCAAGGAGGAAGGGAGCCCCTCCCTCCTTGCGCCACTATTGATGAAAAGGTCTGCCTTTTTGTCAATAGTTTCTTGGCGTATGAAACAATCGGCATACCGATTGACGAAAGCATTGACTTTGAGAAAGGACGGATATTATGGCAGCTGGAATTACATCAAACCACAACAAGAATTTAGGTAATGGACAGACAGGAAACCTTATTCACAATGACCGTAAAATCAACCCTAAAAATGTTGATCCAAGGCTTATTCAGAATAATATTATCTTTAAGAACAGTACACTTGCTGCAGCTTACGAAGAAGCCTTCGGTGATGCTATTGATGAATATAATCATAAACAGAAGCGTAGTGACAGAAGAAAGTATGACAGAAAAGGCTACTTCAAGCATCTTTTCGGAGTTGAGCCTGAAAATGAAAGTGCACAGGTAATTCTTACTTCTACTGCAAGAGGTAGGCATGAGATAAAATCTTTTAATGAGGATTTGTTTCAGGTTGGAGATTGTCAGGAATTCGGACACTTTATGCGTGACGAGTATGGCAATTTCATTGATAAAGACGGCAACCCTGTTAAATGGGATACAAAAGAACGTACATATTATGACGTGAACGGAAACGAAGTAACTGACAGCAGTAATCTTATGCCTAACCCTGAGGCTGAACGTGCAAAGGCAATTCTCACCTGTTTTTATGAGGGCGGCAGGTTTAAATTTGCTGCTGATAAAGACGGCAGACCTTGTCTTGAACGTCTTGATGACAACAGTCCTGAGTCAGATGATTTATATATTCCCCCGTTTGAAGAACGCAATCCAAGCTTTAAAGTTGTTTACGCTGCTATTCACAATGATGAATGGCACGGCACTCCTCATATTCATATAGATTATGTTCCTGTTGGAAGCGGCTACAATAAAGGTCCCGAAAAGCAGGTAGGCTTTGAAAGAGCATTGGCTGATATGGGATTTACAAATAAGAATGTTGCGTACAAGCAGTGGCGTAACAACGAACGGTTAATATTAAAGACAATATGCAACTGTTTTGGCTATGAAACCAAGACCAGAGAAGAAGAAAAAGCAAATAACCGTGGCAAGACCTATACAACCAAGGAATATTCCGATATAATCCGTGATGCAAAGGCAGACGCACAGGAAATGTGTAAAGCTGCTGAACAGAAGGCACAGGATATTGTTGATGCTGCAAGTATCAAAGCATATGAAACGCTTAAAAATGCTAATCAGCAGGCTAATAACACCATTAAAGACGCAAACCGTCAAGCACAGGAAATTATTTCAAATGCGGAAGCGGTTTCAGATAGAACCATTGAAAAAGCCTACGAAATCAAGGAGCAGGCTGAAAATGATGCTGCGGCTGTTATTCATAAGGCTTTTGTTGAAAAAGAACAGATTGAAAATGAGGCTGAAACTAGACGAAATCAGGCTCGTGAAGAAGCTGAAAGTATAATAACAGCGGCAAAACAGGAAGCCGCAGATATTGTAGATGAAGCTCTTAATAATAACCATGATTTAAAAGCTGAAAACAAAGCACTTACTGAAGAAAACGAGAATTTGAAAAATGACATTCAAAGCAACCGCAAGCAGATAATGATACTGGTAGGTGTCATTGCAAATATGCCGAAGAAAAAGAATGTAATTCAGAATTTTATTGCAAAACATAGTGCTGAGAAATATGAGATGGATAAAGAAGCCTATGATGGATTTATGTCGGCAGTAGATACAATGAAGCGTTTGTCAGGTAACACGCTTACTTCTGATGAGGATAAGGCTGCCATAGAAGAAAGGTTAAGGCAGATTGAACAGCTTAAAGCCGAAAAGAAACGTAACATCAGAGAACAGGCTGAACAGCTGGGAAGGCAGATGGTTCAGAGGAAGGTTGAGGAGCTTGAGGCTGAAAAGGAACAATATGCAAAGCTTAATAAAAATCAGAAAAATAATATTTACAGCACAGTAAATTGCATGGTTGAAAAAATGTCGGGTACTTATGCAAGAATGGATATGGCACACAGAAAAAAAGAACTTGATAATGCGTATTGGGAGGTTAGAAATGGACAGAGGACCAGAGAGGAGTCTGGGATGGAGATGGGGTGATGTTTGGTAGGAATCGTTGAAATATAGGGAAATTTGTGGTATAATTAGTGCAGATGATTTGTAGGAGGATATCCATATGACCAATCGTATTATTACTGATATTTCAGATTATATATTTGTGTCCGATGAACCGCAGAAGGTAGATGCAATTTTTCTTCCCGGAGGCTCTCATCCACAGCAACCTGAATATGCGGCAGAACTGTATCACAAAGGTTTGGCAAAATGGCTTATCCCGTCAGGCGGTATAAGCGTTAAGGCAGATAAGTGGCACGGAGTTCGTTTCAAAGCAGAAATATATAACGGTGATTATCACTCCGATTGCGAATTTTTCACAGACGCATTAGTGAAGAACGATGTTCCAATGTCTGCAATTATTCAAGAAAATAAATCTGGACATACCCGTGATAATGCTTTTCTCTCACGCAAAGCTGTTGATGAACAAGGTATAGAGATAACGACAGCTATCATTGTATGCAAAGCCTTTCACGCACGACGTTGCTTAATGCTTTATCAGATGGCGTTCCCTGATGTTGATATAAAGGTTTGTCCTGTACATTGCTATAATATTACCAAAGAAAATTGGTACCAGACCGAATACGGAACAGACAGAGTTTTGGGTGAGCTTGCACGCTGTGGTAATCAGTTTGTGGGGGATATAAAGAATTATCTTTTTTCTCAGGAGGTATAACGTGGATAATATCAACTGGCTTTTCTTCGATGTCGGTTCAACCCTCATTGATGAAGCTGAATGTTATAATCATCGTATCAGAGATGCTATTGAAGGAACAGATATTACCTTTGAGCAGTTCAACGAGAAAAGAATTTTCTTTGCAAAGCAAAATCTCAATGGTGATATTGAAGCTATAAATTTTTTCGGACTTACAAAAACTTCTTGGCATACAGAAGATGAAAAGCCTTATCCTGATGCCGAAAATGTTCTTAGTGCTTTATCGGAACGTGGTTACAAGATAGGCATAATTGCAAATCAAAATTCAGGAACACAGTCCCGTTTAGAAAAATGGGGACTTATGAAATACATAAGCATTGTTATTGCGTCAGCCGAGGAAGGCGTTGCAAAACCCGACAAGGAGATTTTTCTCAGAGCTTTAAGCCGTGCGGAATGTTCGCCAGAAGATGCTTTTATGATTGGTGACAGACTTGACAATGACATTGAGCCTGCGAGAAAGCTTGGGATGAAAACGATATGGGTTAAACAGGGGTTCAGCATATATCAACAGCCTATGAATGAATTTCAAAAGGCGGATTATGTTGTGAATAGGTTGAGGGATGTTTTGGAGGTGTTATAATGTTCTATCACGCTTCTTCTGTTAAAGGCATAAAAACACTTGAACCGAGAATTTCAAACCTCGACATTCCATTGATTTATTTTTCTGAAAAACGAGAAAATGTCCTTGTATATTTAAGCAATGCTGTTGAAAAATTCTGCAAGGAAACAGGATTTAACTATTCGGGCGTATGGCATAAATGGGCAAGCTACGGCTTTGACAAAGACGGCATTCTTAATCTTGAAGAATATTATCCAAATGCTTTGATTGATACATATAAAGGTGTGTCGGGGTATATTTATTCTGCCGAAAGCGTCAATAATTCTGGCTATACAATAAATGTTCCTTATGCGGTTACTTCAAGAGAAAAAGTTGATGTTTCGGATTGCGAATTCATTGAGGACGCTTACGATGAAATAATCAAAGCTGAAGAAAATGGTCTTATCAGAATTATACGTTATGAAAGTTTAAGCGAAGCTAAACTTAAATGGATAGCCGATACAATGAAACATGAATATGAAGAAGCCAGTGAACATCCCGAATACAGATATTTTATTGAGAATAAGTTTGGAATCGAACTATAAAAATAAATATGCTCTGCTTTGTGACCTTACTTTCTGGGCGGTTGAGCTTTTGTATTTGGTTGAAAATAGTTTTAGTGTATAACGGAATAACCATATTTGAATTTACAGATAAATTTTGCATACTTGATTTTATCAAGCTATACTTCAATTAAGGAGCGTGTTTATGGAAAATATTATTTCACAAATTGAAAAAATAAGAGAGATAAACAATCAGCACAAGTTGGTTATTTTTGTTGGAGCTGGTGTTTCAAAGAATTCAGGCGTATGTTCTTGGTGGGAGCTTGTCAGAGATATTGCAATAAAAATAGGCTATGACGACATATGTGAGAAATGTGTAGTAAAATATGAGCACCATTCTGAGTGTGGCAATGGATATGAGTTTTGCAGTTCCAATAGTAGATGTTATTGGAAATATAATTATTCTGCTGATGAATTTTTAAAAATACCTCAGTATTTTTTTGAAATGATGGGAAAAGAAGAATATGAGGACTTTTTACGCAGAAAATTTCATGCAACATATTTGCCTAATGCAATTAATCAACTAATTATTGAATTAAATCCTGAACATATAATAACAACTAACTATGACCATTTAATTGAGGATGTAAAACACCCTAATGTCAGTAATTATACAATAATAAAAAACGATAGAGATTTGCTTGAAAAAAAGGGCCGTAGATATATTATAAAAATGCATGGTGATATATCTGACATCACAAATCTTGTGTTGAAGGAAGATGATTATCTTACATATTCATATTCACATGAAATCATCGAGTCATATATAAAATCACTATTATTTGATAAAACTTTTTTATTTGTTGGTTATTCACTTAATGATAACAATTTAAAGCTTATTATGAGTTATATCGATAATTATGTAAAGAATAATAAAATCAATAATAGGACTCCACATTATTTAGTTGTCAATAATCCAGCAAATTATGAACGTGAATATAATCATTGGATAAAAAAAGAAGTCGAATTAGTAGATATAAGTAAAATAAAACCAGTAATTAAGAAAAATACCAAATGTGGCAAATTAGAAAGCGAGCAAGGCAAACTTTTACATACTTTTCTTATGTGTATCAGGGATAACAGTTTATGTTATGACGATGTTGCTTATTTAAAAAGAAGTATATTGAAAGAGTTTTCTTCAGCAAAAGTATTTGGTACAATTAGTGCAACTTCATTACTAAAGGCTTGTCATTTC
>JAZQBN010000103.1:0-136862 GCA_045545795.1 Oscillospiraceae bacterium
AGGGTCATCCCTCAAACTCCCTCCCTAAAACTTTCAACGTAATTTTCCATATAGGGCTATAGCCCTATATGGAAAATTAGACTAAAAGTCTTTGGAAAGGGGTCTGGGGAATAACCTTTCCTCAGAAAGGTTTTCCCCAGTAAATCTCCGTAATATTTTACCGAATTACTTCTTGCAGCAGCAACATTCGCCGACAGGAACTGTCCAGCCGAACTTGTCCTCAACCTTGCCCCACTGAATACCTGTGAGAGTATCGTAAAGCTTCTGGGAAATCTCGCCGATTTCGCCGTTGTTGAGAACCATAACCTTGTCGCCGTACTTGAGCTCGCCTACAGGAGAGATAACAGCAGCTGTACCTGTACCGAAAGCTTCGTCGAACTTGCCTTCGTCGTAAGCCTTAACAAGCTCGTCAATTTCGATGTCACGCTCTGTAACCTTGTAGCCCATATTCTTGAGAAGCTCAATGCAGGACTTTCTTGTGATACCGCCGAGGATAGAGCCTCTGTCAAGGCTTGGTGTGATAACTTCGCCGTCAACAACGAAGAATACATTCATAGCACCAACTTCGTCAATGTACTTTCTATGTACGCCGTCAAGCCAGAGAACCTGTGCGTAGCCCTGCTTTTCAGCTTCTTCCTGAGCCTTGAGGGATACAGCATAGTTTGCAGCAGCCTTTGTGAAGCCTGTACCGCCTGTTACTGCACGAACGTACTTTTCTTCAACGTAAATCTTAACAGGAGCAAGTCCGTTTGCATAATAAGCACCAACAGGGGAAAGAATGATAGCGAAGATGAGGTGCTTTGCAGGGTGTACGCCAACCATAGGGTCAATTGCAAAAATGTATGGACGGATGTAGAGGGAAGTGCCCTCAGCAGTAGGAATCCAGTCCTCGTCAACCTTTACAAGAGTCTTGATGGCTTCAACAGCGAAAGCTTCGTCAATCTGTGGGATACAGAGACGGTCGTTGGAGAGGTTGAGTCTTGCCATATTCTGCTCAGGACGGAAAAGCTGAATTTTGCCGTCAGCAGTTCTGTAAGCCTTAAGACCCTCAAAGTCTGCCTGACCGTAGTGGAGACACATAGAAGCAGGGTCCATAGGAATTGGTCCGTAAGGAACAATTCTTGCATCGTGCCAGCCCTGACCCTCATCGTAGTTCATAAGGAACATATGGTCAGTAAAAATCTTACCGAAACCAAGCTTTGTTTCATCAGCAGGCTTAGCCTTTGGAGCTGTAGTTCTTGTTACTTTTATTTCCAGCATAAAAAACTCCCTTTCTTATTTTAAAAATACATATTTATTATACCACATATATCAACGCAATTCAAGTGGAAAAGCGAATAATTTTAATTTTTTGCAATTATCCGAAATGAAACTTGCAGAATTCTATGCAAGATAAATTATAATTTATAGAGTTAGGAGTGTTGAGAGTGGAGTGTGGAGTTGTTGTGTAAACTATGGTTCTCTTTAACTCCTCACTCCACTCTCCAAACTCCACACTCACAGACAAATTGTAATTTATATTTATAGTATAAAACAGTTTTACCGTGGAAAAATATAAAAAAATCCGAAAGGAAATTTTCTATGGCAAAAAAGATTTCACGAAATACCTTTATTATGGAAAGTCCGCCGACAATACACAGCTATGCCTCAACTGTCGGAAAAAAAGAGGGCGAGGGTCCGCTTGCGGACTGCTTTGATGAAGTTTCCGAGGACGCTTACTTCGGACAAAAAACCTGGGAGCAGGGCGAAAGCGAGCTGATAAAACGCACTGTTCAGCGTGCGATAAAAAAAGGAAAACTCGGCAACGATGACATCGACTATATGTTTGCCGGGGATTTGCTCAACCAGTGCATAGGCTCTACCTATGGTCTGCGCGACCTTAATATTCCTCTGCTCGGCATTTACGGTGCCTGTTCAACAATGTCCGAGGGGCTTACTCTTGCGGCACTTCTCACGGACGGAGGAATGGGAGGAAATATCGTTGCAGCCACATCCTCGCACTTCTGCACGGCAGAGAGACAATTCCGCTTTCCCCTTGCCTATGGGTCGATACGTCCCCCCACGGCACAGTGGACCTGCACAGCATCGGGTGCCGTTGTGGTTACCCCAAAGAGAGTTTCCCCATTCATACGAGCTGTCACAATCGGCAAAATCGTAGACCTTGGCGTGACCGATGCCAACAATATGGGTGCTGCAATGGCTCCTGCTGCGGCATATGTGATAAAAACCTTTTTGCAGGACACTTCAATGGAGCCGTCTGATTTTGACGCAATCGTAACAGGCGACCTCGGCACGGTAGGAAGCAAGCTTCTTATTGAGCTGCTGATGACAGAAAATATTGACATTTCCGCAAAGCACCGTGACTGCGGTGTTATGATGTTCGATATCGAGGGACAGGACGTACACGCAGGCGGTTCGGGCTGCGGCTGTTCAGCATCGGTGCTGTGCGGATATTTCCTGCCGAAGCTGCGTACAGGCGAACTGAAAAATATTCTTTTCTGTGCAACGGGTGCACTTATGTCAACAACCGCTTCTCAGCAGGGCGAAAGTATTCCGTCCATTTCCCACGCTGTATTTATTTCTGCGGAAAGCCGTCTGCACGACCACGAGGGAGGTGCTGAAAATGCTGATGGATTATCTTAAAGCGTTTATTGTGGGAGGGGCATTCTGTGCAGTTGGACAGCTGCTGATTGATTACACCAAGCTTACTCCTGCAAGAATTCTGGTTTCATACGTTGTAATCGGTGTGGCTCTGGGTGCGTTCAATCTGTATCAGCCGCTGATTGATTTTGCAGGGGCAGGAGCAACCGTGCCCCTGACAGGCTTCGGAAATCTGCTTGCGGACGGGGTACGTCAGGCGATTGACGAAAAGGGTCTGCTCGGAATTCTCACAGGCGGACTTACCAATGCCGCAGGCGGAATAACCGCCGCCATACTTTTCGGACTTCTTGGTGCACTGATATTCAAGCCGAAAGAAAAGTAAGCCGAATTATAATTCAGCTATTTACGCAAAAATACCGCATCCGACAACTGCATCGGATGCGGTATAATTTATACTATAATTGTTACCTTCTGCTCAGAATACGGGGTTGTAGGCATTGTTTCTTTAGCCTCTGTATTTTCAGGAGCTGTTGTCACCTCAGGCTCTTCCTCTTTTTCCTCAAACGGGCCTAACATTTCCGTTGCCTTGCCGTTTTCGTCAACCCAGCCCTGCTTCTCGTAATATTCTTCAAGGCAAAGACCGCTTTCCTTGATTTCATTTGCGTAGTAAACACCTACAAATCTGTAGTGCCACGGCTCGTAAATGATACCTGTAATTTCCTGCTTGCCCTTTGGGTAACGAAGAATAAAGCCATACTTATGTGCGTTTTTATCAAGCCAACTGAATGCTTCGGTATCCTCAAAGCCGTCATCATCCATACTTGTGTATTCCTCAGACATAATATCCAGTGCAAGACCTGCATTATGCTCACTTTCACCCGGAAGTGCAACCTCTGCAAGGGTATCGGCATAAGCCTCATCATAGGTCATACCCCTGTTGTCAATTCTGTCCTGCACGCTGTTGTCAAAATTCTGCTGCTGATACTCGATTGTACGGTAAGCAGAAACAACCAGCAGGTCAACTCCGTCCTCCTTTGCGGCAGCAAGCATATCCTCCAGATACGATGCAGCACGGGAATCCATAAAATATTCTCTCCAGCTTTTGAAAATCATTGTCGTTTCAATCCTGCTGTCGTAGTCCATCGGCAGCGGATTTTTTTTGTTCACAAGGAACATTGCCCACTTGTTGTCTATATTCTCATCCTCCTCGGGTGCAGGCTCCGACTCCTGCTCCTGCTCCTCCATTATAATAACCTGCGGAGTGGTTTCGGTGCTGAGCTGAGAAGAAGCCTCGGAAGTAACCTCAGCGTCACCCTCGTCCTCCTTAAAAATAAAGGTTGTCATCACAAAAGCAAGTGAAAGAAGCAGCACTGTTATAATCAATAAATATTTTATTCCACGCAAAATTATTACTCTCCTTTTATTGTTGTTCCTTTTTATCTTACGCATATCAACGCTCCCTAAAAATACATAGTAACATTATACCACTATAATTCTCGTTTTTCAACCTTAATTCTTGACAAAATAACATAACCCGTGATATACTTTAATTATTAAATCTGAAAGGAATATTTCAATGCGCTGTCCGTTTTGCAATTTTGAAGATACAAAAGTCGTGGATTCACGCTCCATTGACGGAAAAAAACGCCGCAGACGTGAATGTACAAACTGCGGAAAAAGATTTACCACAAGTGAAACCTGTGAGATTATGGACGATATGCCCGTTCTGCTTGTTGAAAAACGAGACGGAACATTGGAAATCTTTAATCGGAACAAGCTTATAACAGGACTGTCTATGGCAGTAAAAAAACGTCCTGTTTCCATAGATAATATCAACAGTATTGTTGACAATATCGAAACCTGCTGTATGAATAACAAGAACCAGATTACCTCGGCGGAAATCGGTGATATCGTACTGAGAAGCCTGAAGGAAACGGACCAGGTTGCATATGTGCGTTTTGCGTCTGTTTACAAGGATTTCAGCGACGTGGAAAGCTTTATAAATATTATTTCTGAGCTTAAAGGGGAATAAAATGTTTAAGGGTATCAGGCTTACGCTTGATACCCTTATTGTTTATTTATTAATTCGTTCACATAAATCCTCTTTTCCGCAATGAGGACATTTCATAACTTTTTTGTGAGTAATTTCAACTCCTGCATAAAGCCACGCTGTATACCATTTAAGACGGAATGTTTTTCTGCAACTCGGACATTCATACTTTATATTTACAATTGCACAATGCACAATTATAAATACCAAAACAACAGGGATAGCAATTACCCACCAATGCACATCATAGCTGTTGCCGCCCCAATGTACCTCACAAGCTGTTAAGGAAAGTGCCATAACCAATAGAAAAACCATTGATAAAATACGCTTTTTCATATTCATCACGTCCTATGATTAATTTTATTAACCAAAGCAACTACAACGTTTTCACGAAGTGAAAACTTGTAAACGAACGCCAACGGCGTTCGTTTTGGTGCGGATGACAGGACTCTTGAACCGCCCCACGCCATAGTTTGCGTTATAATTACAATACCAAAGCGTGGGGCTTGGAAAAGCCTTCGGCTTTTCGGTTCTGCATCATATAATCTGTATAAATTAAAAGAAATATCCAAATGGATATTTCTTTTAATTGGTGCGGATGACAGGACTTGAACCTGCACGCAAAAGCAATAGATCCTAAGTCTATCGTGTCTGCCAATTCCACCACATCCGCATATAACATTTAGAATTATACCTCTTTTCTGCGGTTTTGTCAAGCTTGTTCCGATTTTTTAAAAATCTATTGACAAACAGTTACCAAACTTGTATAATTAAAGTACACTATAACTTTGAAAAAGGGGTATGAATTATGCAGTATGAAATCAAGGGAACTCCGTTTCCCGTAATTATCTGTAAGCTTGAACCAAATGAAACGGTTTGCTGTCAGAAGGGTGCTATGTCCTGGATGTCACCTAATATGCAGATGTCCACAAATGCAGGCGGAGGTATCGGCAAGATGTTTTCCCGTGCTGTAAGCGGCGAGTCTATTTTCCAGAACAAGTACACTGCTGTCGGCGGAAACGGCGAAATCGCTTTTGCTTCATCTGTTCCGGGTCAGGTTCTTCCTGTTGAAATTTCTCCTGCAAGAACTATTGTTGCTACCAAATCCGCTTATATCGCTTCCAGCCCAAGCGTTGAGATGAGCCTTTTCTTCCAGAAGAAGTTCGGCGTTGGTCTTTTCGGCGGTGAAGGTTTTATTATGCAGAAGTTCACAGGCAGCGGCGTTGCTTTCCTTGAAGTTGACGGCAGCTGTATTGAATACGACCTTGCTGCGGGCGAATCCATTCTCCTTGACACAGGCTACCTCGTAGCAATGGACGCAACCTGCTCTGTTGATATCGAGTCTGTAAAGGGTGTGGGCAATGCACTTTTCGGCGGCGAAGGCTTATTTAACACAAGAGTTTCGGGACCGGGTCACATCTGGATTCAGACAATGCCTGTTTACGCTCTTGCAGGTGCTGTACGTCCTTATATTCCTACAGGAAATTAATTTATACATAGCAAAAGCAAAGCTTTCGTGCCTGAGGGTACGAAAGCTTTAGCCTGTCGATAAACTCGACAGGCTAATGAAAAATGAATAATGAATAGTGAATAGTTAAGGTGTCCGCTTTGCGGACATTTTTAATATTATTGCCGAAGGCAAATCCTTAATTATTCGTTCTTCATTATTCAATATTCACTATTCTTTGTCGAAAAGTCTTTTTCGACAAACTAAAGCTTTCGTGCCCGAGGGTACGAAAGCTTTTTATATGTATAACTGCAAGGGAGGTGTGCCTTTACATCAGCTATCGTTAATGACAATTTACGATACCGGGTAATCAACTTTGATTTTCCGTTTTGTGAGGTGCGGATTGGCAAAGGGTACACCCCTTACAGGCTGCTGTTGGATGCCGCCCACTTTTCTGTGCGGTATTCCGCAGGTGCGTGGACAGCCGATATAGTCAAAGCGTGCTCCGTTATTTTTTGTGCAGAGCAGCCATAATACTCTCCCGAAGCTTTCGCCTCGGGGTAATTAAAGGAGAGGTTATATGAAAATATGTTGTTATCTTGTTTTTGACTATGGCTTTATTATACATTGCAATTGTGTTGGAATTATGAAAGAATGAAAAAAGGGTGATAAAAGAAAAATATCAAATCAGTTACATTTTATCACAATTTATGCAGAATAATTGCATATTCTGAAAAGCGTCCTGTTGCGTCAAATTATACAATTCAGTATCGGCAATGTATTTCAAAATTTGTTAATACATAAAAAATAATTTCAAAAGATTTACAATGCTCCCCTTTTAATTGACACCCCGTTTGTTTTGAAGTATAATTGTATTAATGCTGTAATTTGCGAAACTGTAAATTGCAGCTGTCAATACATTAAGAAAGGCAGTAATGAAATGAAGAAATTTAGCAGAATTCTTAAATGCACCGCAGCAGCTGCTGTATGTGCCCTCACTCTTTCAGGTTGTGACAAATACAACAAAATGATGGACGAAGACCCGCAGGGTTACATTAACCTTGCTGCTGAAAACACAACGGAAGCTATGGTAAAGTCAGCTTTCGCAGAGGAAGCCGCAATTATAGAAAAGGCTCTCACAAACGGCACAGCAGGCTTCTCCTTTGACATTGAGGGCGTTAAGTTCAATGCTGACGCTTATGTTAACGAGGGTGACAAAAAGACCTCTCAGCTCTATACTCTTGAAATAGGCGGAGAAAAGGTTGATATTTATCTTGCAGCTGATGACGCAACCGCAAAATTCGGTACTGTCAGCAAGTCAGGTGAGCATATCTACGAAATAAATGCAAAAACTCTCGAGGAAGACCTTAAAGGCTCAATCTTTGCTCCCGGTTCAGGTTCAAGCCTTGAAATTCCACAGGAAGATTTTGATATGATTACAGAAGCACTCGGCGAGGCTGTTGCTGTAATTGAAGGCGGCGAGGAAGAACTTCCGGAGTCCTATGCCGAAATTGAAAAGCTTGTCAATGAAATGATGAGCGAGGTTGTTGTTGAAAAGAAGGTTGACATTACAATTGACGAAACAGAGGTCAATGCAAATATCCTTACCTTCAACTTTGACAAGGAAGATATGATGAAGCTTCTTGATGCTTATGCTGATATTGCTGTTGAAGAAATGGTTGCTCAGGGTGAGGAAGTAAGCAAGGAAGAAATAATGGCTGAATTAAACACAGATATGGAAAGCATCAGCAAAATGGACATTGAGCTTGTTTACTATGTAAACAGCAAGACTCACTGCCTTATGCAGGTGGACTGCAAGGTTGACGCAACTGTTACAGAGGATGAAGAAACTCAGGACATAAAGGCTGATATTGTTGCAGCTTACGGTGCTGACCCTGAAAACTCCGATGAGGTTTCCATCAATATGACTGTTGAAATCGATGATGAAAAGCTTACTGTTGACGTTATTTCCGAAAGAAAGAGCGAAAACGAAACAGAAGTTAAAATCAATGCAGCTATGCAGGGTGCAACAATGGAGCTTGTTGTTCTCAACTTTGAAAAGGACGGAGAAAATTACGAAATATCCGCCGAAGTTCCTTTGCTTGACGCAGAAGCAACTGTAAAGGGTACATTCAAGACAGCTGACAAATCCGTTGAAGCAACTGTTGACAGCGTTGCATACGCTATGAATTCTCAGGAAATTGAGGGCAGCGTTGAAAGCCTCAACATCAAGTGCTACATCAAGCAGGGCGGCGAATTCGTTGACAAGTCTGCTAAGAAATTCTTTGAACTTACAGAGGAAGAGCTTATGACCGCTGTTGAAGAAATCGGCAATGATTTCGGTGCACTTGCAGGAAATTCTCCTGTTGGCGGTCCAATGCTTGATTACATTGACAAGTCCAAGCAGGCTTCTGCTAACGCAAACGCAAAGACAGTTCACACAGCCTTTGCAGCTGCTCTTACATATATGTCAATTGAAGGTGCAGAATTCGAGGACTTTGAATTCTACAACGCAACAAGCGGCGATTACAACGTTGTTGCAAATGGTTATGAGCTGAATCTTTCCGAGTACCTCGGTGATGATTTTCCAGGCTACTACTATGTAAACCTTGACCCATACACATATGCTGTAAACTTTGCACTCTGGTCTGAGACTCCGATTGAATACCACTATCAGTACAGCAGATACGACCAGGAAATGTTTGCTGAAGAAGGTCAGTACATCGGTTGTTATCCGATTTCCGAATATTAATAATGCAAAAACAAAGCCTGCAATTCTTTGCAGGCTTTACTTATTATTAAAGCATTGTTGCTCTTAACTCATCGCCGCTCTTTGGAGAGAGGTATGCAGGTGCAATGTCAAACACGGTTTTTGCACCGCTTGCACCCTCCTTGTGGAGCTTGTATGCTGCTCTTGCGTAGGCAACAAGGATACTTGATGTAAACTCAGGGTTTGAACCAAGCTTCAGGCTATACTCAACAATGTGATTTGTTTCGCCGTTTACGCCTGTCTTGCCGCTTCTGATAACGAAGCCGCCGTGTGGGATACCGCTGTGGTCACGGATAAGCTCCTCCTGAGAGATGAAGTGCACGGTTGTATCGTAGTCGGCAAAGTAGTTGGGCATATTCTTGATTTCGGCTTCAATCTTAGCCTTGTCAGCACCCTCCTTAGCAACAACAAAACACTCTCTGATATGCTTCTGTCTTGTTGTAAGCTCGGGGCAGGAGCCGCTTCTTACGGCTTCGATAGCAGCGTCAACAGGGATTGTGTACTGCTTTGCATCGGCAACGCCCTCAACGCGTCTGATAGCGTCGGAATGTCCCTGTGAAACGCCCTTGCCCCAGAATGTGTAGTCCTTGCCCTCTGGGAGGATACAGCTGCCGTAAAGACGGTTAATGGAGAACATGCCGGGGTCCCAGCCAACGGAAATAATGCTCACATTGCCGCCCTTCTTTGCAGCAGCGTCAACGGAAGCAAAATATTCGGGAATTTTAGCGTGTGTGTCAAAGCTGTCGATTGTGCAGAAATTCTCCGCAAGCTCAGGACCCTGAACAGGCAGGTCGGTAGCACTTCCGCCGCAGAGGATAAGCACGTCAACATCGTTTTTGTAATTGATAATATCGTTAATTGAATAAACGGGAACATTTTCCGTCAGAATTTTAAGGTCGGAGGGATTACGTCTTGTGAATACGCAGACAAGTTCCATATCAGGATTTTGCCTGATTGCAAGCTCAGCACCTCTGCCGAGGTTGCCGTAGCCGACAATGCCAATACGAATTTTACTCATAAAATCAGTTCCTCTCTGAAAAAGTTGTCAAAATGAAGCAATGCAGGCACGACACTTGCACCCTTCACTGTTGTTACGTTAAAATTATAACACATTTTGCAGGATTTGAAAAGGGATTTTGCAAAATTTCTTAAAAAATTTTTTGACAAAATAAAACAGGAGATAAAGTCAGCCTTTATCTCCTGTTAAAATTATTCGGTAAAATCGCTTCCGTCTGAGTCTGTATCAAACTCATAATCAGCGTCATCAAACATTCCCGTTGTGTCAAGCTCGTCCATACTGCCTGCAATACCACTGCTTACAGCGGCAGCAGCAGGTTCCTGCTTTGGTTCTTCCTCTATCACAGGAGCAGCAGGCTCTTCCTTCGGTACTTCCTCAATGGGAGCAGCAGCCTTTGGTGCTCGTGCAAAGAATTCATCAGGCTGTACAGGCTGCGGAATATCAGGTATCGGCACAGGCTGAGGAGGTGCATAATTTTCAGTAAAACCGTTTTCGGACGGCTTGCTTTCAAGTGTAAAATCGTTGGTTTCCTGCACAGGGACAAATGTCTGCGGTGCAAGTGAAGCTTTGTACTTGCTGTAAACAATAATTCCCACAACAACAAAAGCAAGAATTATAACAAGACCTATACCGAGGTTGGTGTATGCCGTTTTCGGGTTATATATTCTAAGAACATACGGTACAACGTGGCTTCGTACTTCGGAAGCGGTGCTGTAATACTCCGCTTCAAGCATTGCTTCAATAAGGTAGCCCTCATATTCGGAGTCCAACTCATTTACCTTTGCTACAATGCCCATTTCGGGGAAGGTTACATCAAAATTGCCCTGATAATATTCCCAGGTTGCGTCGCTTATATCATAAAGAAGCTCACGGTCATCAATCTTACTTGCAACAATTGTTATATACATATTGTCTGCACCGTCTGTTTCGTTGACAAGCGGCATAAGGAAATATTCATCCGAGGTATATGAGCTTGTTTCAATACCATATTTGGTATTTGTAGTGGTTGTATATGCATAGCAGCCTTCAATATTAAGCACATATCCCTGAACAATATCACCTTTTTTGATGTTCTGCATACTGTCATAATTGAAATCTGGCACATCGCCGTTAAGCTTGATAAGATTTGAAACACTGCTGAATGTAAGAATAATTCCCACTACAAACAGCGCAATAAGTAAAATTGCTATTCTGACTTTAAACATAATGATTTACCCCTTAAAATATTTTTAAAATGTAATGTAATCTTAAACAGAAAATTAACTCTACTTTTCTATTTTATCACATAAAAGTGTTTCCGTCAAGCATTTTCCGACAAAATCCGATTTATTACAAGCCCCTGTCAACTGGATTTAACTGATTTGGTGTCATTCAGTTGGTTGCGTGGGTGTATTTTGTATGCTATAATATAGAAAACAAAGTTAAAGTTACTTTAAAGGAGAGAAATGAAATGTCTGTAAAAATATGTGATAATCTCCGCATACTTCGTGCAAAAGAACGCTACTCAATGGAGGACATTGCGGAAATTATCGGAGTTTCAAGACAGTCCGTTGCGAAATGGGAAAGCGGTGAGTCCCTGCCCGATATTGATAAATGTGTAAAGCTGGCAAAGCTGTACAAGGTCACCCTTGATGATTTGGTAAGCGCAACGATTGAAGAACTTGAAATGGAAGATGACGAGGAAAAAGGGAAATACTGCTTCGGCGTGGTGAAATTGCAGGACGGAAAAATTATTGTCCCTGACAAGGCGAAAGAAATTTTCAAGCTTGACGAGGGGGACACATTAATGTTCCTTGGCGACAAGAAAAAAGGCGGTATGGCACTTGTTAAAATCGACAAATTATTCTAACGGAGGTTACTGAAATGGAAGCAATTGCTATCAAGGCATTGACCAAGAAATACAAGGATTTTACAGCTGTTGACGCACTTGACCTTACTATCGGAAAGGGCGAGCTTTTCGGACTGCTGGGCGTAAACGGTGCAGGTAAGACTACTACTATCAAAATGCTGTCCTGCCTTTCAAAGCCAACAAGCGGCAAGGCTGAGGTTATGGGCTTTGACGTTGCTGAAAAGCCTGAGGAGGTAAAGAAGGTTATCAGCATTTCCACGCAGGAAACCGCTGTTGCACCAAATCTTACAGTGCGTGAAAATCTTGAATTTATTGCTAAGGTGTATGGAATTGAAAATCCTAAGGCTGCTGCTGACAGGGTTATTGCGGAATTTTCCTTGCAGGAAAAGGAAAACGCACGCACAAAAACACTTTCGGGCGGCTGGCAGAGAAAGGTAAGCATTGCAATGGCACTTATCACCTCTCCGCAGGTGCTTTTCCTTGATGAGCCTACCCTCGGACTGGACGTGCTTGCAAGACGTGAGCTGTGGAAGGTTATTGAGCAGCTTAAATCAAAGATGACGATTATCCTTACCACACACTACCTTGAAGAAGCTGAGGCACTCTGCGACAGGATTGCAATTATGACCCACGGCAAGCTTCGTGCGGTTGGTACGGCTGATGAACTTATGAAGCTTGCAGGCAAGGACAATTTTGAGGACGCATTTGTAGAAATCGCAGAAAGGAGTGGCAACTAATATGCGTGTAAAAGCTTTCGCTGAACGAAATATCAAGGAGCTTCTCCGTGACCCGCTGAGCTACCTTTTCTGTCTGGGCTTTCCTGTTGTAATGCTCATTCTTATGACAATCATCAACAAGAGTATTCCCCCGCAGGCTAATATGACGGTTTTCCGCATTGACAACCTTTGTGCAGGTATAACAGTATTCGGATTGACATTCCTTATGCTTTTTGCGGCACTTCTCACTTCAAAGGACAGGACATCGTCCTTCCTTATGCGTCTTTACGCTTCGCCTATGACGGCAGTTGACTTCATTGTGGGATACTACATACCGTTGATTATTCTTGCGGTTATACAGTGTGTAATTACATTTGGGGTATCTTTTGTAATTGCTGCAATCGAGGGAGTAAGCCTTAACGTTGTAAACATTCTTCTTGCTATTGTAACTCTTATCCCGTCAATAATAATGTTCATCGGCTTCGGACTTGTATTCGGAGGAATGTTCAGTCAGAACGCTGCACCCGGACTTTGCTCGGCAATCATTTCCGCAGCCTCAATTCTCGGCGGCATATGGATGGACGTTGACGCAATCGGCGGTGCAATTGAAACCGTGTGCAAGGTGCTCCCCTTCTACCATTCCGTAAATGCGGCGAGATGTGCTGTTGACGGAAACATCGGCGACGGTGTGACAAGCATACTGATTGTTACGGCTTATATGGCTGTTGTAACCGTGCTTGCGATTGTGGTGTTCAGAAAGAATATGTCGAGTGACAACAAATAAGATAAAAAAACAAATCCGCTTTTGAACCTAATCAAAAGCGGATTTTTATTATTTCCTTGTAACCTTTTTAATGCGGTATCTCTTTTTGCTTTCAACAACAGTAAGCTTCTTGTTGTTTGGAAGAATATCGGGAAGTGATGTGAGAAGCAGCATTCCCGAATTGAATGTACCTGCAAATGAACCGTCCATAACGCCTCCGCCTGAGGAAACGTCATTGATGTGTTCCTTATAGATTACGAATGCGTAAGGTGAGAAGTTTGAGCACACAAACTGAACGCACCATACATTGTCGATTTCGAGGATTGCACACGGGAGAACTTCAAGACGCTGGTCCTGAATTTCGTACCATTCGGTTTCCTCAATATTTTCAACAAGATTTTCATTGATATGAACGACCGTCAGGTAATCTCTGTAGGCGATAAGCTTATCAGGGATTGGAATTGTCATAGTAACGGTGTAGCCGTCCTCAGGGTCAACCTTGATAAGGGTGTTTTCCTTATACACGCTTATATCAAACGGGAAGATTATAAAGCTTTTAAGTCCGTTGGCATAGTGCTTCAGCACGTCCTTAACTGCCTTTGTGGACTCCTGATTTGTTGTAATATAAACGTCAACCGACTCGCTGAATGCGTCGTGGTTTGTCTTTGCGGAAATATACTCGCTGTGAGAAATTCCGTAAGGTGTAGTACCCTTGATATTGAGCGTATGGTCAATATCAGTAATTGAGCCTGTAGTAGGAATTGCCGTTACAGCCATTGAGTATTCGCCTATATGACGCTCGCCGTTAGAGGTTTTGAATGCGGCAACCATATATTTATATGTCTTACCGTTTTTCAGACCAACGTGGGAGTAGCTTGTCTTGCTTGTAACTGTCAGCGGCTCATACTCCATTGTATCTTCATCGTAAAGGTAAACAATGTAACCCTCAGCACCGTCTACAGCCGTCCACGAAAGGTCAATCTGACGATTTCCTGCCGTTGCTGTAAGGTCAAGAGGTGCATTGAGTGAAATACCTATTATTACAGTGATAGCTCTTGTATAATCACTGTAATCACGCTTTCCGTTTACGGTCTTGTACGCTCTGACACGATATGTCCACACATCGCCGTTTTCAAGGTCAATATGGTCATACTTTTCCTTGCTGACATCAATTTCCTTGACACCGTGTCCCGAGCCGCTTGCCTCAATAATATAGCCCTCAGCACCGTTTACCTTAGTCCAGCTGAGATGTGCAACGCCGTCTTCGGTTGTAACAGCGAAGTCCTTAGGAGCGTCAAGTATATCACCGACTACAATTGAAACAGTAACAGACTTTTCACCTTTGACAATCTGTTCTTTTCCTCCCTGATTAGGGTCATACGACTTGTCAATAACCTTGTATGCAATTACATAATACTCGTAAAAGTCACCGTTCTGAAGTCCTGTATGTGTGAAATTCTCCTTTGTAACATCAAAGTACTTCCAGCTGCCGCCGTTGCAGCGGTAATAAAGGTAATAACCCTCAGCACCATCGACACCTGACCAGGTTATCGTGTTCTGACCATCCTTGGTTGTAACCTTAACATCCTGAGGAATACCAAGGGTTTCACCGACGGTGATTGTCTTTACAGCACTTAATTCACTGACAAGCTTGTCGGAATCGCTTGTTGCAACATTCGAATATGCCTGTATCTGATACGAATATTTGTCACCGTTAAGCAGACCATCGAAAGTATATGTAGTAACTTTACCTACATCAATAGCTTCCTGGAAGCCAAGACCCGAATGACTTCCTGTATAATTTTTATCCTTTATGATGTAAATTGTGTAGCCGTCTGCGTTCGGAACTTCCTTCCATTTGAGAGTTATCTTGCCGTCCTCTGTGGTAACTGAATCCCATTGAGGTCTTGCCAGAGCGGAAGCTATAATTCCGAATTTATATTCTACAGGACCAAACAGCTGAAGCGAGCCTTTAGACGCATTTACATAAGGATATAAGTAATAATGATATGTTTTATCATTTACCAATGGATTTGTTGGAATTTTGTTTACATCTTCACAAGACGTACCTGATATAGGAAGACGTTTTACAACCCCTTCATATTCAATGTCCTGAAAATATTTATGATACAAAACATCTCCTGTTTCATCATCTACATACTTAAGGGTGCCGTCTTCATTTTTTATGTCCTTAATAGCAGATAAATCAAGCTTTGTTTCACTTCTGTATAAAAAGTATCCGTCAACATTACTGTTATTGGGAGCTCTCCAGGAAATATCAAATCCGTCTACACCGTTTGATACAACCTCAAAATTTACTATCTTTGAAGGAGGAATCGGAACAGACTCTTTAGGCGGATTTGTTGTATCACTTGTTACAATACCTGCCTGATTTTCAGCATATTCGGTACCGCCGAACATATCTGTATATGCAATAACATAATATTTATATATTCTTCCGAATTCAATTTCATCATCGGTAAATTCAGCTGTTACACCATCATTTGAAGAATTCAGACTGACAAACGAATGTGAAGCAATCAGCTCATAGTCGCCTGTAGCACCTGAGCTGTCTACCTCTGCCCTGTAAATTGCATATCCGTATACAGGGTCACCTGTTGTAACCTGTCGTCCGCTGTGCGACCAGGTAAGGTGAACTTCTTCGGATGCAGCGTTATATTCTGCCGATGTTAATGTAACGGAAGGAGTAATCCTTACATTGGCATACCCGCTTACAGAATATCTTATCTCACTCTGTACATACTGTGCTCCGTCAGAGTCATAAAGCTGCTTATTATCGTCAGGGTCTACAGTTGGAACTCTTTCGCCTTCTGTATCCAATGTATAAGCCGCCTTATATGTTGATATTTTTATTCTTGGAGTAATTGTGATTGTGTATTCGCAGTTGTCAAGCAAATCTTCAAGAATAATAAATGTGTTATTGTTGCATACTACGGAATTAGTTATATTATTACCTGTATATTCAACAAGATAATGAATATTACTGTTTGTAATACCGTCAAAGCCCTCAGGTTTGTTCCAGGTTACTTTTACACAGCCGTCAGCAAAAATTGCATTGACATTTGTAACTGTTGCTGTACGCACTTTGGCATATTCAGAACCGACAAAAAGATAACCTATATCTGAGTCAACAGCTCTGCCTGTAACCAATTCATCAAGCTTTTTATATACACTGGTATCATATGCCGCAAAAACGCCCAAATCAAGCATCCCCAGCTCAGGCACCATCATAAACACAAAAGAAAATGCCAGCACAGCCGAAAGAACCCTGCCGAAGAAAGGCTTTTTAACGTGGACGATATCGTCCTTTTTACGCTTTTTGGTCTTTTCGGACTTTCTCATTTTAACTCCGAGGAAGTTGCCGTTCTTATCGGAAAGTGCCATATCGATGCTGCACACAACAGCATACCACAGCTTTACGCAAAGCTCCGCAATCACGCAGGGAAGCCAAAGAAGCTTGTTTTTATTCCGTTTTGCACGCAGACTGCGCAGAATTTCCTTTTTGGTATTAAAATTCAACATAAATACCTCCGCTAAAAATTGCCATAGTGTTATAATCTGAACAAACATAAAGTTTGGATTTGTTTTTGGGGATAGTTATCCATTCTTCAATATAATACCACAAAAACGCCGAAAAGTAAAGACTTTTCGGCGACAAATATGCACAAAAATGCATTGCTTTCATTAATAATTTATATAAACGCTCTCACATCTGATGCCGCACGACACCGTACTCATCATCAAGGCGGTAATAGGGACAGTCGTAGTTTGCACCGCTCAGAAAGCGTCCCATTTCGTCCTCGTCAAGGTTCACCATACAGGTGTAGCAGTCCCAATCCTCGTCGTAGACGTAGTTTGTACAGGTTTCGCAGTTTGTCATATTCTTACCTCAACCCTTTCATTGATTTTCATTGCTTCGGGAGTAACCTCGCAGTCGTACGCAAGAATTTTCACACCCTTACCTGCCGCTTTTCGCACTTCATCGGCAAACCTCGGGTCAGTTGCAGCGTTAAGGGTAAAATACTTTACACCCCTCATCTGCACCACAAAAAACAGGTACGCTTCGTACCCCTCGTCCACGCTTTTCGCAAGCTCGGAAACGTGCTTTGCACCACGCTCTGTAGGTGCATCGGGGAACATTACAATTCCGTCATTTTCGAGGGTCACTCCTTTTACTTCAAGTAATATTTTTCTATTGTTATCCTCTATGTAAAAGTCAAAGCGAGAGTCTCCGTGTTTGTATTCAGCACGGATATTTGAGTCAGGGAAAAGCTTTGGCAGGAATTCACCCACCGCAAGATTAGGTGCATAGCTGTCCATATTGATAAGCAAGCCGTTTTTCTCCACCGCAACAAGGTCAAAGCGTGTTTTTCGGTCGGGATTTTTCGCTTGCTCAAGATAAACCGTGCAGCCTTCCACAAGAAGCTCACGGCACCTTCCCGTGTTTTTAACGTGGCATTTTTCAATCCGACCGTCAATTTCAGCATAAGCAATGAAACGATTTGGACGGGAAAGAAATTTTGCCTTTATGATTTTATCGTAATTCATTTTTACTCCTTGGTATGGAAAATTATAATTTATCTGTGAGTGTGGAGTTAGGAGAGTGGAGTGTGGAGTTGTTGTGTAAACTATGGTTCTCTTTAACTCCTCACTCCACTCTCAACACTCCTAACTTATAATTTATTATATCAAACCTCTCTTAATCCGTCAACAGCAAAGCCGCCCCGATGGGACGGCTTACTTTAATCACACGTTTGCTTCTTTAAGCTGCTTCTTGCAGTCTTCCACAATCTGACTTGCTCTTTCGGGATTGTCTACCTTTGTAAATGCACTTACAAGAGGTACTACGATAAGTCCCACAATCATTGCAATTGCACCTGCGTTGATTGGTGATGCCATATTAAGCGGCAGGGACGCTGCTGCCTTTGTTGCTTCGGGGAAAAAGCCCAGACTGAATACAATCATATGCACAACTGTAATTCCCACACCTGTTACAAAGCTTGTCCATACGGCTGCCTTTGTAATTTTCTTTGAGAAAAGTCCGTACATAAACGGTGCGAGGAATGCACCTGCGAGAGCACCCCAGGAAATTGACATAAGCGTTGTTATGTATGCGTTAGGGTTAAGTGCGATAATTACTGAGATAAGCAGGAAAACAGCGATAAGCACACGCATAATAAGCACCTGCTTCTTATCGTCCATTTCCTTTTTATAGAAAGGCTTGATAAGGTCGATTGTGAGTGTTGAGCTTGATGTAAGCACAAGTGAGGAGAGGGTTGACATTGACGCGGAAAGCACAAGCACTACAACGATGCCGATAAGCAGCTGAGGAAGTGCTTTTTCCAGCATTGCAGGCACGATTGAGTCAAACACAAGCTTGCCGTTTGATCCTGTTTCGATAAATGCTCTGCCTGTTGCTTCTGCCTCTGCTGCATCGGCTGAGCCGTAAAGTCTGCCGAAGCCGCCCATAAGGTACGAGCCGCCTGCGACTACGAGTGCAAAAAATGTTGAGATAATTGTACCTCTTGTGATAGCCTTGTTATCCTTGATTGCATAGAATTTCTGCACCATCTGAGGGAGTCCCCAAGTACCGAGAGAGGTGAGAATTACAACACCGAAAAGGTTAATCGGGTCAGGACCGAAAAGTGAATTGAGCGTATTTGCCTCAACGCCCTTGTCAGTAATTTCGCCGAGAGCGGTAAGGGACTCTGTCCAGCCGCCGTTGCCGTTGACTACGCAGATTACTACAGCTGCAATGCCGATAAGCATTATGATACCCTGCACGAAATCGTTGATTGCTGTTGCCATATAGCCGCCTGCGATAACGTAAATTGCGGTAAGAACAGCCATACCGATGATGCAAGCGGAGTAAGGGATATTGAATGCCATTGCAAACAGACGGGAAAGTCCGTTATAGACAGAAGCTGTATATGGGATAAGGAAGATAAACACGATTACTGCCGAAACTGTTTTCAGTGCCTTTGAGTCGTATCTCTTTTCGAAAAACTCAGGCATTGTTGCCGCATTAAGCTGCTTTGACATAATTCTTGTTCTCTTGCCCAGCACCATCCACGCAAGCATTGAACCGAGGATTGCGTTGCCTATACCAATCCACGCAGCTGAAACACCATAGCTCCAGCCGAACTGTCCTGCGTAACCGATGAACACTACCGCCGAGAAATATGATGTGCCGTAAGCGAAGGCTGTAAACCAGCCGCCGAGGCTTCTTCCTCCCAGTACGAAATCAGAAACCGATGAGGTTTTCTTTCTGCAATAGAAGCCGATACCCAGCATTACTGCCAGATAAACGACCAGAATAACATATAGCATAACATTGCCGCCTTTCACTTTAATGCGTAAAATCTTGTTAGCTTTAAATCGCTAAAGTCCTTATATTATAACAGATAAACCTCTGCTTGTCAATAGCAGCGGCGGTTAAAATCCGACAAAAAACGGCAAGCCACAGTTAAAACCGTTACTTGCCGTTTAATATTCGTAATAATCAATAATTTTCATATCGCTGAGTCTTGCGGAAATAACTCTGCCCATACTCATTATATACAGTGTATCGCCGTTTACCGAGCCTCTCAGGAAAATCATACTGTCGTCCACGTCCACATACTCGATAACGCCTTTCTGCACGAAGCCTGCTGTTTCGTCATAGACAAAAACGTAGTAGCTGTTCTGCGTACCGAATTCATTGTAGCTGTAGGCAGGCACGCCAATTATTCCGCTTTCGCGGTCAACCATTACTGCACGTCTGTCGGTAAATGCCGCAGAATGTCTTTCCGTGCCGTCGTTGCCGAAAATGACTCCGTTAAGAGCAAGACCTGTTTCAGCGTCATACATTGTAAGTGTAAAGCCGCCGTCATCGGATTTACCGATACCCATCAGCATATTCTCGGAATAGCTGTAGAGATAAGCCGAGCTGCCGAGAAGGGACTGCACCAATGTCGGAGGATTTGCGGAAAGGTCAATAACCGTTGCTGTTTCGCCGTTTTCATCAATAATTCTTGCGTAGCTTTCCTCAAAACGCACTGATGAAGCGTTGCCGTCATTGAGAAGCTTTCCTGCACCGTTGACAACCGTAAGCGTTTTGTCAAGTACATAGACCGAAACGGAAGTGCTGCCTGTTTCGTCTGTAATTTTTGTTGCAATACGGAACAGACCGTCAAACTCGTTCATACTGTGCCCGAAAACCGCACCCTCGATTGAACCGCTTGACTTATAAATAATTCCGCCGTCAGAAAGGTCAAAAGCGGAGATAAGCGTATACTCCTTATCCTTCCTGCCAACGCCTGCAATGTACAGCGTTTCAGCGGAGCAATAGACATTTTTACTTGAGCCCAGTACAGCCCTGACTGTCGGGGTTATATCATTGCTGCCCACATTGATTGCGGAAACAACGGTATAATCTGTGCTGTTAGCATAAGAGGGGACAATAATATCCGCCGCAGCGACATAATTTTTTTCCCCATTAAAATAATAAGCAGGCACAAAACTGTCAAGGTCGGCCTGCGTGTCCAGCGGCTTTACACGGTAATCGGAATAAGCCGTTACCATATAAAGCATACCGTCAACTATTTTAGAAGATGTGTAGCTGCCATTCTGTTTATAAGCAGCAATGTGTACAGGATTTTCAGGGCTTTCAACGCTGTAGATATCAACTACTGCGTTTTTTTTTACCGTGCCCTCTGCATCAGACCTGATATCGGAATCCGCCTCGCTAAGTCCGTCGGAATTTGTTTCTGCCGCTGGTGTAGAGAGTGTGTCATCTGCTGGAACATCAGACACGTTCTGAGAATTATCGGCTTCTTCAAAAGTAAATTCGTGAACCTCCTCCGTTTCGGAAGACACGAGAATAACCTTGTCGCCCTCAATATAGATTTCGACAGGCGGATTAACATCGCTTTCAATTTCCGATACAACCTCCATAGTTTCCTTGGAGATGATATACAGAATACCGTCCTTAAGACAGTAAATATAATTTTCATCGCTTTTTACAACATCGGCTTCGGAAATGCTTCTTCCGTTATATTCGATAAAATCGAAGGAAGTATCCTTTTCCGCAACAGGCTGTGTAGTTGTTTCATCAATAGTCAAATCCGAATTATCCTCAGCAGTTCCGTTCTGCTCAAGAGTGATACCGGTATAAATATTATAAAAATCATCATATGATTCAGGTGAAACCGCCTCGTATTCGGTAGGTGCTTCAATCAGCTGTTCAGCAGCCATATTTTTGTTGTATGCCCACATACCGACCGCAAAAACGGCACAGGCAGCGGTAGCAGCGGCAGTCCTCATTATAATATTTCTGCGTTGTACAGAAATGCTCGGAGCGGCTTTTGTATTTCTGTGTTCCGCTTCCATTTTGGACTGTGAGCTCTTTTCCTTTAACATAAGAGCAATATTCTGAGGCGATAATTCATCGGGAACATCCACCTCGTTCATAAGTTCCGTTAATCTTTCTTCAAACTTCAAAACTCCGACCTCCTTTCCGTCAGCGTTCCATAAGCATCTGTTTCAGCTTTATCTTAGCTCTCGCCGCCTTTGAGCGAACGGTATTTGCAGATAATCCCGTCACCTTGGCAATCTCTTCGCTTGTATAGCCGGAAACAACGCTTAACGATAATACAAGTCTTTCTTCCTCGTTCAGCCGCCTGAACTCTTCCATAACTTCCAATCCGCCGTAGTTTATCTCGTCGGTTTTCTCTTGTTCTACACTTTCAAGCTCTTCCCGGTAATTTCTTGTCTTTATATATTCCTTCTGCTTGTTTTTTATCTTTACAGTAAGGATTTTAATTATCCAGGCTTTAAAAGCTTTTTCATCTTTTAACTTTTTGATGGAAGAGAAGGCTTCCAGAACCGTGTCACTAACCACATCGGAAGCATCATGCTGATTTTTCAGGTTCACAAGAGCTATGCGGTATAAATCCTTGTATACGGTAGAATACAGCTCGGCAAACGCATCCGCGTCCCCTGCCCTGGCTTTTTTGACGCACTGGGCGAATTCGGTATTCATCTTGCAATATCACCTCTTAACCGTTCTGTCTTTTTATACGGTTTTGAAAATGACATTTATATCGCATTGCCTTACCTTCATAAGACCTGTCATATAAGTAGTGGCAAAAAAAGACCGTTTTGTTGCATCAAGTTTTTACTTTTGGATACTTGCACAAAGCAAAATCTGTCACATTGCCCCAAAACAGTAATCTTGCACAAAAACGGAATATAAATGTCATTTCAAACACAAAATTCAACTCTTATTATAACCATTTTTCCGTCAAATTTCAACCCCTGCGGGAAATTTTATTTAATGAATAATGAAGAATGAATAGTGAAGAGTGAATAATTGCGGTGTCGGCTTTGCCGACAAATTAAAAATGTCCGCAAAGCGGACACCTTAACTATTCATTATTCTTTATTCATTTTTCATTAGTCTGTCGACTTTATCGACAGGCTCAATGTCCGCCAAAAGGCGGACACCATAATTATTCATTATTCATTTTTCACTATTCATTATTCATTAATTCTGTTCTTTCATCAGCTGTTTCAGTTCTTTCATTTTCTTTGCACTTCCCACAACATTGCGTATCAGAACAGGCATAAACACCAGACTTCCGACAGCAAAGAGAATTATTCCCACCAGCAAAAGCTTGCTTACCCTATGTTCAGCAACAGCCGTACCGAAAATTGTTCCGCAGTAGCAAATATCAAACAGCCATAAAAGAGTAATACTCAGACAGCCGCCAAAACGTCTTTTCTCCGCATCATACCTGCTTTTCGGGTCGGAATAAAGCTTCGCAAAATCACCCTTTTCCTTTGCCCTGCGGAAGTAAACCTTTCCGTCCGACCAGCACACATATTCAGCGTCACAAGAGCTTGTGACAAACATTACATACGGAGCAGTAATTTCCTCCATTACAGCACCGTCACGGCTGTAGTCCACACGGTATGTATAAGCCGTGTCGCTCTTTTCAAAATAGTATTTCTGCACGAAAAAGCCGCCGCCGATTTTGGTCAGCACCATTCCCTTGTCAGCCATTTCGTTTAGCCACTGCTCCTCTTTATCCATATCAAAAAAGTGTTTTTTGTAACATTCCATAGTATTTCCTCCTTGTCAGTCTTTCATTTCCTTTTTCAGTTTGTTAAGCGTTCTCCTGCACCTGATTGCCTTGTACAGAAAATACAGCCACACCGCCGCATATATAAGTCCTACCGCCAGCAAAAATGCTGTGCCTGCAGTAAGCCCGTTTTTTATTATAGTACCAATCAAATCGGGACCAAACCAGAATATATCAATAAGAAAAGCAGGTGTAAGTGCAAGACTTCTCCAGAATGCCTGACGCTCTGCAATATATCTGCTTTTCAAGTCTGAATAAAGCGGTGCAAACTCGCCTTGCTCCTTTGCCTTGCGGAAATAAAGCTTGTCACCTGCGGTAAAAAGGTACTCCGCATTACAGGTGTCCTTCACAAAATTTATATAGTCACCGTCACGTTCAAAATCAACACGGTATGTATAAGCCGTGCCGCCCTGCTCGAAGTAGTATCTGTTACTGAAAAGGTCAGCCGCAGCCCTTGCAAGCACAAGCCCCTTGTCAGCCATTTCATTCAGCCACTTTTCCTCTTGCTCAATATCCACAAAGCTTTTTCTGTATTTCTCCATATCAGCTGTCCTTTCCGTTAAGTAAATAAAAATTAATTTTTTATTTTTGCAACAATCTTCTCACCATTCGCCGCAAGCTCCTTCAACCGCTCAACCTCGGCAAGCACCGCCGCTCTGCCTGTGTCGGTGATGATGTATTCTTTCTTTCGTGTGCCGCCGTATTCATTCAGCAGCTTAATCCATTTCTTTGCAACAAGGCTGTTCAGTGCACCGTACAGCGTACCTGCACCAAGCTTTACTCTGCCGCCTGACATTTCCTCAACCTGCTGCATAATTCCGTAGCCGTGATTTGCCTCAAACAGCGACAGCAGAACATAGTAAACCGCCTCTGTCAGTGCACCCCTTTCAAAGCTTTCGGGCATATTATCTTCCTCCGTTTTATGAATTAAATTCCGACATACTTATATAAATATTTTCCGTAATCTGCTCATTTTCGTAACCATATGAAAACTCGGAATAAATAATTGTAAAATCATATCCGCTTTTTCTTTTACAGAACAGCACATAGATTTCTTCCGTAGGTTCATTGTACAAAACCCAGCCGTAATCAAAAATTCCAAGCACTTCATCTGCCTTGTCAAAATCAATCTGCCGCATATATCTGTTGCCGCTTTCCTTTTGCAGTTCAAGCTCACGTTTTGCATATTCGGTAAAAACCGTTTCATTTTCCTTAACAAGCTCTATAAGCTCAGCCTTATATTTTTCAGCCGAATTTTCATTGACCTTGTCCCGTATGTGCGGAAGGACAAAAGCCACAAACGTACCGCAGGCAATTGCCGCAGAAATGCAGACAAGCAGCACCATATCCATATATGGAACAGCTTTTTCAAATTTTCTGAACATAACTTCCCTCCGTCAGTGCCCTCATTGAATATCGATAATGCTTATGTAAATAAGCTTGTCGGATATCTCCGTGCCGTAATTGTACCTGTCCCTGTCTGCCTCATCATCGCAGTAAACCACGCAGAAATAAAAATCTCTGCTTGAAGATACAAACATCACATCACGTCCCGTTTCGTTTTCGGTAACACGTCCCTCTCCGAATTGTCTAAATACAATGTTACGCTCATTCTGCAATTCGCCTTCAGATTTAATGTAACCAAAATCCGTGTTTCCGTCAAACACATAATTCACCGTTTCGTATTCGCCAAGCCGCTCAAATGCCTCCGCATTTTCCTTTACATACGCCTCAAGCTGTACCGAAAATTCCTGTAGGTTTTCTTCACGAACCGCCCTGTTTCTGCTGTATTTGTGCAATTCCAAGCCAATGCCAAGAATGAAAAACACAACAGCAAGAGCAAGAAAAACAACTATCAGCCTAATACATACCCGTAAAAACTTTTTGTCCATAATTACTCCTTATCTGATGTCAATAACAAGCTTCCCGCAGTCCTTACAACAATAAGAAATCTGCTCCTCGTTGTCAAAAATGGTACTATGCACGGTAGTAACAACTCCGCCGCTTTGTTCAATTCTGCCTTTTGTCATAATACCCTTAAAGTCCAAAGGCACCCACGCAAGACGTCTGTCG
Source organism: Oscillospiraceae bacterium (assembly GCA_045545795.1). Classification (GTDB taxonomy): domain Bacteria; phylum Bacillota; class Clostridia; order Oscillospirales; family Ruminococcaceae; genus RGIG8773. The sequence goes on from JAZQBN010000103.1 coordinate 25,433, forward strand.
CCTGCTCTGCCGTGGTAGAAGCGGCAGGTACCTTGTTCCATTTCTTTTCCGCATACTGGGCAATTCATAATATATCCTCCATTTTGCAGGGGACGGGTTTCCCGTCCCTATATTTCATTTCATATCAATAACAAGCTTTCCACAGTCCTTACAGAAGTAAGAAATTCCCTCATTATCATCAAAAATATTTTCGTGCATACGTTTAATTATGCCGCCGTCTTTTTTTATTGTCTTACTGAAATGCATTGTCATAGTGAGGTGTTTTTTGAAAAAACTATCGGGCACCCATATCAGCTTATTGCATTTTGTACCTGTACCTGAACAGTAAGCATCAAAAACACCTTTTTCCATTTTCTTTCCGCATACGGGGCAATTCATAATTTATCCTCCATTTATTCAATTCGTAATTCTCAATTCGCAATGCGTAATTATTTGCTTCAAATTCAGCTTGCCCGATAATTGCGAATTACGCATTACGCATTGCGCATTATAACGTGTCCTGCGTAAACAGCTTTTCAATCTCCGCTTTGAGCGTCGGGAATTTAGTCAAATCGGGACTTTCCTCAATCAGTGCTTTCGCCGCGTGCTGACAATCCGCAAGCAGTTCTCTGTCTGCGGCGATGTCGGCAATCTTCAAATCGGGAAGACCGTGCTGACGGTTGCCGAAGAAATCACCTGCTCCACGCATTTTCAGGTCGTACTCCGAAATAGCAAAGCCATCGCTTGTTTTTGTCATTATTTCAAGACGCTGACGTGACTCGTCTGTAACCGTGCCTGCGATAAGCACGCAATAGCTCTGGTGTGCCCCTCTGCCCACACGTCCACGAAGCTGGTGAAGCTGTGACAGACCGAAACGGTCGGCGTTTTCGATTACTATTATGGTAGCATTGGGAACGTCAACTCCAACCTCTACGACAGTTGTTGCAACAAGCAAATCAAGCTCGTGAGCCTTGAACGCCGCCATTACCTTATCCTTTTCTGCGGCTGGCATTTTACCGTGGAGCAAGCCTGTGCGGTACTCCGCAAGCACCGTCTTTTTCAGACTTTCTGCGTAGCCCTTTGCCGCCGCAAGCTCGTTTTCATTTTCCTCAATCATCGGGCAGACGATATAAGCCTGCCTGCCCTCGTCAAGCTGTTTCTTGACGAAACCAAGTGCACGCTCCCTCAGCTTTGCCGTAACCGCAAAGGTTTCGATTTTCTGACGTCCTTTTGGAAGTTCGTTCAGCACGGATATATCCAAATCACCATATATAATAAGTGCAAGCGTTCTCGGTATCGGAGTTGCTGACATTACAAGCTTGTGGGGGTTGTGTCCTTTTTCTGCAAGTGTTGCACGCTGATTTACACCGAAACGATGCTGTTCGTCGGTTATTACAAGTCCGAGATTCTGAAACTCGGTACTGTCGGAAATAAGTGCGTGTGTACCGACCGCAACGGTATACTCACCGCTTGCAAGCTTTTCAGCCGCTTCGGTACGCTGTTTCTTTGTCATTGCACCCGTTACACAGCAGACCGCAATTCCCAGCGGTTCAAGCATTTCAGACAGGGTTTTGTAATGCTGACGTGCCAGAATTTCGGTAGGTGCCATAAGTGCTGTCTGAAATCCGTTCTTTGCGGCAAAAAATGCCGCTGCTGCCGCAACAGCCGTCTTACCTGAGCCGACGTCGCCCTGAACAAGCCTGCTCATAGGGGTGTTGCCGCACATATCCTTGATTATATCGTCAACGGCACGTTTCTGTGCACCTGTCATTTCAAAGGGCAAAGCGGAATAAAACTGCTCCATTTCCTTTTCCATCGGCTTCATTTTACAGCCGTTTTCCGCACGGGTACGGCTTTTCATCAGCATCATACCAAGCTGTAATTTAAGCAATTCGTCAAAGACAAGACGCTTTTTCGCCAGCTCGGAAGCGTGTGCGTCCTTAGGGAAATGGATACTTCTCACGGCGTACTCCATCGTGGAAAGTGCGTAATCAAGACGCATTTCGGCAGGAATAATTTCCTCAAAAAAGCTTGCATCGGCATTTGCGAGAATTTCGGATATATTTGTTGTAACCATCGCCGCAGTAAGTCCCTCGGTAAGCGGATAAACGGGACGGAGAAGATTTTCCGAGTCCGCTTTCAGCACAGTAGGAGAATTCATTTCCTTGCGTGTAACATTGCCCGAAATCTTGCCGCTGAAAAGGTACTCCTCACCCTCTTTGAGTGCGTCGGAAGCGAAACGGTTGTTATAGTAGGTAATTGTGATACGCTCGCCGCTGTCGTCCTCGGCAAAAATCTTGTATAGGGTCAGCCCCTTGCGAATTCTTGCGGCAGGGTGCTTTTTTATAACAAGGGCACGGATTACAGCGTGCTGACCGATTTCGGCAAGGCTCGCCGCAATCGGCTCGGAGTAATCTATATACCGCCTTGGAAAGTGGAAAATCAAATCCCCTGCGGTTTTTATTCCCATTTTTCCGTAAAGCTCGGCACGCTTCTCCCCCACGCCCTTCAGCTCACGGATTGGTGTATTCTTATTCATAGCAATTCCTCATAATTCTATAACTTTACGTTAGCCGTTATATCGGAAGCTGTTATATCGGCAACCGATATATTTCACAATTACATTATATCGGCTACCGATATAATTGTCAATAGGTTTGACAAAATTTCTGTAAAAAATTCCTGTGCTGCACAAAATATGCCCTGTATTCTTGCAATTTGCATTTATCTGCTGTATAATCTAAGTATCATTATTATGTCAGGAAGGTGCAGCTATGATTGAATTCAGATACGATACCCAGCTTCTTATCGAGGGTGAAAATCTCGACGAGGACGCTATCAACGATTATTTCATCGCAAACTTCAAGGGCGACAGCCTGCTTGCGGTTGGTGATGAGGAGCTTATCAAAATCCATTATCACACAAACGAACCCTGGAAGGTGCTTGAATACTGTGCATCACTGGGCGAAATCTTCGACATTGTGGTTGAGGATATGGACAGGCAGTCAAGGGGACTTAAAGGCTGAAAAAACGGGAAGACATACTGTCTTCCCGTTTTAGCCTGTCGATAAAGTCGACAGGCTAATGAAAAACGAATAATGAATAATGAATAGTGAATAGTTAAGGTGTCCGCTTTGCGGACACTTTTAATATCATTGCCGAAGGCAATTCCTTAATTATTCATTATTCAATATTCAATATTCACTATTCATTGTCGAAAAATTTTTCGACAAACTGAAACGGGAAGGCTAATCACCTTCCCGTTCTTTTTTATAATACGTTGTTTTTAATAAATGCGGTAAGCTCCTGAGCCATTTCGTTATGCTCGGAAAGTCTTGGGTGTCCCGGAGTTGCCGCACCGTTTCTGCTGAACATATTGTGGTATGCCTTGATGCCCATTTCGTTCAGTTCATTCTTGATTTCCTCGATAGCGTTATCCCAGTCAGCATCGTGCATAAGAATTGTTGTTGTCAGCACGAACTTTGCACCGCCGTAATGCTTGTCAAGGTCACGAACCATCTTTATGTACGCTGTTTTCCACTCGTTTCTGTAAACAGGGTCGGAAATGTTGCGGTCATTCTGGTCGGTTTTACCGTTATGCTGGTCGTTCTGTCCGATTGCGATGATTACAATATCGGGAGTATATCTGCTGAAATCCCAGTTTGTAATATCTCCGCCCTCAGGGAAATAGCAGGTCTTGTCGTAGGTTGACTCAAGACCGATATAATCAGGCATATGGAAATATCCTGTTCCGTTGAAAAGGGCAATACCGCCCTGACAGATGTTATGGATTTGTGCGTCAAGATTTCGTGCAGTCTGCATTACAAAGCTGTTCCACACGTTGTCAAACTTGCTGTCGTGCCCCTCAGGGTCGCACTGTGCAACATAGTCGTATGCCTCGATAACCTCGCCTGCGCAGACGCTGTCGCCGTAGACTTCGATTTTTCTTTCGGGAAGCGGGTCAGGTGCAATAAATTCGCCGTCCGTTTCAAAAGACTTGACAAACAGGAACTGGTTGCCTGCGTGACGCTTGTAGATGATAACGTCGTGCACGCCGTCAGCAAGATTTTCAACAACCGTCAGAGTTACGTCGTTGCAGTTGTTATCGTGGGAAAGAGGAATAGCCTTCATTTCTCCGTCAATTACAACGCCGAGATTAAGGCTGCCCCAAACGCAGCAGTTGTTGATTGTAACATCAAGCTTCGTGCCCCTGAATTTCAGTACAGCCTGTGCACCTGCGTGGAAAAGCCTTGTTTCATTCCCGGTCACGTCACGTCTGCCCATCCAGAGCACATTTTTATCGTTATGCAGAATTTTCATAGCAAATTTCCTTTCATTCATTTATTTAGTGTAATTTTACCACAAATAATTGCATTTAGCAAGTAATAATTAATAAAACGTATAAAAAAGCTACTAAAAAGGTTATTATTTTCTTGCGAAAAGTGTTGTATAATTAATATAGGAAAATTATATGAAAGGGGACGCTTATCGGATTGAACAAGAAAATTATTCTTAACCAGATAGGTTATATCAGCAATCAGGTCAAAACAGCTGTTTATACCGGTACTGCTGACTCATTTCAGATTATAAACGCAAAAACAGGCAGAATTATGTTCTCGGGGCTTCTGCGTACCACTGTTTATGACAAAGCCTCGGGCGACACGGTTTCGCTCATTGACTTTTCCACATTCAATGTGTGCGGAAGGTACTGCATAAAAATCGGGCTGAAAAAATCCGTGCCGTTTGTTATTTCCGACAAACCGTACAGCGAGGTCAAAAGAGGTCTTCTGAAAGGGCTTTACTACAGCCGATGCTCCGCACTTGACAGACGCTTTGCGGGGGACTACGCCCACAAGGTTTGTCACACTGACCTTGTACCGCTTTTTGAAAACCCGTCGAAAAAGCTTGACGTAAGCGGCGGCTGGCACGACTCAGGCGGCTACGGAAAATTCTCCGTCTGCACAAGTGTTACGCTGGGACACCTGCTCTACGCTTACATATTTTTCCCTGAAAGCTTTGCTGAGGAAACAGGTATTCCTGAGTCAGGAAACGGTATTCCCGATATTCTGAATGAATGTCGTGTGGGGCTTGAATGGCTTATGAAAATGCAAGCGCGTGACGGCGGCATATACCACAAGGTCGTATGGCAATGCCCTCCTGAGCCTGTTATGCCTGAGGACGACTATACAGAACACTACATTTTCGCAAAATCACATCAGGCGGCAGCTTGTGCCTGTGCTGTATTTTCTCTTGCTTCAAGAGTTTACGGCAGTATTGACAAGGCTTTTGCCGAAAAGCTTCACGAGGCTTCTATCAATGCGTGGATATGGCTTATGAACAACCCGAATTATGAGCCGTTTGAAACACCTCCGACGATTACTCTCAATGCCGCAGGTGACTTCTACGACAACAACTTCAATGATGAGCTTTTCTGGGCAGTCTGTGAGCTTTACGAAACAACGGGCGACGATGCCTTCCACGAAAAAATAGCTGAGCTTTGCACTGCGGTTGACGGAACAGGCTTTGTAAACCGTGAGGTCAGCGGCTTCGGCACGGCGGCTTACCTTTTCGGCTCTCAGCCGCGTAAAAAGAACGTTGAGCAGACTCTCCACCTGCGGCTCAGGATAAAGGCTGACAACCTGTACGGCTTAAGCAGGAAAAGCGGCTACAAAACAGCAAAATCCGCTGACGACTACACACGGGGAAGCAATATGTATTCTATGACGGACAGCATTGCTCTCATTCTTGCGTATAAAATTTTCGGCTGTGAAGAATACCTTGACACAGTCTGCGAGCAGTGGAACTACATTCTCGGCAAAAACCCTATGGGCATCTGCTATATAACGGGCTTCGGAAAGAATTCTGTAAAAAATCCGCATCACCGTCCGTCAGAAGCGGACGATGTTGAAGAACCTGTCCCTGGGCTTCTTGTGTGCGGACCGAGCAAGCTTGTTCAGGATGACTTTACTCAGTGGAATATTCCTGAGGAAGCCGCACCTGCAAAGTGCTACTATGATATCGTGCACAGCTACACAACCAACGAGCCTACCATTTACACCAACTCGGCGGCAGTTTTTGTAGCTGGATATCTTGACTCTTTGTCCGATATGAGTTAAAATTATAAAGCGTTATTATATTGAAAAGGATTGATAAATTTGACCAAAAAACATCTTTCGGCAATTGCCGCAATCGCACTCTGCGGTGCAATTCTCGCAGGCTGCGGAAATAACGGCACTGCTGAAACTACCGAAACAGCTTCACAGACTGAAAGCCCTGCCATCGTTACAATGGCTCCCGACCCGAATGAGGTTGACCCGAGCGTGCCCGTAAAGCTTGAGGACGGAATTACCGAAAAAATGTATGGCAGAGCAATTCTCAACGAGGGTAACCTTGCACGTCTTGCGGCTGCTATGAAGAAGGCACAGAACGGTGAAAAGGTTACCGTGGGCGTAATCGGCGGCTCTATCACGCAGGGCAGCTCCGCTACAAATCAGAACAACTGCTACGCTTCACGCTTTAATCAGTGGTGGACAAACAAGTTCCCCGAAACCGAAATCGGCTTTGTAAACGCAGGTATCGGCGGAACAAACAGCTACCTCGGCGTGCACCGTGTCGATGAACAGCTTCTTGCACACAACCCTGATGTTGTTATCGTGGAATTTTCCGTAAACGACACCGACAAGACAATGAACAAGTATTCCTATGACAGCCTTGTAAGAAAAATTCTTTCCTATGAAACAAATCCTGCGGTTATGCTTCTTTTCACAACTCAGGAAAACGGCACAAGCCTTCAGGACGTGCACAAGGAAATCGGTGCTGCTTACGACCTGCCGATGATAAGCTACCGTGAGGTTGTTTACCCTGAGGTTGCGGCAGGAACTCTCGACTGGAAGCTTATTTCCCCTGACAACATTCACCCCAACGATGCGGGACACGATATCATCGGTCAGCTTGTTGACCGTTACCTTAACGAGGTTTACGACAAGCTTGATACAATTACCGAAGAACCAACTGCTTTCGCTGCTGAGGGTTACACAAACGACTACTTCAAGAACGCAAAGATGCTTAGTGCTGCTGATATTACAGCAACAGCTTCCGAGGGCTTTGAAGCAATCGAAAACGGCTTCTATCACCAGTTCCCGAACAACTGGAAAACCGAAGCAGGCGGCACAATGACATTTGATGTTGAGTGCCAGAACTTCGGCGTATTCTTCCTTTGCACAACCGACGGCAAGAGCGGTACTTACGAGGTTTACGTTGACGGTGAACGCAAGGGCAAGCTTGAAGCTGACTTCACAGGCGGATGGGGTACTTACGGCAACACCAAGCAGATTGTTCTTGCTAAGGAAACCGCAAAGCACACTATCGAAATCAAGCCTGCCGAGGGCAACGAGGACAAGGGAATTACAATTCTCGGTCTTATGGTTTCATAATAGGATAAACATTCAGCCCGTGAGGTTTTTCCCCACGGGCTTTGTTTGTCAAAAAAGTCTTTTCGACAATGAATAGTGAATATTGAATAATGAATAATTATGGAATTGCCTTCGGCAATACTATTAAAAATGTCCGCAAAGCGGACACCTTAACTATTCATTATTCATTATTCATTTTTTCATTAGCCTGTCGAGTTTATCGGCAGGCTAAGCCCGTGAGGTTTTTCCCCACGGGCTTTGTTCTGCTTATTGTATTTTTCTTGCACGCATTGCATTTGCAACCGCTATCAGGCAAACCCCCACGTCAGCGAAAACAGCCGCCCACATTGTTGCGAGTCCCAATGCCGAAAGCACCAGCACCGCCGCTTTTACCGCAAGGGAGAATACAATGTTCTGAACGACTATTCCCTTTGTTTTTCGGGAAATCCTTATTGCAGTCATAAGCTTTGACGGCTCATCGGTCATTATTACTGCGTCCGCAGCTTCTATTGCTGCGTCTGAGCCGATACCGCCCATTGCAACTCCTGCGTCCGCACGCATAAGTACGGGTGCGTCGTTTATTCCGTCACCCACAAAAACGGTTTTCCTTCCGTCAGAAGCTTCCATAAGCTTTTCAATCATTGCAACCTTGCCGTCGGGAAGAAGTTCAGCGTGCCATTCGTCAACACCAAGCTTTTCAGCTGTGATTTCAGCGGCGGCTTTTCTGTCTCCCGTGAGCATTACGGTTTTTATTCCTGCATTTTTCAGTTCGGCAACCGCCTTTTCAGCGTCAGGCTTCACGCTGTCGGCAATTTCTATCACACCTGCATAAGCTCCGTTTTCGGCAACGTAAACAAGCGTACCTGCGGACTTTATTTCGGGAATATCCGCTATACCGTTTTCTTCAAGAAGAAGCCTGTTACCTGCGAGGATTGTTCTGCCGTCAGCAGCTGCACAAACTCCTCTGCCTGCGATTTCGGTTATCTCTGCTTTTTCGGGTGTGCCGCCGAATTTACGCATTACAGCCATTGCCGCAGGATGAAGCGAAGCCTGCTCGGCAATTACCGCAAGGGAAAGAAGCTGTTCATCGGTGCAGCCTTCGGGCATAACCCTTGTTACCCCGAAGCTGCCGTCGGTAAGTGTACCGGTCTTGTCAAAAACAACCGTGCCGCAGTCGGCAAGCTGCTCCATTACAATGCCGCCCTTGATGAGGATACCTCTTGCGGAAGCACCGCCGATACCGCCGAAAAAGCTGAGGGGTACGGAAATTACAAGTGCACAGGGACAGGATACAACGAGGAAGTTAAGTGCGTTGTAGACATACTGAGAGCTGAAACCGCTTGTCATTGACGGAATAACCGCAAGAAGCACTGCCGCTATTACAACGCAGGGGGTATACCACCGTGCAAAGCGTGTGATGAACTGTTCGGATTTCGCCTTTTTTGCGGATGCGTTTTCCACAAGCTCAAGAATTTTCGTAACGGTAGAGTCACGGAATTCTCTTTCAACGCTTGCTTCGATAAGTCCCGTAAGATTTACACAGCCGCTCATAAGGCTGTCACCCTCGCTTGCTTCACGGGGCACGCTTTCTCCCGTCAGTGCAGAGGTATCAACGGTAGTTTTTCCCGAAATTACAGTGCAGTCAAGAGGGATTTTCTCTCCTGCCCTTATAACGATAATATCGCCGACCTTTACAAGCTCGGGGGCAACCTGCTCGATAGTGCCGCCGTTTTTTACATTTGCCGCATCGGGACGGATATCCATAAGGGAAGCAATGCTTTTTCTTGAACGCCGCACGGCAATACTCTGAAACAGCTCGCCAAGCTGATACAAAATCATTACCGCAACACCTTCGTGATACTCGCCGATACAAAACGCACCGAGAGTTGCTACCGTCATAAGGAAGCACTCATCAAAGGGTCTGCCCCTTACGATGTTTTTCCCAGCCGTAACAAGCACGTCAAGTCCTACAATAAAATATGCAGCAAGGAAAATCCACAGTGCGTAAGCGTTATCGTGTAAAACAAGCCCCACAATAAACAAAGCGGCGGAAATTCCTATCTTGACGATTTCCCTTTTCAGGTCGTCCTCGGTTTCGGTATGCTCCTGATGAGCGTCATTTTCCGTGCGGATAACCTCAACATCAGGCTCAAGCTCAGCAGTGATTTTTTTTACCTCACGGGTTACGGCCTCATCGCTTCCGTCGGCAATTTCCAGTATGAGCTTTCTTGCCATAAAATTCATTTCAGCCTTTTTGACGAAAGGATTTTTCTCACTTGCACCACGGATTTTCTCTGCACAGTTTGCACAGTCGAGACCTTTCATATATAATGTGATTTTCATATCATCATCTCCTTACTCCATAACGTGTTCAAATGCCTGATTGAAAATCGTTTTTATGTGTGCGTCGGCAAGGGAATAGAAAACCGTCTTGCCCTCACGGCGATACTTCACAAGTCTTGCCTGCTTCAGCACTCTCAGCTGATGGGAAATTGCAGACTGGGTCATTCCAAGCACCTCTGCAATTCCGCAGACGCACATTTCGCTTTCAAACAGTGCACAGATTATTCTCACTCTTGTTGAGTCCCCAAAAACCTTGAAAAGCTCCGCAACATCGTACAGGATTTCTTCATCGGGAAGATTTCCTGCAACTTTTTCTACTGTCAATGTATGTGCCTCACAGCAAGCCTCGTGTGTACCGTTGTTGTGTTCCATAATTTATCTTACCTTTCATTTTAACATATGAGCCATTGTTCATATGTATTATAATTCATTTGTCTGCACGGTAATACATACATTCCGTAAAGAAATTGTGTACAGAGTGTAAAAAGCTGTCGTATTTAAATATATTGAAATAAATATATGTTATTATTATAATGATAAATTCTGCACGGGAGGTGATTTGACTTGAGTACAGATACAGAAACCAAAAACGTTAAGTCTGCTGAGGTTAACGATGATAAAATCAGCTGGCGTTATCAGGATAAGGAATACAACGAAAGCTTCAAAGAGTGGCGCAAGCAGAAACAACATTCCGTAGGCTTCTATTTTGTCGAAAAGCCAAATCAGCTTACCTATCAGGATAAGGTCGGTTTTATTCACGATTACCCCGAAGCAAGGGAAACCCACGCCTTCCGCAGGGTTATGACCGTACTGGGGCTTATTCTGCTCTACAGGGTGATTTTTGACGTTTTTACAATGTACTTCCTGCCTGTTATTCTCGAAACTATAGGGTTTGATATTCACGTTGCTTTCTTTTCGGGAGAACGGCACGGCAATGAAACCTTCCTCATTATTCTTGACACTATAACACAGATTGTCGGACGTATACTTCCGATTGCGATACTTATCCGTCACCTTCAAATGCCGTTTTCGGTAATGCTTCCTGTGAAAATCACCAACAAACCGATGTTCCGGTTCGGAATACCCTCTATTCTTCTTGTAACAGGTGTATGCTCGGTAATGTCGTTTTTCTATGAAGCACTCCTTTCAACTGTCAATATCAGTTCTTCACGCTCGCTTATGGTTCCGACAGAAACGGAAAATATGATACTGTTTCTGGTGCAGATGATACTTGTTTCAATTGTCAGCGAGTTTTGCATTCACGGTGTATTCCTACAGCTGACAAGACAATTCGGCGACGGAACGGCTCTCATTGTAACAAGTCTTATACACGCCTTCACAACCTATGACATAACCAGAATGCCGTTTACATTTATCACCACTATGGTCATCGGATATTTCACAATCCGAACAGGCTCAGTTATTACAGCAATAACAATGCGTGTAATCCAGCGTTTCTTTGTATACATACTGTACTTCCTGGATTACGCTGTTGACGACCGATACAGCAATATTCTCATTGCGGCATTTTTCCTTGCAGCAATTATTGTGGGACTTGCAGGCTCGATTCGCTTTTTCTGCAATTACAGCGACCGTTTCGGTATTCTTCTGAAAGAACGGTATATGTCAACATCAAGTAAAATTCTTACTGCCGTTTCAAGTATTCCGTTAATTATCTGGTTCACGATTTCCTTTGTTGTTACTATTCTTAATCTGAATTTCAAAATATAACTGACGGGCAGCACGGATATCCGTTTGCCAAAACCGAAAGGACAGCTTATGGGGCTTAAAAATGATGAATTCTATATGTCAATGGCGATGAGGCTTGCCCGTGAAGCTGCCGCTGAGGGGGAAACTCCTGTGGGTGCGGTTATTGTACGCAATGACGGATTTATTGCAGGCACGGGACGCAACCGCCGTGAAAAAGGCAGGAACGCTCTTTACCACGCTGAGGTCATTGCGATTGATGAGGCGTGCAGAACTCTCGGCGGCTGGCGGCTGTCAGGGTGCACACTTTATGTTACGCTTGAACCCTGTCCTATGTGTGCAGGTGCGATAATCAACTCACGGCTTGACCGTGTTGTATTTGCGGCGTGCGACTCTGCGGCAGGTGCGGCGGGAAGCCTTGTAGACCTGTTTTCACTCGGCGGCAATTATCAGCCTGCGGTTGAACAGGGACTTATGAAAGAGGAAAGCGAAGCCCTGCTGAAAAACTTTTTTTCGGAGCTGAGGAGGAAAAGAAAAATGCAGCGTATAAAGCTTGTTGAAGTGCAGACAGAGCAGCAGATTGAAGCCGCTGCGGCACTTGCTGACGAAATATGGCACGAATGGTTTCCGTCAATTCTGAGTGCGGAACAAATTGACTATATGGTTGAAAAATTTCAGTCTGTAAGGTCTATGACTGAGCAAATCGACAGCGGCTACACCTATTACATCTTACGCAAGGGTGATGCAAGAATTGGCTACACAGCAATACGTCCCGACCCTGACGGACGGCTGTTCCTGTCGAAAATTTACATCAAAAAGGAGTACCGCGGCAACGGCTACGCAAGCGAGGTTTTTGCTTTTCTTAAAGCTTACTGCCGTGAACACGGACTCAGTGCAATATGGCTTACGGTGAACAAGCACAACGACAATTCCATTGCTGTGTATAAAAAAAGCGGCTTCCGCATTATCGGCGAGGACGTGACCGACATCGGAAACGGCTATGTGATGGACGACTACTTCTTCCAGCTTGATATTGATATTAATAAGGAGATTTGATATGTTCAAAAAGCTTCTTCCACATAACAAGACTTCAATATTCTGGTTTGCGGCAATTCCTTTTATTGCAGGTGCGGCACTTTTTGCAAAGAAAACCCACACTGTCGAAAACGGAAAAGGCGAAGATGTTTACCTTATCGGTAAAAAAGGCAATCCGAAGGCTGTTTTTGTGACAAATCAGACTCCGAAAAAGGTGCTGAAAAACGCTGTCGGCAAATATATTGACAGCATTAAGGACTGACGCTATGACCAGACAGAAATATCTCGATTACTGCAAAAGCATTGCCGCCGCTGTGCTGGACACCCCATTTGATGACGGGGAAACAGTTGTGGTACGTCACCGTGACACAAGAAAGTGGTTCGGACTTATTATGGAACACGACGGAAAAACTATTGTCAATCTGAAATGCGAGCCGATGGAGGCGGATTTTCTCCGTGCGGCTTATGAGGGCGTTACACCTGCGTACCATATGAACAAGGTGCACTGGAACACGGTTTACCTTGACTCGGACGTGCCCGATGAGGAAATTTTCCGAATGACTATGAACAGCTTTGAGCTGACCCAAAAGAAAATCAAACGCAGACAGACCTGAGAGGAATAAAAATCTTCTCGGGTTTTCGATTATATGAAAGGACGATTGCAATGAATGAACGTTTACCGTATCTGCGTGAAAAAACCGCAAAGCTTACAACATCTCCCGGCGTTTACAGAATGCGTGACAAGAGCGGAAATATTATTTATATCGGCAAGGCGAAAAACCTAAAGAACCGTGTTACAAGCTACTTCCGTGAAAATCCTGACCACACCCCTAAGGTTGCGAAAATGGTTTCCCACGTTTACGATTATGATTTTATTGTTACCGACAGCGAATACGAGGCGCTTGTGCTGGAATGTTCGATGATTAAACAGCATATGCCCAAGTACAACATTCTGCTGAAAGATGACAAGGGCTACAGCTATATAAAGATTTCCGAGGGCGAATATCCGAAAATTACTATGGAAATGCAGAAAAAAGGCGGCGGCACATACCTTGGTCCTTACACCAGCACCTTTGTTGCAAAGCAGGCGGTTGAGGAAGCCAACAAGGTTTTTATGCTTCCGACCTGCAAGAGGATTTTCCCGAGGGATATGGGAAAATTCCGTCCCTGTCTCAATCACCACATCAAGCAGTGTATGGGTGTATGCACGGGCAGAATTTCAGCTGAGGAGTACGGCAAAACCGTTGAGCAGGCGGTTGAGTACATCAAAAACGGCTCTGAGGCTTCAATTGAAACGCTGACGGAAAAGATGATGACTGCCGCAGAAAATCTTGATTTTGAGTTTGCGGCAAAGCTCCGTGACAGAATTTCTGCTATAAAACGTGCTGCTGACAATCAGAAAATCATTGCTGAGGATATGCGTGACACAGATATTATTGCTGTGGCGCAAAACGGCGAGTACGCTTGTGCGGCGGTACTGATGTACCGTATGGGACGGCTTTTTGACCGTACCGAATTTGACCTTGGCGACCTTGACAGGGAGGATAATATGCTGGAGGATTTCGTGCTCCAGTATTACTCCGACCCTACGAAAATTCCCCGTGAAATCATCACCGAGGAAACACTCCCCAACGAGGAAATGGTTGAGCGTCTGCTCCGTGAAAGAAGCGGACGTGCTGTGACGCTTTCCTCAAAATCAAGGGGCAAGGGACTGCGGCTGATAATGATGGCGAAGTCCAACGCAAGCGACAGCCTTGCTATCAAAGTCGGACGCACGGGCAAGGAAATCGTTGCTCTTGAAGCACTGGGAAAAATTCTCGGACTGCCTGAGCCACCTGTTTATATCGAGTCCTACGATATTTCCAACCTTGGCAGCTCATCAATGGTTGCGGGTATGGTTGTGTTTGAAAACGGACGTCCTCTGAAAAAGGCGTACAAGAAATTTTCCATCAAGGAAACACAGATACAGAATGACTACGCAAGTATGCGTGAGGTGCTGGAAAGACGTTTCCGCCATTATCTTAACGGAGACGAAACCGACGAAGGCTTCAACCGTCTGCCTGACCTTATACTGCTGGACGGCGGCAAGGGGCAGGTCAATGCTGTTGAGCCGATACTCCGTGAAATGGGGATAGACGTGCCCGTTTTCGGTATGGTTAAGGACAACAACCACCGCACCCGTGCAATAGCAACCTCAGGCTCGGAAATTGCAATTTCGGGCACAAAGGCGGCGTTTATGCTTGTCACTCGGATACAGGACGAGGTGCACCGCTTCTCTATCACATTCCAGCGTAACAAGCACCGCAAGCAGTCCTATGAAATGGGTCTGACGAAAATCAAGGGCATAGGCGAGAAAAAGGCACAGAAGCTTTTTACCACCTTCAAAACCCGTGAGGAATTCAAAAAGGCAACCCCCGAGGAGATTGCCAAGGCGGCAGGGATAAATATTACCCTTGCCCAAGAAGTTTATGAGTTTGTGCAGAATGAGTTATAAAAACAAGGGTACTGAAAACAAATTCAGTACCCTTAATTTTTACGACGCACTATTCTTCATAAATGTGATAAAATCAGATTTCGGAACAGGCTTTGAGTAGTAATAACCCTGAATATACTCACAATCAAGGTCGGCAAACTTCTTTGCCAGCTCGGCACTTTCAACACCTTCAACAACAATGCTCATATCCATATCCTTGAGCATTTTGATTGTATTTTTCAGAACAATCCACATTCTTGGGTTGTCCTCCTCGTCCACGAAGGTCTTGTCCAGCTTTACAATGGAAATCGGCAGCGAAGCAACGCTCTTGATATTGGAGTAGCCTGTGCCGTAGTCGTCCAGCGAGAAGCTTATTCCTGCCTGAGTAAGCTTTTCAAGATTGTTCATCATAACATTCTGTGCATAGGAAGCGGCGGTTTCGGTAATTTCCAGATTGATTTTATCGGGAGTTACTCCATACTTGTTCATAATCTGGAGCACCTTGTCCGCAAGGTCAGTCTGCATACACTGTGCAACAGAAAGATTGATTTCGATATAATCCAGTCCCAGTTCCTTGAATTCATCGCCCGAAATAAAGCGGCAGACTTCCTCAAGAACATAATCACCGATACGATGAATTGCACCGCTCTTTTCGGCTGCTGTGATAAACACATCGGGAGGAATAAAGCCATACTTATCATCAAAAAGTCGGAGCAAAGCTTCCGCTGAAATAAACCGCTGCTTTTCAACTGAGAAAATCGGCTGATAATAAACGGAAAATTTCCTGTTTGCAAGTGCATCATCGATAATGTTATCGATGTCGTTGCTGAGCTTGAATGCCCTGTCAGCGATAACATCGGCAGCTTTAAGCACGTTGCCCGAATACGGAACCGCTGAACAAAGGTCTGAACCGAAAGCGATAAGTGACCTGAAATCGGAGATATCTGTCGGGCAGTACGCAACGCATACATATGCCATAAGATTAAGCTCAAGCTGGCTTATTACCATACTGTTTTTCAGCTCGATATTTATTGCCTCAGCCATTCTTTCAATTTTATCCCAACTGCTTTTGTTTACAACAACACGGAAGCTGCCTCTGTCAAGATAATACAGGTCGGCATAAACCTTCATATCCTTGTTGATTGAAGCAAGCTTGTCCGCAATCGTTTTCAGAAGCTTTGATGAATTGTCATAGCCAAGCATAGCTGAAACAGATGAATAGTTGGAAATGTTTATAAGAATTATTCCGATTTCCTTCTGATTGACAAAATTTCTTTTCATTGCATCGGCATAAGCACCGTGCTTACCCAATTCCGTAACCATATCAACCAGTTCCTCGGGACGCTGTATTGTTATTGCCACAAGAATAACAGCCACCGCACTGCAGAACAGCTCCAGCAGCCAGGTCGGGAAAAACAGCTGAATTGCCGCCGCCGTGAGCGTAAGAGGATAAATTACCAGCAGCGAAATAAACTGACCCATTCGAAAAAGACGGCGGTATCTTACAATATAGTATATACCAAACCCTACATATGACAATGCCGTAATATAAACCAGCGGGAAGCAATTGCCCCTTGTGTATTCCAGATTGTCATTGATATAGAACATATCCTTTGTAAAAGGATTAAGTATCAACGCAATAAGTACAACCGTAATCGGGAAGGTAATAAACACGCCTGTCACAAAGCGTCCCTTCAGCTTGTGCCATGTGTCGGTAAGGCTTATGATATACAGGGTATATATGGGAATAGTAATATTTCTCATAACCAGATATCCCGTATGTGATATGTATCTTATAACAAGATTTGTCTCTCGTGCAACATCAAGCGAAACCGCCCACAGGTCAAATACAATATCTGCAAAAACAACTGCAACAAGCAATATAAACAAACGGTTTGATACACCGTGTGTCATTTTTCTGAATATGATTGAAAAAGCCGCAACCGCTGTAAGCACCAATGCACACACATCAAAATAAATTATCGGTGTCAACGCTCTCACCCCTTTATGCAAATACGGCAAAATCATTGTTGATTTAGCAACATCTTTGTATAATTTAAGCATAACACAAAATTGTTAACAAATAAAGCATTCCGCAAAATAACGTAACTTTACACAAAAACCGAGGAGTATTCTTATATAGAATATCCCTCGGTTTACAGATTTCTTACAAATTTATAACAGGCTGAAGCTGTTTTCCGTCAAGTGCGGCAGCGATTGCATCGGGAACAAGCGTAAAATCTGCCGAAAGCGAACGAGGCTTTGTCTGTGCGTCGTCCTGAGCAAACGGCACAAAATACACATATCTGTAGTTGAGCAGTGCACCGATATTTTTCGCCGCCCCTGCAAGACCGTCGTTTGTGGAGAGTGCGATAACAAGCGGCGAGCCGTTGCGAAGATGGGATTTCGCCGCCATTGTGACGGGGGTGTCAATAATTCCTACCGCAAGCTTTGCAAGGGTGTTGCCCGTGCACGGTGCAATGACGAGAGCGTCAAACATTTTCTTCGGTCCGACAGGCTCGGTTTCGGCAATCGTACGCAGCACACGTTTTCCCGTCAGCTTTTCAAGCCGTTCAATATGCTCCTGCGACTTGCCGAAGCGTGTGTCGATATAGGCTGCGTTAAAGGACATAATTGCTGTAACGTCTGCACCCATTTCAATTAGCCTTTCAAGCTGCTCAAAGGCTTTGCTGAATGTGCAGAATGAGCCGCAGAGGGCAAAGCCGATTTTCTTTCCGCTAAGGTCAGTCATTGAAATCACCTCTTTCGGAAAGAATATTCTTCACGGTTTCGGCGATTACCTCTCCCGATGTGACGGGTGCAACCTTACCCGGGAGTGACAACAGCCATACTGCTTTTACGCCGAGACTTCCCGCTGTATCAAAATCTACGCCGCCCGGCTTTGATGCAAGGTCAATTACAAGTGTATTCTGTCCGATAAGCTTCAGTTTTTTTTCATCAAGAATTACCGCTGGGACAGTATTGAAGATAACATCGCTTTCGGCAACAGCTTTCTCCATATCGTTAATCCGCACCGCCTTGCAGCCGTAGACCCGTGCCCAGGCAAGGTCGGAGCACTTTCTTGCCGCAACGGTAATATCTGCGTGAAAACCGCTGAGCATATCAATCAGCACTTTTGCAATCCTTCCTGCACCGAGGATGAGAATTTTCCGTCCCGAAAGAGTTGCTGCAAGTTCCTCCATTGCAACCTGAATTGCACCCTCGGCTGTTGCAACGGCATTAAGCACTGCAAATTCCTCTCGTTTGGCATAATCGGCAACAGTAATTCCCTTTTCCTCAAAAAGCTTTCTTATATCGGGAGAAATCATTCCTCCGAAGATTACTCCGTTTTCTTTTATTACGGGAACAAGGCTTTCAAGGGAAACGCTTCTTCCCGAATATGGCATACTTACCGTAACTCCGTCCCCTGAAACAGGCAGGGGCAGAATTATGTAATCAACACGCACATTCATATCCGTAACTCGGTCTGTAACACAGACTCTGTCAGACATACCGACATTTCTGTCAAAGCCGACAGCGTACACCGTATAATTTTCTGCAAGCTTTCCTGCAAGTGTAGCAAATCGCAGGTCGCCGCCTGCAATCAAAAAAGTTTTGTTCATAAGCAACTTCCTTTCCGCTGCAAAATAAAATGGAGATTTTACTTTCCCTTTTATATTATGCCTGCGGAAAAGAATGGTGAAAAGCCTGTGCAAAAAACAAACGGGACAAGCAGAGCCTGTCCCTCAGCCTGTCGATAAAGTCGACAGGCTAATGAAAAATGAATAAAGAATAGTGAATAGTTAAGGTGTCCGCTTTGCGGACATTTTTAATATTATTTCCGAAGGCAATCCCTTAATTATTCATTCTTCACTATTCTTTGTCGAAAAGTCTTTTTCGACAAACTACGGGACAAGCTATGCCTGTCCCGTAAAATTCAACTTTATACAAGGTCGTCCTTGTTGTCGCCGTCAACCACGAAATCAACCTGACCTGCCGCAACATTTGCCGAAACGCAGATTACCTTTACTCTGTCGCCCACACGGTAAGCAGGCTTGCCCTCCTTGGTAAGGGTGAAATGTCCGTCATAGTCGTATGGACCTTTTGCAAGGCTGTCGATACGGATGAGTCCTTCAATGGTGTTGTCAAGCTCAACAAAGAAACCGAATTCCTGCACGGAGGAGACCGTGCCCTCGAAGGTTTCACCGATATGCTTTGTCATATATTCAGCAAGGTAGCAGTCGTCACACTCACGCTCAACACGCATTGCTGTAAGCTCTGCCTCGGAGGACTGCTGTGCCGCTTCCTTTGCAAAGCCTGCGTAACGCTTCTGCATATACTTGATATTCTGCTTGTTATAGCACAGGTCGGTCAGTATGCGGTGGATTGCAAGGTCGGGGTAACGTCTGATAGGTGATGTAAAGTGAGCGTAATCGTTCAGCACCAGACCAAAGTGTCCCAAAGGCTCATCGGCATACTTTGCCTTTGCCATTGAACGGAGCACCATATTGTTTATTGCCGCAGCAATCGGCATATCCTTTGTTTTTTCAAGGATTTCCGCAAGGTGCTTAGGCTTTGCGTTTGTGAATTTCGGCACGGGCACACCAAAGCGTGAAAGCACGTCCACAAGCTCATTCACCTTTTCGGGAGCAGGGTCCTCGTGAACACGGTACACAAACGGTATACCGCTTTCCTTTGCAAGTCTTGCCGCTGAGGTGTTTGCCATAAGCATAAATTCCTCGATAATCATTTCGCTTCTGCCGCGTTCACGCTTCTTGACGTCAATGCACACGTCGTTTTCGTCTACGATAATCTTGCACTCCGATGTTTCAATCTGCGGTGCTCCACGTCCCAGCTTATTAGCGGTAAGAATTGCCGCAAGCTCGTCCATAAGGCGGATTGTATCGGTCAGACCGTTATATTTTTCCGCAAGCTCAGCAGGAATAGCCGTGCCCGTCCCAAAACAGTCAAGAATTGTGTTGACCTCGCTGTAAACACCCTTTACACGGGAACAAATCACGGACTTGCTGAATTTATAGGACACAAGCTTGCCCTCGCTGTCAAGCTTCATAAGGCAGGAAAATGCAAGTCTGTCCTCATTGGGATTAAGTGAGCAGATACCGTTGGAAAGCTCCTTCGGTAACATCGGCACAACTCGGTTTGCGAAGTAAACGGAAGTGCCCCTCTGCATAGCATTCTTATCAAGCTCCGAGCCTGATTTTACATAGAATGAAACGTCTGCGATATGGACGCCCAAATCCCAGCCGTCCTCTGTTTTTGCAACGGAAATTGCGTCGTCGATATCCTTTGTATCTGCACCGTCAATTGTGAAGATTATCTCATCACGCAGGTCAAGTCTGCGTTCAAACTCGACACTCGGAATTCCCTTATGCTCGGCGGTTTTTGCCTCGTCAATTACGCAGGCAGGAAACTCCACTTCAATGCCGCTTGTATAAAGAATTGCATCGGCACTTGTTGTTGCCTTTTTGCTGTCACCGAAAATATCAAGCACTCTTACGCGGTGGTCGGCGTGACGTGTACCCCTGCGGCTGATTGTGGCAAGCACCTTATCGCCGACTCTTACAGGCACGTCAATTTCCGAAACAATCATCGGCTCCTTTGAAAGGCTGTCGGGACGGATAAGAAATGTTTTCCCTTCCTTTTCGATTACCCCTGCAAACTCGGAGAAGCCCTCCTCGACAATTGAAACGACCTCACCCTCAGGGCTTTCACCTCTCTGCGGAAGCAAACGTGCCATTACAATATCCCCCGGCATACCGCCCATAAGGAATTTACCCGGCACGAAAACCTCGGAGCCGTCCTCACATTCGAGAAAGCCGAAGGTCTTGTTTATTCTTGAGACCCTTGCACGGAAAAGTCCCGACGCTGTCGCAAGCTTTATGCCGTGCTTGTCCTCAAAAATCGTACCCTCACGCTTCATTTCGGCAATTGCCCTTGCAAAAGCGGCATTGTCAGGCTTTCTGCCCTTGCACTTGTTAAAAAGCTGCTTGTAGGTCGTACCCTTTTTACCTGCGTGGGAAAGCTGCTCCTTAATTCTTTTCTTGTAGATTTCCTTAATCTCTGCCATATTCACCCTCCTTTTCGGTATGAAAAAAGTCCCGTGCGGAAAGCTGCACAGGACTTATCGGTCATATTTTAACCCTGAGTCTTATTGACAATTACAGGAATAACGTTAACAGCAAGTGTTACGATAAAGAATACAACAGCAAGAAGCTTTGTAAGTCTTGCAAGAGCCTGCTCTCTTGAGCTTGAAACGTTGCCCTTGCCGTAGAAGTTATCGCTCTGACCCGAAAGAGCCGAGCCCATATCCTGCTGCTTATGCTCCTGCATCATTGTAACTGCAATAATCAAAACGCTGCAAACGAGCATTATAATACCACCGATAATCTGAATTGCACCGAATTCCATTGGTTTGTACCTCCATATTAATATACGTTATCTTTTGAATTATAACACATATCTTTTTAAATTGCAAGGGGTTTTTGAAATTTTAATTATGAAAATTAATTTTATTGGTCAGTTTCTTCGTCACGTTCATTAAAGTCATCACCAATAAATGTAAATCTATCAATTTCTACATATAACTTAAGTGCATCATATCCATATAAATCGTCATAATAGCCATCAATATTATATTGACCGTGTGCAACTTCAATTATTTCATTTTTGTCATTTCTTGCTCCATATATTTCCCAGTAGCCTGTGTATTCATGATATATATCCGGAACAATCAATGACCAATAGTGGTCTATTATTTTATTGCTTGTATCAATTTTTGACATCACATCATAAAATTCAATAAGCTTATGTACATCAATAGTTCCGGTTATTTCGTAATTCTCGGCTTCTGTAAATTTCTGTGCCGCCCACTCTAATTTGGTTTCGACAGAATTGCCCTCCCAATATTTATCGTTTTTATCAGAGATTTCAAACTCACGGATTGCCCCATTTCTTTCGATAAAAACAACCGATGTTGATGTGTATTCACGATTTTTATAAGTGTTGTCAAATCTCATAGTAACAACCTGCGGCATAGTTTCCCAGATTGCCTTTTCTTCCTCGGTTAAGTCTGTGGGGAGCGTTACCGTAATTTCTTCCTTTGCAGGCTGTTCGTCGTCTGCCGTGCTGCACCCCGTCAGAATTATCAACATTGTAACAAGTACCGCCGTTAACCGCTTGAATTTCATTGTATATCCCTCCGTTATGATTACTGCTTTTTCTTCTTTTTCGCAACTGAATAACCAAACGAGCCAAGCTTTCTTCCCAGTGCAAAATATTCACCGTGGGAGTAAGCCATAAGCCCCGACTGCTGCAAGTTGATTTTGCCCTTGCTGTCGAGGTAGTGACCGTCCACGCTTACCGCAACAATTTCCGCAAGGAACATATCGTGTGTACCCAGCTGCTTAACCTCAACAACCTTACACTCCAGCGACAGCGGACTTTCGGAAATTATGGGTGCACTGACCTTTGAGGCTGGTTCAAGGTGAAGGTTGCACTTCTTTATCTTGTCTGTATCCTTGCCGCTTCGCACGCCGCAGAAGTCTGTTTCACGCACCATTTTCGATGTGGTAAGGTTGATTACAAACTCGCCGCTTTCCTTGATGATGTTGTAGGAATGACGTGACGGACGCACGGAAATATAAGTCATAGCAGGGTGCGTGCAGACAATTCCCGTCCACGCAACCGTCAGCACGTTTGCTTTCTGCATCGTACCGCAGGAAACCATTACCGCAGGCAGCGGTGCAAGAAGCGTGCCCGGGTTAAGGATCTTGCGGGAGTAATCTATCTTAGGTTTGTTCTGCTTGTTTTCGGGCATAATTTTATCCTTTCCTGTAAATTGGAATTTGTCGAGCAGTTGAAGAACGCAAATAATGGGTTTCCAAAGGGTGCTTCGCACCCTTTGGTAGGGTTTTTAAGGGCAACGCCCCTAAATCGCCCTCCGCAGAGGGCGAAATACCCCCTTGCTGTCAAAAACGGAGAAAGGGGTGAGGAAACCGACAGGTTTCCGAGGGGAAGCGGACAAGACCGCTTCCCCTTGTTGCAGTTACACAGTAAATTCATCTCCAAAACGTGCCAGTGGCACGTTTTGGACATACAATCACTTCAAAAATAAATCCTTCGTATCCTGCGGAATCAAATCCCACAGCTTTTCCTCAAAAAATTTCGTTGGGTCTTCAAGATTGTTTTCCAAGATTTTTTCAAAGTGCTGACGTTCCTCATCATCTGCATAATGCCTGTGAATGCAGCTGTATAAACATCCCCAAGCTTCTTCATCATAAATCTCAACAGCACGCAGGATTTCATCAGCTTCAAGCTGATTATCCTTATACATTTTCCAGCCAAAGCCTGCCGATAAATACAGCGGACAATTTCCGCCCTCGTTATACAAGGAAACACGTTCCTGCTCAATTCTTGTATCAAAAAATGTATCATACTCAATCGGATTTTCAGCAAGACACATCATCCACGGCTCAATTTCCCCGCCCTTTTCAATCTGCATACAAAGCCAGTCCTGCCATATTCCGTCATATCTCTTTATTTCCGCATACCGAAGCATATTAAAAAGCGTTGCATAGGGTATCATTACGTCACCTCACTCATCGGGATAATTCTTCATTATCTCCAGAAACGCATCAAAATTTTCTTTAAACGCGTCAACAACCTTAGGGTCAAACTGCTTTCCGCTTTGTGAGACGATTTCCTCGTATGCTTCTTCGGGAGTCCACGCCGCCTTGTAGGGTCTGCTGCTGACAAGTGCGTCAAAAACATCAGCAAGTGCCGCACATCTTGCATAAGGTGTGATATCCTCACCCTTTATGCCCCTGTAGCCATTTCCGTCCCATCTTTCGTGGTGCTGGTAGGCGATATCCGTGGATATCTTAAACAATTCACCCGGCGAGGTTTCAAGCATCTGCTTGCCGTACTCGATATGCTTTTTCACAACTCCATATTCTTCATCAGTAAGCTTACTCGGCTTTTCAAGAATTGTTTCGGGCACCATAATCTTGCCGACATCGTGCATCATAGCCGCAAGACTGATTTTCCAGCTTTCTTCCTCGTCATAGCCAAGGCTTCTGCAAAGCACTTCCGTATACTCGGCAACACGGCGGACGTGCTGACCTGTATGTTCAGACTTGTTTTCGATAATCTGCGACAGTGCAAGGATAAGGTTTTCCTGGTCGTCGTACAATTCGGCATTTTTCTTTGCGAGGGTATCGACAAGACGCTCCATTCTGTCCGAAATGAAGTAGCAAAGGACTACAATTCCGCCGAACTCGATACCCCTCGGAAGTATGCCGTACACAATCGTATCACGAAGGGTTATAAGCGGTTCATCGGGGACAACCCTCAGGACAATTGCCAACAGGTGTGAAACAATAATCATCGGCACACTGATTATTGCCGTATATTTTACATACTTCTTTTCGTTGTACAGGCAGGACATTACCATCGGGAACACAAGCATTATTATCGTGTGATAGGAAAGAGTTGCGTACTGCAAACCTGACTGAAACACCATAAGTGCAAGGAAAAAGTATCTCAGTCCTACTGAACGCATTTTCAGAATATCGCCAAACAGCGTCGGAAGAAAAAATATAAGAATTGACACACCCACCGTCAGATAAAGCGGTACTGCGTCAATTATAAAAACACCTACGAAGTTCAGCAGTGCAACAAGAAGCATAAAAACAATCATCAGCCTGCATATGAACGCAAGACGTTTATCGGCGTCCTTGCTGTATTCGCTTACTATCTTTTCGGAAAATCGCATTTTCTGCACCCCGTTTTCAATAATGAAAATTTATGTAAGTTATCTCAAATGCTCGAAAATTCCGTTATTATCAAAATCGTCAATAATGGCCTGCGGCAGCAATCGTCTGCACTCGGCTTCGTCTGCCCACAGGAAAGCCTGATGTTCTTCACTCAGGGACACGTTTTCCGTCATCGTTTCGCATAAATATGCAATAATAAGATACGGCACTTCTGCATTGACAAGCGACACATAGGCAACACGCTTGATACGGACTTCCGTCAGACCTGTTTCCTCATATATTTCCCTTGCCATAGCAAATTCGGGAGTTTCGCTCTGTTCAACGTTTCCGCCTGCGTTCTCCCAAGTTCCTGCACCGATATCGTCAGTATTGCAGCGCTGAACGAGAAGAATTTTGCCAAGCTTTCTGTTATATATAATGCTTTTTACAACTATATCAGCTTTCATTTTTATGCCCCCAATCATCTGTTATTACGACACCAATTATGAAGAAACACATACGAATCATCAAACAGACTCTTATCTTCAACAATTCTCCAATAAAGTTCTGTAACCTCATCATCTGACAGCTTTTCAATTTCTTTTCTTTCTATAAATTTTCTGTCAATCAGGTATTCTTCTTTTGCTTCTATAACTACACGAGTTCTCATAACTCCTCACTTTTTACTCAATAAGGTATACCACATCTTGTCCCAAAAATCAATAATTACGCATTGCGAATTACGAATTGCGAATTTAATCTCCCATCATATCAAAGTGTCTGCGGTACCTTTTGGGAATTTCAACCTCAACATCATATCCCATTTCATTCAGCACTTTTGGAATAACCGTCATTCCGTCCTTGAAGAAATGCTCTATACGCTTGTCCTTGCGTGTAATTCCGCTGTAATCGGGAGGACACACGAAAGTCCAGTCCGCACCCGAATGGTCGAGAACAATACGAAAATATTTATCAATATCCGTATCAGGCAAATCAACCTTACGGAGCAGGATATGATGTTCAACAGCGTCATCAATCTGACTTGCGATTACCTGTTCACCGTCAAAGGAAATCAGCACCAGCAATGGCTCGTCCTGCTCCATAGCGGTTTTTACGGTTTCACTGTCGGGGTAGTAGGTTATGTTCATTTTGTGCCTCCATATTTATTTGAACTTATTGAAAGTATATCACACCTTTCCCCAAAAATCAATAATTACGCATTAAAAACACGGCACCGCCGAAGCAATGCCGTGCTGAAATTTATTCTTCAAACTTGAAGGTTGCGATAAGGTCTTTAAGCATAGAAGCCTGACCCGAAAGTTCCTCGGAAGCGGCAGCGGATTCTTCTGCTGTTGCTGAGTTTGTCTGAACAACTTCGGAAATCTGTTCCACACCGACAGTAATCTGTGTGATGGATTCAGCGGCTTCCTTTGAAGCGACGGAAATCTTTCCGTTAAGCTGTGCAACCTCTCCTGCCGCATCTGAAACCACATTCATTTTTTCCGCAACCTCGTCTACAAGTGCGTTTCCTCTTTCAATTGCCGCAACTGTGCTTTCGATGAGAACTGTTGTATTATTTACAGCCTCAGCGGACTTTCCTGCAAGATTACGAACCTCATCGGCAACAACCGCAAAGCCTTTTCCTGCCGCACCCGCTCTTGCTGCTTCAACTGCGGCATTAAGAGCAAGAATATTTGTCTGGAATGCAATATCCTCAATTGTCTTGATAATTTTATGTATTTCGTCGGAGGATGTACTTATTTCGTTCATTGCTTCAACAAGCTGCGACATCTTGGTGTTTGCACTGTGCATTTCCTCACCTGCAACAGCTGTTCTTCCGTTAGCAGTCTCTGCATCGTCAGCGTTTTCCTTAATCTGATTTGCGATAACCTCAATAGTAGCCGCAAGCTCCTGAATGGAGGACGCCTGTTCGGTTGCACCCTGAGAAAGTGACTGTGCACCTGCTGAAACCTGGTCTGCACCTACAGAAACCTGGTCTGCTGCAATGTTGATTTGAGCCATCATAGAGCTGAGCTCCTGATTGATTGTGCACACAGACTGATGAAGCTGCTGATATTCACCGACGTAAACAGATTCATTGCAGGAAGTGTCAACAGTCAGGTCACCCTCAGCCATTGCAGAAAGCATACGGTCGATATCGCCGATAATAACATTCATATTTCTTACGAAATTATCTGTTGCTTTAACAAGTATACCTGTTTCATCCTTGGATTTTACCGCAGGTACAGGGCTGCTGAGGTCACCGTTTACAACGCCTTCAAGTCTTCCTGCAACCGCCTTAATAGGATTACCTATTGCACGTCCCACAACAGTCGCAATTACAACCGAAATAACGATGCCGACGATAACGAGAATAATTACAACAATAATCATCTCGTTGACTTCAATCATAAAGTCGCCTTTTTTTGCTGTTATAACCAAAGACCAGCCGTTAGTGTCAGCAACAGGTGTATAACACGCAACCATATTGGTACCGTTCATTTTATATGATTCATAACCGCTTTCTCCGGCTCTCATTTTTGCGTGTATTGCAGCAATACCACTGTATGCCGAATCTGTTTCAGCCATTGCTTCGATATTGGTTTCGCCGTTTGTATATTCACGATTAACATGGGCAATAGTTACACCGGAAGCATCAATCATATACGCTTCACTGCTGTCACTTATAACAATCTCTGCCATTATATCATTAAGGAAATTTTCGCTTGGAACCATATATACACAGCCGATTACCTTTGAGCCGTGCACACCGTTTTCCCAGATTGGTGCTGCAATGATGATAGAAATTTCACCTGTAACCCTTGAAATAACAGGTTCGGAAATTGTAGTCTGACCGTTCATAGCATTTTTATAATACTGTCTGTCCGACATATCAGCATTTGTAGCAATATTTGTACCGTTTGCATCAAGAATGACACCTCTTGTCATTCCGTGATTTTGTGCACGTTCGGTAACGAGTGCCACTCGGTCTTCTGCACTGATGGATTCATCCATAATTTCTTTAAGATAGCCTGTTTCAACAACTACGTTAAGATAAGCTTCCATTTCCCAGCTTGCACGTTCAGAAGCGAGTAATGCAATCTCGTGTAAATCGCTTTCTGTACGGGATTCCATTCCTGCATATGCCAGCACAGAGCAGACTACTCCGAGAATAAGGAGCAAGGCAGTCGTTAAAGCAATCATACACACAATGATTTTCGATTTGATAGTTTTCATAACCTGAGACCTTCTTTGCTATATTGGTTTTGCTTATGTACAGATATTACATAATGCATTAATTATACCACGCTCCTCTTTATTTGTCAATTATATTGTATTTTTTGTAATAATTTTAGATTGTTTTAGTCATTTGTTACAATAAAGTTAACTTTAGGTTATTAAAAAACACGACACTGCCGAAGCAATGCCGTGTTTAAAATTTTACTTAATAAATAATTTTTCACATCGTGAAAAATTATGGAGTCAAACGCTTGCGTTTGATTTTTAGCCAAGA
Source organism: Oscillospiraceae bacterium (assembly GCA_045545795.1). Taxonomy (GTDB): domain Bacteria; phylum Bacillota; class Clostridia; order Oscillospirales; family Ruminococcaceae; genus RGIG8773. The sequence goes on from JAZQBN010000103.1 coordinate 53,669, forward strand.
GTAACGATAACTTCGTTTTCATCCTTGAGCATAGCAGCAGGAATGAAGTTGCCGTCAAGCTTTTCACCGTTGAGCACGATGGAGGAAACGCCGCTTTCAACCTTATTAGGGTTATTGAAAGTCATATTGAGCTTCTTGCCTCTGAACATCTTGTCAACTGTGTAGCTTTCCCAATCGGAAGGAATTGCAGGGTCAACTACAAGACCTTCAGCGTTAGGACGCATACCGAGGATACCCTCTACGCAGCCAACCATAACTGTGGAAGCTGTACCTGTGAGCCAGTGAACGTGGGAACGTCCCTCGAATGGAGAACGTGTGGACTCTGTGAACTGACCGTGAGCGTAAGGCTCGATAACTCTTGTATCTGCCTTGTCGTTCATTGCAGCAGGTGAGGATTCCATAAAATATTCGAATGCTCTGTTACCGTGACCGAGGAGGGATTCAGCGAGTATTGCCCAGCCCTGTGACTGAGAGAAGATACCGCCGTTTTCCTTTGTATCAGGGTTGAAGATGTGCATAAGTGCACCGTCGAAATAGTGCTTAACGTATGGTGGTTCGAGAAGCTTTACGCCGTAAGGTGTGTTGAGGATTTCGTGAACGGATTCCATAGACTTTTCAGCCTGTTCCTTGGAAGCAAAGCCTGAGATAACGCCCCAGCTCTGTGGGTTGAGCCACATATTAGCTTCAGGGTCCTTCTTAGCACCAACAACTACGCCGTCTTCACGGATACCTCTAATCCATCTGTCTTCGTCCCAGCATTCAGCGAGAGAAGCACCGAGCTTGCCCTGAACTTCGTCGATGTACTTAACGTATTCAGCGTCGCCCTTTTCTTCAGCGTAGCCCTTGATAACGGACATTGCATAGTAAAGCTGGAATGCAACGAATGTGGATTCGCCCTTCTTACCCATACGGAGACAGTCGTTCCAGTCAGCGTGGAGACCAGCAGGCATAGCGTGGTCGCCAAGGTGGTTCATGGAGAAGTCGATAGCCTTCTTGAGGTGCTCGTAAACTGTATCTTCACCGCCGTTAGCGTAAACAATAACCTCATCGAGGAATGCCTTGTTGCCGCTTTCACCGATGTACTTAGCGATTGTCGGGAACAGCCAGAGAGCGTCGTCTGCACGGTAGGATGGGTGACCTGTTTCCTTAGCGTAAACGGAGTTCTCGTCGTTCTCGTCAGGGAATGTTTCGTGACCTGCGTTGTGGTTGAACTTAACAAGCGGGAGACCTGCACCGTTGTCAACCTGAGCAGAAATCATAAATCTAATCTTTTCGGCAGCCATTTCAGGGTCAAGGTGGATAATACCCTGGATATCCTGAACTGTATCACGGTAGCCGTAACCGTTTCTGAGACCGCAGTAGATGAAGGAAGCTGCTCTTGACCAGATGAATGTGATGAAGCACTGGTAAGCGTTCCATACATTAATCATATTGTTGAACTCGTTGCTTGGAGTCTTAATCTGGAAGTTGTTGAGCTTGCCGTGCCAGTAGCTCTTGAGAGCCTTGATTTCAGCGTCAACCTTGCCGGGTTCCTTGTATTCGTTGAGGATAGCTGTAGCCTGAGCGTTGTCACGCTGACCAACAATGTAGATAAGCTCGATTGTTCCGCCTGCACCAAGAGTAATAGCACTCTGGAGTGCACCGCAAGCGTTAGCGTTGTAGTTGAGAACATTGTCACATCTGCCGCTTTCAACAGCGATAGGGTTAGCAAGTGTTCTGTAAGCACCGATAAAGTGGTTCAGGTCACCGTTGTAGCCGCAAACGTCTGCACCGACCATACCGAAGAAACGCTCTCTGTGGTTGGAGCCTGTTTCGTCCTTGCCGCTGTTTTCGTTGATGTGCTGGAGAATCTTGTTTTCTTCGAAAGTAGTTCTTGTGATGAACTGTGTGTACTGGAGGTTAACCTGGTCCTGCTCGTAGTTGTTTTCGTTTGTGAATTCGCAGAAGCCGTAAACGGAAAGCTTTCTTTCCTTACCCGAAAGGTTAGTGATAACAGCTCTCCAAACTTCGTAAGTTTTGCCCTGTGGAACATAGTATGTAACCTCGGACTTAACCTCAGCGTATTCTGCGGAAATTACTGTGTAAGCTGTACCGTGGCGGCATTCGCTCTTGTACTGGTCAAGAGGCTTGCCCACAGGCTGCCAGGAAGCAGACCAGTAGTCAGCTGTATCGTTGTCACGGATATAGATAAATCTGCCAGGGAGAGCAACGTTGGTGTTGAAACGGTAACGGAGAAGACGTCCGTTTGCACCTGACTTGACAAAGCTGTAGCCTTCAGCGTTGTTGGAAATCATTGCGCCGTATTCAGGGTCACCGAGGTAGTTTGCCCATGGTGCAGGTGTATTAGGCTTGGTAATAACGTATTCTTTCTTTTCAAGATCAAAATGTCCGTAATTCATTATGAACACACTCCTTCTCAATTAAAGCCGAATTGCGGCTAAACATTCATACCAACATTTTAACATCAATATACAATTATTGCAAGGGGTAATAAAAAAGTTAACAATTTCAAACGTTTTCGGGAGATTTTTTTATTTATTTTGCCAAGCAGCGTAGTAAATTACAATTTATCTGTGAGTGTGGAGTGTGGAGAGTGGAGTGTGGAATTGTTGTGTAAACTATGGTTCTCTTTAACTCCACACTCCACTCTCCTAACTCCTAACTCAACGATAAATTATAATTTACCCAAGAATTCCGTATTCGATTTTTGCGTCCAGTATTCTCAGCACGCTCTCGTCAAGCCTGTCCTCGGTAATCCGTCCGTCCAGAACAGCCTTGTAAAGTGCCTTGTAGGTAGCCTCGCCGTTGCTGGTGCAAAGCATATCGTTGCCTGCAAGAAATGCCTCGACATAAGGCTCATCCGTGTAGAGGGTGATTGCGTCCATACCCAAATCATCGGTAATGATTATTCCGTCAAAGCCAAGCTCACGGAGGACGTCGTGCACCTCGGGGGCAAGGCTTGCGGGCACTTTATCGTTGAACGCTTCAACGATGTTATGATTGACCATAACCATCGGTGCACCTGCCTCAATTCCCTTTTTGAACGGGATAAAATCCTTGCTTTCAAAGTCATTTCGTGAACGTGTATCAACAGCAATTCCCGTGTGGGTATCGACATTTGCACCGTATCCGGGGAAGTGCTTGAGACAGCCCATAAGCCCCTGATTGTTCATACCCTCAACGATTTCTGCAATTACCTTGCCTGCTTTTTTACAGTCAAGGCTTACGGTGCGTCCGTAAATATAATCATCCTTGCTTTCGGCAACGTCCGCAACGGGTGCAAAATTAAGGTTTATCCCTGCACTTTTCAGCACGTCCGACATCTGCTTTGTCCACTCGTCAACGGTTGTTCCGTTTTTCAGTGCAGCCTGCACCGTGGGCAGACGTGTTTCGGCAAAGGCAGTATACCTGCTGACTCGGGTTATGCTGCCGCCCTCCTCGTCGACCGCAAAAAACGGCATTATCTCATTTTCCAGTGAAACCCTGAACAGCTCAGCTGTAATTGTTGTTGGGGTTTCGCCGTTGAAATCCTGTGCATAGAGGGTATAGCCGCCGAATTTGTACTGTGACATCTGCTCTGCCGCACCTGACGGATAGCGTGCCAGAATAACCTGTCCAACCTTTTCGGAGAGGCTCATTCCGTCAAGAATATCCTGTGCATTTTTATGGCTGTAGACAATTTCTCTCGGCTTTGTGGTAACAATCGGATATGTGGTTTCCGTTGTTGTTTCGGTTGTGGTTTCTGTTTCTGCCTCGGTAGTTGCAGCTGTTGTTTCACGTTCAATAACGATTACCTCAGGTTCTTCGGGAATTGCAGGCAATTCCTCGCTCTGAGCTTCCTCCCAGGCGGACTGAAGCCGTGAAATCTCAGTCTCGTCAGGCTCAATATGGTCAAGACTCGCCCTCGGCGGAATAACAACAATTTCACCGACAGTTGTTTCTTCGGCAGATTCAAGGGACAGCGTACAGCCTGTCAATACAACCGTCAGCGACAGCAATATCGATAATATAACTTTTTTCATAAACACCTCTTTGCATATAGGCTGGGTAAATTACAATTTATAGAGTTAGGAGTGTTGAGAGTAGAGTGTGGAGTTGTTGTGTAAACTATGGTTCTCTTTAACTCCTCACTCCACTCTCCTAACTCCTAACTCAACGATAAATTATAATTTGTTCTCCCTCATAAGCCTTATGACTTCCTGCATCAGCTCAACAGGCTTTTCGCCTTTCATTTTTACGGCAATGTAAGGCTTGTCACCTGCTCCGTTGACTGTGACACGGTTCTTGAATGCGGTTGTAAGCGCATTAATCTGCGACATTTCCGCCGTTTTCAGGTAGAAATACATTATGCCGCCCTTCTGCGAAATCTCGGTAATTGTCAAATCGCTTGCCATATTTCGCACAAGTGCCACATTGATAAGCCCCTGAATTGCTTTCGGAGGGTCACCGTAGCGGTCGATAAGCTCGTCAAGCAAATCCATACTGTCCTCGTTTGTGCGGAGTGCCGCAATTTTACGGTACATATCAAGTCTGCCTGCAAGGCTTTCAATATAATTTTCGGGAATATGTGCCTCAACCTGAATGTCAATCAGGCAGTCCTCAGGCTTCGGCGGCGGTGCTTCACCCTTTTCCTCGGCAATTGCCTCGCCTAACAGCTGTAAATACATATCGTAGCCGACAGCCTCCATATGCCCGTGCTGCTTGCCGCCGAGGATTGAACCTGCTCCACGGATTTCAAGGTCACGCAGGGCAATTCTGAAGCCGCTGCCGAACTGTGTAAACTCACGGATTGCGTCAAGTCTGCGTGTGGCAATTTCGGTAAGGGACTTGCCCCTCCTGAACGTGAAATACGCAAAGGCACGTCGGTTTGAACGTCCCACACGTCCGCGAAGCTGATAAAGCTGTGACAGACCGAGATTGTCAGCGTCCTCAATGATAAGCGTGTTCACGTTAGGCACGTCAACACCCGTTTCGATAAGCGTCGTGCAGACGAGAATATCAATCTCGTGCTCGATAAGCTGACGCCAGATTTCGGAAAGCTTTTCCTCACCTATCTGACCGTGGGCAATACCAATTCGTGCATCGGGAACAAGCTCGTTGATTTTTGCCGCACACAAATCAATGCTGTCGATACGGTTGTGGATATAGTAAACCTGACCGCCACGGCGTAACTCCTTCGTAATCGCCTGTGCAATAACACCCATATTATGCTCGATAACATAGGTCTGCACGGGGTGACGGTCAATCGGCGGCTCCTCGATAACGCTCATATCACGGATACCGCTCATTGCCATATTAAGCGTACGGGGGATAGGTGTTGCCGAAAGGGTCAGCACGTCAACCCCTGCGAATGCTTCCTTGAAACGCTCCTTGTGGGCAACGCCGAAACGCTGCTCCTCGTCAATGATTACCAATCCGAGATTGAGGAATTTTACGTCCTTCTGCACAAGGCGGTGCGTGCCGATAATCATATCTATTTCGCCCCGTTTAAGCTGACGGAGGATTTCCTCCTGCTGTTTCGGGGTACGGAAACGTGACAGAAGCTCAATTTTCATAGGGAAATGCTCAAAGCGTTTCAGTGCCGTCTGATAATGCTGCCAAGCCAAAACCGTTGTCGGTGCAAGGATTGCACACTGTCTGCTGTCCTCCATACACTTGAATGCCGCACGGAAAGCAACCTCGGTCTTGCCGAAGCCAACGTCGCCGCAGAGCAGTCTGTCCATAGGGATAGGCTTCTGCATATCCTCCTTGATTTCCTGAATGGAGCGAAGCTGGTCGTCCGTTTCGGAGTAGGGGAAACGTGCCTCGAAGTCGTGCTGCCAATCGTCGTCCTCGGAGAAGGCAAAGCCTTTTGTCTGACTGCGTTTTGCGTAAAGCTTGATAAGCTCGTCAGCCATATCCTTGACAGCCTTTTTGACACGGCTTCTTGTTTTCTGCCACTCCATTGATGACAGCTTGTTGAGCTTAACCGAGCCGTTGTCCCTCGGTCCGATATATTTCGACACCATATCCAGCTGGTTTACGGGGACGTAAAGCACGTCTGTACCTGCGTACTGAATGGTGATATAGTCCTTTGTGATGCCCTCCATTTCAAGCTTGCGTATACCCACAAACTTGCCGATACCGTGTAAAGCGTGCACCACAAGGTCGCCCTGCACAATGTCTGAAAGGGACTTGATTTCCTCGCCCTTTTTGGCTTTCTTGAATTTCTTTTTTGAGTTTGCGGCACGAGCCTGCGTGATAAGCACGGTCTTTATGTCGGGGTAATCGTAGCCTGAGCTTACGCAGCCCGTTGTCAGCAGGACGTGCCCCTTTGCAAGTGCGGATTGCTCCGTCATAAGCGAGCAGGAAATACCCTCATCCTGCAAGTCCTTTGCAATAATCGGCAGAGTCTTTTCCGAGCCTGCCATAACGATTGCGGAGTAGCCGTTTCCGCAGTAGGACTGCAAATCCTCGATAAGCTGACGGATTTCGCCGCCCCAAGGGGCAGTCTGATTTGCGGTAGCGGAAATAAGCTTCTTGAATTTCAAATCCGCACCACGGAGAAACGTATCAAAGTGGAGCACAGGAAAGTGACACGCCTTTGAGTAAATCTCCCCGAAGTCAAGCAGGTAGCCCTCCATGCCCTTGCAAAGCTCACCCGTTTCAAGGAGCATTTTCAAGTCCTCGGCGTGATGCTTCATAACGCTTGCAGACTTGTCAAGGCAGTTTGCGTACTCGCAGAAAATTACGGGACTTGCCCCGTCAAGATAGTCAAAAATTGTTTCCGTTTTTTCGTAGGCAAAAGGCAGATACTTGTCGATATTGCCAAGCTCCAGACCCGTATTTACACGGTCGATGTCCTTTGCCAAGGCGTTGCGGACAATTTCGGTACGCTTGCCCCTTGCCGCTGATGAAAGCTTTTCGATAACAGATTTGAGGTGCTCAGCGTCGTCAAAAAGAGTTTCCATTGCAGGGGAAATCTCCACGCTGTCAAGCAATTTCTCGTTGCGTCGCTGAGTTTCGATATCAAAGTTTGCGATTGAGTCAATCTCGTCGCCCCAAAGCTCAATGCGGACAGGCTGTGCACTTCCCACGGGGAAAACGTCTGCAATTGCACCACGCACCGCAAACTGACTCACACCCTCGACCTTGTCGCAGCGTGTATAGCCGGCCGCAATCAATCTGCGTGTGAAATCTTCAAGATTTACCTCGCCGCCGCTTTCAAGGGTAATCGTCCTCGATTTCAACACCTCGCAAGGCAGGGTTGCCTGCATAACAGCCTCAGCAGAGGCACAGACGAAAATTTTCTCGCCCCGTGCAAGTCTGCTCAGTACGCCAAGACGTGCGTGCTCATATTCACGGGACACGGTTTCAACGGCTGTGAAAGTGAAATCCTTAGCGGGGTAGGTGTACGCACAGATTTCGCCGCACATTGCATTCAAATCCTCAGCAAGCTTTGAAGCCGCCGCTTCCGTGTCGAAAATCATCAGCACGGGTGCGTCCGCAAGCAAGCCGAGAGCAAACTGTGCCTTGTGAATTGCCGAAACGCCCGAAACGGAAACGGGTGTGTGCCCGAATTTCACCGCTTCAAGCATATCACGGTACGGCGTAAAATTTTCTATTGCAGATTTAAAGATAGTTGACATAAAAATACCTCTGAATATCAATTCGCAATTCGTAATTCGCAATGCGTAATTATTTTTTGTGTGCTGTAATAACCGTGTAGCTATGAGCATTTACGGTTATTACGCAGTCCGTTGCTTTTGCGTACCAGTTCTTGCCCTTGCGTTCAATAACAGTATTGCAATCAAGAATTGCCGTTTTACACCAATCAACAACGTCATCAACATCAAGTGATAAATTGCGTCTGATACGTTCAACACCCATTTCAGTAGTATGGAGTTTATCAATATTCAAAATCAAATCATTCATTATAATCTCCCATAACCGAACACAAAGTGTTCGGTTTAATTGCGAATTGCGCATTACGCATTAAGAATTATAAAGGTTCATCGCCTCATCGGTCTTGCCCTTGACCATAAGCTCAACCGAAGCAACAGCCTTGTCTGTGCCCTCGTTCATCTTTTCCATTTCTTCCTTTGTGAAGTGGGACAGCACCCAGTCAGCAAGATTGTAATCCTTGTGGGGCTTCTTGCCGACACCGATTTTTACACGGGGGAAATTGTCAAATCCCGTAAGATAAATAATGGACTTGATACCGTTGTGACCGCCGTCCGAGCCCTTGCGGCGGATACGGATAAAGGACGGTTCAAGGCTGATATCGTCATAGCAGACGATAACCTTTTCAATGGGAATTTTGTAGAAATTCATCGCCTCAACAACAGCTTCGCCGCTGTTGTTCATATATGTTGTAGGCTTCATCAGCAGGCAGGGTACACCATTCACAACAGCGTCGGCAGTATTTGACTTGAAACGCAGTTTTTTTATCTGCACGCCGCACTTTTCAGCAAGCTTGTCAATCGCCATAAAGCCTGCGTTGTGACGTGTACCGTCGTACTTTTCGCCGATGTTGCCAAGACCAACAATAAGGTACTCAGGCTTTGTGCCGACAGGTGCTTCCTTTTCCTTGCTTATCTGATTGAAAATATCAAAAATGCTCATTTTATTGTTCCTTTCAAGAGTTGTATGATTAATTACCCATTAAATAATTTATAACCGCAATCATAATAATGATACCATTTTCCTGCCTTTATGTCAATTTTATTTTGTAAATATCGGCGGTAACGGCTGCTTTGCATATAATTTACTGTAAATATATTTTCATAGCACACGTTAAAATTACAGCAAACACAAAGGGAAGATACCGTTTTGTATCTTCCCTCAGTTTGTCGAAAACGACTTTTCGACAAAGAATAGTGAATATTGAATAATGAAGAATGAGTAATTATGGAATTGCCTTCGGCAATAATATTAAAAATGTCCGCAAAGCGGACACCTTAACTATTCATTATTCTTTATTCATTATTCATTTTTCATTAGCCTGTCGACTTTATCGACAGGCTAATGGAAGATACCGTTTTGTATCTTCCCTGAATTTTATTTTTTGATTGCCGCAAGCTTGCATTTTTCATAGAGGTACTCCGTTGCAAACTGGATTTTGGTTGCGTTGAAGCCGTGCTCCAACGGATAAATAAAGTAGGTATTGTCAAGGGTCGAAAGTGTAACGCACTGTCCCTTGCCCCTGTAGTCATACTCGGTATGTATCGAGGTCATATTCAGCGGTGCAAAGTGCATTTCCCTTTCCTCGGTATCGCCGTAGTCACGGAAAATCATACGGAAGCCGTTTTCATCGTGGATAAGCCTGCCCTCGCCCAAGTCAATAAAGTTCACTGCATTTGGCAGGGACTCAATTTTCACACGCATATCCAGCTTGTACCTGCCGCTGTCGATTTCCTTTATAACCTGCTCACGCTCCCATTCGTACCAATCGGGAATGTGAGAGAAAGCGTCCTCTGTGCCGTCACTTCGCACCATTCTGCCGTACTCGGTCATAGTACGCCTTGAACCGCACCTGCCGCAGAAAATATCCGCACCCTCGGTGTGCATTTCAAACTCCGCACCGCAGTCGGGACAGATATAAAGCGGCTTCTCGATACCCTCGGCACGCTTCGGAAAGGTTACAGCCATTTTCTTTTCGTACTGCCACGCATATTCGTCGTAGGCAAGCTCTTTTGCAAGGGCATCGTTGATTTCGTCCACGGTGACATTTTTCAGCTGTTCACGGGTGTAAAGCTGTTTGATTTCCGCTTCGAGAGTAACCTCCCTGCGCATTGTCAAATTCCATATGGGCGACTGTAAATAGTTGCCCTTCATATTCAGCGTGACAATCGGCACGTCAAGATACTTCGCAAGCTTACCCACCGATTCGGGCAGCTTTGAGCTTGTGCCGACATTTGCGTAACGTGCTTCGGGGTAGAGGACAAGTATGCCCTTGCGTTCCATAACACGCTTGATGTTTTTTATAAGAGCAATGTCGTTGACGAATTTACGCGTACCAAGACAGCCAGCCTGACGGTACAGCCATTCGCCGTAATTTTCAAAGCCTTCAAGTTCCGAAACATAGTTTGCACGGTACGGAAAAACCGCCAGCGGCGAAACAATGAAATCCATAAAGGCGTGATGCGTACCGAGGACAAGAAACGGCGGCTTTAAGCCCTCCATATTCGTCCGTGTGATTTTCAGCTTATAGCGGCTTGTGACAGCCTTGCAAATCGCCCATATCGCAGGCATAAAGAACAGGTTCTGCTTTGGCGGAACTCTGTGCCTGTCGAATGGGGTTGTGTTGATTTTTTTCAAGTTAATCAGTCCCAAAATTTATTCTATATCATTTATAAATGGTGTAAACTCCACATCAATCGTATTGTATTTTTCGATAATCTCCAGTGCCTTTTCCTCGCTTATCGGAACAGCTTCTTCCTCGGTCTGCCCTGCTGTCATATGGAAAAACGGTTCGTCGGGTGACCTTTCCGCATCAAATATAATCGCTTCAATCAGCTCAAACCCGCCATCTGAATAGCTGTAGAACTTGTGATAAGAATACCAGGCAGCACCGTTTCCCTGATTTTCTATAACACCATCTCCGCAGTAAAGGAAATAATGTCGTTCCCCACCTTCCTCGGTGCAATGCACTTTCCCGTCACGGACAGAATAAATTCCGTAGATTATACCGTTCCACGCACCTTCACCGCATTCGCCCAAAAGCAGTTCTTCCGTGCCGTCACCGTCTATATCAAGATAACAATATCCAAGCGATGGTGCACAATAAAAAATGTAAGGGATGTTCTCTATTTTATCAAGCTTTTCAAAAGACCCATTTTTAAAGAATTCCGAATATGCCTCCCTTACCGTTTCCACAAACTCATCAAGGATTGCTTTGTCGTCAGCAATTTCAGTCCACGCCAAATCCACAAGGATTGTCGCATCCTCCTTGTTATAGCTGACGGCAAATGTACTTTTATCAATCAGATATCCCTGATTATAGCACTCATACTCGTCAGGAATTTCAATTACCGCTTCAATTTCTGCCGTATCAGGATTTATTCTGTAAAGGGCTGCGGAATAAACACCGTTGTCATTTGAATAATACACCTTGTTTGCAACTATAAACTCTCCGCTTTCAGACATACTGTAATCAAGCATCTGATTTATGCTGAGTTCATACGGGAAATCCATAAAGAATTCCGTTTCAAGGGTTTCAATGTCGGTTACATAAAGCTCCTTACCCCAACCGTCCCACGCACCCTTGACAGAGTAGATTTTTCCGTTATGACAGCCAATGGGAAGCAAATCCCTTGACTCAGGAACGGTTGTTGCCGTGCCCGTACTGAAATCGTAAATGCCAAACCCGGGTATGCTTTCATAACCGCCTATGCGGTACACAAAACGGTTTTCGTCAATATCAAATCGGTATTCGTTCCACTGTGTATAGAAACCGTATTCGTCGCCCTCTTGTGTATAGCCGGGAACAATTACCTCGCCGCTGTCCGTGTCAACAATATCAATTCCCCACTCGGCAATATTATGTCCGCAGGCTTCAAAGGAAATATCGGCAGGCTTACAGTCATAGATTGTTTCGTAAGTGTAATCGTCATTTACAATTATCGCATTTGCATAATAGGTCGGAGGAGTTGTGGAATAATCGTACTCACTGCAGATTGCCTTTGCAAGTATATTACCGCTGCCCTTTACAACCTTGTCAATTGTATTGAAATCATCGGGAATTGAAATTGAAACGATAAACTCACCCGTATCGGCATTGATAAAATTAAAGCACTCAGAGGGTACACAGAAAATTGCGTCATCAAGCGTAAACATCCGCCAGCTGTTGCCTGTATAAACCACACGGAACTGCTCTTTTGCCTGCTCCTGTTCGGTCACGGCGGTTGTTTCTGCCTCTGTCACAGGCTCGGTAACGATAGTTGTAACGTTTTCCGTTTCAGCAGAGGTTTCTGCTGTTGTTTCGGTGGCACTTTCCGTAACTGAATTTATAGTTGTTTCGTCAGGCTGCTGTTTGCTGCATCCTGTCATTAAAACTGATATCAATGCAGCCATTGCAATAATTTTCTTCATAGGAATATCCCCTTTTTAACTTGGTAATTCAATTATAGAGGAACAAATTTCCAAAGTCAACAAGGTTACAGAAACTGAAATCGGATTGTAATTGCAATGTAATAACTTTACACCGTAATCTCCTCACGGTCACGAAGCAGGTATCTCCTTATCGGCGGAATATAGCTAAGCACAAGGTAAAGCAGTCCCGTGCCAAGGAAGGAAAAGCCCGTCGGGGTAAGTCTGAACAGCAGCATATTGTGCACCTCGCCTGTTACGGGGTTATACACCAGCAGGGACATTGCAACTCCTGCCGCAACGCACAGCATACCCACCCAATTTATACCGTGAGTATAATTATACGCATTATATCCTTTGAGTCCAAAAGCTGAACGGAGAGCAAGCTTCTGTTTTCTTACAAAGAAGAAGTCCACGAACAGCAAAGCCGCAAGCGGTGCGTAAATGCAGGCACTTATTGTAAGGAACGAACCGAAGTAGTCCACAATTTTGCCCCAGACGCAAAGCACTGCCACATAAGCCGCAAGAATAAGTATCAGCGTACGGTAGTTTGCTTTCTTGAACGATGATTTCAGCATTACGCCGTATATGTACGAGCCTACAGCCTGTGTGCCGATATTCGCAAATGCAACCAGCAGAAGCGAGCTGAGTGCAAGTGCGGGGACGGAAAGAGTTGCAAGCATCAATGTGGGGTCGTCAATCATTTCGCCTGTGATATACTGCATTGCGATTGCCATTACCGCACCAACCACAACAAAGAACGAGCCTGAAATGCCCTGTCCGATTACTCCCGCCCAGAAGCCTGCGTTTTCCTTTTTGGTAAGTCGGGGCACTTCACCCATACCGCCGACGAGGGTAATTACAAACGCAAAATTCGCCTCAATGGATATTATATAAGGGATAATACTGTCAGTATACTGTGATGTATCGGGTTTGTAGTCCCAGATTACGTCAAAAGGTACGGACGTAAAGCCGACAATCACAACCATTACCCCAAGTGCCAGCAGGAGCGGCACAAGAATTCTTGTTGTATGTGTAATTGCACCGATACCCTTGTAAGCGATTGCTGTGCCGATTGCAACGCAAAGCAGACGAAGCACCAGCGGCATAAAATCGGGAAGCGTTACCCCGAAAAGTGCCGCAAGATTGCCCATTGACGAAGCAAACAAATCTGCACAGACGGCGTACCACGGGTAGTTTATAATGATGATAACAACCGTCATAATCGCCGTGCCCTTGTGTCCGAACACGGATTTGAGCCAAATCCATATATCGATACCGTAACGTACCGACAGAATAACGGGCAGCTGATAAATGGCAAGCATAAGAATTGCCCCTAAAAATGCACCGATAAGCAGCTGCTTGAAGCCTACCAAAGTTGCCAAATAGGACCCCTGAGTGTAACTCCACGTTGCGATGCAGTACCCCGAAAGAACAAGCACCGCATCGAGAAAACCATATAATTTTTCCTTTTTCATAACAGGTGCAATGCCGAACAAGGCTTCCTTTTCCACCTGCTTGTTAACGTCATTCGCCATAGCCGTCACCCCCGTTAAATATACGCACCGAGGATAAGCATTGCCAGCGACAGCACTGCAACTACCCCAAGCACGATATAATCCCTTTTGCCGAAGCGTTCGGGAAATTCATACTCGTCGCTTTCCATCTCGCAGATACGGCTTTCGATTTCCCTGTTCAGCTTTTCCTCATAATCGTTTTTTTCGCTCATAACATTACCCCTCAGAAAAGATTTTTCACCAGACACTTATAAAGCTTTTCATCGATTTCAAGTAAGCTTTTATTGCCGTTCTTCCATTTCAGTGCAACGACATACGCACCCTTTTTCTTTGCGGTAAGTGCAGCAAGTGTACCCCACGGACCCAGAATAAGTCTTCCTGCAACACCTCTCAGAATTCCGCTTGAAACAGACACGTTCTTCTCCTCGGAAACGACCTCGTAGTCCTCAACCGTCCACTTAGCGGCTGCGTCCGTACCCACATAAAGAATACCGCTGCCCTCTCTTACTTTTTCACCCTGACGATAACCTGCAATAACCTTATTTTCTGCCATTTTGACACGACCTTTCTGTAATTTATGCTAATATTATACACCATATAATATCATATGTCAATATTTATTTTGAAATTTCTGACAACTTTTTTTGCGTGCAAAAAAGTGCTGAATAAACAGAACCGATTTCACATATTCTATACTAATAAAGCAATGGGGGTATATTATGAAAAAGCACAATATTTCCGATATTCTTATTTTTGTTCTTTCAGCAGAAATCATCGGCGCGGTTTCCGCTCTGCTTTCAGGAAGCTTTTCCGATTTCTATGATAAGTTCAAGGAGCCGCCGCTTCTGCCGCCTGCGTGGCTTTTTCCCGTTGTATGGTCAATTTTATACGCAGTAATGGGTTTCTCGGCTTATCTGATTTACAACTCCGCTGCTGACGAAAGCAAAAGAAAAGATGCTCTGAAAATTTACTGGATACAGCTTGCACTGAATTTTTCCTGGAGCATTATTTTCTTCCGATTTGAAGCACTTTGGATGGCATTTGCGGTAATTATTGCACTGTGGCTAATGATAATCGCTATGATTGTCAAATTCAGAAAAATCAGTCCCGCTGCGGCATATATGAATATTCCCTACCTTATCTGGGTAACCTTTGCGGCTTATCTTAATCTTGCAACTGCACTTATCAACAGATAAAAAAGAAAACGGAAGCACCGCACGGTACTTCCGTTTTTCGTTGATAAATTAAGCCTTGAGCTTGCTGACCTGTGCTCTGAGAACCTGTGACTGTCCGCTGAGCTGTTCGCAGGAAGCAGCTGTTTCTTCCGCTGTAGCGGAGTTCTGCTGTACAACCTCGGAAATCTTTTCGATACCGATTGTAACCTGCTGGATAGCTTCTGCCTGAACATTTGAAGCGTCGGAAATTTCGTCGATAAGATTACTTGTTTCCTTAGCCTTGTCAGTAATTTCGTTCATAGATTCAACCGCTGCACGAACAAGGTCAGCACCGTCGTTAA
The DNA here is from genome assembly GCA_045545795.1 of Oscillospiraceae bacterium. Taxonomy (GTDB): domain Bacteria; phylum Bacillota; class Clostridia; order Oscillospirales; family Ruminococcaceae; genus RGIG8773. The sequence continues at coordinate 68,771 of JAZQBN010000103.1, forward strand.
CAGCGAGAACTGTTGCGGAAATAAGGTCTGTAGTATTCTGTGCTGCCTCGGAGCTCATTTCTGCGAGGTTTCTTACTTCATCGGCAACAACTGCAAAGCCTCTGCCTGCGTCACCTGCTCTTGCAGCTTCAACAGCCGCATTGAGTGCAAGAATATTTGTCTGGAAGGCGATATCCTCGATTGTCTGAATGATATTGCCAATCTGAGAGGACTTAGCTTCGATATCACGCATAGCGTCCATAACACGCTGCATATCCTCGTTCTGGAGAATAGCCTTTTCTTCCACACCTGCGGAAAGCTCCTTTGCGTGGAGGGCGTGCTGGGCATTGACCTGAGTTTTGTCGTAAATAGAAGTAATTGTGCTGTTGAGTTCTTCGATAGCACCTGCCTGTGTTGTAGTACCCTCGGCAAGCATCTGAGAGCCGTTTGCCATCTGCTCTGCACCTGTGAGCACCTGCTCAGAGGATTCGTTGATACTTCTTACAACATCGGAAAGCTTGCTCTGAATCTGTTCAAAGGACTCCTCAATCTGTTCGAAGTCACCATCGTATCTGATGCTCGGCTTAGCGGTAAAGTCACCGTCAGCCATTGAGTTGAGCACGCTTGAAATATCCTGAATATAAGCGGAAAGGCTGTATTTTGTGTTCTGGAGTGTTCTTGCAAAATCGCCCACTTCGTCGTTGCGGAATTTGTAATCCGAGTCGGGAACACTGAGGTGACCGCGGCTCATATTGTCTGCAAGCTCGCTTACAGCAACGATTGGCTTAGCGATAACTCTCTTGAGGAAGATAGCAACAACAACGAATGCCGCAATGATAATAATTACCGCAATAATAACCGCAATGAGAATTACTCTGTTGAAAGCCTTTGTGCTTTCGCTTGTGGGGATACCTGCAAAATATGCACCGCAGGCATCACCGTGAATGTCGATGATAGGTTCATATGTAGAGTAATAGTTTACCTTATTGATTTTGTCCTTACCGCTGAAGGTTTCTTCATTTGTGATAACAATCTCAGCAACGTCAGCGTTAAGAGGTGCGTCTGTAACTCGTGTTTCGTCGGCATTCATAATAGTTGTTCCGCCGATATGCTCGCTGCCGAAGAGGGCAACCTCACAGCCTGTCTGTTCCTTGATTGTGTCAAGGTAAGCGGAAGCACTCAAGTCGTAGCCGAGGTAACAGACACCGAGGAGCATATTTCCGCCAAAAACAACAGGTGCGGTAAACACAACGCTGATAGGAACGTTTTCGTCAGCGTAGAAGCCGTACTGATTGAACTGGGTATGACGTGAAGCGTCGAATTCATCTACAACCTTAGGGTCGCAGGTGAGGGAAAGCGAAACATCATATGTTGCAAGCTTATAGTTATCGCTCTTCCAAACGATGTTGCCCTCTGCGTCGGTAAACATACAGAAGGTATTTTCATCAAGCTCGGCAGCATCATAAATTTCAGCAAATGTACCAACATAGCCGTTTTTCAAGGCATTTCTCATCTGTGTGCCTGAATTCCACAGCTTGAACACGTTTTCCAGTTCCTGCTGCTTTGTGGCAACGTCAGCCTTAAGGACATTTACACCGATGCTTGACATTGATGTATATGTATTATCGTTGTGACCCGAGCTGAGCGAAATGGAAATAATCAGCGTAACGGCGATACTGAATGTGATGATGATACCTACAATCATACACATAAGCATTTCAATTTTTGTTATCTTGCCCATTTTAAGCTTTGAAAAATCTATTTTAGGCAATTTAGACAGATTTATTTTTGGGAGATTAATTTTTGTTTTTTTCATAATCCCTCATCCTCCATTATTCTTCACATTATCTTCTCATAAAATAATCTACAGTATGTTTCTAAAATTATACCATAATTCGCCGATGATAGTCAATAACCATTTTGCTTGTTTTATACCGTGTTTTTTGGCTGTTTTGTACACTGTTCATACTTTGATAAAAGATTTTTTTGTACAAATATTAAATTCTTCACAAATATTTTAAGGGTACCTGCCTTATAAGCCGATACCCTTTATTTACCGCAGCTGACACTGATTGTCAATTGTCACCTATTCTTTCACGGATAAAGCTCACTACCTCGCTTTCGGGAATACCCAGCACAAATGCAAATTCACCGTGAATGATATGCTCTGCTGCCGAAAACGCACGCTCATCTGCGGCAATGAGCTTCCTGCCGTCACCCGAACGCTTCTGTTTTTCCTCATAAATGGATTTTATCATTCCCACAAGGCTTGTGAAATCGTCACTTCTCAGCACGGACTCAAAATAGCTTTTACGCTCATTCCTGTCGCTGTACCACACGCTTTCCGCCTGAGGAATACTGTCGATTATTTCGCAGACCTCCTCCTTTGTCAGAACTCTGCGGATTTCCTTTTCCGCACTTTCCACAGGGACATAATATGCGGAATTCCTGTATTCATTCGGCACTATTTTATAGTATTTGTTTTTGTGCACTCCGTCAAAGCACCGCTCAACAGCTTCTTCAATGCGGCATATTTCGCCTGAGCCGTACACTACAAATTCACCGTTGTCAAACATTACTGAACCTCCGATATACGAAATTTCTTATATCAATTCTATCACAACGGCAATTTTATTTCAAAGGCACTTTTGCACGATTTTTACGCTGCTGTTATATGCAAAAATCCGCAAACGCTGTTTTTGGCGGAAAACGGATTATAAATTAACCTAACATTTCGCTCTGATAATGTTTATTCTGCACAATTCTTGTGCAAAATAGTTGCAGTAAATTAAAAAATGTGCTAAAATAGATATGGTTTATTGCCTTATAAAAGGCGGTTTCAAATCCAAGAAAGGTGAGTTTATAATGAACAAAGAACAATTTCTCGCAAAAATAAACGAAAACCTCCGCATTGACGGACGTACCGACATCAAGGGTGCAACCCCCAAGCAGCTTCACAACGCACTTTCCCGTGCGGTAATGAGCGAAATTATCCCTGACTGGGACGCTTCCGAGGAGCGTCACAACTCCAAGCGCCGTGCTTATTATCTCTCTGCTGAATTCCTTATGGGACGTGCTGTTTTCAACAACCTTTACTGTGCAGGACTCCTTGATGAAGCTAAGGAAATCCTTGCTGAGCAGGGCGTTGACATCAACTGTCTCGAAGAAATCGAGGACGCTGCTCTCGGTAACGGCGGTCTCGGCAGACTTGCAGCCTGCTTCCTTGACTCCGCTGCTTCCCACGATATCCCTCTCAACGGCTACGGTATCCGCTACAAGTACGGTCTTTTCAAGCAGTCCATCGGCAACGGCTTCCAGCAGGAAAGTGCTGACGCTTGGCTTGATTACGGTGATGCCTGGAGCGTGCGTGCTGAAAATGACGCTGTAAGAGTTGATTTTGCTGACCAGTCTGTAATGGCTGTACCTTACGATATTCCGATTATCGGCTACAATAAGAAGTCCATCAACACTCTCCGTCTGTGGCAGAGTGAGTCCCTCAAGGGTTTTGATTTCGGCAAGTTTGACAATCAGGATTACCTCGGTGCAAGCGAAAGCACTATCCTTGCTGACGCTATTTCCAACGTACTCTACCCTAACGACAATACCGAAAAGGGTCTTCGTCTGCGTCTGAAGCAGCAGTATTTCTTTGTATCCGCTTCTATTCAGGATATTATCCGCCGCTACAAGAAGGCACACGGCGATGATTTCTCCAAGTTTGCCGATATGTACGCTATCCAGCTTAACGATACTCATCCGACAATTGCCATCCCTGAGCTTATCAGAATTTTTATGTTCAAGGAAGGTATGTCCTTCACAGAGGCGTTTGCAATCGTGCAGAAAACCTGCAACTACACAAACCACACCGTTCTCGGCGAGGCACTTGAAAAGTGGGGTGCTGACCTGTTCAAGAGCGTTGTTCCTACAATTTACGAAATCGTGCTTATGATTGACAAGCACCTCGAAAAGCACCTCCGCTCCATCGGTCAGACCGACGCACAGATTGAAGCAAAGCGTATTTTTGACGGTGACAGAATTCATATGGCAAGAATGGCAATTTTTGCTTCAACCTATGTAAACGGTGTTGCTCAGCTTCACACTGACATTCTCAAGAATGACGTGCTCAAGGATTGGTATGAAATCTACCCTGAGCGTTTCCAAAACAAGACAAACGGTATCACACCACGCCGCTGGATTGGTCTTTGCAACCCTGAGCTGTCCTCACTTATCACTGAAAAAATCGGTGACGGCTGGCAGACTGAGCTTGACAAGCTTGCTGAACTGAAAAAGTTTGTTGATGACGGTGCAACAATCCGCCGCTTTATGGACATCAAGCGTGAAAAGAAGGTTCAGCTTTGCGAATACATCAAGAAGCACGAAGGCGTTGAGCTTAATCCTGACTGGGCATTCGACATTCAGGTTAAGCGTCTGCACGAATACAAGAGACAGCTTCTCAATGCGTTCTCTATCGTTGACCTTTACTTCCAGATTAAAGAAAACAAGCTCCCTGACCTCCAGCCTACCTGCTTTATTTTCGGTGCAAAGGCTGCTCCTGCATACCGCCGTGCAAAGGGTATCATCAAGTATATCAACGAGGTTGCAAAGCTTGTCAACAACGACCCTGACACAAAGGATAAGCTTAAGGTGCTTTTCGTACAGAACTACAACGTTTCCTACGCTGAAAAGCTTATTCCTGCTGCTGATATTTCCGAGCAGATTTCCACAGCAGGTCTTGAAGCTTCGGGTACAGGCAATATGAAGTTTATGCTCAATGGTGCTGTTACACTCGGCACTTATGACGGTGCAAACGTTGAAATTGTTGAAGAAGCAGGCTGGGAAAACGAATATATCTTCGGTGCAAGAGTTGAGGAAATCGAAAAGATTAAGCCGACCTACCGTCCAAAGGAAAAGATTTACTACACCAACGAGCGTGTTAAGAGAGTTATCAACACACTTGTTGACGGCACCTTCAACGACGGCGACACAGGTATGTTCGGCGAGCTTTACAACGCACTCATCAACGGCACAAGCTGGCACAAGCCTGACCACTACTTCCTGCTGACTGACCTTGAAGGTTACGTTGACACCAAGCTTCGTGCACTTTATGATTACAAGAACCGTGAGATGTTCTCCAAGAAGTGCTGGATGAACATTGCTACAAGCGGCAAGTTCTCCTCTGACAGAACTGTCAAGCAGTACGCTGAAGAGCTCTGGAAGATTTGATTTAATACTATGTGGGGGCGGATTCTATATCCGCCCTTTATATTGATTTGCAAATTTCGGGAAGATATGGAATCTGCCCCTACATAAAAACCGTACCCAACAGGACACAATAATCCTATCGGGTACGGTTTTTCTATTTCTACATATTTTACTATCTGTATTATTCGCAAGCATTATACAATTCGTCGCATATATCAAACAAATTTTGTTTCCTTTGTTGCGGCACGGACTTCCATCATACCTGTGTCAGCGTGGAAGAATACGGTACGTCCGAAGTTCTGTCCTGTTTCCTCGGCAACAATCTTTATTCTGTATGCTCCGAGAATTTTCTTTACAGCTGCAACGTTTCTTTCACCGATGTTGAACACGGCAGAGTTAACGCTGAACATCTGTGCACCGCCTGCGATTTTCGCAACAAGACGTGATGTTGATGCTCCCTGCAAATTCATATCCTGAATAAGCTCCATAATTCCCGTATCGGCATAGCGGCGTTTGTTGTCAACACCCTGCACAGCCTCTTTACTGAGGGGGAGCATAATATGTGCCATTCCTGCGATTTTCTTTTCCGGGTCGTAAAGGCATATTCCCACACAGGAACCAAGTGCATAGGTTACAAGCGTATCGGGTGCTTTTACGACGTTGAGGTCGGCAATTCCGACTGTTACATTTGCCATTTTATACACTCACTCCCAGTCTTGTGAAAAGCGTTTCGAGGGACTGCATTTCGGGAACGAGTATCATATTGCTCTTGATTTCGCCGTCGCCGATTACAAAGCCGTCGTCAATAAAGAGAACCTTATTTCCTACCTGTGCAAACTCAACAGCAGGAACGCTGAGAATTGCTCCGACCATATCAACTGTCATATTCGGAACGGAAATATCTATCATCATACCTGTCAGCTGTGAAATAGCATTTACATAAGAAGCCGCCATAATGTTGCCGACCTCGGAGATGAAGGAAGTTTCCATCTCGTTCATATTTGTCAGGTCCTCAATTTCACTGCCGAAAAGTGTGCTTGTCATTTTGCTTGCAAAGGAATGCTGAAGCACATACAGCATCATACCTGTAATATCGCCGCTGATGCCTACGAGCATACCGATTGCAACATTTTCAGGTCCGCCGAGGAAGTTTACCGCCTCGGAAAAGTCGAGCATTCTTACTGTCGGTACTGTTATATCTGTATCACACTGAATAAGCTCTGCCAGCGCACTTGCGGCATTGCCAGAGCCGATATTTCCTATTTCCTTGAGCACGTCAAGATGCATATCCTGAAGCTGCTCCACATTTCGTATAGACATAATATGCCTCCCAATTTATTTTATAGTCACCTTCAATACATTCGAACTTTCGCCGTTTTTGTTATTTCCGTTCTTCTGCTCAACAGCAACGACCTTGAACTTATATGAGCCCTTGCTGAGTCCCGTTACTGTTTTTTTAGTGCCCTTGATAAATGCAAGCTGCTTGTATTTACCGCTTTTTGCATCGTATTTGTACACTCTGTAGCCGTAAGCACCGTCGATTTTGTTCCAGGTCAAGGTAAGCTTTCCGTCTTTAAGCTTTCCTTTCAGCGTAGCGGCAGGAAGCTTATCCGAGGAAGTCTTTGTATTTTTATCTGCATTTTTTACAAGTGCATTTACAATCTTGCTACAAACTTTTTTGCCGCTGTCTCTGTCAATAATCTTATACTCATTTTCAGCTCCGTTGTCCCACCAGAAGCATTTTATTCCATACTTGCTTGCTGTGGAAACATAATAACCTGCGTGCTCGGCACGCTCTGCCTCGTTGCTTTTGTCCTGTGAACCGAATTCACCCACAATAACGGGAGCACCCCATTTATCGGCATATCCTGACAGCTTTTTGAAGTAGGAATCAATAGCAGACTTATCCGAAGAACTGCCCCACTCGTCGGTCATTTTCGTCCACGTTGCATCCTTGGTAGTGAAGCCCTGCGGGTCATAGCAGTGCACCTGCACCATAAGGTGATTTTTTACGGTATCCTTTGGCAGTACGAAATTTTTAAGCACAGCGTCCGTGCTTCCGTTTGCGGCATAAGTCTGAAGCACGAGAGTTCTCTCGTCATTTCTGCCGCCCGTTTTTCTGACTGTATCAACAAACAGCTGATTATACTTGTTGATAGCCTCAAAACCCTCGGAGTCGGAGTTGTTCCAGTTGTTATTCTTGTCGAGCACCTCGTTGAAGCTTTCAAACATAAGCTTTTCGCCGTAGTTCTTGAATCTTGATGCGATATTTTTCCACAAGCCCTTAAAGCGTGCGGAGTTTGCCTTATAACCAGCGGAGGACGCTTCTATCCAGCCGTCTGAGCCGCCGTCGTGGTGAACGTTGAGTATGCAGTACATATCCTCTGCGATTATCCAGTCAACAATTTCCTGAACTCTGTCGAGCCATTCCTTGTCGATATTTCCGTTCTGGTCGGTGTGATCCGTCCAGGTTACGGGAAATCTTACTGCATTGAAGCCTGCTGCCTTAACGGATGAAATCAGCTTCTTGGTTGTAACAGGATTTCCCCACGCTTTTTCATAATCTGCGGGTTTGTTGGACGTATAAAGGGCAATCCACTCACCGTAGCTGTCCAGACTGTTGCCTAAGTTCCAGCCTGCACCGATATTCTGTATAGCCTCAGAAGCTTTCTCGAAAGGAACTTCCTTGGCGGAAACGGGTACGGAGAACATTGAAACTGCCATTGCAGCAGAAATAACTGCGGCAGTAATTTTAGAAAATATACTCACGGAAACCTCCCGTAAAATTACTGTCTGAGATTATTTACGATATTTTCAAGCTGGTCGTGGGTCTTGACCATATTGATATTGAGCTGGAATGCACGCTGGAATTCGATGACCTTGGACATTTCATTCGCAACGTTTGTAGAGGACGCTTCAAGGTAGAACTGCTTCTTGCCTGCGTCTGTATCTGCCGCGGCAGGCCCGCTGGAAGCGTTTGCACGGAAGTAGTTGTCCCCAATCTGGTCGAGCCCGTAAGGATTTTCAAAGGTATAGATACCGACCATATTAGCAAGCGCAGTTGCATCAATATCATTTTCCGTGCCCTCAACAAAAGGCACCTGAATTCTGTTGCCCTCATAGTCAAGCACATAAGCACCGTACTCATTTACAAGCTCCCAAGGTGCAGTTTCGCTTTCTCTTGAAATGTAGAAAGCACCGTCCTTGGTGTAATTGACTTCGCCCTCAGGGGTAAGCACTGCAAAAAAGCCTTCATCGAGAGCTGCAAAATCCAGTTCTCTGTTAGTGCTTCTCAGTGTGGACTGTTCAAACATCATATCTGTTTTAGGAACTCTTACGCCGTGACCGAACTGAGTTTCCTCGTTTTCGTTATTTCTTTCGGTATAAAGCAAATCGGCAAAGGAAGGTCTTGAAGCCTTGAAGCCGTTTGTGTTTACATTAGCCATATTGTTGGCGGTGATGTCAAGTGCCATCTGATAAGCCATTACGCCCGATGCGGCGGTGTGGTAACCGATTTTACTCATAGCAATTCAATTCCTTTCCTTAGTTTATTTTCGCAAGGTCATTTGCGGCAATCTGGTTTACGCTGTTGAGGATTTTAAGTGCTGTACTGCAAGCGGTGAAAACGTGCTGGGAGTCCATAGCCTTGATTGTTTCCTCTGCAACGTCAACGTTTGAACGCTCGTACCAGCCCTGCTTAATCTGATAATTTTCGTCAGCAGGAACAGCATTCAGTGCGGTATTATCGTAAGGACGCATAAGGTTATCGTCCACCTTTTCTATATCCGTACCTGCGGCGATATATGTCAGACCCAAATCAAAGGTTCTGCCGTCGTCCGTTGTGATTGTACCGAAGCGGTCAACCTGAAAATCAGCCGTACCAAGCTGAATTCTCTGACCGCTTCCGTCAAGGACGTAACCGCTTGAACCGAGTGTGAGGTAACCCTCGCCGTTGATTGTGAACTGACCGTTTCTTGTCAGCAGGGTTTCGCCGCTGCGGCGTTCCTCGATATTGAAATAAACGTTGCCCACGATAGCCATATCAAGACGTGAGCCTGTATTTTCAAAAGTACCCTGTTCAAGGTCGGTAAATGTGTGATTGATAGTGCGATAACGGATTGTACCCGTAGCACTATGGTCGCCGTTTATAAGAAGAAGCTCCTCCGCAAAGGTAGTAGGTATAGCCTCATCGGACTTATAACCTGCGGTTTTTGCGTTGGCCATATTATTTGTAATGACGTTGAGTATTCTTTGCTCGTTAATCATACCGTTAGCGGCAGTGTAATAACCTCTGAGCATAAATTTTCTCCTTTTACATTTCAAAATTATCTTTCATATACTTTTTCATTTTTGTAACAGCCTGTGAATGTATCTGACACACACGGCTTTCGGAAACGTCCAGAACCTTTCCTATATCGGAAAATCTCAGCTTTTCGTAGTAATAAAGCGTAATAACAAGTCTTTCCCTTTCTTTCAGGGAACGGATTGCGTCCGCAAGATATTTCATTTTTTCCTGCTTGTGGATACCTGCCTCAGCAGCCCACATACCGTCCTCGTCCGCCTTATCAGGGATATCAAATCCGTCTTCCATAACCATTTCCTCAAAGGAAAGGGTCTGTGCGGCGGCGGCCTGAGCGGTGCAGCTTTCCAGCTTTTCAACAGGAAGCTTCATATAGTCGGCAATTTCCTTTGTTGTCGGCTCACGGTCAAGCTCACTGTAAAGAATTGTGTATGCTGAGTCATAGTCCTTTGCAAAGCGTCTTATATTACGGGGGACGAAGTCCTGCCGTCTGATAAAGTCGATGATTGCACCTCTTACCTTTATGGAAGCATAGGTTTCAAACTTTACTCCCTTTTGCGGGTCAAAGCTGTCAATTGCACTCATAAGGGCAATCGTTGCCTCATTGATTACGTCATCGGTTTCGGCAAACTTGACATACATATTTCGGGTGGACATAGCGGCATACTTAACGATACTCATATACGCAAGGATAACGCCGTTTCGGAGAGCCTTGTCGCCTGTTTCCTTATATTTCAAAAGCAGAAGCGCTCTGGCTTCCTTATCTGTTTCAGCCACAAAACTCACCTCCGTTAAAGAGCTGTTCCCTTAGACCATTGCTTCCTCGATTGTAACATTGCCAACCGCCTGAATCTGTACGGAATTATCGATTTCGCTGAACGAGAGCACCGTAACATTCGGTATGAACTGGTCAATCAGCTTCTTGAAATAAATACGCACGATAGGTGATGTAAGAACAATCGGCATAGGAACAACGTCCTTGACCTTGTCAATCTGCTCATTGAGAGAAGCAATAAGCACCTGAATTGTCTGTGGGTCCATAGCAAGGTAAGAGCCCTGCTCGGATTTTTTTACCGAAGCAACAATCTTGTTTTCCGTTTCGGTATCGAGTGTAAGAACCCGTATCTGTCCGCCGTCGGAAAAACGGCGTGTGATAGTTCTCTTGAGTGCCTGACGGACATACTCGGTTGTGATATCCACATCCTTCATATTATGCTGATTATCGGCAATGGTTTCAAGGATGGTCTGGAGGTCACGGATTGGCACGCCCTCTTTAAGCAGCAGGCAAAGCACCTTTTGCAGATAAGCGGGGGAAACGATATTCGGCACTATATCCTCAACAATTGTCGGATTGGTTGCCTTCAGCTTATCAAGCATAGTCTTTACGTCCTGCCTTGAAAGCAGTTCGTGAGAATAATTCTTTATGATTTCCGACAGGTGTGTAATAATTACAGATGTCGGGTCAATAAGCGTATAGCCTGCGATTTCCGCACGGAGCTTGTTCTGTTCGGAAATCCACTTGGCGGGAATGTTGAACGCAGGCTCAACGGTATCGATACCGTCAATTTCCTTCGTAACGCTTCCGCTGTCGAGAGCGAGGTAGTGGTCCATAAGAATTTCTGCATGGGCAACTATTTCACCCTTGATTTTTATTACATACTGGTTAGGGTTGATATGCTGGTTATCTGTCATTCGTACCGAAGGGAAAACCATACCCATATCCATAGCAAACTGTTTTCTGAAAATTACAACACGCTCGATAAGCGTACCGCCTGAGTTTTCGTCCGCAAGAGGAATAAGGCTGTAGCCGAATTCCATTTCGATAGGCTCGACATTGAGCAGTTTGTACACGTTGTCGATGTCCTTGTAGTACTCCATTTCGGAGAGAGCCTCTTTGTGTGCCTCCATTTCCTGAACAGCGGCATCTGTCTGAAGGGCAGTCTGCTTTTGTGTACGAAGAAGCACAACGCCGAGAGTGATAAGTGCCGCACCGAGAACAAGAAGCTGAACCTTAGGAAAGCCCGGGATAAGCATCATAACAATCATTACGCCGCCTGCGATAAGCATTACAAGAGGCTGGGCACTCATCTGGTTCTTGATATCGGAGTTGAGGGTATCTTCAGAAGCGGAACGGGTAACAATCATACCCATTGAGGTAGAAATCAGAAGGGCAGGAACCTGTGAACAAAGACCATCACCAACTGTTGCCAGCGAGTAAACGTTAAGAACGTCCATAAATTCCATTCCGTCGAAAACGAGACCCATAATTGCACCGCCGAGGAGGTTAACGATTGCGGCAACGATAGAGAAGGTTGCGTCACCCTTAACGAACTTGGAAGCACCGTCCATAGCGCCGAAGAAGTCGGACTCACGCTGGATTTTCTGACGGCGGATTTTTGCCTCATCCTCAGTAATGATACCCGAGTTCAGGTCGGCGTCAATAGCCATCTGCTTACCGGGCATAGCATCGAGGGTAAATCTTGCTGTTACTTCAGCAACACGTTCAGCACCCTTTGTAACAACGAGCATCTGAACTACTGTAATAAGTATAAACACGATAAATCCGATAACAGCATTACCGCCCATTACGAATTGACCGAAGGATTTTACGATTTGACCCGCATTACCCTGGTTCATAAGGATAAGACGAGTAGAAGAAATGTTCAGACCCAGTCTGAAAATTGTTGTAATAAGGAGCATTGACGGGAAAATTGAAAATTCAAGCGGCTCCTTGATGTACATTGTAAAAAGGAGAATAACCAGTGACAGGGCAATATTCACAACGAAAAGCATATCCAGCAGCCATGTGGGCAGCGGAATAATAATCAGGAATATTGCCAGGATAACGAATACCGTTACCGAGTTATTCAATATATTTTTCACGGTATAACGCAGCCTGCCTTTCTATCTGAACACCGCTACATTCCTTTAGGTTTCTTTCCGCTCATATCATATACAAACGCCAGAACCTCAGCAACGGCGTGGTAAAACTCATAAGGAATTTCCCTTCCTATATCAACGGACTTGTAAAGTCCTCTTGCCAGCGGAACATTTTCCACAATGTGAATGTTGTGCTCCGCCGCCTTATCTATAATTCTGAAAGCGACCTTGTCTGCACCCTTTGCAACGACAATTGGTGCACGGTCCTTGTTTTCATCGTATTTAATTGCAACCGCAAAGTGGGTAGGGTTTCTGATGATAACGTCAGCCTCGGGGACTGCCTGCATCATTCTTGCCATAGCCATCTGCTGCTGCTTCTGTCGGCGTTTACCCTTAATCTGAGGGTCGCCCTCCAGTTGTTTGTATTCCTCCTTGACCTCCTGCTTGGTCATCATCATATCTTTTTCCCATTTATATTTCTGATACAGGAAATCAACTGCGGCAACCGCCGCAAAAACCGCCGCAAGCTTCATACAGATTGCGAAAACGGTATCTGCTATATAAATCAGTCCTGTTATCGGCTCATATTGCAGGAGCCTTGCCATTTCGACAATTCTGCCCTGCACCTCGCTGTAAACAATTGCACCGAGGATAACAAGCTTTGCAACGGACTTTGCCATCTCAAACATAGCACTGAGAGAAAACATTCTCTTTATGCCGTTGACCGGATTAAGCTTATCCAGCTTGAACTGAAATGATTTCGTTGAGAAAATAAATCTTGTCTGTATACCTGTTGCGATAATCGGAATAATCATCGAAACCAAAAGAAGCGGACCTGCTGACAGTGCAACGGTTTTTGTTATTTCAAGAATAAGCTTTGAGGCAATTTCCATACCGTCAATTCTTGTGCCGTTGTCGTCCATACCGCCGCCCGAAAGGGAAAGCCAGTATGTCATATCATCAGTAACCGTTCTGTACATAAGCTGAGCGGTAAGTCTCAATGTAAAAAACAGCAACAGCACTGACGCTGCCGAAACAACGTCCTTGCTTTGCATAACGTTGCCCTCTTTACGCTGCTCCTGCCGTTTATGGGCGGTCGCCTTTTCGGTTTTTTCACCGCCGCTTCCTTCAGCCATAAAAATCTCCTTTTAACGTTGTATATTTACGCAGGCATAAGTGTTACAAACTGCCCCAGAACGTCCAGCCAGGTGTCGAGGTAGCCATCCACAAAATCAGCAAGCGGAATTGCTATCATAAACAGCATCGTAAAGCCAATTGCAACCTTCAGCTGGATATTTACAACCATAATCTGAATTTGCGGCACGGATTTCATCAGCATACCCATACAGAATTCCAGTATGAACGCTGCTGCGATAATCGGCATTGCAAGCTTTACAACAATTGCCAGAAGCACTGAGAAATACGACACAATGTTGTATCCCAAATCGGGGTTGAAGCCCTCCCCACCTACGGGAAGCGTATCGAAGCTTATAACAAAAAGCTGTATATACGACATATGTGAGTTTGTTGCGAAAAAGTAAAGATACATCATAAAGCTGATAACAGAGCCCATAATTGACATCTGGACATTGGTTTCGGGGTCAAAGACCTTTGCCATACCAAGACCCGACTGCATATCCATAATTTCTCCCGCAACCTGAATAGTGTTGAAGAACATATTGGTTATAAAGCCGAGGGTAAGCCCGATAAAAATTTCTCTTACCAGCATCATAAGGTAAATTCCCGCCTGAGTCCCCGAATCAACGGGTTCAGGCTGAACAACCATTATCACAATCATTGTGATAAATATTGAAATTGTAACCCGCACTATTACAGGCAGGTTACGTCGGGAAAGAATAGGTGTAAAAGCAAATATAGACAATATCCGCGCAAAAACCAGAATATTGGTTTCAAAGCTGCGGAAAAGCACGATAAAGTAATCCAAATCCTGCTCCTTTCCGCCTGCTACATAGCACCTGTCTGACTGCTTATCTGATCGATTATCTCAAAAATGTGATACACGAATTCACTGCAGCTTGCAGTCATCATCGGTGCAAACAGCAGCAGCAGCAGAACAATCGTCAGTGCTTTCGGCACAAAGGTAAGGGTTTGCTCGTGCACCTGAGTCGCCGCCTGTAAAATCGCAATCACAAGACCAACCAGCATACTTATCAGCAGCATAGGTCCTGCAATTTTGATTGAAAGGATAAGCGCCTCACGGAATATATCAAGAACGAGTTCCTCAGTCATCTACGCCACCTCCGCTAAGTATTGAAGCCCGTAACAAGCGAGCCAACCAGTAGAGTCCAGCCGTCACAGAGAATGAACAGCAGCAGCTTGAACGGAATGGAAACCGTTGTCGGCGGCAGCATCATCATACCCATTGACATAAGGATTGTCGAAACTATAATATCAATAACAAGGAAAGGAATATACAGCAGGAAGCCGATTTCAAATCCTATTTTGATTTCACTTAAAATAAACGCAGGAACAACCACAACGAAGCTTACTTCCTCAAGGAATTCCTCCTCTGTTTCAGCCTGAATTTCAGTATTTGTCAGACCGAGGAAAAAGTCCATAGAGTCGTTGCTGGTGTTCTTCAGCATCCACTCCTTCAGAGGCTTTGAAGCCGCCTGAACCGCCTCAACGGAGGTATACTCTCCGTTCTTGTACGGCACATAAGCAACCTCGTTCATCTCGTTGATAACGGGAGTCATTATAAACAAAGTAAGAAACAGTGCCAGACCTATCATAACCTGATTAGGCGGAGTCTGCTGAACACCCATTGCATTTCGCAGCAGCGAAAATGAAATGATAATTCTCGTAAAGCAGGTAAGCATTACAAGAATTGAAGGTGCAAGCGACAGAATTGTTATAAGAATAACCAGGTCAATAGTTGTGGAGCTTTCGTTGATGTTCAGCTGGTCGAGAAGGTTCTGCACCTCCTCATCATCTGTAAGCGGCTCCTCATATGGCAGTGCCGTTGTTGTAACCGCTTCTTCTATACCCACAGCCTCAGGCTGAGTCTGTTCTGTCTGCGGGGCAGTTGTTTCAAGATTTGGTATCGTTGTAACAATCCCCGTAGTTTCAGGCTCCGAAACGGCAAAAGCAGTCACGGAGGAAAGAGAAGCAGCCATTGCCGCAGCACAGATTATCCCTGCCGATGCTTTGACAAGCCTCTTAAAAATCATTTTTTTCATTCCGTCCGTCCTCTTTATTTTCAACGGTTTCAGCGCTTACCTTATTTTTTTCGGCAAACGCTTTTTTCAGACTTTTCATAAATCCGCTTTCCTCGTCCGCAGGCTCGCTTTCATAAACAGCGATGTCCTCATCGTCGAGGTCACAGACCTTTGTAACAGCGTTGGGAGTTACCCCGAGAAGCATTTTCTTGCTTCCCACAGTAACAATCATAAGCTGCTTATCCTGTGCAATGCTTACATACTCAACAATTTTAATCGAGCGGTTATTGTAACCGAAACCGCCCGACATACGATGCTTGTTGAGCCACTTGTATGCGTAAAAGGTCAGAAACAGCAGACCTATTACGCCAAGCAAGGCACAGATTACAGTAAAAACCTCGCCAATCATCAATTAGCCGAGAACCTTCTGAACTGTCTGAAGAATTCTGTCAGCCTTGAAAGGCTTAACGATAAAGTCGAGAGCACCAAGCTTGATTGCTTCAACAACCATAGATTCCTGACCCATAGCGGAGCACATTACAATCTTAGCGGAAGGGTCAGCTGCCTTGATATCACGGAGAGCTTCGATACCTGTCTTGTTAGGCATTGTGATATCCATAATTACCAGGTCAGGCTTTTCTGTTGCATATGTATTGCAAGCGATTTCGCCGTCAGCTGCCTCAAGAATATTTGTATAACCATTCTTTGTGAGAGCGTCCTTAATCATCATTCTCATAAAAGCCGCATCGTCAACGAGCATAATCTTCTTATCCATAATAAAACTCCGTTTCTCCGCCGCAGGAATAATATTTTTTGTTTTACTTCGGAAACGTCGGGCGGAGCCGTTTCCTGCTTGATATTCATCCGAAGCTCTTCACCGTGCTTCGGCTTTTTATTTGCTTATTCCTTGCCGCTGAGGGAATCAAGGAACTTTGACTTGATAATTTCCGTAATTCTTACCGCAAAGTTATCATCAATTACAACAACGTCACCCTTTGCGATAAGGTTGCCGTTTACGATAATATCAACGGGAGCACCTGCCTGACGTTCAAGCTCGATGATAGTACCCTGAGTAAATTCCAGAATGTCCTTAACCTTCTTGACTGCCGAACCGATTTCAACCGTAACATTCAGCGGAACATTCATCAGCAGCTTGAGGTTATCGTTCTGCTCCTGAGAAAGTGAGCTGTTCTGATACGACGCAAAGTTCTGCAGCTGAACAGGCTGAACATTTACAGCAGGCTGTATCATCTGCGGCTGCATCATCGGCATACCCTGCGGCGGGTACATTCCCTGAGGATACATACCATACATTGCAGCCATATTCGGGTCTGCCATAGGCGGCTGACCGTAAGGCATCTGCGGCATTCCCTGCGGCATCGGCTGAGGTGCAGCCTGAGGAGCAGGAGCCGGTTCTGATGAACCGCCGCTGAGGAGCTTCTCGATTTCTTCCTGAGAAAGTGTTCCGCCGCCTGAGGACGGTGCAGGCTCCGGTGCAGGTGCAGGTGCAGGTTCAACCTCATCAATGCTGTCCATAATGTTGTTGTAGCCTGCCATCATCTTGTCTGCCATATCCTTGGCGAGTTCAATAGTAAGAACGGAAATAAATTCCGAATTGATTACACCATCGATTGTGAGGTCGAATTTTACAGTGCAGACGTGTTCCTGACCTGTAATATCATACATCTCATTTCTCATATTTGAAGCAGTGTCGCCCTCCTGGACGATTGCCTCAGGTGTAGAGATATCAACAGTTGTTTCGATGATTTCGGAAAGTGCAGTAGCAGAAGCACCCATCATCTGGTTCATAACCTCGCAGACTGCCGAGATGTTCATCTCATCGAACTGGAAGTCATCTGTAACCTCCAGCGGCAGACCCATCAGCTGATTAAGAATAAGCTGAACGTCATTCTGCTTGAGAACCAGCACGTTCTGACCCGAAACGCCCTGCGTATATTTAATTCGTACCATAATCGAAGGCTCAAGCTCAGGAAATGAAAGCTCTTCGGATCTGACAATGCTTACCTGTGGGGTGGTAATCCATACCTTGGCAGAAAGCATATTTGAAACTGCTGTAGCTGCCGAACCCATGGTTATATTCATTATCTCGCCGATGGCGTCCATCTCTATATCGCCAAAACCTTCGAGAACAAGCTTCTCATCGCTCATTAGAGTATCCTTCCTTTCCGTATGCGGAATGTATCACTGTTTCCGCACGGTTATTTTCCCAAATCCTTATATATGTTATCAATCTTGACAGCTTTTTTCTTGTTCTTTATGCCAAGCTTACCGTCAAACCAGAGATTATTCCCGATTTTTACGGTAACATTGCTGTCAATCGGCATACTCAAAGGAATTATGTCCCCGACCTGCATCGTAAGAACATCATACAAATCAAGCTTTGTTTCACACAAAACCGTATCAATTCTGAGCTCAGAGTCCTTAATGGCTTCGAGCAGAGAAACACGTCTTTCCTTTTCTCTCTTAGGGTCAAGCTTCTTGGTTGTTCTTGACCATCTGTCACCGAATTTTGTCATAATCGACTCAAGGTTCATAGCAGGAATACAGAACGTCATTGTGTTCTTGACATCCTTGATTTCCATTTCCAGTACAACGAGGATTACAACCTCATCCGGAGAAATGGACTGCATAACTCTTGCATTTGTTTCAATTGTAGTAATTGAAGGGTTAATGTCTATATATGTACCCCACGGGTCCTTCAGCAGCCCTGCCATCTTATTCAGAACTGTAGAGAAAAGTCCGATTTCAATTTCGGAGAAATCCCTGTTCTGTTCGGTATAGCCGCCGCTTCCGCCCATAAGACGGTCCATCATTGAATAAGCAATTGGGTTTGATACCTGCATAATGCAGTTCGTTTCAAGTACATCGTCATCGGTTATACCCATATTAACCATTGACATCATAACATAGTCAGGCAGCGCATTGTTGAACTCGTAATAAAGCTGCTCCTCAATCTGGAGCACCTCAACCTTACAGTAAACTCTCATAAGTCCCGTAAGGTACGAGGAAAGCACACGGGAGTAGTTTTCAAAGATACCGTCGATAACTTTAAGCTGTTCCTTAGTGAACTTCTTCGGCATCTTGAAGTCATAGGTTTTTACCTTTTGTTCCTTGGACTGTTCCTCTATTTCCTCAAAAGCTTTTGAACCTTCGGCAGAAAAGCTGTTCAGCAGTGCGTCAATCTGGCTTTGCGACAATACGTCAGCCATTTTTTAGCAACCATCCTTTTCACGGTTTATTCCTCCGCCTTGTCAGCGGTCCGCTCAATCAGCGGATAGTACGTCTTCCTTGGAAACGTAAACCCTGTCGGGGTCTGTTCTTACCGGGTCTGCATCGGGAATTTCCTCCGCATCGGTATTCGTTTCGGGAACCGTACCGTCAGCATCGGAATACTGAACAAAGTTCGTACCGTATTCCATCTGGAACAGCTCCTGGATAACCTCGGGGTCTGTAAAGTCAACGTCGTTTCTGATAAATACTATTTCAACTCGTCTGTTCTGACGTCTGCCTTCCTCGGTATCGTTCGTATCAACGGGACGGTATTTACCGTAGCCTGCCGATGAGAACTTATTAGGCTCGCACGCGTCAAGACTGAGCATATAGTTGATAACGGAGTTTGCACGTCCTGCCGACAAGCTCCACTCATTCGCATCGGAATTCGCAGCACCTGCGGTATGACCGCTTACCTTGATTGCGTGAATTCTTTCGTTCACGCTTCTGATACCATCGGAAATGATATCAAGAATATATTTACCTTCGTCAAGGAGAACATCGCTGTCGCCTGCGAAGAAAACATTGTCTCTGAATCGCATATAAACGCCCGTGCTGGACATTTCAACGCTTACGCTTTCCTGAAGATTGTTTGTAACAACAACCTCCTTGAGATAGAGATAGAAATCTTCAAAATCGACGATTTCTTCATATTCCTCAACTTCGGGAACCGTGTTGTCATAAATAGCGGTGGGGTCATTTTCAGGATCAGGTTCACGAGTAACATGTACGGATTCATCTACCATCTCAACCTTTGAAAGAGCAGTAGCAATATACTGCCATTTACTTGAATCCATTGATGACATTGAATAAAGCAGAACAAAGAATGTAAGAACCAGTGTAATCATATCACCATAGGTATCCATCCAGCTGGCGCCTTCTTCTTCCTGTGCCGGTCTTCTTTTAGCCAAAGCCTGTTCCCCCTTTCGCAAAAACATACAAACGCAATTATACTGCACCTGAGTATAATTTTTGATTATACTATTATACCATACTTTTGAACAAATTTAAAGCATATTTCCGAAAAAAATTCACTTTTTAGCCACGGAATTTTCCGCCATATTTTAGGCACTTTGCACATTTTCGCCCAAATTATTCCGCAAGGTTTATTCACCCTCACTTGACTGCTGCTTCTTTGGCTTGTGTGTACCCGGGAGCATCATACGGAGCTTTTCCTCAACGTAACGTGGGTTAGCACCTGAAATGATAGCAAGTGTACCCTCCTCGATAATCTGGAGACAGAGGACTTCCTGATTGTGGTTATATTTACAAAGGTTACCGATTGGAGTAAAGATAAGGTGGGCAAGGATACAACCATAGAAAGTTGTTACAAGCGCCGTAGACATACCTTGACCGAGAGTTGCCGCAGAGTTAGGGTCACTCGGGTCAAGACCCGCAAGCATATTGATAAGACCGATAAGAGTACCTATCATACCGAGGGCAGGAGCGATACCCGAAGCCTTTGACCAAAGGGCATAGTTGTTTTCGTGACGTTCACAGATGAAGTTGATGGAGTCGTCAAGCATACTCTGAACCTTATCGGAGTCGTTAGCATCAACGATAAGCATAAGTGCTGATTTCATAAATGGGTCGGGACAAGCATTTGCTGACTCTTCAAGAGCAAGGATACCCTTCATACGGGCAGTCTTACAGTAGTCAACCATTTCGTTTATGTACTTGTCAGGGTCATACTTCTTGGGCAAAAATGCGATTTTAAGCATTTTCGGCACCTTGGTAAGAACGGAAAGCGGGAAATTGAAAACAACCGCACCGATTGTACCGCCCACTACGATAGCAACAGACGGAGGGTCCCAAAATCCTGCAATATCACCGCCTGTCATAATGCCCCAGATTATAAGCCCGACAGCGAGCAGAAATCCGATAATACCCGAAATATTCATAATAAAACGTCCTCCAAAAATTTATTTTAGGCGATGTTAAACCAACATTCCGCCGTAATTTCCTTATTTATTGTTAGGAAAGCTTTCACGTCTGAACTCAGCAGACTTATCAATGATTTCCTGAATGGTTTCCTTTACAAGATATCTGTGACCGTTCTGCATAGTCACAACCGTATCGGGAGTTTCCTCAGCGATTTCGATGTAGTTTTCGTTTACAAGAAGAATAGTACCGTTAATTCGTGTAAGCTGTATCATAAGCAAACTCCTTTATGTAATATTTGTTGACGATTATACATTTCGTATTATATCATCGGTACTGCGGAATGTATTTCACACTCCGCAGACCGTATGAAATTCTAAGGGTTATTCTGCCGCCCGCCAAAGCGCAGAATTATAAAAGGGATTTTATGATTTTATCTCTGTATGGGCAACACTGTTTTC
The DNA here is from genome assembly GCA_045545795.1 of Oscillospiraceae bacterium. Classification (GTDB taxonomy): domain Bacteria; phylum Bacillota; class Clostridia; order Oscillospirales; family Ruminococcaceae; genus RGIG8773. Next base: position 89,941 of record JAZQBN010000103.1, read on the forward strand.
GGGTTATATTGCCCTGTAGTCCATAGCGCCAACTATGAATACATTACAAAGCTGTCAATTATCTCTTGAGGTTTACGAGCTCCTCAAGCATAGAGTCGGAGGTTGTGATAATTCTTGCGTTAGCCTGATAACCTCTCTGAGTAACAATCATATCGGAGAATTCCTGAGCAAGGTTAACGTTGGACATTTCAAGCTTGTTGGACTGTGTATAGCCCGCACCCGGTTCACCCGGCTTCTTGATTTTAGCTACGCCTGATGCTGCGGACTCAGCAAAAGAAGTGTTGCCGTCCTCGATAAGACCTTCCTGATTATCAAAAGCAGCAAGCTCAATTCTTGCAATAGCCTTCATTTCACTGTTGTATGTAACAGTGATTACGCCGTCCTTACCAATCTGGATAGAGGAAAGGTCAGCATATGAAAGACGCTCGTTATTCTGCTGAGGCCAAGCCTTATTGATAAGGGTTTCAATGTTGATAATATTGTTGGAAGTAAGGTCTGCACTTGTTAAACCGTCTGCTGCATTACCTGTTTGTCCGCCATTGCTTGTTGTAATATCAAGCTTAGCAAGTTCAGCGGCACTTACATCACCTACTGCTGCAAGACCTGTTGCGTTATTACAGGTACCGAGTACAAATGTATTTGCACCAGCAACAAGGTTACCGTTGCTGTCGATGGAAAGGTTACCCATTCTTGTGTATGTTGTAGACTTAGGGCGAACATTAAGAGTTGTGAGGTCTCCGTTAGTCTCCTGCATCTCAGAACCGTCAAATGTGGAAGTAATAAAGAAGCCGTCGCCGCTGATAGCAAGGTCAAGAACACGGTTTGTAGACTGGAAGGAGGACATTGACATATCCTTGTCGATAGAACCGAGCTGAACACCGTAACCTACTGTAGATGGGTTGTTACCTGCGAAAGAAGCAGTACCTGCTGTTTCACCGATAGCTGTCTGATAGTAGATATCACGGAAAGTAACTCTTGAAGCCTTGAAGCCGTATGTATTAACGTTAGCGATATTGTTACCGATAACGTCCATTCTTGTCTGGTGGGTTGTAAGACCCGAAACACCTGAGTAAAGTGATCTAACCATTGTTTAGCACTCCTTTTAAATATTAAGTGAACTTAAAATTAAGTTTGCGCTGACCGAAAACGTCCTTCAATCGTTCGGGACGAAACGGTTTCCTTTCGGTCCGACCGTATAAAAGTCAACGCTGAGTTCAAAAATCGAAACTTTTGAATTTGAAAAGTTTTCGAAGAAAACTTGTAGCTCAAAAAAACGCAGTTTTTTTGAGTTTTTTACATTATAACTGTGGAGTCAATATTTGTAAAAATATTTCCCTGCATATCATCTGCAGAAAGTGTGGTAATAACCTTGTTGTTCTTTACGCTCACGAGAAATGCCGTCGTATCAATCATAACAAGAGCGTCTGCCGAACCCTTTTCGCCTGCAAGCTCAACCGCCTTGTTCAGTCTGTCCAGCTTATTATCCTCGGAAAGGTCAATGTTTCGCTCATTAATTCTTTCCATAGCGTGCTTGGAAAACTGCACACCGCTGCTTTGGTTAAGTGCATCAAGCTGATTTTTCAGCTCCTTGGCAAAATCGCTGTTCTGAGGGGTAACCGTCTGACCGCCTGTAGGCTGCATCTGCGGAAAACCCTGTGCCTTGCCTGTTGTTACCGATACATTTCTCAGCTGAAGATATTCACTGATTAACATCGGCATCAATCCTTTTCGTTATTCATTAATCTGCAACAGTAATTCCCTGTGACCTGAAATAGTTCTTGAAGCTTGCAGCAGACGCTGAATTCTCAAATTCCTCTGTAGGGTTGGAATAGTGTCTGATAGCTGATTCCATCGGAGTAAGCTTGCCTGCGAGAGCACCCGGTTTACAGGTTCTTGAACAGATTTCATCAAGTGTAAGATTACCTGAGGTCATCATCCACGCAGATTTGCCGCTCTTGAGCAGAATTTCAACTCTCTGAGTGCCGTCTGCAAATGTAACTACCTCGCCAAGCTGACCAACGCCGCTGTAGCCGATTTCGGTAATAGCCTTGCCGCCGCTTGTGTGACCGATAACTTCACCTGTCTTAATTCTGGAAGTAATTGCTGTATTGTGAATAAAACGGATATCATACATTCTTGTTCCGAGCTTATCTGCGAGAGCCGCTTCTTCAGGGAAAGCCTCAACGGAAATTCTGTGGGGTACGCATCCGCCCTCGGAAACACCTGGTTCTGTAGTAACGCCCTTGAGCTTGCCGTCCGCTGTTCTTTCGGCTGTTTCGGGATTAAGGTCTGCCGCTGTAGCACTTACCTTGCCGCTGCCATAGGTGTTGTCAACATTATTGAGAGAAACTGTTCCTGTAAGGTATGAACCGTCAGCGAAAATTCCTGCCGCATAATCGGGAACCTTAAGCTCAGCAGTTTCAATGACATAGTCATCTGTAATTGCCTGAGTTTCAGCTGTTTCGCTTACACCGTTGACCTCGTCAATAGCATCAAGCTCCTTAATAAAGCTGTCGATAAGTGACTGTGACTTTGCCTCATAGCTTGCAGCCTCTGCTGTATATACTGTAAGGTCTTCTTCTTCAAGCTCAGCAGCTGTGTTATCGCCGTTAACCTCATCGTTAACAAGTGTAACATTTTCTTCTGCTGCTTCAATAATTTCAACAGCTGATGCAGGAACTGCTTCCTTGCCGTTGAGAACAACATAGCTTTCACCGCTGAGGAAAATAACATCCGTAACCTTAGCAGTTTCGCCTGTAAGGGTAATCTTAATATCCTTGCCCACCATTGAATAAAGCTCTTTGTAAACATCATCCGCAACAATATCGGAAACCGTGCTGCTGTCGAAAGCCTTGCCATCAATCATAAGCTTAGGTTCACCGTTTGTAACCGTAACGGACTCAACCTTGCCTGTGTAATAATCGTAGCCGTCGCTTACTGTAACAACCTTGCCTACAAGAGAAGTAGAGTAGCTGATATTGTTCTGCTGAGTCATATTCTTGATACCCTCAAGCATAGAATACTGAGCCATCTGATTAAGAACCTCGGAGTCACTCATAGGGTTGTTGAAGTCCTGATTCTGCATCTGTGAAACAAGCAGTTTGAGGTAGCTGTCAAAGTTCATATAGCTGTTTGACTCATCATCATCGCCCGCAGCAGTATTAATATAGGTGTTGGAATACTTGCTGTAAACACCGATATTTGATAAGCTTAAGCTGTTGTCCATAATTTCGCCTCCTTGAGTTTAGTTGTGCCTGTAACGGCTTCTGTTTCTTCAATTCCGTCGATTGCGTCAATTCCGCGGTAGTTTGAATTGTTCTGCTGATTATTGCTTCTGTTCTGCATAAAGCCGAAGCCCTGATTTGTGAAGTCAAGACCCATCTGCTCAGCCGCATTGCCTGCCGCAACAATCTGAACTTCCTTTACGTTGTAGTTCTGGTTCTGCAAGCTGTTTCCGAGAAGTGCCGCACGGTCTGCCATAGCCTTGCCTACTTCCTCATACTGAGCGGAAAGAAGCACTGTAACCGCACCGTTTTCCTTGATAATCTTAACCGCAACCTCGCCGAGATTTTCGGGCTTGAGAATCATTGTCAGCTCCTCTGTGCCGTTGTCCCCCTCAAAGCTCATAAGCTTTTCGGTAATAACCTCGGTAACCTGAACCTGAATGGACTCTGCTGTTGTTTCGGTGATAACGGGTGCTTCGGAAACTGTGTTTTCTGCGGTAATAACGGGCTGCTGAATGTCTGCCGCAATTTTTTCAACAATTACTTCATCGGAAATCACCGCATCGGGAATTGCTTCAACAGAAGTTTGCTCAGCAGAAGCTGCTTCATCAGTAACCTCTCCGCTTATAGCTGCAACCTGTTCCGACGCATTATTGATTTTAACCGCCGTAAAGCTTGTTCTGAGCATTTCGGAAATTCCGTTGTTCATTTTAACGTTCATATCCTTGATGTCAGCATAAAGCTGCTCCATTTTCGGCACGTCCTCAGGATTAACCTCGGAAAGTGTCTGCTTGGGAGCTGTCAGAAGCTCGGCTGCACCCTTTATTGCCTCAATCTTTTCATCCGCATCGCAAGCATCAAGCTGCTGTACAGGAATATTAAGCATAGAAGCCATAATTTCAGCCGCTGTTGTTTCGTCTGCGTCCTTGCCGAGAATTTCCACGATAACGTCCTCAAGTCCTGCAATGATTTCGTCAGCGTCCTTTCCTTCGGAAAGCTCTGCTTCAATCATCAGACCTGTCTGACTGAGAAGTTCACAGCTGAGAAGCATATCTTCCTCGTCCTCTGCGATACCTGAGCCGCCGTCCGAGAAAAGTGCGAACAGGTCAGTTGCTCTTTCCTTGTCATCATCGGAACCTCTGAATGCCTTGAGAACAGTTTCGAGAAGCTTCATAAGAGCCTTCTTCACACCCTCGTCAAGGTTTTCGATTGCACCGAGAATTTCGGAGAACTCTTGATTTGCCTCATCTTCAGGCATTTCAGTATCAACCACGCCGTTGTTCGCTGTGTCAGCGTTTGCCGCCTGATTAACCGCACCCTCAGTAACAAGCTCCTTCTGAACCGCAAGCACATCGGAAAAACTGCTGCCGTCCTCAGGAATTTCCGTCAGACTGCTGCTTCCGCTGCTTACAGAAGCTACCATAACTGCCGCCTGTAAATCAAACATAACCGTATTCAATTGTTTAACCTCCCTTCATTAATAATAGTATATATTTAAAGTGCTCAGCATATTGCCTTGCCCTTTAAACCAAATTAAAGGATTAAAAGTTTTACGAAGTAAAACTTGGAGATAAAGGCACTAGCCTTCATTTTTATAGGTGCTGTTCGTAACGTACTCCGAAATAAACAGCTCCTCAGCCTTTGCGGCCTTGAAGTTATATTCCTCAAGCTGTTTTTCCTCCAGCTTATCAAGGGACGAAACCTCTTTTGTTGCCTCAATTACAATTCCCAGCTGCTTCTGCACCTTGACCTCCATTTTTTCAATGGAAGCCTCAAGCTCCTTGATTTGCTGAGAAAGTGAATGGTGATACCCCTTGAAGGTAGTAACCTGCATAACGGTCATACCCTGTGCGGATTTTACGCAGAATTCCTCATTTGAGCGTCTCAGCTTTTCTTCGAGAGAATTTTTCTCATCAATGTACTGCTGCTGCTGACGTCTTAAATGAGCGAGGTCATTCTTTTCTCTGTCAAGCACCTGCTGCTTGTAGCCCTTGAGCTTGTTCAAGGAAAATTCAAACCGTTTCAAGGTTTAACCTCCATAACAAATACATTTGACTTGCAAACCACGACGTTTTGTGGTTTTACCTGTAAAATCACAAAACTCGTAAATGACGAAAACTTGTTTTCGTCATTTTACCGCTGCTTTCATCATCTCAACAGTTTCCTCGAAGCTGAAAGCCTCATCGGTAGCCTGCTGTAAGAAAGCGTTGATTTTGTCAATCTTTTTCAGTGCCTCGTCCAGTGCAGGGTTTGTGCCCTTTTTGTAAGCACCGATTGAAACAAGGTCGTAATTGGAATAATAAACCGACAACAGATTACGCATCTTTGAAGCTGCATCACGCTGCGGCTTGTCGGCAATTTCCGACATAAGACGTGAAACCGAGTCCAGCACCTCGATTGCGGGGTAATGGTTTCTTGCCGCAACCTTTCTGGAAAGAATAATGTGTCCGTCGATGATACCGCGAACCGTATCGGAGATAGGCTCGTTGGTATCGTCACCCTCAACAAGCACCGTATAAATGCCCGTGATTGAGCCCTGCTCGAAATTTCCTGCTCTTTCAAGCAGCTTCGGCATTGCCGTGTAAATTGACGGCGTATAACCTCTTGCGATAGGCGCCTCTCCAACCGCAAGACCGATTTCTCTTTGTGCCATTGCGTATCGTGTCAGTGAGTCCATCATCAGCAGGACGTTCTTGCCCTGGTCCTTGAAGTACTCCGCAATAGCCGTTGCTGTCATAGGGCACTTGTTACGCATCATAGCAGGCTGGTCAGATGTAGCAACAACCAGCACTGAACGTGCCATACCCTTTTCGCCAAGGTCACGCTCAATGAACTCAAGAACCTCTCGTCCACGCTCACCAACCAGAGCGATAACATTTATATCTGCCTGAACCTCTCTCGCAATCATACCCAGAAGCGTTGACTTACCAACACCTGAGCCTGCGAAAATACCCATACGCTGACCTCTGCCTATTGTCAGCAGACCGTCGATTGCCTTTACTCCGAAAGGAATAATATCGTCAATTCTCGGTCTTGTCAGCGGGTTAACGGGTTCACCTGCAATGGAATATCTTGCTGTAGTATTTATCGGAGGACCGCCGTCAATCGGCTCGCCTATAGCGTTGATGATACGTCCCACAAGCTCGTCACCCACGCCCACCTGAAGCTGTCTGCCCGTATTGTCAACAATTGACCCGGGACCGATACCCTCAATGTCGGTGTACGGCATAAGCATAACCTTGCCGCCCGTAAAGCCAACAACCTCGCCGTAGATAAAGGAATCGTCCGCCTTGCCGTTTTCATTCTTACGGTAAATTCTGCAGACGTCGCCGATATTTGCGACAGGTCCCGACGCTTCAATGGTCATACCGATAATCTTTTCAATTTTACCCTTGTACCTGAACAAGTCCGCCTGCTTGACGGCATCCCGTACCGCTGTAAAATTCATATCAACGCTCCGATAGTAGTTTCTCGGGACTTAAAAATCGTCCTCGGTTTTACCTCTTGTGTTATCGAGGATTTCCTTCAGGAATTCCAGCTGTGTCGGAACACCTGCGTCCACGATTTCCGAATCATTGTCCAGAATAATCGTGCCCTCCTCAGCCTCATCATCGAACTCGATTTCAATTTCGGGAATGAACGGGATAATATCCTTGATAAGCTTCTCGTCCGTCCTGAATTTTTCTGTAATCTCATCCTCTGCGAGAGTAATCTTTATATAGTCTGAATTGCGGAAATTCTTAGCCGCATCTGCAATAATGCCCTCGATAATCTCAGGGTCAGACACCAGCTCAGCTCTTGTGATTTTCTTAACCATCTCAAAAACCGTCGTCCGCAGTTCTTCCTCATTTGAAATATAGTATGCTTCTTTTCTGGAATTTATTTCGGACAGAAGCTTGCCCGAAGCGTCAATGTAACGCTTATATTTCTCCAGCGACTCATCCTTACCCTGTGCAAAGCCCTGCACATAGCCTTCCTTTTGAGCCTGCTCCTTCAGGACAACACATTCATTCTGAGCCTTTTCCATAACCGCCATAGTCGCCGCCTTTGTATCAGCGGTAATTGCGGCTGCTTCTTTTTTAGCAAGTTCTATAATTTCAGCACGCTCTTTTTCAAGCTGTACGCTTTTTTCCGCAAGAGCAACCCTTAACCGCTTTTCGACCTCTGTCTTTATGCGGTATTCCTCAGCCGCCTTCTGCTCGGCCGCCTTCTGCTCCTCACGTCTGCGTATTTCCTCGGCGGAAATGACCTCGCCCGTTTCCTCGTCCTCAACAGGAATATAAACCGTGTTGTCGATTGTAACGGGCTTATCCATTTCGTAAGCCGTGCTGAAGCCTCTAACGATTTTAAGCAATTATCTCGTCCTCTCCGCCCTTGCCGATTACCAGCTCGCCTTCTTCTTCAAGGTGACGAATGATACCGACAATTCTCTGCTGAGCCTCGTCAACGTCACGCATACGCACGTTGTGGAGGTACTCGATTTCCTGCTGAATGGATTCCTGCATTCTCTGCGGCATATTTGCATAAAGTGCAGCAGCAACTTCTGCGTTGGAGCCCTTGATAGCAATAGCCAGATCCTTTGTTTCGACATCTCTGATGAAACGCTGGATAGACATAGAGTCGAGAGAGAGGATATCCTCGAATACGAACATCTTCTTCTTGATTTCTTCCACGAGAGCAGGGTCTCTTGCGGAGAGTTCGTCGAAGATGTATTTTTCAGTACCGCGGTCAACCTTGTTGAGTACGTCAGCAACATAGTTGATACCGCCAACCTCTGTAAGGTCCATAGAAACAACAGCCGCAAACTTTCTTTCGAGAGTTGATTCGATTGCCTTGACGGTTTCAGGCGAAGCGGATTCCATCTTTGCAATTCTCTCAACAACCTCAACACGCTTTTCCTTCGGGAGTTCCTGAAGAACAGCGGAAGCCTGTTCGGAGTTTACATATGAAAGCACCAGAGCAATTGTCTGCGGATGCTCGTTCTGAATGATAGCAAGCAGGTTCTTGTAGTCGGATTTTCTGACAAACTCGAAAGCCTTTGTCTGCATGGACTTGGAAACCTTCTCCATAAGCTTCTGAGCCATCTCTGCACCGTAAGCCTTTTCCAGAACCGACCTTGCGTAGTCGATACCGCCTTCTGTAATAACCTTCTGGGTAAGACACAGCTCATAGAATTCATTCAGAACTGCGTCCACCTGATTGATGTCCATATAGGGGAGGCTTGAAACCTCGAATGTAAGTTTTTCAACCTCTTCGTCAGTAAGACGTTTGTAAACGTGAGCAGCGTTTTCAGCACCGATGGAGGTAATAACTACCGCCGCTTTCTGCGCCGCACTAAGCTCCTGAATATCCGGCATCAGTTAATCCTCCTCTTCCTTCATCCAGCTTCTAAGCAGCTGAGCAACAATTTCCGGACTGAACTTTGCAAATTCGCTGATTTCTCTTCTGATAGCAACTTCCTTTGTCTCGATTTGCTCGTCCGTAAGGCTCGGTACTTCGACCAACTCGCCTGCATCGCTGAATGTGAATGTATCCACAGGCTCTTCTCCTTCCGGAGCAATGAGTCCGCTCTTTTCGATAATCTGCTTCTCGAATTCCTTTCTCTTCTTCTTTGCGTTGCTCGAAAGAATTGCCATAACGATAAGGATAACGAGAATGAGAATGAGTACGATTGCACCCACAAGAATAAGCTGGTCAAATGTAAGACCGAACAGGTATTTCGGAGCTGCTGCTGTAGGAAGGTCTTCAATGTCATCATATTTTCTGAGATTTGTAACGCTTACAACCTCATCGATAAGTGCAGGGTTAACCGTGCCCGCATTGCCGACAATTCTTACCAAATCCTGCTTTTCAGCTTCGGAGAGGTAATCCGTATAAACGATAACCGAAATTGAAAGGTCTTCAATTTCGTAGCCTTTCTTTTCAACCTGCTCCTTATATGTATCAACAAGATAAGTGTTGGAGTAAGCTTCCTCAGACCAGCTTCCGCCGCCGTTGGTATTTCCTGTAGGGTAAGTATCGTCAGCGTTGCCCTCAACGCCTACAACACCGCCGTCAACAGTTGTTCCGCCGCTTGCAGCTTCAACGTCGCCGTGCTGGAGAACACCTGCATTGGTGTTGCCCTCAGGGGAGTAGTCAGTAGTTTCGCTTACCTTTGTATCAAAGTCAAGAACCATATTTACCGCAACGGAAACACCGTCGTCACCGTAAACAGGGATAAGCAACTCAAGGATTTTGTTCTTGATTGAATTTTCAAGAGTAGTCTTGAACGCCAGCTTCTTTGTTTCCTCAACAACAAGGTCATAGTCACTGTCGCCGCCGATAACCTGCGGGATAAGGTTCTGGTCAACGATTGAAATTCTTTCATCGGTAAGACCTGTCCAGGACATCTTGACCAGGTTTGTGATACCAATAACCTGCTTGCTTGAAAGCTTGTCGATGCCGTCAAGGTAAACCACAACTGATGCAGTAGGATACTCTTTATTTGAGGTAATAACCGTATTTTTCTGCTCAGGCGATGTAAGGTTTACGACAGCCTCGCTGATATTTTCCATCGAGCCGATGAGAGCACCAAGCTTGTTTTCCATATCAATTCGGTCATAAGTCCTACGCTCATCACCTGTTGTGAACATACCCGTTTTTTCTGTTGTAAGGGTATAGTTCATATTACTCTTAGGATAATTCTGCTGAGCAAGAGCAATTGCAATCTTGTCCTCCGTGCCCTTCAGTACGGTAATCGAGCCGCCCGAAAGCTCTGCCTCATAACCCATTTCTTCAATGAGCGTAACCATTTCGGCAGCCTCCGAAGTTTCCAGCCCCTCATAGAGAACTATATAATCCTTTTTATTTAAAACAACCGTCACAATGACCGCCAGCAGAACAATTGCCGCAAGAATTGCTATGTAAATAATTCTGCGAGTCTTGCTCTGACCGTCCCAGAAGGTTGTGAAAGTCTTTTTGACTTTTGTTACCTGTTCTTTAACCGCCATTTTCCGAAAATTCCTTCCTTAGCGATACAGCGTGTACCGCAGACTTAATTACATTGTAATCTGGAGCACCTTGTCATAAGCATTTACCGCCGCATCCTTTATAGCAACAAAGGTTTCAACAGCAACAGCCGCTTTTGTCATATTGTTGTAGATTGTATGCAGGTCGTCAACGTCACCCATTGCAAGGCGGACGGAATCCTCCTGAACAACCCTCTGAGTTTCCTGAACGTCAGTAAAAATTTCCTTGAACACGTCAGAGAACTGAGGATTATCAACGCTGTCAGCAACAGCAGCAGTGTTCTTGCTGTCAAATATGGACTCAACAGGCTGAATAGCATTGCTGATTGGTACAATAAACATAATTTATCTCCATTCTTTAAATCGGTTTAATTATCTTCCTTTAAGGGTCATTGCCGTTGAAAGCATTGACTTTACAGCCGCAAAAGCAGCCGCATTTGCTTCATATGAACGCTGTGCGGCAAGCAGGTCAATCTGCTCCTTAGTGTTGTCAACGTTGCTCTTGTAGATGTAGCCGTCCTCATCGGCAAGAGGGTTATCAGGGTCGTACACAGGAACAAACGGAGCGTCGTCCTCAATTACTTCCGCAACAGTAACACCTGCGGACTTGTATCTTTCCTGATGGTCGAGGTAGTAAACGCCTCTGCTGTATTTTTTAACATCCTCATCATCGTTGTATGCAAGACGTGCATACTTGTCAAGGATATCGCCGAACCTTTTCTTTTCGGAGAACACAACAAGCTGACGGCAGTATGGGTCTCCGCCCGGAGAAGTGTTATATGTTTCCTGATTGGCGATGTTCTGTGAGATTATATCCATTCTCAGACGCTGTGCCGAAAGTGCGGAAGCACTTATATCGAGAGAATTTACAAAAGACATTCTTACCGTCCTTTCTTAAATATCGGATTTATATTCAGGCAAAACCTGTAAATAAAGCAAATCGAAGATTTGCTTTATTTTGAAATTGCCGTTCTTATCATAGCGTAGTTGTTGTTGAGGTAGTCGGTCAGTGCACTGTACTGATACTGTGCATCGGCAAGAGCAGTCTGTTCCTTTTCCATATCAACGTTGTTTCCGTCAAGTATCTGATTTGTATTGGTTTCATATGTAGTAACAACTTCAAGCTCAATAGGGTCTGTGCTTTCCCTGTCATCTCTGCGGTGGAAGTTGTCGTCCTCTATACATTCGTGGTATTTGCATTTGCACTTTTCCTTGAGGAGAAGGCTGAACTCCACGGTTTTGGCTTTGTAATCGGGTGTATCGCTGTTTGCGATATTATTTGTAATAACCCTCTGCTTGTACCAGGTTGCATCAAGTGCCTGCTCAGCGAGGTTATGAGTTACGCTGTCGAAAAGACCCATAATACCACTCCTTTCCCGGCAGCCGAACTGCCGCTCTCAGGGTCAAAAGGGCACACTCGCCCATAATTACTCTATATTATTATATATCATTTTCACCAAAATTACAAGGGAATAGGAGAATTTATTGCCGTTTTATCCGTAAAAATTTTAACGAATTTTCTATGAATTTTTCCTAAAGTGCACAAATCGTCATACGCTGATACAAAAAAGTCTGAAATTCAACACTATTTTTAGCAATTATCACCATATATTTTCAAACTTATACGTTTAGGAATACTACTGTGCACTTTATACAAATTGTTTACACCGAGTAAAAACTGTTCAAAAGAAAAAAGTCACCTCTGTATTTACAGAGATGACTTTTGAAACTATATCAATTATTATGCCATAAGCTTAACCATAACAGCCTTCTGAGCGTGGAGACGGTTTTCAGCTTCCTCGAAGATTTCCTCAGCGTGAGCCTCGAATACCTTTTCAGTGATTTCTTCCTCACGGTGAGCAGGCAGACAGTGAAGCACCATAGCGTCCTTCTTTGCAACACCCATAATCTCGTCGTTAATCTGATAACCCTTAAATGCAATCTTACGCTTTTCAGCTTCGCCCTCCTGACCCATAGAAGCCCACACGTCAGTAATTACAACGTCAGCATTTTCAGCAGCCTTCATTGGTGAGTCCGTAAGCTCGAAGCAGTCGAAATCCTTGGTAAATTCCATAACCTGAGGGTCAGGGTGATAGCCTTCGGGACAAGCCACGGAAACAGCCATACCAACCTTAAGGCAGCCAACGATAAGGGAGTTTGCCATATTGTTGCCGTCACCGATGAAGCACATCTTCAAGCCGCCGAACTGACCCTTGAATTCACGGATTGTCATAAGGTCAGCAAGAATCTGACAAGGGTGACAGAAATCGGTAAGACCATTGATTATCGGAATTGAGCCGTACTTTGCAAGGTCCTCAACTTCCTTCTGCTCAAAGGTACGAATCATAATACCGTCAAGGTAACGGGAAAGAACTCTTGCTGTATCCTGTACAGGCTCACCTCTGCCAATCTGCAAATCATTTGAAGAAAGGAACATAGGGTTGCCGCCCAGCTGGTACATACCTGTTTCAAAGGAAACACGGGTTCTTGTGGAAGCCTTCTGGAAAATCATACCGAGGGATTTGCCCTTGAGGTGCGGATGGGGAATGTTGTGCTTGAGCTCATACTTGAGCTGGTCAGCAAGATTAAGGATATCGATAATTTCCTCACGGGAAAGGTCAAGCATTTTAAGTAAGTGTTTCATTGGTTCTATCTCCTGTTCTGTAATTATTTGCCGCCGTTCTTTTCCATAAATTCTTCAACAGCCTTGTTAAGACGTGAAGCTGTCTTGAACGGAATGTTATGTCCCGCACCGTCCCACATATCGTAAGCACAGCGAGGGTTCTGCATAGAAAGCGTACGCACGGTCTTTCTGATTTCAAGAGTTTCCTTGATGCCGCAGAGGGCAAGCATAGGAACTTCAATTGAGCGGTAATCGGGGAAATCCTCGAATTTGATGCCGTTGTCAATGGAATTGAGGATTGTCGTCATAGTAACATTTTGTGCAAACTCAGCATTTTCCTCTCTTTCGCCCTTGTCAAGACCCATAGCAAGAGCATTGAAGCCCACAAGAAGCTTGTTTTTGGAAAGCTTTTCGTTGTCGGAAGCCTGCTTCATAGCCTTTTCGACCTCGACAGGGTCTTTAAGCAACCACGGGCTTATCATTATGCCGCCGTTGAAAAGCTGAGGAGCTTTACACAGCATAACATAAGCAAGCTGTGCACCGAGGGAAAAGCCCATAATCGTAACCTTCTTGCCGAGGGACGGAATAAACTCCACAAGCTGTTTCAGTGCCTCGACCGTTGTAAAAGTCTTGACCTCGTTACGTCCGTAGCCGGGGAGGTGAGGAACGATTACGCAGTAATTTCTTGCAAGGTAATCGCACTGCTTTGAAAAGCAATGAACGTGGCTTGCACCGTGAAGACATACGATAATCGGTTTCTGTTCGTCGCCGTATTTTTCATAATACATCATTCCAGTATCCTCCTCAGTATTTCAAATCCTTCGTCAATTTCATCATATGTAATATTAAGCGGCGGCAGGAAACGAAGCTTTGTTTTTGCCGTCAGGATAAGCAGACCGTTTTCGCAGCACGCACGGCAGATATCAGCCGCATTCTTTGTTTTAAGACGTGCACCAATCATAAGACCGAGTCCGTCAACGCCCTCGATTTCGGGAATTTCAAGAAGCTTTTTCTTGAAATAATCCGCCTTTGCATTTATTTCAGCAAGGAACTTTTCGTCTGCAACCTTGTTCACAACCGCAAGTCCGCCTGCACAGGCAAGTGGGTTGCCGCCGAAGGTTGAGCCGTGTGTACCCGGAACAAGAACGCCGCTGCACTTTTCGTCTGCAAGGCAAATTCCCACAGGCACGCCGCCTGCAACGCCCTTTGCCATTGTTGTAATGTTAGGCTTTACGCCGTACTGAACGGAAGTAAGGAAAGTACCTGTACGTCCTGCACCCGTCTGTACCTCATCCGCAATTGTGAGAATGTCCTTTTCGTTGCAAAGCTTGAAGATTTCGTCAACGAACTCCTTGTCAAGGGGGACAACTCCGCCCTCACCCTGAACAAATTCAAACATTACAGCACAAACGCTGTCGTCAATTTTTGCACGCAAATCCTCGATGTTGTTTGCCTCAACGTTAATGAAGCCCTCAACAAAGGGGAAGAAATAGTTGTGGAAAACGTCCTGACCCGTAGCGGAAAGGGTAGCCATTGTTCTTCCGTGGAAGCTGTTCACCAGAGTGATGATGTTGTAACGCTTAGCGTCCTTGCCGTACTTGTCGAAAGAATATTTTCTTGCAAGCTTGATTGCACACTCGTTAGCCTCAGCACCCGAGTTGCCGAAAAACATCTTGTCATAGCCTGTAGCCTTTGAAAGAGCGTCGGCAAAATCAGCCTGCACCTTTGTATAGTAGTAGTTTGAGGTGTGCTGGATAGCTCTTGCCTGAGCACAAACCGCCTCAGCCCAGTCCTCATCGCAGTAACCGAGAGAATTTGTACCGATACCGCTTCCGAAATCTATGTATTTCTTTCCGTTTTCGTCAGTGGCAGTACGTCCCTCACCCTTTTCCAGTACCAAAGGGTAACGTCCGTAAGTACCCATAACGTGTTCATTGAATTTTTCTATTGTACTCATAGCAAGCACCTCTCTTTTGTGTATCTTTGTATTGTAACAAAATATTGTGAATATTTCAAGTATTTCTCATTTTTAAATAATAAATGGAAATTATCAGAAACCCATTTCTTTAAGCTCCGAAACAATCTCCACATAAGCCTCTCTCGGGTCGTAACCCTTGTAGTCCTCACGTTTCAGGTCGATTGTGTCGCCGTGGGAAATTCCGCGAATACGCTTGCTTTCGTATACGCCCCTGAAGTTGCCCCACTTGGCAGACTCCTCGGTAACAAGTCCGTCATTCCGTCCGTACCTGCTCAGCAGAAGCCAGGTAAAACCAAGAATATCAAAGCTGAAAGCGTTCTTCATTACCGAGGTATAACTTTGATAATAAACCTTTTCCGAGTCCTTGATTTCCTCGTTGAACTGTTCGGCGTACTCCGTATTAAGCTGGTGACAAGCCGTGTAAAAATCGGGATTTCCGTCACCAAGCTTTTTAAATCTTTTATCGGCAAAATCCGCAACCTTCCGATAAAAGCTGTCGGGAAGCTTATTGGCAAGGTCAGTAACCTGTGAACCGTGATGAGGAGTGCCCACCGTAGTAAGTGTTGCAACATAATCCTCAATACCAAGCTTAGCGATAGCGTAACGTGAGTCAAGACCGCCCTTTGAGTGAGCAATGATGTTCACCTTTTCACAGCCTGTTTCCTCGACAATTTCCAGCACCTTTTTTCTGATATGCTCAGCGTTTGTAATAACCGTTGCACAAGCCTCCTGATGCCCGTAATAAATCGTTGCACCGTTTCTGATAAGCTCCGCAGGGATACGACCCCAGTAGTTGAAATATTTCCAGTCACGGAAGCCCAGCCCGTGCACAAGAAGTATGGGGTATTTCGTTTTGCACACCTGCGACTCGATACGCTGACTTTCGCAGATTTTTCTCGTTGTTTCGTAGTCATATTCCGCCTTTGCCGTGCGGTACATACTGATAAGCACGAAAATTCCCGCAATCGGCACAGGAAGCAGAAAGAAGTACACTACCCTCTTTACAATTCCCAGCCGTCTGCAAAGCAGAACAATTCGCAGAATACCATTCCAGCCGTAACCGAGAATTATTACCGAAGAAATAACCGTATCCGTAACCCAAAGCGGCTTCGGCATATCCCAGAAATTATTCTTGATTGCAAATATGTAGTAAACGGTGTTGAACACAAGAGATATCGCCGTAAATGTCAGCAGAATTTTTCCGCCGTACATTGCACGGACTCTCATAGTTACCGTTGTCTTGTCGAACTTCACTCTATACGGCTTAACCGCAAGCCTTACCATAAAATACAATGCAAATAGACAAACAGGAATTATTGCCGCCAGTTTGGCACCTACTCCAAGCCAATCAGTTGTGCCGTTTTTTTGAACATCGTACTCAACGCAAAGCCCGACAATCATCACCCCATGAGGAAGAATTGTCATGCCGATAAATCTTCCCACGGCATTTTCAAGAGGAAGCTTGTCGAAAACATCCGCAACGATTGCCGCACCGACAGCAAGCCATAAAAGAACAAACAACAAGCCAACACCCCCACAAATAAATTACCGAAAATCAGATAAACTGTGTACCGATACCCTCGTTTGTAAGAAGCTCGATAAGGATAGAGTGCGGAACACGTCCGTCAATGATACAGGTCTTGTGTACGCCGCGTCTGACAGCTTCAACACAGCAGTCAATCTTAGGTATCATACCGCCGCTGATAATGCCCTGCTTCTTCATAAACGGAACTTCACTTACCTGAACAGTAGGGATAAGTGTGCTGTCGTCGTCCTTGTCCTCGAGAAGTCCCACGATATCTGTCATAAGCACGAGATTTTCAGCACCAAGCTCAGCAGCAATTCTTGCAGCAGCTGTGTCAGCGTTGATGTTGTAGGTCTGTGCTTCCTCGTCGCAGGCAACAGTTGCAATAACAGGAACGTAACCCTTGTCAAGAGCGTCAAGGATAGGAGTTGTGTTCACGTCAACAATCTCGCCAACAAAACCGAGGTCAACCTCACCCTCCATCTTGTGTGCAGTAATCATACCGCCGTCAATGCCGCAAAGTCCGAGAGCCTTGCCGCCGTGCTCGATAAGGTGAGAAACAAGCTCCTTGTTTACCTTGCCCGAAAGCACCATCTTAACGATGTCAACAGTAGCCTCGTCTGTGTAGCGAAGACCGTTGATGAACTTGCTTTCGATTCCCACACGCTTCAGCATATCATTGATTTCAGGACCGCCGCCGTGCACAAGAACAACCTTTACGCCGACAAGTGAAAGGAGCACGATATCGCTCATAACAGCGTCTTTCAGTGCTTCATTAGTCATAGCGTTGCCGCCGTACTTTACAACAACAATCTTGCCGCTGTATCGCTGAATATATGGGAGTGCGTCAATAAGAATTTTAGAACGCACCTCGTTTTCGATTTTAATATCGCTTGTAAGATTTGTGATATCCATTTTCTTTTCTCCTAACTTTTTTCTATATTTATATGAAGCTTTTCAGCTTCTTTCATTATTACCTCAACAGCCTTCAAGGCTTCACTGTTTTCAAGTCCGTTGAAAAAGCACTCGCCCCTGATTACGAAGCCGCTGTCTGCCTGAACAATATCATTGCTGCCTGAAATTTTTACTCCGATATCCACCCTCGAATAATTATCATCTTCACGCTTGATTTTAAGCCTTGCAATGTCTTTTATATATTCGGAATAAACATTTCTGCCCCTCAGCTTCAACACCCTCATATCTGTTACGGCATAGCTTTCATTATCGGAATTTATGTGCATACGCAAAAATATTGCCCCAACCACAACAAACACCGCCGCAAAAAGCCACTGCTTCACAGTAATCAGCACTATCAGAAAAATTGCCGCAAGAATATAAAATGCCGTAACAAAGCCTTTAAGCACACCTATCAGCAGTTTCCTTCTTTTCCCGCACCACACAATATGCTCGCCGATTTCAAGGTGACGATTGAATTTTACCGTAATCTGACGGTCGAAAGTGCTGTTTTGCTCAGTCATTTCTACTCTCTCCCTTGCGTAAAATAATTACGAATTACGCATTGCGAATTACGAATTATTAAGACCTGTAATCTCCGTTAATCTTAACATAATCATAAGTCAGGTCACAGCCCCATGCCGTAGCCTTTGCGTCGCCAGAATTAAGCTCAATGTAGATTTCAATTTCGTCCTCAGTAAGAACAACCTTTGCCTCGTCCTCGGAGAATTCTACGCCTGCACCGTTGCGGCAAACTGCAATTCTTCCAGCCTTTGAACCAAGGTCAACGTCAACCTTTGTAATGTCGAAATCAGCCTCAGCGTAGCCGATTGCACAGAGAACACGTCCCCAGTTTGCATCAGCACCGAACATTGCACACTTGAACAGCGGAGAACGGATTACACTCTTTGCAACGATAATCGCCGTGTCAAGGTCAGGTGCAGAGGAACAAACGCAGGTAAGAAGCTTTGTAGCGCCCTCGCCGTCCTTTGCAAGCATTCTTGTAAGGTTTGCCATAACCTGATAGAGTGCGTCCTTGAATGTAGCAAAATCAGCATTTTCCTCAGTAATTTCCGCATTTTCAGCAAGTCCCGAGGACATCAGCATACAAGTGTCGTTTGTGGACTGGTCACCGTCAACAGAAAGACAGTTATATGTAATCTTCACGATTTCGGAAAGTGCCTTCTGGAGAAGCTCAGCAGAAATTGCACAGTCTGTTGTGATGAAGTTGAGAGTTGTAGCCATATTAGGGTGAATCATACCGCTGCCCTTAGCCATACCGCCCATCTTGCAAAGCTTGCCGCCGATTTCAAATTCAACAGCGTACTCCTTCTTCACAGTGTCGGTAGTCATAATTGCAGTTGCAGCCTCAAGGTTGCCCTCGTAGGAAAGCTTCTTCACAAGCTCAGGAACAGCATCACGGATTGGCTCGATAGGTAAAATCTGACCAATTACACCTGTTGAAGCAACGATAACCTGTTCAGGTGCAATGCCCAGAGCGTCAGCGGTAAGCTTACACATTTCCAGTGCCTTTTCCTCTCCGTCAGCGTTGCAGGTGTTAGCATTCTTTGAGTTTGCAATAACAGCCATAGCCTTGCCGCCGCTTTTTGCAAGGTTGTTCTTTGTAACAACAACAGGTGCACCCTTAACCTTGTTGGAGGTGTACACGCCAGCCGCGTTGCACATAACGTCTGAAACAATCAGACAAATGTCATTCTTCTTTGTAGGGTTCTCCTTGATGCCGCAGTAAAGACCGCTTGCCTTGAAGCCCTTTGCGGCACACACGCCGCTGTCGATAATTTTCATATTGCAAAAATCTCCTTTTCTTTGAATTCGCAATTCGCAATGCGTAATGCGTAATTATTCTTCATACCACATTGCGGAAATATCTTCGCTGTCAAAATATTTATAGTAATAGGAATTGACTGAGTAGCCTTCAAAAAATGCACAACCGCCGCCAATGTATTCCCTGTCAGCATTATAAACACCAACACTGTTGCACCCGTCAAGAGCAATCGCATAACGTTTTCCGCCAATGTCAAAGCCTACATCATAATCACGGGGACACTTGCCGCTTATTGCTGTATCATACTTCATACGCAGAATATAGACAACCTGTTCAGCATCTTCATCGGAAAGCCTGATACTCTCATCACCGCAAACGGCATAAACCTCAGCGTTTGGTCTTATGGAAAAGCCAACTCTTATTCCGACAGCAAGCGAAACGGCAAAAATCAAAATCCAGAAAAAAGTAATTATAGCGAATTTTTTCATTTTGACTTCTCCCTTTAATAATTCGCAATTCGCAATGCGTAATGCGTAATTATTTATTTGACAATTCAATTGCTTTTTAAGATTTTGTTATTGACATCAGTATTTTTAATAATTCCTTGCAATCAGAATATATGCTGTCAAAATGAACATTTTCAATATACCCACTCTCTCCGAGTAGTTCAAGCCAATATTCGGTTTCACTCGCTTTCTTCAATGCAATATTCATTTTTGCATAAAAATCAGCTTTGCTTTGACCTCTTATCGCCTCTTTTACATTTGCACCGATACTCGTGCCGCTTCGTAATACCTGCTTTGAAAGAACATATTCTTTCTTTTCTGAAATAAGATACTTATACAGCTTTATAATTCTTAACGCAAAAGCCTTACTCTTGTCAACAATTACATTTTGCTCTTTCATAATGTTTTCTCACCCATTTAATTGCGAATTGCGCATTGCGCATTACGAATTAAACCAGTCCCGTAGTTTCGTCAATTCCCATCATAATATTCATACACTGCACAGCCGCACCGCTTGCTCCCTTACCGAGGTTGTCAAGACGTGAGCAGAGTAGGACGTGGTCGTCGTTGCCGAAAACAAAAATCTGCATAAGGTTTGTATTTTTAAGTGTATTAGCCGCAAGGAAGCCGTCCTCTAAAACACCCTCGCCCATAAACGGCATTACCTTTACGAAATTCTGTCCCTCGTAGTGCTGTGCCATAACCTCCCAGACGTGCTGTGCGGAAGTTTTCTTTGCCATTGCACGGAGGTGAAGCGGAATGGAAACAACCATACCGTTGTAATAGTTGTCGACGATAGGATTGAAAATCGGCGGATAGGAAAGTCCCGAAATCGCCATCATTTCCTTGATGTGCTTATGTGTCTTGCCCATAGAATACTGTCTTGGGGAGTTGTACTCGTCAGGCTTGTTGTCGCCCTCATAAACAGCGATAGCCTTCTTGCCTGCACCGCTGTAGCCTGAAACTGCGTGGCAGATAATCGGGTGATAAGGTGCAATAAGACCCTCCTGCACAATTGGATAAAGTGCCGCATTGAAGCCGCTTGCGTAACAGCCCGGGACAGCTACTCTGTTGGAAGAAGCAATCTTGTCCCTGTGAGCCTTTGAAAGCTCAGGCAGACCGTATGCCCACGCAGGGTTTGTTCTGTGAGCTGTGGAAGCGTCGATAATTCTTGTATTCTTGTTTTCAACCAGTGAAACCGACTCAATAGCCGCCGCATCGGGCAGGCAGAGGAAAGTGAAATCCGACTCATTTATAAGACGCTTTCTTTCCAGTGCACTCTTTCTTAAATCCTCGTCAATTTTCAGTATTTCAACATCTGTTCTGTCCTTGAATCGCTCAATAATTTTAAGTCCCGTAGTGCCTTCCTGACCGTCTATAAAAATCTTGTATGCCATTTCAATTCTTTCCTTTCATTATTGTCGTCTATATAAAATGTAGTTTTATTATATAGTCCGCTTGTTAATTTTTATTGTATATTCTGTATATTGTTTATTAATTTATGCAATTATGCATTAATATTCTGCATATTCTTGCTTTTATGCAATCGTACGGCGAATATATTCAATCTGAGCCTTTACAGACTCAGGTGCAGGACCGCCGGGTACTTTTCTCATATTCACGCAGGTTTCAAGGCTGATTGCCTCGTAAACGTCCTCCTCAAAGGTGTCGCAGAGTGCCTTGTATTCAGCGAGAGGGAGCTCCTCAAGAGTTGTACCCTTTTCAATGCAGGTCGCAACGAGTGTACCTGTAATCTTATATGCGTCACGGAAAGGAAGTCCCTTCTTAACGAGGTAGTCAGCACAGTCTGTTGCGTTGATGAAACCCTTTGCCGCAGCCGCACGCATATTCTCACGGTTTACACGCATTGTCGCAAGCATAGGAATAAATGTTGTGATACAAAGCTTTACTGTGTCAATTGCGTCGAAAATTGCTTCCTTGTCCTCCTGCATATCCTTATTATACGCAAGAGAGAGTCCTTTCATCATAACAAGAAGTGTATTTAAATCACCGTAAACACGTCCTGTCTTGCCGCGGATAAGCTCCGTGATATCAGGGTTTTTCTTCTGCGGCATAATTGATGAGCCTGTTGAGTAAGCGTCATCAAGCTCAATGAACTTGAATTCCCATGAGCACCACATAACGATTTCCTCGGAGAAGCGGGACAGGTGCATCATAAGGATAGAAAGTGCCGAGCAAAGCTCAATGCAGAAATCTCTGTCGGAAACGCCGTCAAGGCTGTTCTGTGTGATGTCGTCAAAGCCGAGAAGTGCGGAAACCTGACGTCTGTCAATCGGATAGGTTGTAGAAGCAAGTGCACCGCTTCCGAGAGGCATATAATTCATTCTCTTGTAGGTATCGAAAATTCTGCCCAAATCACGGACAAGCATATTTGCGTACGCCATAAGGTGGTGTGCAAAAGTGATTGGCTGTGCTCTCTGCAAGTGTGTGTAGCCGGGCATTACAGTGTTAAGATTATCCTCAGCAAGTGTGCAGATTGTTTCGATAAGCTCTCTTACCATCGGCACGATTTCCATAATCTCGTCCTTGAGGTACATTCTGATATCAAGTGCAACCTGGTCGTTGCGGCTTCTTGCAGTGTGAAGTCTCTTGCCTGTGCCGCCGAGTCTTTCAGTGAGCACCTGCTCAACAAACATATGGATATCCTCAGCGTTAGGGTCAAACATAAGCTTGCCGCTGTCGATATCGTTGAGAATACCTGTAAGACCCTCAACAATCTTCTCGCTTTCGCTCTTGTCGATGATACCTGTATCGCCAAGCATTGTAGCGTGCGCAATCGAACCGCGGATATCCTGCTTATACATTCTTGCGTCAAAGGAAATTGACGAGTTGAAGTCATTTACACGCTTGTCAAGCTCCTTTGAGAAACGTCCTGCCCACATTTTATCTGCCATAATAATTCTCCTTTATTCGTTTTCTTCAAAATCAATATTTTCCAAATCAAATTCTCCGCCGTCAAAGGTTACGTCAGCCGTAATTTTCGGCATACATTCATACATCATCCACGACGTACTCGGTGAAGCACTCAATTTAACCCTGTTGCCGTCAAACTCAAAGCCAATCATATTGCCGAAGCTGATTTCATCAATACCGTCAGGGTAAGCCTTAGCCGTGCTTGTGGAGTAAATCTCATCCGTGCCGTAAGCCGCAAAATCAAGCCAGTCGTTTTCACTGTCTATGTAGTAATTTACATACTCATCAATCAGCGACTCAGCGTCAAGCCTGTGTGCCGTGAAGTGTCCGTCGCTGCCTTTTTCGTACACGACCAACTCGGAAATACTGAAACCCGTACCCGAACCGATGTAGTAGTCCACCGCAAGCTCGTCATCGCCATCATTGTCGATATCCATCCACTCCGCATTCGGGAGCATACTTCTCGGAGTCAGCCAGTTCTGCTCGAACTCGTCAATCACTCCGTCGTGCTCAATAATAATCAGCGGTTCTTTTTCATCGGGATATACACCGTAAAGCATTGCCCCGTCCGTTTCGGCAATCAGAACAGCGTGCTTTGTGAATTCCATCTCCGTATCCGACTCATCAAACTTATAAGTCGGGTCAAGCACATATCCGCTGGGCGAGGTGCTCCCGTTCAGCTGAATATCCGTTTCAGTTTCGTCAGCATTCTGAACAGGCTTTTGGGTCTGCTGTTTAGGCACGCCGATTTTCTTCATCACGTCCTCGGAAACCCTTGTGTAATCGTATGTATGTTCATCGGTAATCCAGTAAAGCGTTTCGCCGTCGCTGCTCAGTTCAAGCTTTGCAAACGCATCCTCACCGTTATTGTCAATTTTAATCATCAGTTCCTCAAAGGAATATTCCGTCGGTTCATAGGTCTTTATCTGCCACTCGGCAAAATCACATTCGTGCCAAAGATAATTATAATTATCTGTAAATTCCAGCACCGAAACCGCCGCATTTTCCTCAGCAACCGTCTTTTCAAACAGCTCAATATCGTCCGTCCAGTAGCCCACCAGCGAAGCCTGCAAAGCGGTCTCCGCCTCGGTGTAGTCAACCTGCTCCTCCTTTGAGCAAGCCGTGAGCATAAGTGCTGTCATTATCACAGACAGCACCAGTGCCGCCGTTTTTTTATCATTAATCAATTCCTGTTCACTCTCTTTCAGGCACAATTTTTCCGCCCTGTGCAGCAAACTCGTCTGCCTGTTCCTTCGGGATAATCTGTCCGTAATCGCTTATATAAGTAATTGCCGAACCATAAAGCGGAGAGATATCGCTGATTTCGCAGCAATCCACACCAAGCCGTGTTATATTACCCAATGAAGCAAGCTTTGCAAAATCAATGTTGCTGTAATCATAAAGGGATAAGTAGCTTGCCATCGGAAAAAGGGAGATGAACTCATAGTCACCGTCAGTAAGCTCCTTCTGTGTGAGAGCATCAGTGGGAATTGAATCCATAATGCTCAGATATTCCTCGCCCCTATAGCTGATAATATCAATCGATGTATATTCCGAAGAAGCAATCCCCTCAAAAAGAGCCTTGCCCTCGTCATTCAGATGCGGAAGAAGCTCATCAATCGGAACCTCCATAAGTCTTATACCGTCAGCATAGCTACCATATTCATACGGTGCAATATAAAAACCTACACTGCCGTCTTTCAGGTTAAATCTTTTGTCAGCCACGCAGTATCCGATTATATAATCGCCATTTTCATCAATTCCGCATTCAATCGTATCCATATAGCTGCTATCTTCATTCTTCATTTTTTCAACAAATGATGCGTACTCGCTCAGCTCTGTGTCATTGTACAGTACCCGTGTTATAAACATCGAATCATAGATTCTCGCCATATATTTCTCGGCAACGGCATCCTTGTCAGCAATCATTTCCGAAAGCCTGATAAGCTCACCTGTCCTGAGGTCAAACATCATAGGAACAGGCAGTGTGTAGCCGTGCGCCGCACCTGCACTATATGAAAAATCATACACCGTAAGCGAAAGGATATTGCCGCTCACCGAATCAATCTCAAAGCTGATTTCACGCATATTCCTTGTTACAGTATGCTCGTAGAATTCCGCGGTTTCCTCATCATATTCACCATCGGAATTGTAGCACATTCTTTCTGCCTCAGCCTTTTCATATTCATACGCCTCATCAGCGTAATCCTTCAGATACCGGTTGATTTTTTCGCATACAGCTTCATCTCCACCGGTAAATACGGGATACTCCGCATTATATGCCGTAATATCCAGACCGCTTTCATCAGTGAACACTTCTTCTGTATATTCCTCTATCCACTTAATGTCTGAATTCAGAGAAACCCTGCCGACTGTACACAGCGGATAACTGTCATAACGCTCGCTTATCGGGAAAACCGTCGGTCGTTCACTTCCATCATGCGGTTCTTCTTCAATCGGCTCATCCGGGCAAACCGGCTCCTCCTCGGTAACTGTCACCGTTGTTTTTTCTTCAAACGCTGTTGTATCTGCCGTTGTAATCTCTTTCTCAGAAGCCGTTGTTGTAATCTCTGTCTCAGAAACCGTTGTAACCTGCTCAGTTTCGCTAACCGCTTCATTGCCGCCATTGCCGCAGGCAGTAAGCATTATCGCCGTCAATATAGCCAAAAACAAGGCTGTTTTCCTGCTCAAAACCGTCACCCTTTCCTTACCCGAAAAACGAACAAAGGGGCGGGGCATAATTGCACTGAAAAAACCGTGCAACCATACCTTTCGCCCCGAATATTATTTAAGAAACTTACTTGTTGTTTCTCTTAGCGTCAAGCTTAGCCTTAACCTTGATTGGAAGACCAAAGAGGTTGATGAAGCCTGCGGAATCCTTCTGGTCGTAAACTTCGTCCTCGTCAAATGTAGCAACTTCCTCATCATAGAGTGTGTATGGAGAAGTTACGCCTGCGTTGATGATGTTGCCCTTGTAAAGCTTGAGCTTAACATCACCAGTAACTGTTTCCTGAGTCTTGTCAACGAAAGCGGAAAGAGCTTCACGGACAGGTGTGTACCACTGACCGTTGTAAACAATATCAGCAAAGTCGATAGCGAGCTTCTGCTTCATTCTCTGTGTAGCCTTGTCGAGAGTGATTGTTTCGAGAACATCGTGAGCGTGGTAAAGAATTGTTCCGCCGGGTGTTTCGTAAACGCCTCTTGACTTCATACCAACGAGACGGTTTTCAACGATGTCAGCAAGACCGATACCGTTTGCACCGCCAAGCTCGTTGAGCTTCTTGATAACGGAAACGCCGTCCATTTCAACGCCGTCAACAGCTGTTGGAATACCCTTTTCAAAGTGGATTGTTACATATGTAGGCTTGTCAGGAGCCTGAATTGGGGAAACGCCCAGTTCGAGGAAGCCTTCCTTCTCGTACATTGGTTCATTTGCAGGGTCTTCAAGGTCAAGACCTTCGTGG
Source organism: Oscillospiraceae bacterium (assembly GCA_045545795.1). GTDB lineage: Bacteria > Bacillota > Clostridia > Oscillospirales > Ruminococcaceae > RGIG8773. The sequence continues at coordinate 115,942 of JAZQBN010000103.1, forward strand.
GAAAGGTGCCAGAGGTTCTTATCCTTAGAGTAGTTTGTTTCTCTGTTAATCTTGAGAGGAATGTTGTGAGCCTCTGCATAGTCAATTTCTTCATCTCTGGACTTGAGGTTCCAGATTCTCCAAGGAGCGATGATTTCCATATCAGGAGCAAAAGCCTTGATTGTAAGTTCAAATCTTACCTGGTCGTTACCCTTACCTGTGCAGCCGTGGCAGATAGCGTCAGCACCCTCAGCGAGAGCGATTTCAACAATTCTCTTAGCAATGATAGGACGTGCAAAGGAAGTACCGAGGAGATACTTGCCCTCGTAAACAGCCTGAGCCTTGAGTGTTGGGAATACGAATTCTTCAACGAATTCCTTGTTGAGGTCTTCGATGTAGAGCTTGGAAGCACCTGTCTTGATAGCCTTTTCTTCGAGACCGTCAAGCTCTGTGCCCTGTCCAACGTCACCTGAAACAGCGATTACTTCACAGTTGTTGTAGTTTTCCTTGAGCCACGGAATGATGATAGAAGTATCAAGTCCGCCAGAGTAAGCAAGGACAACCTTTTTGATTTCTTTAGCCATAGTTAATTCCTCCATTATTTATACAGCTTTGAACTGTTTATTTTACAATTACAATCCTAATTATACACCATTAATATGCTTTGTCAAGTGGTTTTTGCATATTTTTATAATTTTATTTGCCAATATTCATTATTCGGTGCATAATTTTAGTTTTATGCAACTTTTATCTGCATATTCTGCATATATTCACATTGTTATTCATTTTCAGAAGCAACATCAATCACCACGACCTCAGGCTGATTGAACACACGGGGCAGAATATTCTTGCACAGTCCACGGCTTACAACCATTTCAGTTGTGCCGTCCGCAAGAGTGTAGTGTCCTCCCGCATAGTCGGGAAACACACCCTGATTAGGTGCATACAAACCATTCAGCAGGAACGGAATACGCACCTGACCGCCGTGAGCGTGACCGCACACAACAAGGTCAAAATTGTTGCCGCTGTACAAATCAACGTGGTCGGGACGGTGCGACATAAGCACCGTAAATTTCTCCCCTGCCGCACCTGCACAATCGGCAAACTGCTTGCCGTACATCTCATTATCAACGCCGCAGATACGGATTTCGCCGAAGTCCGCATATTCGCCCTCTAAAATTTCCACGCCGCACTCGCCAACAATTTTCTTGATATTGTCAACCTCGCCCGACCATTCCTCGTGGTTACCCGTGGTGTAATAACAAGGATACTTTTCTGCAAGCTGAGAAAGCAGCTCAATGCTGTTTTCGTGAGGACGGACGTCCTCGAAAATATCCCCCGCAAGCAGGATAACGTCAGGCTGCTGCCTGTCAACAACGTCAAGCAAAACCTGCTGATTTGCACCGTAGCTGCTGCTGTGGAAATCGGTCAGCAGAACAATTCTCGTGTCCTCGCTTACCTTGTCCGTGACGAATTCGTAACGGGGCACGGTTATCCCCACATCACAGGCAATCGCCGCCAGTATCAGCAGCCAGCCGAGAATTATGTAGGTGACACGCTTCTCCCAGATTGATTTTTTTTCTTCTTTTGTCATAATTTTGTTTCACCTTCAAAGTCGATTTTAAACATACTTTACCTTTATCGCTATACATAGGCAGCAGCTTCGCTGCTGTTAAGAACGCCCTCTCTTGCAGGGCGTTCTTCTTTTGCGGCTAACTCGCCGCAAAATTCAACTTTGCGGAGCGCTTCTCAGGCGGCACTGCGGTGCCAAGCAGGGATTTCGCTCTCCTGCTCAAAACAAACAAGTTTGTTTGCGACCAAAGGGCTTTGGCCTTTGGAAACCCACCACCAAAACAAACGCTTGCGTTTGTTTTGAAGAGGTGGACGAAACTTTTCATCTGCCAACTTTATGAGTTTACTCAAACTAATTACGAATTACGCATTGCGAATTACGAATTAAACTTCTTTCCCAAGTCTGATAACCGACTCTGTAACCAGCTTCTTGAAAAGCGGTGCAACTCTGTCAGCTGTTTCCTGCACCTCAGCGTGTGTAAGCGGATTTTCGGTAATTCCGCAAGCCATATTGGAAATACAGGAAATTCCCACAACCCTCATACCTGCGTGATTTGCAGCAATCGCCTCACAGGCTGTTGACATACCAACTGCGTCAGCACCCATAGTTCTTACCATTCTGATTTCAGCAGGTGACTCATAGTTAGGACCTGTCAGCTGAATGTAAACGCCCTCCTGCAATGGAATATCCAAATCCTTTGCGGCATCCCTTACAATCGCTCTCAGGTCACGGTTGTAGATGTTGCTCATATCAGGGAAACGCACGCCCAGCTCATCAGCATTCTCACCGATAAGCGGTGAAGGTGCCATACAAATCTGGTCGGAAATAAGCATAAAATCTCCTGCGTGGTAATCGAAATTCACGCCGCCTGCCGCATTGGTCAGGAACAGAATTTTCGCACCCATCATCTTCATAAGGCGGACAGGGAGAACGACATCCTCCATCGGATAACCCTCATAGTAGTGGACTCTGCCCTGCATTATTACAACCTTGACGTCGCCCACATAGCCGAACACAAAGCGACCCTTGTGACCTGCAACGGTAGACTTAGGGAAGCCCTCAATCTCGCCGTAGTCGAGAGTTGCTTCAATCTTTATTCCGTCGGCATAGTCACCCAGTCCCGAACCGAGAATAAGTGCCACATCAGGTGCAAAATCAATCTTCTCCCTGAAGCACTTGTAGCATTTTTCAAGTCTTTCGTAAATCCTGCTCATAGGTAATCTCCTTTCAATCTGAGTGTAGATTTTAGAGTACGACGTGTGAAGTTAAGATGTCCGAATTCACTAGATGATTTAAATAACTCCTCACTCCACTCTCCTAACTCCTAACTTGTCAATCCGTTGCCAGTCCCTCATAAACCGCAGGTTCAGGCTGTGGATATTTTCTTGCAAGAACAATCGTATCCAGTCCCTCAACCGTGTAATCACCCTCAACATAACGGATAGGCTCTGTACCTGCCTTGCCTTCACCGATATACACGCCGTACTTGCCGAATGCAAACAGGGTAACAGGGTACTCATTCGGATTGAAGAAAACAACAATTTCTTCAAACTCGTTGTCACCACGGAGAATAAAGCCTACCACACGCTGAGGAAGCTTGTCGAGGAACTGCATATTCTTGCCCACTTCCATACCGTCATACATTCTGAAAGCCTTGTGTGCCTTTCTGAATGCAATAAGACCCTTGTAGTAGTCAACCACATCCTTGTATTCGGATTTTCTCTCCCATTTCAGGCCGTTGATAGCGTCAGGGGAATTGTAGCTGTTATGGTCAAAGGACGTGCCGCCGGGGAATGGCTTTGAACGGAGAAATTCCTGTCCCGCCTGAATGAACGGTATACCCTGTGCAAGGAACACCATAGCCGCCGCCATTTTGTCCATTTTAATTCTTGTTTCGATACTCTGAGTACCGTTTGTGTAGTAAAGCTTGTCCCAGAGAGTGAGGTTGTCGTGTGCTTCAACGTAGTTTACAGCCTGTACGGGGTGGTCTGCCCACGCAAAATTTGTAAGGTTAGGAATCTGCGGATGAGGAATTCTTCCGCACATTACCTCCTTGACGTATTCCTCGTTGCCGCTTGCACCATTTACATAGCCCCTGTCACGGTTTTCGAAGTTGTTGCCTTTGATAGTGTCACGGAAATCATCGCTGAAAAAGCCGTAATCGGGAGTATGTCTTGCGTTAAGCTTCATAGCACGCTTTTCCCAGCTTACAGGGGAGTCGCCGCCTGTCCAGCCCTCGCCGTAAAGAATTACGTTAGGGTTGATTTCCTTGAGACGTGCGGAAATCTCGTTCAGCGTTTCAATATCGTAAAGTCCCATAAGGTCAAAGCGGAAGCCGTCAATCTTGTATTCCTTTGCCCAGTAGCAAATGCTGTCCACGATGAACTTTCTTGCCATTTTTCTTTCGGTGGCAAACTCGTTTCCGCAGCCGCTTCCGTTGCTGAAATACTCTCCGTTTTCACCCCATAATCTGTAGTAATACTTCGGATAAGTCTTGTTGAAGCAGGAGTCGGCAGTAGCAAATGTGTGGTTGTAAACAACGTCCATTATAACGCCTATGCCCTGTCTGTGAAGTGCGTAAACAAGCCTTTTCAGCTCAGCAACTCTTGTTCTTCCGTCAAACGGATTTGTAGAGTAAGAGCCTTCAGGGGAATTGAAATTTCTCGGGTCATAGCCCCAGTTGAACTGCGGCTTGTGAAGATTGGTTTCGTCAATTCTTTCGTAGTCGAAAATCGGCATAAGCTGAACGTGTGTCACACCCATTTCCTTGATGTGGTCGATACCGATTTTGTCACCTGCCGCATTTATAACACCGTTTTCGATAAACGCAAGGAAGCGTCCCTTATAGCAGAAATTACCGCTCTTGTCAATGGAAAAGTCACGGACGTGAAGCTCGTAGACACAAGCGTCTGTAGGGTGTTCAAGCTTTACATAGTCTTGATTTTCCCAGCCTGCGGGGTTGCAGCTTTCCAAATCCAGCACCATACCCATAGCACCGTTTACCCCTGCACTTCTCGAATATATATCAACGGTTTCCTGCTCGATACCGTCATAATCCATAACGTAAGTATAGTATACCCCGTCAAGGTCGCCGTGAGCAACCTTTGTCCATACGCCGTTTTTGCCCTTTGTCATAGGAAGATTGCGGTAAGGCTTCTCGTCACGGCAGTCGTGATAAAGATGCACCGTAACCTTGTCCGCCTCAGGTGCCCACACACGGAATTCAGTCTGATTTTTGCTGTAAAGTGCACCGAGCTCTCCGTCAAAAGCGTATTTTTCATCTATCTTGCTAAACAAACTAACAGCCCCTTAAAATAGTCAGATATATGTTAATTATACACTAAAACGTTTTCAGTGTAAATAATGTAAATTTACAAATATGTTAATGTTTTTTTGTAATCATAATAAATTGTAATTTATGAGTGTGGAGTTAGGAGAGTGGAGTGTGGAGTTAAAGATAACCATAGTTTACACAACAACTCCACTCTGAATTTATCCCTATACACCAAAATCACCCTTGACAATGTCAAAGGTGATTTCTTTTTCTTAGCTTAATTTTGAACCGTTAGGGATATCCTTGTCGACAAAGATAACCTTTGCATCCTCGCCGACAGAAGCGGCAACAATCATACCGTTGGACTCAACTCCGCAGAGCTTTGCAGGAGAGAGGTTTGCCACAACGATAACCTTCTTGCCGATAAGGTCAGCAGGCTCGTACCACTTTGCGATACCCGAAACGACCTGACGCAAACCGAAGCCGTCGTCAAGCTGGAGCTTCAGAAGCTTCTTTGCCTTAGGAATTTTCTCGCACTCCTTGACTTCTGCAACTCTCATATCAACCTTGCAGAAATCGTCAATTCCGATAGTCTCGGAAATCGGCACAAGGTTAGCCTTGTCAGCGTCCTCGTCCTTAGGAGCGGCAGCCATTATCAGAGCGTTAAGCTCATCAATTTCCTTGTCAACGTCAATTCTCGGGAAAATAACGTCGCCCTTCTTTACTGTTACATCAGCAGGAAGTACGCCGTACTCAGCAGCCTTTTCGTAGGTAACGTGCTCAGCAGCTGCACCAATCTGCTCCCATACCTTAGGCATATCTGTAGGCATAAATGCGGAGAGAAGTGTTGTTGTAACACGGATTGCTTCAAGCAAGTTGTAAAGAACAGCAGCAAGTCTCGGCTTGTTTGCTTCGTCCTTTGCAAGCACCCAAGGAGTTGTTTCGTCGATGTACTTGTTAGCGGCGGAAACAACCTTGAAGATTTCAGCGAGAGCAACGTTGAGCTGTGTGTTTTCAACAGCCTCGTCAACAGCAGGACGGAGTGCCTTTACAGCTTCAATGAGCGCGTCATCAAATTCGCCAGCCTGCTTTTCGGCAGGAAGTGTGCCGTCAAAGTATTTGATAACCATTGCAACTGTTCTTGAAACAAGGTTGCCGAGACCGTTTGCAAGGTCGGAATTGATACGGTTAATCATAATTTCATTAGAGAAGGAGCTGTCTGCACCGATAGCCATTTCACGGAGAATGTGGTAACGGATAGCGTCTGCACCGTAACGCTTGCCAAGTACAAACGGGTCAACAACGTTGCCCATAGACTTTGACATCTTCTGTCCGTTGAAGGTAATCCAGCCGTGAACAGCAAGGTGCTCAGGAAGCGGAAGCTCCAATGCCATAAGCATTGCAGGCCAGATGATAGCGTGGAAACGCATAATGTCCTTAGCAACCATATGCACGTCAGCAGGCCAGAACTTGCTGTAGTCATCGTGAGCGGAGTTCTCATATCCGAGAGCGGTAATGTAGTTGGAAAGTGCGTCAATCCATACATAAACAACGTGCTTATCGTCAAAGGAAACAGGCACGCCCCACTTGAAGGTTGTACGGGAAACACAGAGGTCTTCAAGACCCGGCTTGATGAAGTTGTTTACAAGCTCGGTTGCACGGGTCTTAGGTCTGAGGTAGTCTGTTTCAGTGAGGAGCTTTTCAATTCTCTCAGCAAACGGGGACATCTTGAAGAAATAAGCTTCTTCCTTAGCTTCAACAACCTCACGTCCGCAGTCGGGGCACTTGCCGTCAACAAGCTGTGAGTCTGTCCAGAAGCTTTCGCAGGGTGTGCAGTATTTGCCTGTATATTCTCCCTTGTAGATGTAGCCCTTGTCATAGAGTGCCTTGAAGATTTTCTGCACGGCTTCAACGTGGTAGTCGTCAGTTGTACGGATATATCTGTCGTAGCTGATATTCATAAACGACCAGAGATTTTTGAAAATTTCAACAATCTCGTCAACGTACTGCTTTGGTGTAACGCCCTTTTCAGCAGCCTTCTGCTCAATCTTCTGACCGTGCTCGTCAGTACCTGTGAGGAACATTACATCATAGCCCTGCATTCGCTTGTAGCGAGCGATAGAGTCACACGCAACAGTTGTGTAGCAGTGACCGATGTGCGGATTGCCCGATGGATAATAAATCGGGGTTGTGATGTAGAATTTCTTTGACATTTTATATTCCTCCCAAAAGGTTATTTTGCATAAACACTATATTATTATACCCCAACAATTGCCGTTTGTCAATTTGCGGAGTAAAAAAGGGCAAAAAAATAGCAGGACAAACGGTGTCCTGCAAATCAAATAAAATGAGATAAGTAAAATATGTGTAGAACAAAAGAAAGGAGACAACAAAACGGATGTTAAACTAAATTAAAGTAAATTAGATGATTTCTAACATCGATATTATTATAACCTATTTTGCCAGTAACGTCAACAGGTTTTGGTAAGATTGTTGCTTTTTGTATACTTGCACAAAAACAATGATTGTCAATTGTTATTTTTGCGTTTTTACAATTAAAAAACCAAAATGGAAATATAAATTACAACGAATTTAAGGTGAACAAAACGCAGTAATTTTCCGTTCACCGCATTTATTCAAAAGTAAGGTATCTTTTATAATAACATATTAATTATCATTTGTCAAGAGTTTTCTTCAAATACAAAAAATAAATTTTCTGTTGAATTTTACAGAATGTATTTTTCGACAGGCTAATGAAAAAAGAATAATTAAGGAATTGCCTTAGACAAAAATATAAAAATGTCCGCAAAGCGGACACCTTAACTATTCACTATTCATTATTCACTATTCGTTGTCGAAAAGGCTTTTTCGACAAAATAAAGCACCACACTTGCGTATGGTGCTTTTGGTGCTGTAAAAAATTATACTGCCATATCGAACATTCCGCCCTTGCCCTGTGAAGGGTCGTTCATTCCGACATTGAAGCGGCTGTCGGCTGCTCCTCTTGTTACAGTACGGGTCAAACCGCCTGAAATGTAAACTCTGCCGCATTCGGGACAGATAGCCGTGCTGAGTGTAACGCTCTGGGACACAATTTCCTTGCCCTCACGTTCAGCCTTTGCCTGATTTCTTCCGACGTGCTCCATTTCGTGGCTTTTTACCTTTGCCGCAGCAGCCTTAGGGTCGATTTTTGTAGGGGTCTGGAAAGAAACACCCATATCGTCCGAGCCGTCCTGATAGCGTCTGTTTTCGCAGGTCTTGCACTCGAAGGAGTCAAAACGGCGTTTTTTATCGTTATCCTCGGAAATTTTACTATGAGCGTGCTCAGGACTGCCGCTGTACTTACCGTACTTTTCGTCAGCCTTTTCAGCCTTGTTCTTTCCGTAAGCGGACGCAGCATAGTTGAAGGATTTACCTGCAAAGCCTGTGTTTGCACCTGAAATTCCGACACCGATTGAACCTATTGTCATAATAAAACCTCCTCTCGGAACACTTCCTCATAATACTGTAATTATATTATAAAACAAACAACCGCTGTATGTCAATGTGCTAATTGCAACAAATACAGCGGTCAATTTGAACATTTTTATTTAATTTCGCCCTGATAAGCCTGTGTACGCTTGATTTTCTTGGAAGTTGTCTTGTCGAACTCCCTGTCACGGACACGGAGTCTGCGGATTGTCTTGGAGGACGGCAGAGTCGTGTTGATTTCCTTGATGATTTCGTTCAGCTTTGCAGCTGCCTCATCAATGTCGGGGCACATATCAAGGTTAGGGAAAATTTCAGCTGTGATGTAGCCTTCCTCTGCGTAAACAAGAATTTCAGCCACAAGGTCAATAAGAGCGAACTTGTTTTCAAGTTCCTCAGGAGAAACGTTCTCGCCGTTGCTGAGAATGATAAGGTTTTTCTTTCTGCCTGTGATGTAAAGACGTCCGTCCTCAGCGTAACCAAGGTCGCCTGTGTGGAGCCAGCCCTCAGCGTCAAGTGCCTCAGCCGTAGCCTCAGGGAACTTGTAGTAGCCCTGCATTACAGACGGGCTTTTAACAACGATTTCGCCGTCAACAATCTTGACTTCACAGCCGTTTACGATTGTACCAACATCGCCCAGCAGGCTTACGTTGTTGAAGTCAGCTGTAGCAATTCTCGGTGAGCACTCAGTCATACCGTAGCCCTGTGCAATAGGAATACCGAACTCGCCGTAAGCCTTGATAATCTCAGGAGCAAGGTACGCACCGCCGCTGTAGATACCCTTTAATCTGCCGCCGAAGAAAGCCTGTGCAACAGCCTTTGCAGGGAGACTCTTTGCCTTTGCGGCAGCGTTAATCTGCTTGAGAATTGTTTCCGCAATCATCGGAACAAGAAGAATGATTGTCGGCTGGAAAAGCTTGAGGTTCTGAGCAATTCTCATCATAGCGTCGTTTACGCAGATAGTTGCACCGTAACGGAGCGAAAGAAGAATATCACAAGCAAAGCAGAAAACGTGGTGGATAGGAAGCACGCTGAGAAGTGTGTCCTCAGGGGAACTTTCGTTATCCTGACACATAGCGTTGTCGATGAGGTTGCCGTGAGTAAGCATAACACCCTTAGCCTTGCCTGTTGTACCTGATGTGTACACGATTGAAGCAAGTGACTCGGACGGAATATCATAAATCTGTGCCTCGTCATATTTTTCAAGAATTTCTGTCAGCACATTTTCAGCGTCATCGTGCGGCTGAAGTGCAACGTAAACCTTGATTTCGGGACAGTTTATCTTGATTGCAGGAAGCATAGGAGCGTAACGTGCATCATAGAAGAACACGTTCACGTCCGCACGGTTCATAAGGTCGCAGATGTCCTCACAGGCAAGCTGTGCATCGAGAGGAACAGTAACGTTGCCGCCCATAATTGTGCCGAAATAGCCCACAAGATAAGCATAGCTTGTAGGACCTATTGCTGCGGCGTGAACCTTCTCGCCCTTCATTGCTTCAAGCAGGAAGGAAGCAACCTTCTTTGTATCGGAAAAGAACTGCTTGAAGGACTTTTCAATAATTTCCTTGCCTGCCTTTTCCTTGATGAATGGGTGTTCGCCGTATTCCTCAGCGGCAAGTCTCACCAAATCCTGCAAGCTTTTTACTTTTGCTTTATCCATAATTCCACCTTACGCTTTCAGTGACTCGATGTACTTGACAGCGTCGCCCACAGTGCTGAGCTTGATAACCTCCTGCTCATCAACCTGAACGTCGAGAGTTTCCTCGATTTCGCCCAGCATACTCATAAAGTCGTAGGAATTGAAGCCTAAATCCTCGATAAATCTTGCGTCCTCAGTAATGGCACTTTCGTCAACCTCAACATAGTTGCAGATAAGCTCTTTAAGCTGTTCAAACATAATAATTTCTCCTTTATAAATTATAGTTTAGATTACAAGCAAACCACGGTGTTTTTCGCTTGCGAAAAACCCGTAGCCAAATCGGCGGTGCCGATTTGGTTTGCGAAGCATTGCTGAGTTTTGCTTGCAAAACTCATAGGACATCTGCGAAGCAGATGTTTTTAAATCATTTCCAAGATTTCCCCGACTGTTCTGTCCTTGTCCTCAATACCTCTGAACAGTACACGGCAAAGGTAGTAATAGAGGTATTCCATTTCGTACTCGGTAACAGCATCTTTTCTGTACTCAAAGCTGAAATTCAGACCGTTATCCTCAGCACGGTGCATAACCGTCAGATAAAGGGGCTGACCCGCAACGCCGTTTGTGTACCACATTGTCTTGTAGTTCACGTCAGGCATATCGTACTTGCCTCGCTGAATTGTCATCGGCTGATATGTAAGGCTGAGGCTTTCGTAGCTTGAACCGGGAGTAAGTCCCCAGTGCTTGCTGCGGCGCATTGTAAGGTCGATAGGGTCAAAGTTTGCGTGACGGAACAGCTTGTTCTGTTCGCCCTGAATAATGTGGAGCGCCTCATAGAAGGTTGTTTCAGGCTCGATGATTGTACGGAGAGGGAAGAAGTGAATTCTTGTACCGCCGCAGCGCTTTTCGAGAAGTGTGCCGCGTCGTGCAATACAGCTCTTTACGGAAACGTCCTTTTCGTCGTTGTTGAACTTGGAAAGAACAGTTCTCAGACCCATAAGCAGAAGTGTAGCCATAGGCACCTGATTGTCAAGACAGAACTGCATAAGTCTGTCGGAAGGCTCCTTTTCAAGCTGGAACACGGAAATTGCCGCTTCGGGATTTCGTGAGATAACCATTGCACTTCTCTGGTTTGGGTTGTTGTTTTCACGGCGCTGAGTGATGAGTCTGCCCATACCGTTGAAATCGGTGTACATAGGCTCGTCAGCTTCAATCTGACTCATCCAGTATTCCTCGTCACGCTTCTGAGCAGGTGAGCCAGCCTCGTATTCCAAATCCTTTTCAAGTGCCTTTATGTAGGACATCATCGGCTTGGGCATTTCTGTATCATAGCAGAGGTGACAGTAGATTTCAAGTATATCCTTGTCGAAAGCAATAAGGGAGCTGGAGTCCATAGTCATATGGTCAACCTTTAAATATGTACCGTTATAGCCGTTGGGAAGCTTGACCATTGCAATATAGTTCATCGGGGAGTTGTAACGCTCAAAGGGGACTTTCGTCCAGTTTTCCATTTCCTTGTGTGCGTCCTCCTCTTTCCAGTCGGAGAAATCAAAGAACGGGATTTCCCTGTCATCCCTCGGAACAAGGTACTGATAAACCTTGCCGTCCTCATCCTCGGCAAAACGCAGACGCATACAGTCAAAGCGTTCATAAGCCATTTTTATAGCCTTTCGGAGAATATCGAAATTGATGTCAATCTGAATGTAGAAGCCCGTGCCGATATTGATTACCTGATGAGGTGCAAATTTAATGGTATAGTTGTGAATTCTTTGTGCAGCATTCAGCGGATACCCCTGCACAACCGCACCGTTGATGTTAAGCTCTTTCATAAATTCACTCATAATGTGACTCCTTATTTAAAGTATTTATCAAGGAATTCGCTTACCTTGCTTTCGTAAAGCTCTGAATTTTCGTAGTAGCTTGCACCGTGTCCCGCATTTTCAACAAAGAGGATATCCTTGTCGGAGGAGCAGATTTCATAATTCTTTTCGCTCATCCATACAGGCACGAAATTGTCGTCCTTGCCGTGGATAAAGAGCACGGGGCACTTCGACTTTTTAAGCGTGTCAAGAGTGGAGCAGTCCTTGAAGCCGTAGCCTGCCTTCTTTCGGCAGATTACATTGTTGATGTTCATAATCGGGAATTCAGACAGCTTGTAATCCTTCTTCAAAACGTGAGCGAACACGTCATAAGGTGAAGTAAATCCGCAGTCCGCAACAACAAGCTCAACATTGTCGGGACACTCGTCCATACCGATTGTCATAAGTGCCGTGGAAGCACCCATTGAAACGCCGTAAAGCATAAATCTTGCCTTGCCCTCAAGCTGCTTGTTCATATATTCAATCCAGCTGAGACAGTCATATCTGTCAAGCACACCGAAGCCGATGTACTGACCCTCGCTGTCGCCGTGGCTGCGGTTGTCAACAAGCAGGCAGTTGATACCCTGCTTATGCAGGAAGGAAGCGAAGCTTGCGTTGGACATTCTGCTGCTTGTGTAGCCGTGGAAGCAGATTGCAACTCTGTCCGTAGGCTCATTTGCCGCAAAATAATCACCGTGGAGAGTGAGTCCGTCACGGGATTTTATAGTTATATGCTGACAGCTCTGAGAAAGGAGATATTCCTTTTTCGGACCTATTGTTTTCTTGTATTCCTCCCACTTCTGCGCATCAGCCATTTCGTCCATATTGACCTTTACGCCGTCCTGACGCGGGATAACCTTGTTAAACAGCTTGAATGCACCTGCCGCTGAACCTGCCGCACCGAGAGCAACAACACCTGCGGCAATGCCTGCACCTAAAATCAATCCGTTCATTATAACGCCTCTTTCTTATCAAATCCGACACTTTTGAATAATCGTCGGTTTACTTTAATGAAAGTTTAACACATTTTTCCTCTGCGGTCAAGCAATTTCCGCAAATAATACACACTTTAGATAAAGTATGCAAAACAGCCTTTGAGAAGCGTGGAATTCTGCATATTTTTCCCTTTGGAGCAATACATTTTACAGTACAGAAGTTTATTCCGCCCATTTAATTGTATAAAGTGCACATATATTTCAACATTGAATGATATAGTTTGTTGAAATTGTCGTTTTGCTGTTGCAATCCGTAAGCAAAGATGCTATAATGTTAATTGTCGCAAAACATTTTTTTGTTGATTTGTTACAAACAATTATGAGATATATCACGGAAATACTTTCCGTTCTCGAAGAAAGGATGAAATCACTATGAAACACTACGGAGCTGAAACAATCAAGAATATTGCAATTACAGGTCACTCAGGCTCAGGCAAGACATCTCTCGCTGAAGCGCTCCTGTTCAGAGCAGGCGTTACCGACAGACTCGGAAAAACCGCTGACGGCAACACCGTTTGCGACTATGACCCCGAGGAAATCAAGCGCAAAGTTTCCCTGAGCACTGCTCTCGCATCCTTTGAATATAACGATATCAAGGTTAACCTTCTCGATACACCGGGTCTGTTTGACTTTGCCGCAGGTATGCACGAAGGTGCTGCCGCTGCCGCAACCGTTATGATTACGGTTTCCGCAAAATCGGGCGTAAAGGTTGGTACGGAAAAGGCTTACGACCTTGCCTGCGAGCTTGGCAAGCCTAAAATGTTTGTTGTTACAAAAATCGACGATGAGGACGCTAACTTCTACAACGTACTCACCGACCTCAAAACAAAGTTCGGTCCTACAGTCTGCCCTGTAGTTGTTCCCGTTATCAAGGACAGAAAGGTTGTATCCTTCGTTAACCTTATCGAAATGAAGGCTTATACATACGACGAAAAGGGCAATGCTGTCGAAACAGATATGCCTACAGCTGAAATTTCCGAAAAGATGGAATACCGTATGGACGGTCTTGTTGCCGCATTTACGGAAGCCGTTGCCGAAACAGATGACGAGCTTATGGAAAAATTCTTCGAGGGCGAGCCCTTCACACAGAAGGAACTCGTTCACGGTATCCATAAGGGTATGAACGAGGGCGTTATCACTCCTGTTGTATGCTGTTCCTCCACTTCTACAGCAGGCGTTGATATGCTCCTTAAGGAAATCGAGCTCCTTCTCCCTGCACCTGTTGACAACAAGCCTGTTATGGCTACAGACGCAGCAGGCGAGCTTACCGAAATTCCTTACGAGGACAACGCTCCTCTCTCCGCATTCGTTTTCAAGACAGTTGCCGACCCGTTCGTTGGCAAGATGTCCTATATCAAGATTGTAAGCGGTACTCTCAAGGCTAACACAGAGTACATCAACACAACCGCTGACGCTCCCGAAAAAATCGGTAAGCTTTATACCCTCCTCGGCAAGAAGCAGACCGAGGTTACGGAAGCACACGCAGGCGATATCGTTGTTGCCGTGAAGATTAACGCAGCTACCTCCGATACACTCTGCGAGGCTGCAAGAAAGGTTACATTCCCTGAAATCGAGTTCCCGAAGCCTTGCTTCAGAATGTCTGTTACAGCCAAGGCTCAGGGCGACGAAAGCAAAATCAGTGCAGGTATCCAGCGTCTTACCGAAGAAGACAAGACTCTTACATACGGTCTTGACTCATTTACAAAGGAACAGGTTATCGAGGGTCTCGGCGAACAGCACATTGAAGTTGCCGCTGCCAAGCTGAAAGCTAAATTCGGTGCTGACATCAATCTTAAAGAACCTAAGATTGCGTACCGTGAAACTATCCGCAAGAAGGTTAAGGTTGAAGGTAAGCACAAGAAGCAGAGCGGCGGTCACGGTCAGTACGGTCACGTCTGGATTGAATTCGAGCCTTGTCTCTCCGATGAACTCGTATTCGAGGAAAAGGTGTTCGGCGGTGCTGTACCTAAGAACTTCTTCCCTGCTGTTGAAAAGGGTCTCCAGGACTGTATGAAGAAGGGCGTCCTCGCAGGCTGTCCCGTAACAGGTCTCAAGGCTATCCTCGTGGACGGCTCATATCACCCTGTTGACAGCTCCGAAATGGCGTTCAAGACAGCTGCTTCCATCGCCTTCAAGGAAGGTCTCAAGCAGGCTGAGCCTACAATCCTTGAGCCAATCGGCAAGCTTCTCGTTACCGCTCCCGATGACAACACAGGTGACATTATGGGCGACCTCAACAAGAGAAGAGGACGCGTTGTCGGTATGAACCCTGCTGCCAAGAAGGGCACAACCACTATCGAAGCAGAAGTACCGATGAGAGAAATGCAGAGCTTTACTACCCAGCTCCGTCAGATTACAAGAGGCAGAGGATACTTCTCCCTCGAACATCTCCGCTATGAACAGCTTCCGGGCAATCTCGTAAGCGAGGTTATCCTGAGTGTTGACAATAACAACGAATAATTGCAATAAAATTTGTCAATATGTTTCACAGCAAACATATTGACAAATTTTTCGTTTTATAATACAATTATTGTATGACTTGAAATATAGCCTTTTGTTGATACTATCGAAAGGATTTGATTATAATGAAAATTAAGAAGATTGTTTCCGCCGTGCTTGCCTCCGTTGTTGCGGCAGGTATGTGTGCGGCAAATGCCCTTGCCGTCGAGGACGGTCAGGCTACCTACTGCTTTGATACAACCGCAAAAATCAGCGATTTTGCCTATTACGGCTCTGTGGAAAACACAGATATGAAGCTTACTCATACTACCGTTACTTCCAAAAACGGTAAAGGCTGTCTGGTTATCTCCGAAAATTCCAAAGGCGATGACAAGAACCTTTACGGCGGTTACTACGTTGAAGCTTCAAAATTCGGGCTTGAAAAGTTCGATGGCTGCACAGTGGAAATGAGCGTCAAGCTTTGCCCGGGTGCAACTATGTATTATGACTCGTTCGCACTCTACAGCGATGGCTCAATCTGGCTTTCACAACCTGTCACCGCTCTCAGCGACAATGAATGGAGCACATTCACAATGCCTGTTGCAACAGGCTCCGACAGCACAAAGGTCGGCTTTACAATTCCTACATATCAGGAATACAAGGGCGACATCGTTTATATCGACGACTTCACAATCACCGACGCAAACGGCACTGTAATCGCAAATCAGGGCGACTACGAGGTAAAAACCGTTTCCGCCGAGGATGCTCCGTCAAAGGGTGCTAATGTCGGTCTGACAATCCTGCTGGTTGTTCTCATCTTTGCAATTGTCGGCGGTATAGGACTTATCGTTTCCTCAGCACTCAGACGTTTCTCTTAAAATCGGAATTCCCCCGAAAACCTCGGGGGAATTTTTATGATTATTCAAATTGTAACCGATGTGAAATCAAATTGTTCTTGATTTTATTGCAATAACTTGGTATATTATATATGTAACTACTAACACCAAGGAGTGTTCAAATGGAAAAAATCAAAAAAGTTCTCACCAATAAATGGTTCATTCTTGTGGTAAGCGTCCTGTGTGCCGCATATACCATTGTTCTCGGCTATTTTGCGTACGCAGTATTCTTCTATGAAATTGTCTATACCGACAAAATGACCTTTGCTATCGCATATTCTGCATTCTCAATAGTTTCGGCACTGTTCTTCTTCTATACAAGAAAATCCTTTATCACCTGCATAATCGGTATGGTGAATATGGTAGCCTTCTTCCCCACGCTGCTGCTTGACTGGGGCAACTGGCCGCTGCTTATCCCTGCGGCAATGGTTACGGTGTTCGGATTTTTCTGCTGCAAGATGAACGATACTATCAAAACAGTATTCGGCACAATTTTCCTGCTGCTTTATATTCTGGGAGGAATTGCGTTCTTCCTGATTATGAACGTGTTCAGGGTAACAACCGTTGATACGCTGCTTACCCCAGACGGCGGTCTTGTTTCTCCGTCAGGCTATTTCAGGTGCTATGTACTTGACGTGCAGAATAAATCATCGGGCAAGGTTGCAATTTACATCGAGCCAAACCAGCTTGACAAGAACGTAAAGGACGTAATCGAACTGCGGACAACAATAAAAAGGCTTATCAAGCAGGCAATCAAGGAAAACAAGGACGACGCACTGCATTACGACGTGCATTGGGAAGGCGACCTGCTGATGATTAACGGCGAGGAATATTTTGACGAAAAGGACTTCCTCACAGAAACGGATGAGGGCGTTACCTACGATTTCAGCGAGGGCGTATGGACTCACACCTACTTTGAGTTTGAGTACCCGATTATTGAGCTCATTGACCGCTTCAAGCAGGTAATCACCGAAAAGCTTTCCGAGGTAAGTGCAGAAACGGAAGAAACCTCCGTTACGACCACTGCCGTAACAGAATAATATATCTTCACCCCGATTTTTGTCGGGGTGATTTTTTTATGAAACGGAAAATTATAATTTAGTGCACGATTTGTTGCAGTGTTAGCAACGCGGCATTAAAAGTTTCGTCCACCTTTTCAAAGGTGGTGGGTTTCCAAAGGGCAAAGCCCTTTGGTCGCCGCTCGCAAGCGGCGAAATTCCCCTTGCCGTCAAAAACGGAGAAAGGGGTGAGGAAACCGATAGGTTTCCGAGGGGAAGCGGACACGACCGCTTCCCCTTGTTACAGTTACGCAACAAATTCATCTCTAAAACGTGCCGGTGGCACGTTTTAGACGTAACTTTACTTTGAGCGATAACGAATGGCAGTAGCTTCGCTACTGTTAGGAAATTTCTCTCTTGCAGAAATTTCCTCTTTTGAAGCTATCGCTTCAAAATTCACCTTTTAGAGGCACTTTTCAGGCAGCGCCTGCGGGCGCAAGAAAGTTTTTCGCCCTCCTGCTCAAAACAAACAAGTTTGTTTGCGACTCAGGGGCGTTGCCCCCAAGACCCCCACCAAAGGGAACAAGTTCCCTTTGGAAACCCATAATCGCTTCGCTAACACTATAACAAATCGTGTAAATTATAATTTATATTAGTAATTCTGAAACATAATCTTCGTATTTTGCTTTGCTTTTTATGATAAATAAACAAAGCGGCCGTCTATATTTTTATCCCAAAATGACGGAATAATATTGATTTTTTTCATTTTTGTGGTATAATTAATATATCTACAATTATGCAAAGGAAGTTTATTTATGCTCGATATCAGGTTCGTCCGCGAAAATCCGGACGTCGTTAAAGAAAACATTAAAAAGAAATTTCAGGACTCTAAGCTCCCTCTCGTTGACGAGGTTATCGCCCTCGACACTGAGCTTCGTGCCGCTAAGACAGAAGCTGATGAGCTCCGTGCCAACAGAAACAAGGTTTCCAAGGAAATCGGCGGTCTGATGGCTCAGGGCAAGAAGGAGGAAGCTGAGGAAGCTAAGAAGAAGGTTACTCAGTACGCTGACCAGCTTGCTGCTCTCGAAGTCAAGGAGGCTGAGCTTGAAGAAAAGCTCACCAAGAATATGATGATTATCCCTAACATCATCGACGACAGCGTGCCAATCGGTAAGGACGACTCCGAAAACGTTGAACTTGAAAAGTTCGGTGAACCTGTTGTTCCCGATTTTGAAGTTCCATACCACACAGATATCCTCGAAAAGCTTGACGGTATCGACCTTGACGCTGCAAGAAAGGTTGCAGGCAACGGCTTCTACTACCTTATGGGCGATATCGCAAGACTCCACAGTGCAGTAATCGCCTACGCCCGTGACTTTATGATTAACAGGGGCTTCACATACTGCGTACCACCATTTATGATTAGAAGCAACGTTGTTACAGGCGTTATGAGCTTTGCTGAAATGGACGCTATGATGTACAAGATTGAGGGCGAGGATCTCTACCTTATCGGTACTTCCGAGCACTCTATGATTGGTAAATATATCGACACAATCGTGCAGGAAAAGACCCTTCCTCACACCCTCACAAGCTACTCCCCCTGCTTCCGTAAGGAAAAGGGTGCTCACGGTATCGAGGAAAGAGGCGTGTACCGTATCCACCAGTTGGAAAAGCAGGAAATGATTGTTATCTGTAAGCCTGAGGACAGTATGGACTGGTTCCACAAGCTCTGGAGAAACACTGTTGACCTGTTCGTTTCAATGGACATTCCTGTTCGTACAATTGAGTGCTGCTCAGGCGACCTTGCTGATTTGAAGGTCAAGTCCTACGACGTTGAAGCGTGGTCTCCAAGACAGAAGAAATATTTCGAAGTGGGCAGCTGCTCCAACCTTGGTGATGCTCAGGCAAGACGTCTCAAAATCCGTGTGAACGGTGAGGACGGCAAGAAGTATTTCGCCCACACTCTCAACAACACGGTTGTTGCTCCTCCGAGAATGCTTATCGCATTTGTAGAAAACAACCTCTGTGAGGACGGCTCGGTTAAAATCCCTGAGGTGCTCAGACCTTATATGGGCGGACTTGAAAAAATTGTTCCTAAGAAGTAAGCGTTTGATTTACGCAAAAATTTTGAGGAGGTTTCCTTATGAAAAATTTAACAATCCGTAATAAGTTATTGGTAGTAAGCGGCGTAATCCTTGCGTGTGTAGCTACTATGGTTATCGGTGTAAGAGCCGCTCTCGGCTCTGTTGTGAAGCACTTTGACGAGCTTTACTCCAAGGTTGTGCAGACAGAAGAAATTACTGCTCTTTATGACAAGGCTCAGGGTTATGTAACTTCTGCATCTGTATTTATGATTGTGATGACTGCTGTTCTTGTTATCGCAGGCGCAATTCTTATGACTATCACCATAAGAACAATCCGCAAGGGCGTTCAGGAATGTATGCGCGCAGCTGAAAAAATGGCTGACGGTGACTTTATGGTTGATATCACCTACACCTCCAAGGACGAAATCGGACGTCTTGCAGAAGCTATGCGTTCCCTTTCCGACCGTACAGGCAGAGTAATTTCCGATATCGACCAGATGATGGGCAAGGCTGCTGAGGGTGACCTTAATGCGAAGTCCAACAACGAAATGATGTATATCGGTTCTTTCGGTCATATCCTCGCTTCCATAAAGAACCTTATTTCCAAGCTTAACGGCACTATGACAAGCATCAACAACGCCGCCGAACAGGTTGCGGCTGGCTCTGAACAGGTTTCGGGTGGTGCTCAGGCTCTTTCTCAGGGTGCAACAGAACAGGCTTCCTCCATTCAGGAACTTGCGGCTACAATCAATGTTATCGCTGATATGATTAATGTCAACGCTGATGACGCTGCCGAAGCAAGTGCAAAGACCAACGAAGCAGGTGCTCAGATGCAGCAGGCTACCCTTAAGATGGAAGAACTCGTTAAGGCTATGGAAGAAATCAGCACCTCCTCCGACGAAACAAAGAAGATTATCAAGACTATCGAAGATATCGCATTCCAGACAAATATCCTCGCTCTCAATGCCGCTGTTGAAGCTGCAAGAGCAGGCGCAGCAGGTAAGGGCTTCGCAGTTGTTGCTGACGAAGTAAGAAACCTCGCAAGCAAGTCCGCAGAGGCTGCTAAGAATACAACCGCTATGATTGAGGGAACAGTCGTTGCTATCGAAAAGGGTAACGCTCTCGTTGACGAGGTTGCCGAAAAGATGGGCGTTGTTGCGGAAGCAGCAGGCAGGGTTGCAGTTATCAACGGCAAAATCTCTGAAGCTTCAAAGGAAGCAGCAGATTCTATCGTTCAGGTTACAGTCGGCGTAGACCAGATTTCTGAGGTCGTTCAGACTAACTCCGCTACAGCTGAACAAAGTGCGGCAGCTTCCGAAGAACTTTCCGGTCAGTCACAGCTCCTCCGTGACCTCGTTTCTGAATTCCAGCTTGCTGATGAGGATGCAGACAGCAACGATGACGACTATAGCTATAACAGCTACAACAGCTTCGATGAATCCCCCGCTCCCGTAAACGACGATAACGAATTCGGTGGCAGCTTCGACGACGCCTTCTTCGGCGAAGAAGTATAATAATTCAACTAACTATTATGGAGAGCTATTGAGGGAGACCCTTTTGTAAAAGGGTCCTCCCTCAAACTCCCTCCCTAAAACTTTTAATGTAAAATACCCTCATAGGGCAAAAGCCCTATGATGTTATTTTAGACTGAAAGTCTTTGGAAAGGGGTCTGGGGAAGAACCTTTCTACAGAAAGGTTCTTCCCCAGTGGTTCTCCATAA
>JAZQBN010000104.1:0-15735 GCA_045545795.1 Oscillospiraceae bacterium
CTCACAAGGTACTTTGATTTGCAGAAGTTTTTCGGTAACCCCACTGGGGAAAACCTTTCTGAAGAAAGGTTATTCCCCAGACCCCTTTCCAAAGACTTTCAGTCTAATTTTTCATATAGGGCTATAGCCCTATATGGAAAATTACATTAGAAGTTTTAGGGAGGGAGTTTGAGGGAGACCCTTTTCCAAAAGGGTCTCCCTCAATAGGTTACCGAAATCCTACGCTAACTTATAATTTTCCGTGCTCAAAAAATATTTTTGTAAATTTATAATTTTTTTCAAAAAAAGCAAGACAAACAAGATTATTTATGTTATAATTATACTAAGCTATATTAAAACAGAGCCGCAGACCTGTTTTGCGGTTTCGGAAAGGAAGTACATATGACCCATGAGAAGTCCTGCGGTGCTATTGTTTATCGCAGGTATCACGGAAATATCGAAATACTGCTCATCAAGCATATCAACAGCGGTCACTGGTCTTTCCCTAAGGGACACGTCGAGGAAGGCGAAACCGAGGTTGAAACCGCTCAGAGAGAAATCAAGGAAGAAACAGGCATTGATGTTATCATTGACCCGACCTTCCGTGAAACCGTCCAGTATTTCCCACGCAAGGACACACAAAAGGTGGTTGTCTACTTTATTGCTAAGGCTAAAAACTATGATTTTGTTCCTCAGGAGGAGGAAATTGCCGAAATCAAGTGGGTTGACATCGGGCACGCAACTGCCGTGCTGACCTACGAAAATGACAAATCAATTGTCAATAAGGCAAAAAAAGCTATCAGAGATTAAAAAATGTCGGAGGAATAACCCTCCGACATTTTTATTATGTGTTTTGTGAAGCGGCAAGCTTCACACTTTTTGCACGCTTGATAATTTCCTCCGCTTCGGAAGCGATATATTCCGTGCAGGGTGCTTCAAGTGACATTCTTGCGTAAATTACCGCATCGTCATATTTGCCCATATTAAGCAGGTTGCACGACTTTACATATGACACGAAGGCTTTTCCGTAACGCTTCATCTTTCGGGGAAGTGACCGCCACCTGATTTTTTCAACCGTGTCAATTGCCGAGTTGTAAAGCCCTGCTTCGGTCTGATATAATGCCAGCACCGCCATAACGATATCGCTGTCGGAGTAAGCGTCCAGATAGAAAATTCCGTCATCATAAGCTCTTGCCGCACCGTCAGCGTTGTTTTGTATAACATAAAACGCCATCTTTACGCAGTAATAATACGCAACCGTGCGATAATCTCCCGTTGTCTGAGCAATATCCGTTATGCTTATCAGGTCTACCGCATCAAGGGTCTTTTCCGCATAATCATACTCGCCTCTCATACAGTAAACGCAGGCAGCCTCGATATAAAGAGTATACTTCATATCATCACGGGCATTTTCAAAAAGCGTGCTTATGTAATTTGACGAAAAGCCCTCCTCGCTGAGTATCGCAAACAGCTGTCTGCGAAGCTTTTTGCGGGGAGCTTTTTTTATCGTCTCACCGATAAAATATGTCAGAACAGCAAGAACGAGAGCACATATGCACATATACGGTGCATACATAATTATTTCAAGCGGTTTGGCAGACATAAACATCGTCTGTATCATCCGTACCGCAAAGCCTGCACAGCAGCCGAGGATGAGGTAAATTCCCCACCAGACGCTTATGCCCTTTGCGGCAATCAGCAGCTTTCGATTAAGCTTCATTGCCCTTCCTCCTGTTCAGTTTTGTTTTGTGTTTGAATTTATGCAAGCTTTGCTCTCATTTCCTCAATAAGAGCGTTTATGTCCTCATCACGGTATTTTGCACCGTCCCATATTTCGTGTGCAACCACAGCCTGCCAAACCAGCATAGCCATACCGCCGATAGCATTTATGCCGTTCTTTTCGGCAATCGCCATAAGCCTTGTAACGTTCGGGTTGTAGATAACATCGAACACGCATTTGCAGTTTTTTATTACTTCCTCGCTTACGGGGCAGTCATCAACCTTAGGGAACATTCCCACGGGACTTGCGTTCATCAGCAAGTCGAATTCGCCCTCAATTTCGTCGTGAGTAATCACCTTGATTTTGGCGTCGGGATTAAGTGCCCTTGCCTCGTCAGCCGCTGCTTCTGCACCTGCGATAAATTCAGGCAGGGAAACGATTGTAAGGTCAGCACCGTGAAGTGCCGCTTCAATTGCCATCATTCTGCCAACGCCGCCGCAGCCGATTTGCAGAACCTTTCCGTCAAGCCTTGCACCGCCTGCTTCAAGGGAACGCAAAAAGCCGTAGCAGTCGGTATTGTAACCGATACGTTTTCCGTCCTTTACAGCGACGCAGTTTACGGAATTGTAGCGTTTTGCTGACTCGTCAAGACCGTCAATATGCTTGATGATTTCAACCTTGTAAGGGATAGTGATGTTGTAGCCCCCAAGGCTGTTGAGGTATTCAATCTTGTCCGCAAGGATTTCAGGAGAAAACTCGCAAACCTCGTACTCAGCGTCAGCCTTGCCGTCAAGCTCGAACAATCTCTTATGTATCGGAGGGGACATCGTGTGCCCCAAGGGGTAGCCCAATAAACCGTATTTAGCCATACCAATCAATCCTTACTTCTTCTTTGTAGCCTTCTTTGCAGCCTTGTCAGCCTTCTTGCCGTTCTTGCCCATAACCTCAATCATCTTCTGAAGCTCAAGAGCCTTGTCAATGCTGCCCTCAACCTTGAGTCTGCCTGTTGTGAAAGCTGCAACTGCATTGAGTGAGCCGTCAGCAATCCTGATGAAGTCCTCAGCGGAAGCGATGAGGATTGCGTCACGGTCGTAATATTCGTAAGGGGCAACATCGAGAGCGTTGTCCTTGTAAGCGATATAGAAAGCACCCTCGCCCTCGCCTGTGATATTTACCTGAATAGCGAAATCACCCTTGTAGCCTGTGATATCGCCGCCTGTGAAGGCTTCCTTGGCCTGTGTAAAAATTTCTTCGTAAGTCATCTTTCATTCTTCTCCAAACTATTATTTATTACTTGAACAGCTCCAGAGCCTTGCCCAGAGTCTTTTCATTTTCAACATTTACAGCGTTTACGCCCTTGAGTGTTTTCTTTACAAGTCCTGTCAGCACCTTGTTAGGACCAAGCTCAACAAAATTTTCGTAGCCCTCAGCCTGGAGTGCCGCAAGCTCAGATGTGAACTTAACAGGGGAAACGATATGCTTTGCAAGCTTTTCGGGCATACCGTCAAATTCGGTCATTTCCGCACCGAGCAGGTTGGAATAGAAAGAGACGGAAGGCTTGTTGAAGGTGATGTTCATTTCATTCAGTGCGGCTTCAAATTCCTCAGCGGCAGGCTGCATAAGCTTTGAATGGAAAGCGGAGGAAACCCCCAGCTTTACTGCCTTTGCACCCATTTCGGCAAACTTTGCGGCAGCCTTTTCAGCGGCAGCGGTTTCGCCTGCGATAACGGTCTGTGCGGCGGAGTTGTAGTTTACAGGCACAACGTAACCGTCAATTGAAGCACATACTTCCTCGATTTCCTCAGCGGTCTTGCCCAGGACGGCATACATTGCACCGTCGCTGTTTTCGGCAGCCTTCTGCATTGCAGCTGCTCTTGCCTTGATTACCTTGAAGCCGTCCTCAAAGGAAAGCACGCCGCTTGCAACCATAGCCGCATACTCACCGAGAGAGTGACCTGCAACTGCGGAAAATTCAATGCCGTTTTTCTTCATTATCTCAAAAGCCACGAGGGAGGTTGCCATTATTGCAGGCTGAGAAATAACAGTCTGTGCAAGCTCTTCCTCAGTGGAGTTGTTGATTTTTTCAGCAAGGTCAAAGCCGAGAATTTCGCTTGCTCTTGCGTACACATCAATATCGGGATAAGCTTCGCAAAGCTCCTTGCCCATACCGACATACTGAGAGCCCTGTCCCGAAAAGAGAAATACAGTTTTTGCCATTATACATAATCCTTTCGATAATTTCCGCTTTTATTGACGTATTTTGTGTTTTTATGCAGAACACAGCGTATTTATGCGGAAATTTTTTTACCCCTTACAGCAGTTTATTGCACGAAAGTTGTTGACAACAGCCGTGAAAAAAGTTACAATAATAATATATGTGTAACTTTGTTTCAGCTTGATAAAGGGTTACTATTACTAATATACCATATATATTGGAAAAAAACAAGAGATTGCCAAGATTTTTTTGTGCAGTCGCGATACGGAGGTAAACGATTTGTTCGGAATTGAAATTTTAGGTATGGGTTCATACACCCCATCTATATGCGTAACAAATGAGGATATGGCTAAAGTTGTGGAGACAAATGATGAATGGATTACCACAAGAACAGGTATCAAGTCCAGAAACTTTACTGACGGTGAGCCAACCTGGAAGATGGGTGTTGAGGCTGCTAAGAAAGCAATTGAGGCGGCAGGAATTTCTCCCGAAGAAATCGGTCTTATCATTGACGCAACAATCACAGGTGACTTTGCTACACCTTCAATGGCTTGTGTTATTCAGGGCAAAATCGGTGCGGTAAATGCAGCTGCATTTGACCTGAGTGCCGCTTGTTCGGGCTTTGTCTACAGCGTGGACGTTGCAAAGCGTTTCCTGCAGACTGATGACAATCTGAAGTACGTTCTTGTTGTTGCAAATGAAAATCTGTCAAGAATTATTGACTTTTCCGACCGTTCAAGCTGTATCCTTTTCGGTGACGGTGCAGCAGCGGCTGTAATCGGCAAGTCCGACAAGCTTTATTCAAGTCACCTCGGCGCTGACGGCACAGGGGCACACTTCCTTTACGCAAAGCACGCCGACGTGAAGCACCCGTTCAGAACAAAGCCTTCCGAGCTGACAGAGGGCGAGTTCGGAAGTCCTGTTGACCTTCTCGCACAGGACGGCAAGGAAGTTTACAAGTTTGCTACAAAGGCACTTCCTCTTGCGGCATCAAAGGCTGTTGAAAAGGCTGGAATTGACATCAGCACAATCGACTGGTTCGTGCCGCATCAGGCTAATATCAGAATTATCGAAACCGCCGCAAAAAATCTCGGCGTTTCAATGGATAAGTTCATTGTGAACATCTCAACTCACGGCAACACATCAGGCGTTTCCATTCCTCTCGCTCTTACAGAAGCAATCGAAAGCGGCAAAATCAAGAAGGGCGACAGAATTTGTCTTGTAGGCTTCGGTGCAGGTCTTACTCTCGGTGCAATCATTATGGATTATTAAGGAGTAGCAATGCTTTACGAATGTTATAACGACGAAACGTGGAATATGATTGATTTGTATGTCAACCGCATATTCGAGTTTCTGACACAGAAAAGCGTTGTCGTGCTGATAATTCAGGCTATAACTCTTGCTTTTTCGGCGTGGGACAAGAACAGCGGTCTGTTTGTAATCCTTACAAACATCGGTGTTTATTCGGTGTATGGAAGCCTCTCGGTGTGGTTCAGTATCCGCAGACGGGAGCTTGCCGAAAGAAAGCTTGACGAGCACAGAAAAAAACAGTACGACCGTTCAATAGACGTGCGGCGTGACGAGCAGCTTTACGGTGAGCTGTTCATACCCATAAAGGAGCAATCCGCCGCTGAAAGACCAAATGAAATGTTTTACTTATTGAATAATTACAACAAATTATACATTTAGTAAAACAATGAAAGAAGGAAAAAACAATGGCTAAAACAGCAATTATCACAGGCTCATCAAGAGGTATCGGTGCGGCAATCGCTCTGCGTCTTGCAAAGGACGGCTTCAATATTGCCCTTAACGACCTTAACGAGTCTATGTTTGAAAATAATACAATCGCAGATGATATCCGTGCTCTGGGAGTCGAAGCTGAAATCTTCTGTGCAGATGTTTCAAAGTATGAGGACTGCGAAAATATGGTTAAGGCTGTCAAGGAGCGTTTTGGCACAATTGACGCACTTATCAACAACGCAGGTATCACCCGTGACGGTCTTATGGCAAGAATGCCTGAGGAGCAGTACGATATGGTTATCGCTGTAAATCAGAAGAGCGTGTTCAATATGATGAAGCTTGCGGGCAACGTTATGATTAGACAGAAGCAGGGCAAGATTGTCAACCTCGCTTCCGTTGCAGGTCTTTACGGCAACCCCGGACAGATTAACTATTCCGCTTCAAAGGCAGCTATCATCGGTATGACAATGACAGCAGCCAAGGAGCTTGGTTCAAGAAATATCAACGTAAACGCTGTTGCCCCCGGCTTTATCAGCACACCTATGACTGATAAGCTTACAGATGAGCAGAAGGCAAAGATGCTTGAAGCAATCGCAATGAAGCGTTACGGTACAGTTGACGAAATCGCAGGCGTTGTGTCCTTCCTCTGCTCCGCAGATGCTTCTTATGTAACAGGACAGACAATCGAAATTTCAGGCGGACTTTCAATGTGATTTTTGATAATTTAAGAAACACCAAACATTAAAAGTTTCGTCCACCACTTCAAAACAAACGCAAGCTACTGTTTACAGCGTACAAAACAATTCAAACCAACAATAAATTGTATAATTATTATAATCCTATACAGAAAGGAAAATTAACCAACTATGAGCAAAAGAGTAGTTATTACAGGTATGGGCGTGGTTTCACCCGTCGGAAATACCGTTGAAGAATTCTGGAACAGCCTTAAAGAAGGCAAGCACGGCTTCGGCTTTATTGATGATATTACAAACCCTGAGTTTGAAGTAAAGATTGCGGCACGTTCAAAGGATTTCTCCTGCGAAAAGTACATCGACAAGAAGGAAGCACGCAGAATGGACCGCTTCACACAGTTCTCCGTTTGTGCGGCTCTCGATGCTATGGCTGACAGCGGCTCTGATTTCAAGGACCTTGACCCATACCGTGCAGGTGTAATCTTCGGTGTCGGTATCGGCGGTCTTGAACTCACACTTCAGGAACACAACAAGTACCTCGAAAAGGGTACAGACAGAATTTCCGTGTTCTATGTGCCTATGATGATTGGCAATATGGCGGCAGGTACAATTTCTATGCGTACAGGTTTCAAGGGTGACAACTACTGTACAACAACAGCTTGTGCTTCCTCTACTCACGCTATCGGTGAGGCTTTCAGAAAAATCAAGGACGGCTACCTCGATGTTTGTATCGCAGGCGGTGCAGAGTCCTGCGTAACTGAATTTGCTCTCGCAGGCTTCAACAATATGAAGGCTCTTACCCGTTCCGACGATCTGGAAAGATGTTCAATCCCGTTCGATGCCGAAAGAAACGGTTTTGTCCTCGGCGAAGGCTGCGGTGCACTCATTCTTGAAGAGCTTGAACACGCTAAGGCAAGAGGTGCTAAGATTTATGCCGAAATCGCAGGCTACGGTGCAACAGGTGACGCTTACCATATGACAAGCCCTTCCCCTGAGGGAGATGCGGCAGGTACAGGTATGATTCACGCTTACACAGAAGCAGGTCTGAAGGCTGAGGATATCGACTATATCAACGCACACGGTACTTCCACAGGTCTTAACGATAAGTACGAAACAAAGGCAATCAAGTTTGCCCTCGGTGAAGAAGCAGCAAGAAAGGTTGCTATCAACTCCACAAAGTCTATGACAGGTCACCTCCTCGGTGCGGCTGGTGCAGTTGAAGCAATCGCAACAGCTCTCTCCGTAAAGAATGACTATGTTCACGTTACAAGAGGATACAAGACACCTGACCCTGAGTGCGACCTTGACTATTGCACAGAGGGCGGAAGAAATATGACCGTCAATGCGGCACTTTCCAATAGCCTCGGCTTCGGCGGACATAACGCAACACTCTGTATCGTAAAGTACAAAGAATAAAAAAAAATAATGGGTTTCCAAAGGGGACGGTGTCCCCTTTGGCAGGGTACTTAGGGACAGCGTCCCTAAGTCGCTCGTCGCAACGAGCGAAATCCTACTTCGCCCGCAGGCGTGCTTCAAGCGCTCCGCAAGGGTGAATTTTGAAGCGATAGCTTCAAAAGAGGGACGCCCTGCAAGAGAGGGCGTCCCTAACAGCAGCAACGCTGCTGCTTTCCCATAGCGATAAATAAAACTTACGTCCAAGCCGTGCAAGTAACAGCTTTGACACGTTTTAAACGAATTTCCTCTGCACCAATCCAAATCCACACAGAAAGGATACGCTAAAATGAATATTGAAAAGCTTTTCAGCGTTGAAAACATCAGCGTGCTCGCAGATGTTATGGAAGAAAAAAATCTCGAAGAAATCACAATGGAATATGATGACGCAAAGCTCACTCTCAAGGCTAAAAGACCTTGTCCTCCCCCACCAATGGGCGGAATGATGCCTGCACCTATGGCAATGGTTGCTCCTGCACCTGCACAGGCTGCTGCTCCTGCGGCTGCTCCACAGGTAAGCGGTAATGTTGTAAAGTCCCCTATCGTTGGTACTTTCTACGCTGCTGCATCACCAGAAAAGCCACCATTCGTAACTGTTGGTCAGCAGGTCAAGAAGGGCGACGTGCTTAT
Organism: Oscillospiraceae bacterium; assembly: GCA_045545795.1. GTDB lineage: Bacteria > Bacillota > Clostridia > Oscillospirales > Ruminococcaceae > RGIG8773. The sequence continues at coordinate 8,429 of JAZQBN010000104.1, forward strand.
GATTATCGAGTCAATGAAGCTTATGAACGAGGTTCAGAGCGAATTTGACGGCACTGTTGCTGAAATTCTCGTGAAGAACGGCGAGGCTGTTGAGTTTGACCAGCCTATTATGATTATAAACTAAAAATCGCAAGCGATTTTTAGTTCCGAGTTTTGTTTTTTGGACTTCGTCCAAAATTTTCTTACGAAAACCACAAAACATCTTACAATAAGGAGGTTACACAACTATGCCACTTATGACACAGGAACAGATTAAAGAAATTATCCCTCACCGTGACCCGTTTCTCCTCATTGATACAATCGAGGAAATGGAAGTGGGCAAGCGTGTGGTTGCTACAAAATATATGAGCCCTGACGAATTCTGGTTCAAGGGTCACTTCCCTGATTACCCTGTTGTACCGGGCGTGCTTATGCTGGAAATGTGTGCACAGGCAGGTGCTGTTGCAATGCTTTCAATGCCTGAAAACAAGGGCAAAATCGGCTTCTTCGGCGGCGTTAAGGAAGCTAAGTTCCGCCGTCAGGTTGTACCGGGTGATACTCTCAGAATTGAGGTTGAAATCATCAAGGTCAAAGGTCCTGTAGGCGTTGGCAAGGCTATCGCTACCGTAAACGGCGAAAAGGCTGTTGCGGCTGAAATTTCTTTCGCTATCAAGTAATTCCCGAAAGGAACTATTACTATGTTTAAAAAGGTACTTATCGCCAACAGAGGCGAAATTGCTGTTCGTGTAATCCGTGCGTGCCGTGAACTTGGTATCAAGACAGTTGCGGTTTTTTCAACTGCTGACAGAAACGCTCTCCACGCTAAAATTGCTGACGAGGCTGTATGTATAGGCGGTGCGGCTACAAAGGACAGCTACTTAAACGAAAAGGCTATCATTGCGGCTTGTGAAATTACGGGTGCGGACGCTATCCACCCCGGCTTCGGCTTTCTTTCCGAAAATGCCGCTTTTGCACGAAATTGTGAAAAGTGCGGTATCACTTTCATAGGCCCTGCACCTGAGTCAATCGAAATGCTGGGCGACAAGGCTGCTGCAAAGACTGCTATGAAAAATGCTGGCGTACCTGTTATCCCGGGCAGCGACGGTGCTGTAAAGGATATGGAGGAGGCTAAGCGACTTGCTGAGGAAATCGGCTTCCCGCTTATGGTTAAGGCTTCCGCAGGCGGCGGCGGACGTGGTATCCGTCTTGTTGAAAAGATGGAGGATTTGGAAGCTCAGGTTACTGCCGCAAAGCAGGAGGCTCTCAACTTCTTTGGTGACGACTCCATTTATATGGAAAAGTTTATCGTTAACCCTAAGCATATCGAATTTCAAATTCTTGCCGACAAGCACGGCAACGTCATTCACCTCGGCGAGCGTGACTGCTCGATGCAGAGACGTAATCAGAAGGTGCTGGAGGAAACTCCGTCCGCAATTATGACTCCGCAGCTCCGTGACCGTATGGGCAGGGCGGCTGTTGCGGCGGCTAAGGTTTGCGGCTACTACAACGCAGGTACAATCGAGTTCCTCGTTGACGCTGACAGAAATTTCTATTTTATGGAGATGAACACCCGTATTCAGGTTGAACACCCGATTACTGAGTTTGTTACAGGCGTTGACCTTGTTAAGGCACAGCTTAAAATTGCCGCAGGCAAGGAGCTTCCTTACGAGCAGCAGGACATCGAAATCAAGGGTCACTCAATCGAGTGCCGTATCAACGCGGAAAGTCCTGAGCATAATTTCCGTCCGAGTCCGGGCAAAATCAATTCGCTCCACATTCCGGGCGGACCAGGTATCAGAATTGACAGCTCCGCTTATCAGGGCTACACAATTACACCATACTATGACAGTATGATTGCTAAGCTTATCGTTTACGCACCAACCCGTGACGAGGCAATTGCAAAGATGAAATGGGCACTTGCCGAGTTCATTGTTGAGGGCGTTGACACGAATATCGACTTCCAGCTTTCTCTTATCCGTGACCCTGCTTTTGAGGAGGGTAACTACGATATCGGTTATCTGGGAAGAAAAATGAACCTGTAATTTTATTTTGGGAGGGATAATTTTGGCAGACAACAGATGTCCGCTTTGTATGGAAAAACTTAGGGGCGGCGAATGTGTTTCCTGTGGATACAGGCTTCCCGACGAAGAAAATATCAGTTCGATTTATGACGCAGAGCCTGCCGAATATCCCGAGCCTGAGCCTGCAATAAGGGAAATTACCCCCGAAATTCAGATGGAGGAGATTTACCCTAACCGTGCAGAAGCACCTGTATTCAAGGTTCGTGACGATGAGGGGCACACCGTGCGAAGCAGAATTGACCTGACAAAGCCTGCTGAAAAGCAAAACAGCAATTCCAACGCAACGGGCAGCAACCCTTATGCAACGGGCGGTAACCCTAATGCAAGCAACAGTAATTCTAACCCTTATGCTGGGTATACCCCTGAGGGCGTGCCGAATAAAAGCGGCTCACCTTTTGCCAATCAGTCCGTGTATTCAAGCGTTGACACGGACAGTACATCTGAATTCTGGAAGAAATACTGGTGGCTTTTGCTTCTGTCGTTCTTTATGCCTGTTATCGGAATTATTCTTAATGCAACAATGAAGAATGAACTTAAACAGTACAAGGCAAGCTATCTTGTTATTGTAGCAATTGTTCTGGGATTTATAATTCCCCCGTGATAAACTCAATCTGTAAAATTTATTCCCGAAGGAGTGACCGAAGTGGGTCTTGAAGACTTGTTCAACGTGGTTAAAACCCGTTTCAACGGTACTGCCGAGGAGGAAAAGCCCGAACAAACGGCTGACTCAGCGGTAAAAGTGCCCGATAATATGCTTTTCAAGTGTCCGAGATGTCTTAATGTAATTATGACTGACGAGCTTGAAAAAAATCTCAAGGTATGCCCCGAGTGCGGCTACCATTCACGTCTTACAGCAAGCGAGCGTATCAGCCTTATCACAGATAAGGAAAGCTTCAAGGAGTTTGATACAGATATGCTCAGTGCAAACCCTATCGATTTCCCCGACTACGAGGCAAAACAGCAGAAGCTTCGTGACGCAACAGGCTTGAAGGACGCTATCATCACAGGCGAGTGCACAATCCGAGGCGAAAGATGCGTTATCGGCGTTATGGACTCACGCTATATGATGGCTTCTATGGGCAGCGTTGTGGGTGAAAAGATTACCCGTGCTTTTGAGTACGCAACCGATAACAAGCTCCCTGTGATAATGTTTACCGCTTCAGGCGGTGCAAGAATGCAGGAGGGTATCGTGTCCCTTATGCAGATGGCTAAGACAAGCGGTGCGGTTGCACGTCACAGTGACGCAGGGCTGCTCTACATCACCGTTATGACCGACCCTACAACAGGCGGCGTAACAGCTTCCTTTGCTTCTCTCGGCGATATTATCATTGCTGAGCCAAAGGTACTTATCGGTTTTGCGGGACGCCGTGTTATCGAGGGCACAATCAAGCAGAGACTTCCCGACGATTTCCAGTCCGCTGAATTTATGCTTGAACACGGCTTTGCCGATATGATTGTTGAGCGTAAGACAATGCGCCGTACAATTGCACATATTCTTAAATTGCACAAAGGGGGTAACGTATAATGGAAAAACTCAATAAGCTTACCCCATATGAACGTCTTGAAATTGTACGTCACAAGGGCAGACCGACTATCCGTGACTATATCCCTCTCATTTTTGATGAATTCTGGGAAATGCACGGCGACCGCCTTTACGGTGATGACGGTGCAATTATGGGCGGTATCGCTTCTATCAGCGGTATTCCCGTTACTGTTATTGCCGAAGTAAAGGGCAGAAACCTCAATGAAAACAAGGACAGCAACTTCGCTATGCCTCATCCTGAGGGATACCGCAAGGCACTTCGTCTTGCAAAGCAAGCTGAAAAGTTCCATCGTCCTGTAATCTGCTTCATCGATACCCCGGGTGCGTTCTGCGGCGTTGAGGCTGAAAAGCGTGGACAGGGCGAGGCTATCGCTAAGAACCTTATGGAATTTATGCGGCTGAAAACTCCCGTAATCAGTATCGTCCTCGGCGAAGGCGGAAGCGGCGGTGCACTTGCACTGGGCGTATGTGATGAGCTTGCTGTGCTGGAGAATTCCATTTACTCGGTAATTTCTCCTCGTGGCTTTGCTTCAATCCTCTGGAAGGACGCAGGCAGAGAGAAGGAAGCCTGCTCAATTATGAAGGTTACAGCAGAAGATATGGTTGAGCTTGGCGTTGCTGAGAAGATTATTGAGGAGCCTTTGGGCGGTGCACATAACGATATTGGTCAAACTGCTGAAAATATAGGGGAATTTCTCTACAAATCTTTACATCAAAAATTGAAAATAGATATTGACGTTTTGCTAAATCAACGTTATACTAAGTTTAGGAAAATCGGTGAGTTCATCGAATAAGTTTTCCTGCAAATGAAAATATAAAGACGAAGCCCTTAAAGGTAGTGACAGTGCAGAATTCTGTACTGTCACCGAGTCGTAAACTTTTGATTTTCTGTATGTTTATTACGGACTGGCAAAGGGGACACCCCTTGGGCGTGCTCTTTATATAAATAAAAAAATATTACGAACGGAGGCAATTCTCATGGTATTTGATAAGGTAAAGGAAATCATCGTTGACCAGCTCGACGTTGACGCTGATAAGGTTACAAACGGTGCAAACATTCAGGACGACCTCGGCGCTGACTCCCTCGACGTTGTTGACCTTGTAATGAGCCTTGAAGAGGAATTCGATATCGAAATTCCAGATGAAGCTGTTGAAGGCATCAAGACTGTTGGCGATATCGTTAAGTACATCGAAGACAACCAGTAAGTCGAAAAAAGAGTGCGCTGTGGGTTTGTGCCCGACAGCGCATTTTTGATATATAGGAGTTGACGGAATGAATATTATAGAATTGATTTTAGGTCTGTTGGCAATAATTCTTGTGCCGATGCTTGTTTTTGGTGTGCCTATTGCGGTTATAGTCGGACTTCTTGTCAGCATTTTCAGTTATATAAGCTGTTCAGCCGATGAAACGGAAAAACGGAAAAAATATAAAAAGTCGATTGTTATCTTTGCGATACTTTTTGGAGTAATGGCTGCGGCTGTGGGTGTGCTGATATACTATCTCTCGGTTACACCTATAACGTTTATGTAAAAAAACTCAAACAGCGATGCTGTTTGAGTTCCAAGTTTTTGCTTGCACAAAAACTTTTAAACATTCGTCAATAATTCAAGCGAAGCAAGCTGTTTCAGCTTCAAGTTTTTGCATACATAAAAACTTTTAAAGGAGCACGTTATGTCTGACAAAACCTTCAACCGAATTCTTGCGGCAATTATTGCGGCAGGAATAATTTCAACCGCCCTGCTTACGGGCTACACGATACACAAGCATACGAATTGCTCGATTATCACCTACATAAGCAACGAAAGTCGGGGTGCGTAATGAGCAGATTAAAAAAACAAATCCTGACGCTTGTGCTTGTTGCAGCAACATTTATTCTGTTCAACCTCGGTATTTATTTCTGCTTCACGGTGCGGTATATCGACACCTCCGCAGAGCTTATGCAGAGCAAATCAATTGAGCTTGACAAGTATCTGCCCTTTGACGAGAATTCGCTGATTGTAAAGCACGACACGGAATTGCAGCTTGACGGAGAGCTGCCTGTGCTTGACGGAGCAACGGCACTGTTTCCCGTTTATTCCGCATTTATGAATTCCGTTTATCCCGAGGGAAGCTGTACCTTTGACGGTGCTGACTTCACACCCGAAAGCCTGCTTCAAAAGCGTGGCACGGGCGGTGCGTACAAAGCAATCGTCAGCGGCGAGGCAGATATAATTTTCGTTGCACAGCCGTCCGAGCAGCAGATTGCTTTTGCCGAAGAAAGCGGCGTTGAGCTTGAATATGTACCAATCGGATATGAGGGCTTTGTGTTTATTGTCAACAAGGAAAACCCCGTGGATAATCTTACTGTTGAACAACTGAAAGGAATATATTCGGGTAATTATACAAACTGGAAAGATGTCGGCGGAGAAAATATGCCTATCAACGCTTTGCAGCGTGTCGAAAACAGCGGAAGTCAGACGGCTATGATTGCTTTTATGGGGGACACCCCTCTTATGGAGGGTGCTACAAATCTTTTCGGCAGGTCAATCGGTTACTCTTTCAGATTTTATGTTACCGACCTTGCAGGCAAGGCTGACATCAAGCTTTTGTCCGTGAACGGTGTTTACCCCGACAAGGAAAACATCAGAAGCGGTGCGTACCCTATTACCGACAGCTTTTACGCTGTGTATAGGAAGGACAACGACAACCCGAATGTTGCAAAGCTTATTGAATGGATAACCTCACCCGAGGGTCAGCAGATTGTTGAGGACTCGGGCTATGTAAGTGCGTATTAAGAAAGGAATGATAACCGTGAAAAATAATCCTATTATTCAGGAAATGACCGAGGACATCATCAAAATCTGCAACCCGTTACAGATTTTCCTCGTGTCGGCAAAGACCAACTCAAAGGGCGAGCTGACTTCGTTCAAGGTCTGCATTGTTGTGGAAAATAAGTACGAGAGTCACTCCGACCTTGAAACGGAAATCCTGCTTAAAACGGATTGCCCCGTGCCCTGTGACGTGATTGTATATACTGTCAGCGAGTGGAACGAATGCGTTGACGACGACTGCACATTTGCGTACCGAGTAGACAGCGAAGGGAATGTGTTGTATGAGCAGAAAAAGTAGTCACAGCGGCGACAGCAAGCGTTACTATGACTGGCTGTTCCACGCCTATCAGGATTTGCTTGCCGCAAGAATGTTAATCGTAGACAGACGTCTGTTCAACCCGACTGTTTTCCACTGTCAGCAGGCTATCGAAAAGAGCCTGAAAGCCTTCCTGCTGTACAAGCACCGCAAGCTTTTCGATGGACACAACCTTACCTGGCTCTGCAAGCAGGCGGCTCTCACCGACCAGTCCTTCACCAAGTGGATTGGCAAGAGCACCCTCCTCAACCGCTTCTACATTGAAACAAGGTACCCTGCCGATATTCCCGAGGAAATCGACCGCCAACTCGTTGAGGAAATCCTCGAAGCTACCGAGGATATGATGGACTTCATCTGCGATAACATCAAGTTCGACTATAACAGCTACCACTACCGCAGCAAAAAGAATAAATAATTTAACGGAGTGTTATGGAGAACCACTGGGGAAGAACCTTTCTGTAGAAAGGTTCTTCCCCAGACCCCTTTCCAAAGACTTTCAGTCTAAAAAAACTTCATAGGGCTTTTGGCCTATGAGGGTATTTTAAATTTAAAGTTTTAAGGAGGGAGTTTGGGGGAG
>JAZQBN010000105.1:0-19650 GCA_045545795.1 Oscillospiraceae bacterium
CTTCCATTTTGACCACTTCATAGTCTTCGTTGTATCTGAATAAAGCTTCTTCGAAATTACATAATTCTCCATTCATATCATAATCAAGGAATTCATATATTGTTGCTTTTTTATAAATACCCATTAATTTTTCGACTTTTACATGATTGCTTATTATTTCATCCAGTGAGTCTGAAAAATTCTTGAAATTTATATATTCATTTTTTATGATACACAGTTTTTCTATATTATCTTGAATTTGTTTTAATGTAGTTTCATAAGGATACGCTTTAATATTAAAGTCATCAAAAATATTTTTAAAGCTTTCATATATTGTTGCTTCAAACATATCTTCCATGCCCATAAAGGATATTATTTCGTTTACATTCTGTGCTTCTTCGGGAGCATATCGCAGTAAGGTGTTATAGCATTTGTAATTATATGGATTTTCCTGTATCAGCTGCATAATCCTACTTGTGAAAACATCATGTGATATATTTTTTCTGTTATATTGTTTTTCAAGGTTATTCAGCACAACACTGTTCGTATCATTGCTTATGAATTTTGCCATCTCGCTTTCGACATATTTGTATCGAGAAATGCGAGTTTTAACAATACGGGTGTATTCTGCCATAATTCTGCTGACCATTTTATTCAGTGATGCCTCAAAAATTCTGACAAAGTCATATTTTTTATGTATTCTTACAAGTTCTTTATTTATCAGATTCTTGTCGTTAGAAGCAGTAATTGAATCACCAACTGACTGAATTGCCGCTACACTTGCACCTGCTACTACAGATGTAAGCACTGCAGACATTGCCCCCTTGATACCAGAGCCACCAAAGAACATCATATCTGCCCCCGTATCTCGGGTTTCACGCTGAATGGCTCTGTAGCTATCAAGTTTTTTTGCGGTTAAATCCAAATTATGTATATCTGATATATATTCTTCAAATTCACATAATGCTTCGGGGAGATGCTTTTTTATTACATCATCTGCGTCTATGTCGAATATTTCATCCTGTGCAAGAATATCCTCCAGATATGCTTGCATATCTTCAGTACAATACATAAATTCCTTCAATTTATTAAAAAACATTGTATCATCGATAATAGCAGGTCCGAAATTTTCAATGAATTTTTCTTTTATTTTTGAAAGTTCAGCAAGTTTCTGATACATCTCAAAGCACATTTCGGAATTAACTGTAAAGCTTATCTTTTCACCGCACAGCGTAAAAACTTTTGATACTGAAAACAAATAATCATCATCGTAAACTATTTCACTTTTGAACATAAACATATCTCCTTACATAAAAGCTTTTCATAAAGTATAGACGTGATATTTGTCAAAATGTACAAATTTATGTCTATTTTTAAATTATACCATAACATTATGCATATTTCAATATCTAGAGAGAATAAAATTAAATATCCTTAAGAACTATTTCAGCGTTTTTCATTCAACCTCTGTATAACATCATTAAACTCCGCAACCTTCTCTGCCGCCCCCTTAGGAAGCGGTGTACCGTTCTCCACCATCAATTCAAGCTGTTGTGCAATTGAGCTGAGATTGTCAAAGAACTTGTTTATCTGCATTTCATCCTTCATAACATCACTCCAAAAAAATCGTGTATGCTTACTACATAGCATACACGATTTTAAATGTTTTTTGGTTAGCTGTCAGCTATACTTTTATCCCCTTTTGAAAATATAGTATCCGCTTTCATATCCGTTCAGAACTGAAGAATTGCTGACTCTGTTTTCAATATAAAGATAATCCTCGCCGTTGATATTATAAATCATATAACTCTTTATATCTGTGCCATCTTCAAGAACCACCAGTCCGTAAGTCCACTTATGGTCAGCCTGTTTCATATCCTCACCGAGATAATATGTACAGCTGCCGTCATCTCTGAAATCAATTTTTTTATACCATAAATCAGCGGTATCCATATTTTCGTTATAAATCCACGTCACATCATATGTATCAATATAGTCCACTCCGACCCATTCGCCAATCAGGTCAGGGTCATTGACAAATTCGTATTCTTCGGTAAGACTACTGTGATATTTAATATTTCCGTACTCATCTGTTTCGGGGATATCATACATAACATCTGCAATCCTTGAGGAGTCCTGAGGCGAAACATATTCTCTGACGTCCTTTTTCAGCATATAACAGCCATTACCGTCTTTCTTTTCAAGGAATAAGCAATCCTGTCCGTCAATTCGGTAGATATAGTAGGACAACATTTTTTCAGTATCAGGAGAAATACTGTATTTGATTTCGCCGTAATTCCACTTGTTTGTTTCTGAGTGCAGCAAATAATACGCATAATATGTGCCGCCGTAGTAAAAGTCCATATATTGGAGGTCAAGGGCATCATCATATAGAAAAGTGTCACTTTCTTCGTCAATCCATTGTTCAATGGCTGTCTGTCCAAAGTTGTCAAGCTCCTCTACCGTAATCCAACGTCCCTCCAAATCGGTATCTCTGATATGACCATTTACGTCAGCTTCCATTTTGTTTTCTTTACTCGGAGAAACAAATTCGTACGCACCCTCAGGCATAGCTTCTGTAACAGCAGCCGAAGCTGTTGTGTCAACAGAAATATTTTCGTCAGTATCCACAGACTTGTTCAGTGCCGAAGCAAATATTACCGCACCAATCAAAACCACTGCCGCAGCCGCAATTTCAACAGCCGTCCGCACTTTGCCAAACCGCAGACTTCGCCTCACTGCCGCCGCACTCTGATACCTGTTTACAGGGTCAAACTCTGTACATTTCCGTATTATTTCACGATATTTCCTGCATTTAGCCAGATTGCCCATAACAGTTTTCATTGTTACTCCCAAAGCATAAATATCCGCAGTACAGTCTGTCTGACTGAACCCGAACTGCTCAGGTGCGGCATAGCCTTTCGTGCCAAGATATCGCGTATCGTTTGAGACATCAGCTTTATACTGTCTTGCCGCATCAAAGTCAATGAGGCGAATATGTCCGTCATTTGCAACAAGTACATTTGACGGCTTTATGTCACGATGAATAATACCGTGGCTATGAATAAATTCCATTACCTCACACAGCTCACAGAAAGCATTTATGATTTCACGTTCACTGTCAAGGCAAGATAAATCTCCGATGTTTTCAATATATTCTTCAACTATAACAGTATTTTCACCGTCAAATTCTGCGGCTTCAATTTTGGGAAGAAAGCGGTGCGACAATTTGTGCAAAGTAAGATAAACATCAACCTTTCCACGCATAGTGCGCCGTACAAAGCGTTTTCCTCCAGTGTCTTCGACAAGCTCAACAATGCTGTTTTCATCAACGTCAAGCTCTTTGATAATTTGGTATGTCATACTTAAAATCCTTAAAACAGTTGATTTTTTTATTTTGTGATGTTATTATAATAGCATAATTTTTTTCTAAAAGCAAATATTGGAGGATAACTATGACAGCGAAAATAAAAACAGACAAGCTTGAAAATCAACTATCGGAAATAAATAATTTCAGTGATTTTCTTGAAAAGAATTCCGATGCTCTTATCGCAGAAGCAAACATTGCTGACTATCTTGAACATTTGCTTGAAAAAACAGGCTGTAAAAAATCACAGATTATCAAGCGTACCAACCTTAATCGTGCATATGTGTACCAGATTTTTGAAGGTAAGAAAACACCGTCAAGAGACAAGCTTATTGCAATTGCAATAGGAATGAAGCTTGAATTTGAAGAAATTCAGAACTTGCTTAAATATGCAGGTCAGCGTCCTCTTTACGCTCGTGATACAAGGGATGCTGCGATAATTTTTTCCGTGCATCACAGACACAGTTTTGACGAAATGAACGGTTCTCTTTATGAACAGCATTTGAAAATAATCGAATAAACCACCTATGTGAATAGTACATTTTTTACATCAAGTCAATCCTTAAAGATATTAAATTATATACCATAAAGATATTTGAATAAATAACCGATAGGGTATAAAGTAATAATATCTAAAGAGTATATTGGCGGTGTTATATGAGTATCAAACGTGAAGAATTGGCATATAAAGTCGGAGAACGAATTCGGGATTTCCGAACAGAACGCAAGTTAAGTCAGGAAGCATTGGCACTTAATTCGGGTATGCATCCTGCATATCTTGGCAAAATTGAGCGTGGAGAGAAATGTCCTACAATTGATACACTCAGCAAAATATGTGAGGGTTTGAAAATACCCGTGCACGAACTGCTGAATTTTGATATTGAGGTAAAACCAACATCGGGAGAGGCTCTCCACCGTATTGAAAACGCTCTTGCAGGAATTGACGATGAGTCTGCTGTGAAGATTGCAGAAATCGTCGAGGGTATTGCCGAAATATATAAGAAATGATAATTTGTTCAACAGAACCACACTCTATGGCGTGGCTGTTACACATCTGAGGATGATATATCCGAAATTGATGACATAATCAATACTGACGAAACCCAAGCGGCATAAACAAGATTTAAGATAAAAGGCACACTGCTCAATACTTTAAGCAGTGTGTCTTAATTTTATATGTATGCGTATGCAACCGTCACGCCACTATATAACAAATCTGTAACGGCTATATTTGATTATGCGAAATCCGGCAGTGTCTTACTTTATCTGTGCCAGAATACTTGGGTCCTTTATCTTGCTGTCCTCGGCAAGGAATAGCATCTTTGTGATGATTTCCGCAGTTTTCGGGTCTTCATCCGCAAACGGAAGGAACAGCTTTCCTCTGTGTTGACTGTGCACAGGCAAGATATTTATCATTGCCCCGCCCTTTTTATGAATAACTCCGCTGCCGAGATGGAGGGTATATTCGCCGTATTTTCCGCTGATATGAGCGTGGCTGCCCTTTATCTCAACATTCGTGAGCCTGAAAAGCGGCAATGTAAATTCAATAATAGCCGCACGCATTTCAACAGTGGAGTGGCTTGTTTCAGGGTCAACGCCTCCTGCGTGAGCAACGCTTACCGCCATATCAACATCACGCATTACCTCTGAGAAAATAATATCGGGGATATCCTTGATAACAAGTGCCCTGCCTGTTTTTCTGTCGGTGAATTCAACCCATTCAAGAGTAGGTGCTTCGATATCCGCAGGAGTAAACCAATCTGCGATTGCGTAAATTCGTGCAACAATATTTTCTTTATAGTAAACCTTCTGCAGGCCGTCCTCAACGTCAGCTACCCAGCGTCTTGTTTTTAGGCAGGCAACCGTCTTTGCAGGCTGTATCTGATTTCCTGCATAACGGAGCGAATGTGTCATTTCAGCTTCATCCGCCGTCTTTACATAAAGCTCTCTGAACACCTGACGGAAGGGCTGAACAAGCTGCTTGTCAAACAGATGTCTCTGATAATCAGACCAGTGACCGTCCTTGTAAATAGCATAAGGATGTGCAGCAATAACCTTGTCGCTGTAGGAAAGCTTCACGATATTTCCTGCATAATCGGTAAGCTCGTTTCCGTCAAGGAAGCCAAGCTTATGCCCGCAGACGAACACAAGATTTTTGATTATCGGCAGAACAACAGGGTTTCCTCTGAGTATATTAAGCTCCTCAACTGTAAATTCAGTGCTGTTCTCCATAGCCTGCTCAAACATTACTCTTGTACGGCGATACTGTTCAACAAGCTTTTTCTTTGTTTCTGTAAGCCTTACAATATACTCATTCTTTTTAAGCTTTGCAGGAACAGATTTAAGCTGCTTTCCGTCCTTTGTGCAGATTATTTCCGCCTTGCCCGTATCGTCTACTGCAAGCCTGAATATTGTTCCGTCAATCTCCTTGTCCTCAAAAAGCTCACGGCTGTCATCAATAAGCTTTGTTTCCATTCTCAGCGTAAGCCTTGTAACGTCGGCATAACCTGCATTTATGGAAAGATTCTGCATTGCAATCTCAACAGCCTTTTTCTCGCTTGCACTTCGCTGTGAGCCGAACTTTTTGCTTTCCTTTAAGAACTGCTGCAAATACAGATAGCGATTACAGATATCATCCTCATTCTTTATAGGAATAAGGGCATACGCCATAAGCAAATCCTTGTTACGCTTATCGGCGATAGTCTTGACGGTTACAGCAGTTTCAAACTTGCCGAGAACAGCATCAGCATATTTTCTTGCCCTTGAATGTTTAGCACCGTCGGAAATATATTTTGCGGCATCATAAATCATATCAAACCGCTTTTTACCCAAGGTGTCATAAGCCGCTCTGAACCAGCTTATATCAAATGCACCTGCGTTAAGCTCCTCATCTGTAAGAGGAGTATATTTTGCGATAACTGCCTTACGCTTGTCGTCAAACTTCTCGTTCATATGTGCAATGAAATAATAGCAGGCAGATGAGAAGCCATCCCAGCCGAGATACTCTCCCACCATCGGCAGCCATTCGGGAGAATACATTGCCGCTTCTATAAGACGCTTTTCGCTGATACCTGTACCCTTTACGGCTGATTTCAGCTTTTCAGCATTATCCTCATAGTCAGGCAGGCAAACGCTGAGAAGATGACTCAATGCACCCTTTTTCGTTTTTGTATTGCCGTAAAGTGAACGTTCAAGCGGCAATTCTCCCAACGCACAAAGTATCTTCACAAGATGGTCTATGCCGTAAATACGCTTTATTCCGTCAATCGCACCTGAATACTCAGTTTCAAGGTCACCTCTTTTAAGCTCCTTTGCCAGAATTGTTTCCGTCATTTTTCTGTACAGCTTTTCAGCAAAGGCAATAAGCTTTTTCTGCTCCTCTGTCAGTTCGGAAAGGTTATCGCTGTTAATAAAGCTGCGGAATTCATTAAACTTTCTGTTTCGTTCCCAACTGCGTTCCCTCGTATCAACAGCTGCTTCAAGTTCCCTTGCACCTGCATAAACATACGATACTACAGAAAGTGCTCCGCCAAGTATCGGTGAGCTATAGTAGCTATGACTTTGTTCTGTAAACAGAATTCTGTACAGCTGTGCTTCTGTGATAATGCCGTGATATGCGGCGTGGATATACTGGTGTACGCTTATTCCGTGATACAATGGCATTGTGGTAAGATAAAATGCTCTGCCGTATATTGTTGTGATAGTGAAACCGTCCTTTTGCTCAAAAGCATATTTGAGCGGAAAAGCCTCTGATGCAAGCTTAATATTATCTCCTGTTCGTTCAATACCGATAAGCAGCATTCTTACAGGATAATATGACAAAATCGGAGCACTGCCTGTTTTTTCTGTTCCATTTACGTTGACTTTGAACTTAATGCTGAGATTGTCAATCGGCATAAGTCTGTTCATGAAAGCCGAAGAAACATAGAACAATTCGTCCTTATTGGAGTGCTTATTTAACAAATACTCACATATTTCAAACAGCTTCATAAAGTATTTGTACTCATAACGGACTGTAAGCTGTTTTCCGATTATGTCTTCAAGAATTTTATTGCATTTTACGGAGTATTCGTCATAATTCCCCTCTGAACAAAGTGACACCATCATTTTAAACAGTGTTACGGGAGTTTTGATTTCTTCATCGAAAAATTTATCCCAGTATACGCTGAAAGGCATAACCCTTTTTCCGTTTTCAACACCGAAAAGAGAATGTGCCGTGCCGAGGGTTACGATTTCCCCACTATAACCGTATCTGAATTCTTCATCAGCGTGAGCTTCCACAAACTCGTCAAGTTTTGCCAATGCTGTTCTCCACGCAGGCTCGCTTTCTTCCTTCCCATTGAAATATTTTCTGAACATCTGCTCCGCTTTTTCAATAAACTTTTCATCTATAACAGGTGTATAAATATCCTCGTCGGAATAAAGTGCGGGGATATCGCTTTCAGATTTTTCGGACGGAAGAATGTTCTCTATAAGTATTCTTTCAGCGGCAGATGTGTTTTCATTCTGCTTTACAAGAGGAATACACTTTTTGAAAAGTGACGTTCTATTTTCGTCCTTTGAAAGCTGTATGATAATATCAAGGGCAGCTGTACGCTTTTCTTCCTTTTTATCGGAAATAAGCTTGCTTATACTGCCGAAAAGTGCGTCATCATTCTGTTTCATAAGAAGCTTTATGCAGTTTGAACGCATATCTGCATTCTTATATCTGAGCATATCCTCAAGCTGACGGTAATTTTCATCTGCAAGCTCAATCTTGTTTATCAGCTTGAAAGCATCACGTCGGGTATACTCCTCTTTGTCGCAGACCTCTGCTGTAAGTATTCTTCTCTGTTCGTCTGTTTCAGGCTGTGCGAGAAGAAGCAAAACAACAGAGTTTCTGAAATAGTCAATCTGCGGAATAAGAGAAGCAACATAATCTATTTTATCATTGTCCTGGAGTGCGCTTGCAATGTATGCAAGTCTTTCAGCCACATCTGAGCGCATAAGGCTTTCGCTGTTCCATGGGAAGATACAAGGCGAAAAATCCACAGATTTTTTTGACATTCCCTTGTATATCTCCAGTAAAATGCCATACATTTTTTCAGCCTCTTCACGGCTATTAAAATAGGGTTCAAGGGCTGCGTATTTTCTTACAGAGCCGTCAGAGTTCTCTCTTAAGGAATTTCCGTAGAAATAATAAACACGCCTCATACAATCGCACATAAGGCTTTTCATATACACCGCAAGTATTTCAGGCTCATTTTTGTGCTCCTCTATGACATTCATTGCCGTTGTGCTCATAAAAACAACGTTGTCAAACTGTGCTGTCATATATCCTGCAACCATTATCTGATGTTTGCTTCCGTGTAGAGCATACTCCTTTATCAGATGGAGCATATAGAACGCCTCGTGAAAGCCGTAAGCCCAGAGTGCAATATAAATTTTCATTGTATCCTCTGTAGCAAGATATTCATCACACACATCTTTATCGTGAATACAATCGTGAATAAGCTTTACTGACTTGTCACTTATTCTTTCAAGCTTTACAGTTTCCTCCTCAACAAAGCCCAGCCATACTCCCACAGCACGCTTTACGGAAGAAAAACGGATAAGGTTATTTTCAATTATTACATCAAGCAAGGTGAAAAAAGCTTCCTTTGTACCCGTATCCATTGTCTCACAAATAGTTTGACGAAGTCCCTCCTGAAGTCTTGCCGCAAGAAGAAGCTTTCCAAGTTTTTCGTGCAGGTCAGCATTGTGACTTTTGGTTACTGCGGAAATTATCATATAGCTCATAGGCACTTCGCTTTCGCACATAATAATTTCCGAAGCAAGCTTTATCATACGTTCATTGCCCATATCAATTTCGGCAGCCACAACCTTGTCCATATTATGAAAATTAGAATAAGCATACTCTTTATGGAACATCTGCTCCTCCGTAAGATTTTTACCCTCAATAATGTCGCAAATATCAGCGTCAATATGGTCACGCTCATATAAGGTATATACCACTTCCATAATTTTAGGACACAGCACCACAGGGACAGTTGTTCTTAATGAACGTCGTACTGACGATTCAGAATAAGCCCAATCCTGAATATTGTCAATAATCTGATAAAAGACCTGCTCTCTTCGGGGATAAATCACTCCCTTGAACAACTCGGAACATTCTGCCTTGAAAAAGTCGGAGGGCTTTTTGTATATACCGTCCTTGAGACCATACAAAAATACATCATACAATTCAGATGTGAAATTCTCAGATAACGATTTTTTGCAGTCAACCAAAAAATCTTTCAGCTTTTGAGGTAATTTTTCCTCAGCGGCTGTTCTTTCTGCACGCCATTTTTTTAAATAAGCCCTGCCTATTTCTCTTGCTTCGGTTTCGTTCACCTTTGCCATATTACCACATCCTTCCTGTAAGCATTGTAAGTCTTATAAATGTAACGCTGTCATTTTCATTTAATTCTATACTGTCGGATAAACCGCTCACTTCATTTTCACCGATAAAAATACGGTACAGACCGTCCTCATAGGATTGCAAAGCATTTTCGAGTGCAGCAGCTTCATTTGCTTTTTTGCCACTGTAATTTATCCCGAAAGCAATCTTCCCTATTTCGCTCATATCATTTATTTCAGCAGCCGAGAGAGGCTCTGCCGCTTCACCCTTTTCGATACGGCGGTTATATTCCGTCACACAGGTATGCACCGTCTCTGATATCAGTTCTTTAACAGTAACGGGAGAATTTTCAAGCTTAAACGGAGCTTCCGCAATTTTGCTCTTCTTTTTTCCAAGCTGTTTTATGTTTACTTTTATTGTCATAGGCGTTCTCCTTACATTTATTGAGATATGTCTTTTTTAGTATAGCATATATGAACAATTTTTTCAATAAATATGTTACTTCTTACATAAAGTAAATGCTTAAAAAAATTATTTCGTTTGATTACGGGGAGAATTTTTTTGCAAATTATTTTTTCCTCTTGACATATATAGATGGTCGATATATAATATATGTAGATAATCTATATATAGGAGGCAACGTGCAATGAAAATCGATAAAGGTCTTATGGCAGGATCAACAGGTATGCTTATCCTTCATCTGCTCGCTGAAAAAGAAATGTACGGTTATGAAATGATTGAAACGCTGGAAAAACGTTCTGACAGCACTTTTTCTCTTAAAGCGGGAACGCTTTATCCCCTTCTTCATTCTCTTGAAAAAGCTGGTTATGTTTCTTCACGGGAAGCGGAAGCTGAAAACGGCAGAATGAGAAAATACTATTCAATTACTGATAAAGGCAACGGTTTCCTTGCAGACAAAAAGAATGAATGGAGTTTATTCAGCGGTGCGGTAAACAAGGTTCTTGACGGAGGTGCGGCTGTATGAAAAAGGATGAATATATCAATACTGTGCTTGAACAGGTTCGGTGCAAAGCTGTTCACGAACCATTGAAGGCTGAACTTGCATCCCATATTGACGAGCAGGCAGAAGCCTTTATTTCCGTCGGACTTCCCGAAGAAAATGCTGAGGAAGAAGCTGTAAAAACAATGGGTGACCCTGTTGAAGCCGGTGTGGGACTTGACTCTGCACACCGTCCAAGCTTTCCTTTAGCCGTTTTTCTCCCCTCTTTAATTCTTCTGTTCACAGGTATTATTGCACGGCATTTGGGAGAAGGCTTTTTTGCATTTCCGCCTACTTATAATGTTTTCATAAACAGTGATATTCCCAATGCAATTATCTGCATAGCAGCTGCATTGCTGTTTTATTTTGCCGATTATACAATTCTTGTTCGCAAGCCTAAAATTGCTTATGCTGCTTTTACGCTGTTACTCGCAGTTATAGTAATCTGGAATGTAGGCAGAGCTAATATTGCAAATGTAAGCGGCACTGAATGGGTAACAATTGCGTTCCGAAATACACTTTCAGGACATTTTGCTTTTTATGGGTCAGCGCTTCTCGTGCCGCTGATGTGCGGATTTGTTTTTTCAATGCACGGAAAAAATTTCAAATGGTTTGTATTAAGCTGTTTTGTGCTTGTTGTTCCGCCTGCACTCATTTCGCTTTACGCACCTTGTCTTTCGGGAGCAATTCTTGTGGGTATTGCCGCACTTGCAATTATGACAATTGCTGTCAAAGACGATTATTTCAAAGTAAATAAAACAACGGCATATCTTTTTATGTACATACCTGCGTCGCTTGCAGCAATCGGCTTAACCGTAGTCAAGATTTTGCGTAATATTCGCTACAACGGCTCAACCGCTGACTGGGAACAGAATATGATACGGGAAATCATTGCCGAAGCACCGCTTTTCGGCAGCAGCGGAGTTATAAGCACAAGTCTTACAGAAGCTAACAACTCACATATTTTAACAGCAATAATCGCTCAATTCGGTTTGTTTGCAGGAATAACTGTTGCTGTTATTCTTGTGCTTCTGCCTTTGATAATGCTCATTACATCAAGCCGCATACAAAACCGCTTCGGAAGACTTACAGCTTTTTCAATCGGAATTGTATTCCTATTTATGTCGGTCGCTTTTATTGCATCAAATTTTGGTTACACAACAGCAATGGAAAGCTATGTTACTGCACCATTTATGAGTAACGGAATATTCAATGCTGTCACAAGCGGTGCACTTGTTGGAATTTTTGCCTCGGTATATCGCCGAAAAGACCTTATGCCTGAAAGGAAAATTAACACTAACAGGAAAGCTAACGCTTAAATAATTATCTGCACCATTGTTTCCCTATCGGAAGCAATGGTGTTTTTTTACTATCACATCTGACAAAAATCAATAACATCATTTGTTTATATAGACGTTTTTGCAAAGAAAGTGCAGTGCTTTTTTAAAATATGTGGTTTAATTATATAAAGGATGTGATATTTTGTTAGGGTTTTGCCTTGCTCTTATAGATGAGCCGAATGATAAAGAAAAGTTTGCTGAAATATACAGCACATACAAGGAAATAATGTTCCATAAGGCACTTTCAATTTTGCATAATGAAACAGTTGCGGAAGAAGCTGTTCAGGAAAGCTTTCTCAGGATAGCCAGAAACATTTCTAAAATATCTGATGTGAAATGTAATCGGACGGCAGCATTTGTTATTATTATAGTAAGAAACACGGCTTTAAACTGCCTGAAAGCTGAACATATCAACGATAAGGAATGCTTGAATTTTGAAGCACCGCCTATATCAAGTGATACATTGAAGGAAGTTTTTTCAGAACTTGGATTTAATTATCTTGTGAATAAAATTACAAGCCTTGACCCGATATACAGTGATATTCTATCTCTGAAATTGCTTCACCAATACAGTATCTCGGAAATATGCGGCATTCTAGATATACCCGTAAAAACCGCTGAATCAAGATTATACAGGGGCAAAAAAATGCTGGCGAAAAGTCTGGAGGATTACTACTATGAAAATAAAGCAGGCAACCAATGAAGAAATATTTGATTTGCTTATATGTGATGCACTTGCTGCTAAGTGGGATAATGAACTGGATGAATTACAAAAAGAAATCGACACACATATTTTTTCTGTTTCTGTTGAAAGAAATATAAATAAAATCAAACGGACAATAGGTGCTGCTTGTGCTTTCAGAGGTGCAGGAAAAACAATGTTAAAAGCTTTTGTACTGATTTTTGTTTTTATGGGGATATTGTTCGGCGGCTTGCTCACTCAGCCTGAGGTCTATGCCGCAGTCGGAAATGTTATCAGAAATATTTTTGAAACTTACGACAGCTATACTTATCAAGGAAGCACATCGGGAATTTCGTTCAACAAAAACATTCAGCTTGGATTTATTCCTGACGGATATGAATTAAGGTCGGCTTTTTATTCCGATTGCAACGTATCACTTACATACGAAAATGTTGATGAGATGTACATTTACTTTGATTACGGCTCATCAGAAAATTCAATGCTTTCCATTGACAATGAACGTCATAATTATACCGAACTGAATTATGACGGAACAACTTATTATTTCTACGAAGCAGCCGAAGAAGATTTCAGCACGCTTATCTGGTATGACGACGGATACTATTACAGCATTGACGCTCAGTTGGATAAGGATACGCTTTTAAAAACAGCACAGAATATAGGGTAAAGTTATATGTACGGCAAAACAGCTATATTGCTGTACGGATTTTTGTAATATCTATAAAAAATAAATTTGCAGATAAGCTTTTTGTCCAAAAACCACTCCAAAAGATGTTATTATATATAGGAACACATTTATAACGAAAACGGAGGAACTATTTTGCTCGGAGTATATCTTTCGGTAATTGAAACCGATGACCTGAAAAGCAGGTTTGAAGAGCTTTACATAAAATACAGCCAGCTGATGTATGCGGTTGCGTTCAGGATACTGAAAAACAATGAGGATGCAGAAGATGCTGTTCATCAGTCATTTCTGAATATTGCGAGGCATTTTGATAAAGTGAATAACATTTCTCGTCAGGACATCAAGCCTTATCTTATAGTAGTTGTGCGGAATTCGGCGATAAACATTCTCCGAAGCAACAAGCGGCAGGAAAGCTTCATTCAGGAGTTGTCCGCAAAGGATAATACAGCGGTTGAAGCCTTTGACAATTACGGTTACAAGGAGCTTGTCGAGGCAATCAAGCAGCTTCCGCAGATGTACAAGGACGTGCTTTTTCTGCATTATGTGGAGGATTTTTCTGTTAAGGAAACTGCGGAAATGCTGAACTTGCCCAAAGGCACAGTGTACAAACGTATAGAACGCGGGAAAGCAGTTCTTGCGGATATTCTTGAGGAGGTGCAGAATGGAAAGTAATTTCAGACTTGCATTGCGTGAAGCAATGATTTCCGAATGTGAAGCCTTTATCCCTGCTGAAATTCCACATCACGAATTTTCCGCAGGCTTTGAAAAGAAAATGAAGCAGCTTTTGAAGCACGGAAAACCTGCCCTGTCCTTCAAAAAGCTGGGCATATTCATTGCAACAGCAGCGATTGTTGCCGTCCTTGCCGCTGTTGGTACAGGTGCTTTTGAAAGCCTGTTCAAGCAGTTTTCCTTTGAACATCACGAAACCCATACCGTTGTAAAATCGACTGACACTGAAGGTGCACCAAGAGTGATAGAGGAGCTCTATATGTTTGATGTGCCAACGGGCTTTGAGTGCAGTTACTCCGAAGAACCTGCTGAATGGATGCCATTCATTAATCATTTTTATCAAAATGAAGCTGAAAATAAATATTTGAATTTTATGCAGACAGTAAAAAATAAATATAATGTCAATGTAAATACAGAAGACCGTGTTATGGAGTATATAGCTATTAACGGTCACGATGGCTATATCATTGATTTATGGGATAACGAATATCTTATAAGCTGGGATAACGGTGATTATATTCTGGAGATTATAGGAAATCTCGGACGTGACGGAATGATACGTCTTGCGGAGTCTGTAAAGGTTGTGGAAAATCTGATACCTGAAACCATTGAGGAAATTTACACTATAAGCTACGATTTAAGCGATTACGAGTATAATCTCTGGCTTGAAAATGATATTTCCAGATGTGCCGAGTATCGCCAAGGCGATAAGATTGTTAATTTTGAGCAGTGGACAAAGGCAGAGTATGATATTCTTCTCAACACTGAGGATGCTGAGATAGAGAAAACAAATATATACGAATGTGAAGCATTTTATTTCTGCGACAATCATAATTATCATCATTTTATATGGGACGGCGGCTATTATATATTTTCCATCGGCTCAAATCTTGATAAGGAAACGGTATACGAAATTGCAAAATCATTGCGTAAGGAGGAAAAATATGAAGAAACTTCTGAATAACAAATTTATAATTGCTTATGCACTTATTTATGCCGCAACGGTTATCGCTCTGTTTTATATCTATGATATGCGTGTAAACAGCACTGCCGTGATATTTCCTGCATTGCTGATGCTGTCAGTCATAACTGCGGTACTGCAAAGTAAATCCGCAAAGTTCTCATTGGCAGTAATCCCTGCTGTTTCAGGACTGGCATTTTCACTGCTTTACATTCTGCTTCAGCTTACAATTTTAGACCCTGCCACACCTATGGAAAACATGTTTTCAGCAATAATTTGCGGTCAGATTTTCAATGTCGCTGCGGGAATAATTCTGTCTGTTCTTTTGCTTGTTTTCAGCTTGGCAAAGAGTAAAAGAAAGCTGTGTAAATAATTTTTTAAAGATGTTAAATGTTCTGTCGATATATATGATAAGAAGAGTTATAATCTTTTGGAAGGAATGGTTATATGAACATCACCCCAGTTTCAACCAATATAAATATCAGCATACCGCAAAATGAGCGTGCAAATGCGGCGAAAATCAAGGAGCTTATGCCCGAAGCCGAGTTCACAGGCTTGTCGGCAAATGTCCGTGTTGACTCAAACGGCGGCAGATGGTTTCTTAATAATGACCCATACACCAAAACCTACAGCAAATATGACGCCTACGCTTACGAATGGACTGTGAACACCTCCTCTGAGGACTACCGTTCATCATATACCGAAAAGCACCCAACGGAAAATATGGGCTTCACTGACTTTTTAAGCTATGTTAAAACCAACGGTCTTGATGCAGGGTTAAATGCTTCCGCTATCCGTGCGGATATGTACGGCACAAATTCTTCCGATTATACAACCTTGTCACAGCAGACGGATTACCTTGCGGCATATTATTGCCAGCTTGAAAATCACATCAATCTGAATTTCACAGGTGCAGAAAAGGACGAACAGATGAGTATTCTTTCCGCAACAGTGGGCAAGGCAATGAGCGATGTTGCAGATGCTTATGCTGAGTACGCAGGCGATTTTCTTGAACAGCTTGGACAGACGGGAGAAAAGAAAAAGATACGTTCAAGCGTTGCCGAGCTTATGAATGACAAGATAAATTCTTACCGTGATTTTATTGCTGAAAAACCTGACTTTGCAAATCTCAAGGGCACTGAGGACGAGTGGCTCACCGGAAGTCATCGCTTTATGACAAGCGAGCTTCAGAAGGCTTATTCCGCTTCGGGAAAATCCGCTGACGGAACAGGTACATACTCCGAAAATGATTTGCTCTACATTGGCAAAATTGCTTCGTCACTTCCAACGGATTTAAGCACGGTTGCCTCCGTTGCCGATGAGGAAACCATAGGCTTTGCACTTGGTACGGTTATGGTTAAAACTCTTGAACTGGGCAAGCAGATGAGTGTTGGAAACAATGCGCTGAACACAGTAAAATCTGCGGTTTCAACCTATCAGCAGAATTTCATTGATCTTATCAACACCGTTATGGAACGCAGACGTGAGCAGGCAATGAATGCCCGTGAAAGAGAGGGTTATGACCCGCTTGATACCAAAGCGGTAATGACTGTTGCTGATAAAATGCTTGTCGAATATGAAAACACCGCAAGCTTGATGAAATCGCTTTTCAAGGGCATTGCTGAGGGTTATACAAACCATATGGATAAACTGAATTCCGCAAGCCATGACAAGCAATTACGCTACAATGAAAACAATCAGCAATTCTGGCTGAATATGTATTCAACACTTGACAGAAGCGAAAACACCTCAAAGAAAATCGAAAGTGACGCACTGATTTTCAGCGGTGAACTTGGCAGGAAAAATCTTTCTGTTGATATGGGCTTCAATGCTCTCGGCACGGGGTATTTCACGTTCAGTAGTTATTCCGCAAAGGCAACGGGTAAGGTTATTTCGGAATTTATCGGATAGGAGTGTTTTTTATGAACATAACAAGCGTATCAAATCAACAGCTTTACAGCATTGTAACAGGAAATAAATTTGCGTGGATACACGGAGATGTCACCAAAGCAAAGGAATACACCGAGCAGGAATTGCTTGAAATGTCGCAGAAATCCATTGACACGGCAAGCATAGGAACCCTTGTAAAAAGCGGCGTAAGCAATATGGATAATTTCACAATTTCCGACAGCGACCTCGCTCGTCACTTGGGTGAAATGGGTAAGCGTATTGACTCAGCATACAAGGACGGTACTCTTTCGGAAGATGATTACAAACAGCTTTGCACTGAGCTTGAAAGCTATACCGACGAGGCTGTTTACAACGTGGAATACAAACGTTGTGCGAAAATTGCACGTCAGGATAATCCACTTAACGTTATCGGAATTTACTCCAAGGAAACTCTCACCGACACACGTCATCAGGTGCTTGAAATGATGAAAAAGGCACAGAAAGTTCCGCAGCCGTGGCAGGTTGACCGTGATAATCTTATGAAGATGATTAAGGGAATACGCTATGGAGCAACTGAAATTTAACGTTCATTTTGTGAAAGGACTGGTTTTATGACAATAACAAACAGCACAAATCTTGCACAATTGGTTAATGTAAAACTTTGCGGTGAAAATCCGCAAGGTATGCGTGAGCTTAAATCAGAAAACAATATCGAGCTTGACCTTTCAAAAGTTCAGCCGAAAAAATGTGATGTGAAAATTTCCACGGAAAGAAAGCGTGACACTGTTATTGTAAGCGAAAAGTCAAAACAGCCATTGTATGTTGACGCTCTTGAGGTTGCAAGAGGTGAATTTTCCACAAGCGGAGTTGCTCGTCATTGCGTTACGGATGCCTTGAACCGTGATAACCGTATTCAGTTCAATAATATGTTCGGAGGACTCAAAGGCTTTTCAGCGGAGCAGATTGCCAAAAGGGTTGCAGACATTGGCAAGGAATTTGACGAATCCTATGCCGTAGGCGGACTTATTGAGGAGGATTACACTGCACTCAACAAGGAGCTTGAAGCATACTGCGAAAAACTTATTTCAGCAAGTGAAAGAACAATGGCGAATTATCTTTCAATGAAGGATTTTGCCGCAAACCGAAGCGATTACATCGGCGAAACATCCAAAGATGTTATGAAGGAAATGAAGAACCAATACCTTGACCCGAATTACAAGGATAACTGCCTTATGGACAGAAATGCAATCAAAGATATGATTGATATTTTACGGTACGGAGGTAAGCTATGATTATCAACACCAACAACATAAATATCAACACTCCGTCTGTTTCAACGTTGCAGAAAAAGCAGATAGGAAATGCTGTCTTTGAAAAGCTTTGCGGCAGGTCGGACTCTCTTGATTTGAGTATGATTTTCGAGAAGTACGCAAAGGCTGATGACAAGACAAAGGCTGAAATTACGCAGATGCTTGCGGAAGCAAACAAAACGGAAGTGGATAAAGCTTCATCTGTTTCGGCAATTCATTCAGAAATGCAGAAAATTCTCCGTTTGCAAATCAATGGCGAAAAGCAGGACATTGAACGTTTCAACAGCTACTGCGATGAAAGAGCGTACTATGAAAATCTGCTGAAAAACGATGGAGAAATAATTATTCCTGAGGGCAAGTACGATTTCGGACACTTTGAAGCTGGCGAAACCGTGTCCCGTGAAGCTGTGGAAAATGCACTTGCAGACGTGCAGAAGCTTATTGATAAGCTTGTTGCAGATAAGCCTTATGAGGTGAGCGAAAATCGTCCAGCTTTTTTCGAGGACATAATGTGCAAGGTTTACAACCAATACGCTGACGCACTTTCATCAGCAACGGGAATACGCTCGGCATATCTGAATGAGTCTGACGAAAGCAGTCCGTTGTTTGACCGTTCGGGAAGAACGGAGGAGAACTTTGTTCAAAAGGCAACGGAAAGAATTGAATACATAAAGTCACATTCACGAGGACTGCGTGATACGGTTGAGCAATATTGCAAGGTGCAGAAGCTCAGCAATGAAGCAAGGTCTGACGATTTATCTTATTTGTGGGGGTTGTTGCTATAATAAGTTATGATTTTACAAAATAATGAGGTGAGCTCGTAATGCATTTGGGAAGAAAAAGAATCATTCAAATACTGATAGTGGTAGTAGTATTATGTGTATTTTTTTCTTTACTTTCTATATTAACTCACAAGTATGTTTATCTGAACGGAAAGTGGTACAATACCGACATAACGGAATTGGAGCTTATAAATTGTAGTGATAAATCCATAAATAAACTAAAATATTTTACATCATTAAAAAAGTTGACGATTGATGGTGAGAAAACAATTGATAATATTGATTTTTTATTGGAAATGAAAGATATTGAAGAGCTTAATTTAGGCGATTTTAACGTAAACGACTGGTCAGGACTTTTAAAATGTAAAAAATTAAAATGCTTTTATGGATTTAATACCAACATTGAAGATTTATCTGTATTAAGTATGCTTCCGAATTTAGAGTCTCTGACGCTACAATACACAAATATAACTAATATTTCAGGAATAGAAAAATTACAAAAACTGAATTATTTGTTTTTATCTT
>JAZQBN010000106.1:0-4623 GCA_045545795.1 Oscillospiraceae bacterium
AAAGCAAAGTGTATCACGCAGAAGGTGATGTGTGGACTCATACAATGATGGTACTGGATGAAGCAGCGAAGCGGAAGGATAAAGCTGAAAATCCAGTGGGATTTCTGATGTCAGCCGTTTGCCACGATTTCGGAAAACCGCTTTGTACAACCGTTGACGAGAATGGCGGTGTACATTGTCACGGTCACGAAACAGAAGGGATTCCTGCTGTTAAAACATTTATGCACCGTCTTACAACAGAAAAGAAGCTTGCAAACTATGTGCTGAATATGGCGAAGCTTCATATGAAGCCGCATAGATGTGCAGAAAACGTCTCATCTCATAAAAGAACAAATCATATGTTTGATGAAGCTGTATGTCCAAACGACCTTGTTTTGTTGGCAATTGCAGATGACGCTGGACGCATTTGCAATACACAGGATATGAACAGGCAGAATGCAGAAACATTCCTGTGGAACAGGCTTGCTGCTTATTATCAAACAATGGCAAAACCTTTTGTTCAAGGCAGAGACTTGATTGAAGCTGGGCTTGTTCCTTCTGTAAAATTTACAGAAATCTTGAATCACGCTCACAAACTCCGTCTTGCAGGCGTAGATAAATCTGATGCTTTGAAACAAACAATGGGTTACGCAAGAAGTATCGATGCAAAACCGATGAAACACGACGAAAGGAGTGATACCAGATGATTTATCTGGTTGACTTTGAAAATACACATAACAACGGTTTGTATGGTATCGAAAATCTTTCTCCCGACGATAAAGTCTATATTTTCGTATCTACAAACAGCCATTCTGTAAATGTTTTGGAACTGGCAGGAAGTAGAACGCCTGTATACTTTATCCGCTGTATGGTAAATGGCTGTCACGATTATATGGACTTTCAGATTGCTGCTACAGCAGGTACATTTATCGCACGAGGCGAAGATGTCTGCATCGTTTCAAATGACAATGGTTATTCTGCTGTAGCCGATTTTGCTAAAGAAACAAAGTTGTTCCTTAATATGGGACAGGTTCGTTTGCAGAAAAATCTTGCAGGCGAAGTAAAACTGAATGTTACAGAAAAGCCTCTGACAAATAAGCAAATCAGAAGAATGATGAAAACTGTGAATGCAAAAGAAATTCAGCCGACACCGTACAGCGAAGCCACACATAGTAAAGCTGTAAAGGCTGACACACAAAACGAAGATACAGTTTCCATTGTGCCTTTTCCGAAGGCAAATTCTCCTGAAGAACTGAAGTATGCTTTGTCGGCAATTGCCAAAGAAACAAAGATGTCTAAAACGTCAATCTACAATGCAGTCGATTCTCTTGGCTGGAGACCGCTGCTTGCTAAAATTGGCAATCGCTATATGTTGACTGCTGAACAGGCTGAAATTGTAAAAGCAAAGGCAAAAGGCAAGGATGTAACAAAACTTGCAGAAAAAATTCTGGCGGCAACAGAAAAAACTGAAATCGTTTCTGAACCTGTTGCACTTGAAACATCTGAAGTTACTATTACAAGACCGCATTTTAACGATACAGCGAACGCTGCTCTGCCTCTTCCTGTAGTAAAGCCTGAAGATGTGTTGGATGTAACCGCAAAACTGCAAAACGGAACAAGCATTAAGGAAGCAGAAC
Source organism: Oscillospiraceae bacterium (assembly GCA_045545795.1). Classification (GTDB taxonomy): domain Bacteria; phylum Bacillota; class Clostridia; order Oscillospirales; family Ruminococcaceae; genus RGIG8773. The sequence goes on from JAZQBN010000106.1 coordinate 1,617, forward strand.
GTATTCGCAAAGCGGCAATTGACAATATTCTGCAAAAAATTCAGACATCCGCAAAGTTCGGAGTTTCTCCAGAACAGGTAACTCATATCAAGACTTTCATCTATGACGGAAACCTCGGCAGAAAAGGGCTTCGCAGCAGATTGGAAAGTGTTCTTGGCAAAAAGAAGTGGAACGCTGTATATTCGCTGCTGTATAAGCATTTTATTCCGTAAAAATAACGAATTACATACAGAATAACACTTGAAAAATAATGCAGAATATGATATAATATAGACAGGGTTTTGTTATCCGCAAAGCCCTGTTTTATTATAGGAACAAATAAGTGTAGAAAGGATTTGATGTTATGGCGGTGATTACAAAACTGCAAACTGAAAACGAAGGCAATGATATGACAATGGAAATGGTCGTTCATATGCCTGCTCCCAACAAAGACGGATATATTGAAATGGCAGACAAAAGTTTCTCTGCAAAGGTTGAGGACGGAAAAGTAGAAGTATCTATCGAAGGAAGTTTCTTCGATACACAGCCTATCCGTTATCAGGAAGAGCTTCGGCAATACGACTTATACGAGGCTTTGGCAATTACGGTAAACGAAGCTCTCGAAGGACGTTCTGAACCGATTCCCGAATATTATCATCAATATCTTAACGAGAGATATGATAAAATTTATCAGAATGCACAAGAGCATCAGCAGAAAACGGCAGACCATATTCTTAACGATGCTGCATTGATGAATGACTTCAAAACAATGTTCGATGAAGATACATTCCGTGCTGCTCATCCCGATGTTTCTCCACAACAGTACAATAATACACTTCAGGCGGTTGCGGAAGAAATTGCAAATTTCTATCTGGATTTCACTGATGAAGTCGAAATTGACGCAGAAGAAATTGTTGAATACGCTTATAAGGTCGGTACGCCTCAAATGCTTCAAGCCTATGCAGAAGACATTGAAAACTGGAAGAAGTCTTTTGAAGGGGAATTGTCTCACGAAGAATTGCAAGCAGCCGATGATGTTCTTAAATTCCTTACATCTGCGGAACAGTCCAAAAAATCACTTTCAGTAGTTTTTCATCGTGATATGACAGAAATCACTGATAGCTTGCAAATGGGCAATTATGAACCTGTTGCAGCGGTGTTTTTCCCGAACGGAAGTCAAGCAATTCTCGAAGCGAACAGCGAACTGGTTGTTACTTTTGAAGGGGAAATTTATAACTTTAAGGATGATTTCCCGCAGGAGCTGAAAGATATTATCGCAAGCGGCAACGCAAGAAACGATGAGCGTGTATCTGTAGAAGTCAGCGGATTCACATTGCACTATACAGATTCTGAAGGACATATTGCAATGGATGTTTCCCCTGAACGAATGACTCCTGAAGCCCTTTATGAATTGCTTGCACAAAGCATTGAAGAGCTTTCTGATAATCGTGTTGAAATGCCGCAGAATGTATTTTCCATTACGGACGGAAGCGGTAATTATCTTCAGCCCGATAACAGTTTTGGCAGCGAAGAAACCAGAAGTATTTTCTTCTATGAAAATGCGGCAGAACTGGTATTGCAGGAATTGAACGAAACCAAGCCCGAAAATTATACGATGATAACAGAACTTCCGCAAGAAATTTCTGTAGAGTATGGCTATGAAAAGAAATCTGTTGAACAGACTCGTGAATCCGCTTCCAAGCCGAAGAAACCCAGCAAAGTTGATATTGAGCTTGATTAACCGCAAGATTGCCTTAAAAGCAGGCAAGATATTTACAGAAAAGAAGCGGAAAGTATGATATAATAAACTATCCCCCATTTTCACCGTAGGCAATCCGTTGAACGCCTGCGGTGTTTTTTTGTGTGTATACAATAATGTTGTAACATTTGCACAACGATGTAACGAATGTAACACAGAAATTTTACGCTTATACATCTTGACAAATGCACGGATTTGGTATATAATATATATAGGATAAACAAAACAAGAAACGAGGTTTTCGTATGAAACTGTACGATATGCTTGATATTACCTTGTATCATCAAGAAGTCTGGATTTACGAAACAGACGCTTGTGACAAAAATATGCTTTTGTTCAAAGGTACAGTTGATGATGCTCGTAAAGATGATTATGTATGGGATTATCTGATGAACACAGTAGAACACTACGAATGCAATACAGGTATCCTGATTATCAAAGTAAAATCCTCGCATTTCGACGATGGGTTGGAAAACAATTATACAGCTTCTTCCGAAGACTGGGGGAAGGAAATTGGCGAAAGACCGTGGAGATATTCCATAGAAATCGAACGTGAAGTAAACGAATATTTGAAAGCAAGATAGGAGTGGTTGTGATGGCAGAAAAAATGAATGCAGAACAGTTGGTTCGGGCAGTTTCCGATTCGGTAAATTGCTGTAATGTTAATCCGCAGGAAGTAAAGAAAGCGTTTCAGAACGAACATCGCTTTTTGCAGCAGGAGATGTTCCGTTGTTTCGTTCTTCCCATTCTGGAAGAAATGAGCGATGCTTTCGGAAAAGGAAACTTCGATGAGCGTAACAGAGCAGCTTGCTATATGGCATATGAAATGTTGAAGAAAGAGGGCGAATAATTTATGACAAACGTCAAAAGGTATTTGCCGTCCATCAGTTTTGTTGTAGCCTGCGTGTTCATCCGTTTGTGGTCTGGAATGTGCCATTTCGACTACAAAGACAGATATATGTGGGCAAGCAACATCTGTAAAGGTCTATTGCCATACAGAGATTTTGAAATGCTTAATACGCCTCTTGCGGAGTATTATTATGCTGCATTTTTCAAATTCAGTCCAACTATCACATCGCTGATATTAAGCACATCTCTGCTCGTGATAATCACAGCTATATATGCTTGGAGAATCAGAAAAATCACCTGTGGCAAAACAGACTGCTTAATTATTGGTCTGTTTACAGGGGTGTGCATTCTGAATCTTCCTGCAAACTATTCGGTGATGTCAATTATGTTTGGCACAATGAGCTTTTATTATTTCTACAG
>JAZQBN010000107.1:0-28813 GCA_045545795.1 Oscillospiraceae bacterium
CTCATCGACTGTACAGAAAAAGCCGCTGTAATTATTTTCGGTGTAATTGATATCGAAGATAATATCCATACAGGTGTCGGGAATGACAATTCCCGATGAAGCGGTATCAGGCTGCGCTGAAACAGGCTTTTTCGTACCCCAAAAGCACCTTACATACGGTCGCAAAGCCTCACAGGGCAAGACTTCGCAATATGTATCATTAGTGGCAAAGGGTGTAGCTGTTATCGGGTGATACATATTGATAATTCTGTGCATTTTACCACCTCGCTTTGCCTTCATCTTGTAAGACTCCATTCTTATACAAATAAAGATTCCCTTTGCAATCATCAAAATAGAATTCTGACAAATCTGCATTTGCACCGTACAGGAGCAGGTCAGGGAAATTCTTGCTCAGACTGTCAGTCGAAAAATCAGAGGATAGCAAATTGTAGAGCCGTTTACAACGTTCAAGCCATAAGACTGAATATTGTTCGTTTGGAATAATCCTGCTTTCAAAATCACTTACGCCGTGCATTCCGTATTTGTTGCACCATTCAATATCTGTATTATAAAGCCGTTGCCCTAAATCGCAGGTTATCATTTCATCTAAATCAAGCTGCACCCGTACATCCTGTATTCCATTTTTAAGCATTGTATAAGCACGGGTATGTCCGTCGATTAGAGTATATCTGCCATTATCAAAATCATATACGGGTAAAGGCTCATACTCATTAACCTTGCTAACATCAAACCATTTTGCAATCCCATTAAGTATTTCTCTATTTATGTAAAGCTGACTTATACCGAGGTCAGCTATTGTTATTGTAAATATTTTATTTTCCATAAAGCAACCTCCGTAAAATCATCTACCCCTATAATATCACAAAATCCCCCATATTTCAATCTATAAACCATTTTACCCTTGTATATTTCTACAAAAATTTAAAACAGGGTTATAAAACGTCCCTCCATCCGACCTTAATATATGAAAGCTGGAATTCGCGATAAAATTGTTTGCCAGATTTTATGCAAGGTTACAAACTTTTTGTAAGCAGGTTTAAAAATGCTCATTCCCGTAGATTACTTATGAGAGGCAAAATAGTAATACTTGGCAGTATCTTCCTCTACCTGTTTTATGCAAGGCAAAGAAACTTGAAAAAAGTTTTCGGCAAAACCCTAAAATATTCTCTGATTTTTTCCTTATAGGTAGAGGGAGTAATTTTCAAAACCTGCACTCTGTAAAAAATATCCTAAAGTGAAACTTTGAAAATATGCAATCCTACAAAGTTTTCTCTTTAGGTTATAAAACACCTCTCCGATTGACCTTAATTTATGAAAGCTGTAATTTGCAATAAAAATATCGCCGCTTTTTATGCAAAGTTACAAACTTTCAGAAATTCCCGAAAACAGACTTGAAAAATCGGGCGAAATTGTAGGTACTTATGAAAGGGTGTAACGCTCTCTCAAATTCAAAGAAAGGAATGATGTAAATGAAATTATTACAAGGAGGTGCTGCGTATTGCAATTTATCATTTTAATGTCAAGGTAGTGAGTCGTGGCAAAAATGCAAGTGCGGTTGCGAAAGCGGCGTACATATCGGGCGAGAAAATCAAAAACAGTTATGACGGTGTTACTCACGATTACCGAAAGAAGAAAGAAATCGTATATAAGGAAATCCTGCTACCCTCAAATGCACCGCCTGAATTTATGAAGAGGGCTGTTTTGTGGAATGCTGTTGAGCAAGCAGAAAAGCGAAAGAACAGTCAGACCGCAAAACATATTGACGCGGCATTGCCTGTGGAAATATCCCGTGAGGAGCAGATTGATTTGGTACGAAATTTCTGTTTACAATGTTTTGTCAGCCGTGGAATGTGTGCAGATTTTGCAATTCACGATAAGAACGACGGTAATCCTCACGTTCATATTCTGCTCACTACACGCAGAGTTGACGAGAACGGTTTTACCGTAAAAGACCGTTCGTGGAATGACAAATCGCTTTTGCTGGAATGGAGAAAGTTGTGGGCGGATTGGTGTAACCACAAGCTGTATGCTGTTTCCGATGAACGTATTGACCACAGGAGTTATGCGGCACAAGGAATTGATAAAATTCCTCAGGTGCATTTAGGTGCGGCAGCTTGTGCGATTGAGAAAAAGGGTTATCGTACTGACAAGGGCAGTCGGAACAGGCGGATTGTTTTGAGAAATCTGGATATGGAGATTGAAAAGCAGGAACGTCACTTGAATGATATTCATTCCGAGAGAATAAAGCTTCGCACGGATTATCTTGAAACTATTGTTGGCTGTCAATATTGCGAAATGCAGAAGCTTGAAGGCATAATTTCATATTTAAAAGATTTTGAAACTGAACTGCAAAAAAGGAATGTCCAATGTCACATTATGGGTATGACTGATGGCACGGGAGCAATTTTCTTTCCGAAAGCGGATTATAACAAAGCTGTTGAGGCTTTGAATGCGGTTGAAGGGAGAGCAAATCCGACGGCTGCACCGCCTGAACAGAAACAGGACAAACCTGTAAAGAAGCACCGTTCAAGGTAAAACCGCTATGCGTATTTTCGTTTTGTGTAAGCAAAACTTTGTAGAGGTCAAGGAGATACTTCTCCTTGCGCACACAAACTCGGTCAGAGTTTGTATAAGTGCGCCCTTCGGGATATTCGGTTTGTTTGTTCCAAGATTATTGATTAGGGCAATCCGAATATCCCACAGCGAAGCTGTTCCTCCTGCGTATGCAGTGAGGTAAATTCGATTGATTTTATGAAAGAGAGGGATATATATTATGCCAAGAAAATTTGATATAACCGAAATGAAAGCGAAGCTTGCAAAATATGATGAGCGAAAAAAGGATACAGAAAAAGCTTTATCCAAGATAGAGACCTCCCGAAAGGAGCTTGTAGCAAAGATTGCTGCCGAGGAAAGAAAAGAGCGTACTCATAATCTTTGTGAGGTGGGCGGACTGGTTTACAAGTATTTTGGTGATAACCTGACTGGTGAGCAGTTTAAAGAAATTCTTGATGTGTTGTTCAAGATGAACGGCGTGCAGGAGTTTGTCAATGCCGAAAAGGACAAGCGTACTTTGGCTGAAATTGAGAGGATTGAGAATATTACTTCGGGTATTGATGAGAGTGATGATGAGGAAGAAAATACAAAAATCGAGTCGAGTGATTATCACAGTTCGGGGAGATATAGTGCTTAATATAGTGATCAAGAAAAAAGAGCGTGAGATTTTCGCTCACGCTCTTTATACACTTTCAATTATGCTTTAAATAAATTCTCGAAAGTTTTATCAAATGCCTTGACGGCTTCTCTGTTGAGTTCATCATTATAAATGTCAGACTCATAAAACTTTCCGCCATAGGCTAGTGATAAATAATTAGGTATTAACTCCATTCCCATAAAAGCAGGGTAATTATAACCATCTGAATCTGTAACTCCAAATACAGAAGCTTCTTTAAATCCAAACTGAGGATAATATTCAGGACGGCCAAAAAACAAAATTGCACCATACCCTAATCGTTTTGCTCGGTCAATCATATCGGTAATTAACGCTTTTCCAATGCCTTTTCGCTGATATTCAGGCAAAACACTGACAGGCCCCATATTTAAGATAGGAACAACATCTGTTGATGTCCTTACTTCTGCGTTGCTGCAAATAATATGTCCGACTATTCGTGAATCGACTATTGCGACTAAACTCAAAGACATTATACCATCTCTTTTTCGGAGTTCATTTACCATCCAATGCTCGTAAGGACAGCCAATTTGTCCACGTTCAATTCTTTCTGGATATGAAAATGCAGCCTTTGTTATTTGTTCCACTTGACGATAGTCATTTTCAGTTTCTGATCTGATTAAAATGTTCATTACATTTCTCCTTTTGTTTCAGGAGTTACTTATGTAAGCCTCCTGCGTTGTTGTTAATTTTCATAAATAATCAACCCTGCCTTTCATCAATTATAATTTTATGTCAGCGATATAAAGCTTTTATATCGTTGATAAACCTGATAATAAATTACACCATTAATATTTACACTATTATACCAGACCGCAAAAATTAAGTCAACCGCCGCAAGGCAGAAAGGATTTAAATGATTAGAAATGTATGCAGGAATACCGCCGTAGCAAGTGAGAAAAGCACCTCACTTGCCCCAAACATCTCTGAATATAAAATAGGTCACACAACATATATTGTCGAAACTCACTTCAACCTCGGTTGCAAGGAAACCCTTGACGATATTATCAAGAGACTGATTACAAGAGATGTTGAGAGCCTGCAATTTGCAGCGTAGTATAGAAAAAACTTAACAGCGGATTATTTCCACTTTTACACTTTACCATCTTGAATTGTTCTTGAAAATGTGATATAATAAAGGTAACATAATCCGCTGTAGTTTTTATAGGTAAGGAGGATTATAATGTCAGATAAAATTACAGCGTTATATTGTCGCCTGTCTCAGGATGATATGCTTGCAGGCGAAAGCAATAGTATTACAAACCAAAAGGCAATCCTTTTAAAGTACGCACAGGACAACGGATTTTCCAACCCCCAGTTCTATGTTGACGACGGATTCAGTGGAACGAATTTCAACCGACCCGATTTTATCCGTATGATGAATGATGTTGAATCAGGCAAGGTTGAAACGGTTATTACAAAAGACCTTTCTCGTCTTGGACGTGACTACCTTAAAACAGGCGAGTACATAGAGATTATTTTCCCTGATTATGATGTTCGGTACATTGCCATCAATGATAATGTGGATACATTCAAGAGCGAGAATGAACTTATGGCATTCAAGAATATTTTTAATGACTGGTTTGCTCGTGACACCTCGAAGAAGATTAAAGCTGTTTTCAAGGCAAAGGGTATGTCCGGTAAACATTTGTCATCACCTATTTATGGGTATATGCGGTCAGAAACAGATAAAAACCTCTGGGTGATTGACGAAGAAACCGCCCCTGTAGTACGAAAAATCTTCAAGCTCTGCATTGACGGTTACGGACCAACGCAGATTGCTCGTATTCTTACTGAGGAAGGAATACCCACTCCAACTGCTTACGCCAAATCCAAGGGAAGAAATGCAGGTCACCCTAACGCAAAACTTTATCGTTGGGGAGAACAAACTATTGACCATATCCTTGAAAAAGCTGAATACGCAGGACATACTGTGAATTTCCGCACACATATCAAATCCTACAAGAGCAAAAAGCGAATAGACAACCCCAAAGAGGAATGGGTAATTTTTGAGAACACGCACGAGCCTATTATTTCGCAGCACGATTTTGATTTGGTGCAGGAACTGCGTAAAAACAAACGCAGAGTACAGAGGTGTGGAGATGTCAACCCATTTTCGGGAATGGTTTACTGTGCGGATTGCGGTAGCAAGATGTATCTTTGCAGGTCGAAAAGCCTTAACGTTGACCAAGAACATTTAAAGTGTTCAGCTTATGCAGGGGATAAAGAATCTTGTACGGCGCATTATATCAGAACGGTTGTATTAAAAGAAATTGTTTTGAAAGAACTGAACAAGTTACTTATTACGGTCAAGGAAAACGAGGATATGTTTGTTCGTGAAGCAATGAACTCTTCGGCAGAAAAGCACTTTTCAGAGGTCAAACGAGCAAGAAAAATGCTTGCCCAAGCTGAAAAGAGAATTTCGGAACTGGATAAGCTGTTTACAAGGCTTTATGAGGATAATGTAAGCGGGAAGATTTCGGATGAGCGATTTGCAATGATGTCCAAGAGCTATGAGGACGAGCAAAGCAAGCTGAAACAAGCAGTCAATGAATTTACAAAATTCATCGAAACAACCGAGCAGAAACATACTGATGTTGAACAGTTTCTGAAAATCGTACGTAATCGTATAGAACTCAAGGAACTTACGCCAGAAATTATGCACGAATTTATTGAAAAGATTGTTGTTCACGCTCCTGACAAGTCCAGCGGACACAGGAAACAGAAAATTGAGATTTATTTCAGATTTAATGTTGCCACAGCTACGGTTGTTGCTGACAGCTGGGAGTACGACAAAAAGAAAAAGGCTACGTAGGATTACTACGCAACCTTTGACTTTAAGTTTAAATACTTCTTTATCCACTGACAACTAATGATACGGGGGAATTTTTAAATTTTATCATCCAGGAACATACTTACAGCCATCTTGTTGTAGTAATCGAGATTACCCTTGACGTTGTATGTAACCTGTGCCTTAAGGTCAGCAGCACGGCTGATATCGGTAGCCTTGTCGGCAACCTTGTTTGCATAGGAATAATTTCCCGAGAAAAGGGAACGGAAGGTTTCCGGAGAAGCTTCTTTAAGCTGTTCTTCATCAACTGTAAGACGGTTGTCGCTTCCTACCTTAAGACCTATTCTTGAAAGCGTGCGTGCGTAAGCCTTTGTTGTGTTTACAAGTGAAACACCCTTTTCAAGTGCTTTTAAGCTGTCGGTTTTCTGAAGTCCGTCAAGTGTATCATTGTAGCTTTCGGCAAAATCCTTTACAGCAGCAAGCATCTGCTCAGGTTCTTTTATAGTGTTGCCGTTGTAAGCAAGTGCACCTGCATAACCGCTTAAAAGCTTGGAGCTTTCAGCAAGCTTGAGCTCATCCTTGGCAGTAGCTTCGCTTTCACCTGCAAACTGCTTTCTGAATTCTTCAGTAAGATTTTTCTGATAATTTTTTGAGCGAACAAGGTCAACCGTTCTTGCAAGTGTACGCAAATCAGTGTTTCCGTCAACCTTAACAGCATTGAGCATATTGGAAAGATTGCTGTTGGAGGCATTCTTGTTAAAAGAAGAAAGAGAGTCGGCAAGTGACTGATTTTTTCCTGCAAGAAGCGAGCTGTAATATGAATTTGAGGTATAAGCGTTAATTCCGTACAAAGACATAGCACCGCATCCTTTCTGTGTTATTTTTCAAGCTTTGCCTTAGCAGTAGAAAGCATAAGCTTGATACGATTTTCCTGATTTACCTTTGTAGCACCGGGGTCGTAGTCGATTGCCACAATATTTGCATCGGGGTGAACGGCACGGATTTTTCTTATCATACCCTTGCCGACAATGTGGTTTGGCAGACAGCCGAAGGGCTGTGCACAAACAATATTATTTACGCCGCTGTGTACAAGCTCAACCATTTCCGCCGTAAGCAGCCATCCCTCACCCATCTTGTTGGCAGGTGAAACATAGGGGAGAACATTTTTCTTTGTCTCCTCAAAATGTGCAGGGGGATTGAAGCGAGTTTTTTCAACAGCACTGATAATCGTGTTCTGCATCTTTTTCAGGAACAGCTTAAGTGCCCCCGAGCCGATGTATTTCTTGTATCTGACGTGATAAATCTGCGTGTCAACAATGTGGTGGTCGCACATAAAGAGAATGAAGTCCAGCAGACCCGGAACAACAACCTCAACGTCCTCACCACGGAGAAATTCCTCCAGACAGTTGTTTCCGAGAGGTGCATATTTGATGTAAATTTCTCCGACAATACCAACCTTGACCTTTTCGGATTTTGTATAAGGAATTTTTTCAAAATCCGCAAGAATTTCACGGGTTGTCTTGCTGAATGCGGGGAGAGAAAAACCTCTGCTCATCAGCTCATCAACCCACTTGTCAATAAGCTTATCGGTATCACCCTTGTTGTTTTCATAAGGACGAACCTGATTGCCGACCCACATCAGCGTATCGGCATAGCAGATAGCGATTATCAAATCAAACAGCAGACCTGCCGAAAGACTGAATCCTGGATTTTTTTCCATATTTGAAAGGTTCAGTGAAACAACGGGAACGTGAGCCATTCCATTGTTTTTCAGTGCCTTTCTCAGAAGATTTATATAATTGGAAGCACGGCAGCCGCCGCCTGTCTGAGTAATCATAAGAGCGGTCTTGTTCAGGTCGTATTCGCCTGATTTGAGAGCGTCCATCATCTGACCGATAACCAGCAAAGCAGGGTAACAGGTGTCATTGTGAACATTTCTCAGACCCTCATCAATAATTTTTCTTCCTGTCGAAGTAAGAAGCTTGACCTTGTAGCCGTGATTGTTAAAAATCTTTTCAAGCAGAGTAAAGTGAATAGGAAGCATCTGCGGAATAAGTATAGTATATTCCTTTCGCATTTCCTCAGTAAAAAGCAAGCGCCCCTGCTCGTTGTAAATAAGTTCGGCCATAATAAAATGAAGCTCCTTAACAAACTATAATTCTTCATAATCATTATAGCACAATGCTTTTTAAATTTCAACAGTTTTTTTCAAAATTCTTTACAAAATATTTATCGGCAGGAAAAATAAAAACTTTAGGAAAAAATTAAAAATAAAAACGGACATTAAAAAATGCCCGTTTTTTTAATAAAAAATATTTTAAGAGAGAGTCAAGGGTTTTATTTCCTTGTGTTGATTATATTATAAATCATCGCAAAGCTTTTTGCAATTAATTAATTACAGATAAATTCATATAAAAATTAGAGTTAAAAAGGCTTTGACTCTGATTTTTACAACCCTTGACAAATAAAAAAGTGATTTTTAAAAACCAAGCTCCTCATTGACGAGAATAACCTTTATTCTGTCCTTGATACGCTGCTGAGCGGTAACAACATATGAGCAGCAAATTCTTGAAGCACTCTTGCAGCCGTCTGTCATACAGTTTCCGCCCGAAGCAAGTGACATACATTCGCCCTTGCTGTTGCAGTAGGTTTCGCATCCGAGACGTGCCGTATTCATAGGTGCAGCAATTCTTTTTACACGCACGATTGCATCATCAAGCGAGCGGACGATTTTGTTTCTGCCCGCAACAATAATAACCGATTTCGGACCGAAGCAGATAGCCGCAACACGGTTGCTGTTGCCGTCAACGTTATAAAGCTCACCGTTCTCGGTAATTGCATTTGCACTTGAAAGATAGCAGTCAGCAGAGAATGCACCCCTGAAAACAGCCTGAAGCTCATCGCCGGACTTGCCGTCCCTGTCGAGAAAGTTGTATGCACCTGATTTGAGCAGTTCGGTAACGCCGCATTCGGCAAGAGTCATTGAACCGCCGCAGGCAACCGTGTCACCCTCCTGCATAATTTCCTTGATAATCGGAATTACGTCATCTTTCGAGTCAGCAATATAGCATTTCATATTGTTAGCTTCAAGATTTTTAGCGGTACGCTCCATTATTGATTTCCAGAGCTCGTGGCTGTATGCGGTCATATTATCGTCCTTTCATTAACTTATTTAAATATTGTTCATTATTATATCATATAATTCTCAAAAAATAAAGAGATGTGTGAAAATTTGTCACTTTAGCCAAATAAATCGCTTTGCTTTGCAAATATCTTGACAAACTGTATTGCTTTCACCAAAAACTCTCTGATAACATATTATAAATTAGTTTAAGATTGGAGTTGATTAAATGGAAAATCACCGTTATTTCCTCGGAGGAACATCACCGACAGGCTTCAAGACCCGTTTCGGAGATATTGTTTTTGACACGGATTACCGTACCTACATAATCAAAGGCGGACCCGGTACAGGCAAGTCATCGCTTATGAAAAAAATAGCAAATTCCTTTCCTGATGCTGAAAAAGAACTTTATCAATGCTCAAGTGACCCTGATTCTGTCGATGCGGTAGTTTTCACAAAAAGCAGAATTGCATTTGTGGACGGAACCGCACCGCATACCTTTGACCCCGAATTTCCGGGTGCTGTTCAGCAGATAGTTGACCTCGGAAGCTGTTGGAATTCCAAAATGCTGCAAAAAAACAAGCCCGAAATTATTTCCGCAACAGCTGATTATCTTCACCACCACGGGATTTGCCGCCGTTATATAACCGCTCTTTCCGCAGTTGCGGAGGATACAATGCAGGTTGGCAAGCTTGCTCTCAATGAAGAAAAGCTTGAAGGCTTTACCGAAAGGCTTGCAAAAAAAATACTCCCCAAAAAGCAGGAGCCTGAGGAAGGTATAATAGTATATCGTCAGCTGTCGGCACTGACTCCGAAAGGGTATCTTACAAATGTGCCTGAAAATTACATGGTTTATCTTCTTAATGATAATCTCTGTTACGGTGCAGAACAGTTTCTGCGAAGCTTTACCGATAAAGCACTGTCAAAGGGCTACGATGTGTGTGTAAGTCTCATAACAATTCTGGGCGGAAGTCGATTTGAGCATATTTTCATTCCTGAGCTTAAAACTGCATTTCTGACTGCAACACCGATTAACGAGCTGAATATTTCCGAGAAGCAGCCTGTGAATTTCAAACGGTTTTACGATAAGAATGTTGTACGTCAGCGTAAAATAAGGATTAAATTCAATGAAACCGCTGTCAGGGAGCTTCGGGACGAAGCCGTTTCCTCTCTTGTTGCTGCAAAGGCTGAGCACGACAAGCTGGAAGCGTACTATATAAAAAATGTCGACTTTGACAAGGTGTGCAAAATTACCCAAAGCCTTGAAAATGAATTGAAGACTGTTATTCGTTAGTGTCTGCAAAATAAAAAAGACGGGAAAACCCGTCCTACAAACAATTTACCGATAGAAGAACCGCCCCCTATGCAGACTCGGGGACGGTTTTCTAAATGGAGCTATCTATCGGATTTGAACCGACGACCTCATCCTTACCAAGGATGTGCTCTACCAACTGAGCTAAGATAGCACACCTCACAAGTGCTTAATTATTATATATCTTTTTATAATGTTTGTCAAGGGCTTTTTGAATTTTTTTATTTGTTATTGAATAATTTTCCCTCATTTGCTCAATAATCCGTATACAGAAAGAGGGGAAAATAAATGAAAAAATTTGAAATTGCAATGCTTCTCGGAATGATAATAGCTGTGTTCAGTGCAGGCTTCTGCAGCTTTGCTGAGGATTACAGCGATATAACCGATACAGTATTCAGACTGCATATCCTTGCAAATTCCGACAGTGATGCAGACCAGTCATTGAAATTGAAAGTCCGTGATGCTGTTCTTGAAGAGTGCTCCTATCTTTTTGAGAATTGTGAAAATGCAGAGCAATCAGCAGCTGCCGCCGAAGAAAACATAGACTTCATAAAAGCAACCGCCGAAAAGGTTATTGCCGAAAATAACCGCAATTATCAGGTCGAGTGTGAGGTTACCGAAATGTATTTCACTGAACGTGTGTACAATTCTGTAACAATGCCAGCGGGAGAGTATTCTGCCCTCAGAATAACAATCGGAGAAGCACAGGGGAAAAACTGGTGGTGTGTGATGTTCCCGCCGCTTTGCGTACCTGTTGCCTCGGGAGAAATTGAAGATTACAGCGATGTGTTTTCTGCGGAAGAAATGGAAATGCTTAACAATCCTGAAAAATACGAATATAGATTTTATATTCTGGAGCTTATCGGAAAACTTGAAGATTATATTAAAGCACAGCAGTACACATCAGAAAACGAAAACCTTTAAGTTCAATCGAATTGTTAATCCAGTTAATAAAATTATTATAAATCACTAAAAAATTAAACTATTTTTTGTGTACTAATTTTTTAAAATCTACTTGTGAATTTTCTGAATATATGATATAATTCTACTATGTTCAAGTGTAATTTTGATAAATACACCTGAAAAAATTATCTGGTTTTTGGAGGTATTCACAATGGATGGTACAGGTTTCCTCAAAACGGTAAGCTTCGGCGGATTTGATAAGAAAGACGTTCTTGCTTATGTTGACGAATTAAATACCAAGATTTATACACTCGAGGCTGAACTCGATGAAAAGAAAGCACTTCTTGAAAGTGCAGGCGGCACAGGCGATAACAGCGAAAAGTATGAAGAACTTCTTGCTGCTGATAAGGCTAAGATTACTGAGCTCCAGACTAATAACGACTCCCTTAAGCTTCAGATGAAGTCAATGGAGGATGACCTTGCTAACAAGGACAGCGAAATTGAAGCACTTAAGGCTCAGAATGCTGAACTCGAAGAACAGCTTCAGGAAGCTAAGAATAAGGCTGCTTCAAGCACAGGCGAAAGCAGTGCTATGGACCTCAGCAACGTATTCCTTGAGGCTCAGAAGACAGCTAATACAATCGTTACACAGGCTAAGGAAAATGCCCGTAAGATGGACGAAGATGCTAAGAAGCTTGCTAATCAGGTTGTTGACGACGCTAACGGAAAGGCTTCCACAATCGTTAAGAATGCGGACGAAAAGGCTTCCAAGATTCTTTCCGATGCAGAGGATAAGAGCTCCGAAATGCGTGCTGCTGCCGATAAGATTAAGAAGCAGGTTGAAGAAGAAATTGCTGAAATTGATGAAAATGTTGTTAAGCTCAAGGAAGTTCTTGAAATGTTCTCCAGCGAGAGCCTTTCCAGACTTGATGAAGCCAAGGCTCAGCTTGACAATGCTCAGAAAGCTATGAAGAAGGGCGTTGCTCCTGCAGCTGCATCACCTGCTGCTAAGCCTGCACCTGCTCCTGCACCCGCACCTGCTCCTGTTGCTGAAGAAGCACCTAAGGCAGAAGAAAAGCCTGCTCACGCTAAGCCTGCATTTGCCGGCTTTGATATGAGCGAGCTTGAAAATCTCGCTGCTGCTGCTGAAGCAAACCCTGAGGTTTAATTTAAAATGCAATGTTATGCTTAATCGGCTTCGGTCGGTTAAGCATTAACTATTAGAAAGGAAATTCTATGGCAGAGGTTTATGACATCAACGTTTCGGAGTTGAGAGAATATTGCACTAAGCTTAAAATCGGTGATAAAGTTCTTTTGACGGGCACGGTCTATACTTCCCGTGACGCTGCACATAAGCGTTTCAATGCTCTTATGGACGAGGGAAAACCGCTTCCGATTGATATTAAAGACGCTGTGATATATTATGCAGGTCCAACCCCGGCACCGAAGGGCAAACCAATCGGCTCCTGCGGTCCGACAACTTCGGGAAGAATGGATAAGTTTGCCCCGAGACTTCTTGACGAAGGACTTTGTGGAATGATAGGCAAGGGTGAAAGAAATCAGGCTGTCCGTGACTCAATTGTGCGGAATAATGCAGTTTATTTTTGTGCAATCGGCGGTGCAGGTGCACTTGCCGCAAGCTGCATAAAAAGCTGTGAGGTAGTTGCCTTTGAAGATTTGGGCTGTGAGTCAGTCAAGAAGCTTTATGTTGAAAAATTTCCCGTAACTGTCTGCAACGATTGCAGCGGAGGCGACATTTTCAGCGAGGGCAGAGCAGAATATTGCGAAATGTAACTTTAAGGGATACCAACATATGGTGTCCCTTTTTGTCATTATGTATATTTTGTGCGTTAAAGTAATAACAATGCTTGTAAAACTTACTAAAAAGCAAGAGGAGTTATTGATTTTATTCACAAAAAATAAAAAAACAAATGACAATTTTTTTAAATTCCTTGACAAATCTCGGAAATATGGTTACAATGTAAATGGTGATTTGCAGAAGTGCGTCCGTTTAAGTAAGTTAAGATTGGTGGGAAGTAAATGAGCCTTATCGGTTCAGAAATGAATAGCTCCGATTTTAATGTGCTTAACCCGATGAGCGATAACGAGCTTGTAAAAATTTACCGCGATGAACGTGATAACAAGCTTGGTAGGAACGCTGTTTCCGTTCTGATTTCACGTTACCTGCGACTGGTAAGAAAAAGAGCCTGCTTTTTTTCCTCCGAGTATGCAGATGCTGAGGACTTGACCCAGGAAGGCTTCCTCGCATTTATCAATGCAGTCAATTCCTTTGATACAGAGCACGGTGCAAAGTTTTCCAGCTTTGCCGATGTCTGCGTGACAAACGGAATTAAATCTGCCGTTATCAAGATGAAAAAGAATTTCGGTGAAGCTTGCTCCGAAATTATCGAGGATAACGCAGAAGACCTTTCAACGCCCGAAAGTATTTGCGTTGAAAAGGATAAAATTGAGGGAATATACAACGAAATCGCATCGCTTCTTTCTGAAAAGGAGTGGAGCATTTTCAGATTGTATCTCGCAGGACTTTCCTATAAGGAAATTTCCGAGATACTGAGTATTCCGATTAAAACGGTAGATAATGCGGTTTTCCGCGTGAGAAAAAAGCTGAAAACGCTGTTCTCGCAGGATAAGCTCATTAACTAATATATGGCCAAGTAGCTTAACTCCAGAGCGTTGTTTGTAAAGGCAAAGGTGTCGGTGCGAGTCCGTCCTCAGGTCTAAAAAATAATTTAAGTGAGGGAAATCAAAATGTACGAAGACAAGACATTAGTATGTAAGGAATGCGGCAACGAGTTTACCTTTACAGCAGGCGAACAGGAGTTTTATGCAGAAAAGGGCTTTGTAAACGAGCCACAGAGATGTAAGGCTTGCCGTGATGCAAGAAAGAACAGTGTTAAGGCTGAAAGAGAAATGTTCGAAGCAACATGTGCTTCCTGCGGCGGCACAGCTAAGGTTCCATTCAGACCAAGAGAAGACCGTCCTGTATATTGCAGCGACTGCTTCGCTAAGATGAAGGAAGAAAACTAATTGATTTTTGCGGAACTTGCCTTTTGGTGAGTTCCGTTTTTTGTTTAAGATTAACGGGTGAAACTATGGCAAATATTTATTTCTTTTCAGGTCCCTGCGGTTGTGGAAAAACAACGTTGTCAAACTCTTTTGCAAAACAGCTTGTAAATAATTGTTCAACCAATCAAGTGTATCTGATACACGGTGACGAATTCCACGCAGGATTTGTTGAAGCAGCAGATAAAGAACCGTTTTTACCGTGGGACGATATTCTGAAATTCAACTGGGATTGCATATTGACAGTGACACGAAAGGCACTGGATAGGGGACTTGATGTTGTAATTGATTATGTAATAGAAGATGAACTTCCGCTTGTAAAAATGTTGGCGGAAGAATATAGTGCAAATCTGTATTATGTTGTTCTTACTGCATCTGAAAATACTATCCGACAAAGAATTGCCAAACGTGGCGATGTTGAACTGACAGACAGGGCGTTGTTCCTGAAAAATAAATTAGATTCAATGCCAGAAAATCAGGGACATTTGTTTGACAACACAGGAATGTTAGTTGATGAAGAATTGGAGCAATTACAGATAAGTAAATTCATAGTAAACTAAAACAGGGTACTCCAATCGGAGTACCCTTATTTCATATCTCTTAGAAAAGTCCCGAAATATTACCATTGTTGTCGCAGTCAATCTTGAGTGCAGCAGGAGCCTTAGGAAGTCCGGGCATTACCATAATGTCGCCTGTGAGAGCAACAACAAAGCCTGCACCTGCGGAAAGCTTGACATCACGAACAGTAATCACAAAGTTCTCAGGCTTGCCGAGCTTTGTAGCGTCGTCGGAAAGGGAATACTGTGTCTTTGCAACACAAACAGGAATTTCCCCGAAGCCGAGAGCCTCAATTTCCTTGATTGCCTTTTCAGCCTGTGCTGTAAAGTTTACACCGTCTGCACGGTAAATTTCCTTTGCAATTGTTGTAAGCTTTTCCTTGATAGGAAGCTTTTCGTCATAAAGCGGCTTGAAATCAGCCTCGCCCTTTGCAATAACATCGCAAACTTTCTGAGCAAGGTCAGTTCCGCCTTCGCCGCCCTTAGCAAAGATTTCAGCAAGGGAAACCTCAACGCCCATTTCAGCACAGAATTCCTTGATGTAAGCAATTTCAGCTTCTGTGTCAGTGTGGAAACGGTTGATTGCAACCACAACAGGAACACCGAACTTGCGGATGTTCTCAATGTGAGTCTTAAGGTTTACGATACCCTTTTTCAGAGCCTCAACATTTTCAGTTGTAAGCTCAGCCTTTGGTACGCCGCCGTTGTATTTCAGTGCACGGATTGTTGCAACAAGAACTGTACAGGACGGTTTCAGACCTGCAAAACGGCACTTGATGTCGAAGAACTTTTCTGCACCAAGGTCAGCACCGAAGCCAGCCTCTGTAATGCAGTAATCGCCAAGCTTGAGAGCAAGCTTTGTAGCACGGACAGAGTTACAGCCGTGAGCAATGTTAGCGAATGGACCGCCGTGCATAATAGCAGGTGTGTTTTCAAGAGTCTGAACAAGGTTAGGCTTAAGAGCGTCCTTGAGCAGGGCGGTCATAGCACCGTGAGCACCAAGGTCACGAGCGTAAACAGGCTGATTGTCATAGGTGTACGCAACAAGAATACGTCCAAGACGTTCCTTCAGGTCAGTCAGGTCGGAAGCAAGACAGAGAATAGCCATAACTTCAGAAGCAACTGTAATACGGAAGCTGTCCTGACGAGGAACACCGTTAACCTTGCCGCCCATACCAACAACAATGTTTCTGAGTGCACGGTCGTTCATATCAAGACAACGGTCAATCATAATACGACGCTGGTCAATGCCGAGAGCATTGCCCTGCTGCATATGGTTGTCAAGAAGTGCACAGAGAAGATTGTTTGCAGCCGTGATAGCGTGCATATCGCCAGTGAAGTGCAGGTTGATGTCCTCCATAGGAACAACCTGAGCGTAGCCGCCGCCAGCCGCGCCGCCCTTGATACCGAATACAGGACCAAGAGAAGGTTCACGGAGGGCAAGTACAGCATTCTTGCCGATTTTAGCCATAGATTCAGCAAGACCAACGGAAATAGTAGTCTTGCCCTCGCCTGCAGGAGTAGGGTTGATAGCAGTAACGAGAATTAACTTTCCGTCGGGATTGCTGGATGTTTTGGAGAAAAGCTCCTCGGAAAGCTTAGCCTTGTAATGACCGTAAGGCTCAATGTCGTCCTCGGAAATACCGAGATTTTCAGCGATTCTGCCGATTTTCAGCATCTTCGCCTGCTGAGCGATTTCGATGTCTGTAAGCATTGTAGGTTCCCCCTTACAAATAAATTCGTAATATAAGTATAGCACAAAAAAATCTCTTTGCCAACACTTTTTTCAAATTATAATAATTTATTTACCATATCACCTTGACCTTTTTCCCCGAAAGTAGTATACTATAATATGTCAAATATTATATTTTTAAGGTAGGTAATAACTATGTCAAAAACATTCATCGTTGAAACTTCCGCACGTCACGTTCACGTTTCACAGGCTGACCTCGAAATCCTTTTCGGTAAGGACGCTGTTCTCACAAAGAAGAAGGACCTTTCCCAGCCTGGCCAGTACGCTTGCGAAGAAAGAGTAGAAGTTGTAGGCCCTAAGAAGTCCCTCCCAGGCGTTTCTATCCTCGGCCCTGTTCGTCCTGCAACACAGGTTGAGCTTTCCGCAACAGATGCTCGTTCCATCGGTCTTTCCGCACCAATCCGTGAAAGCGGCGACGTAGCAGGTTCTGCAGGCTGTAAGCTTGTTGGTCCTTGCGGCGAAGTTGAAATCAGCGAAGGCGTTATCGTAGCTAAGAGACATATCCACCTCACACCTGCTGACGCAGAAGAACTCGGCGTTCAGGATAAGGAAGTTGTATATGTAAAGGTTGATACAGACGGAAGAAAGGCAATCCTCGGCGACGTAGTATGTCGTGTATCCCCATCCTTCGCACGTGCAATGCACATCGATACAGACGAAGCAAACGCTATCTCCGCTACACCAACTCTTGAAGGCGAAATCTTCAGAATGTAATTTGATTTACATAGCAAAAGGGTATCCGACTTGGATACCCTTATTTTTTTATAATTCCGCAAACCGTCAGCAAATCTCCCTCAACCCGAAACTGCACATCAAATCCCCCGAAAGCCATCATATAAACACGTTCAGGGGAGTTCTGATACTGCGGACGCGGGTCTTGTGCAAGCACCTCAATAAGCCCCTGCCGAAGCTCAGCAGGAACTTGCCCCAGCAACTCAGCAGGAAAGTCCACCTTCAGCACGCCCTCTTTCTGCTGCAACGCAAAGCCGCCCGTCGCCTCTGGGTGAGAGTCTGTGTAAGCAAGATATGGCTTGATGTCGTAAATCGGTGTACCGTCAAGAATATCCGCACCGCTTACATAAAGCACGGGTCCCTCCGCCGTGTGCAAATCAATCTTTTCCAGCTTAACCGAGGACATACCAATGGGATTGGGACGATAAGGTGAGCGTGTGGCAAAAACACCCATACGAGTGTTGCCCCCAAGACGTGGAGGACGTACCGTCGGCGACCAATTCTCCTGCACAGCCTCAGAAAATTCCCATAAAATCCATAAGTGAGAGTAACCATCCAGCCCACGGAAAGCCTCAGCAACCCGATATTCAGGCTCAAAAACAATCTCCGAGCAAAGCGACGTCAAACCACTCTGACGGGGTATCCCGAATTTCTCCGTAAACGGACTTCTTATGTGTGCAATAGTTTTCATCTCTCGCATTGGCTTATAATCTCCCTTATAGCCGCCTCAACACGCTTGACTTCGTCCTCAAATTCCGCCGCAGAAACACGGAAAGCACCATTGCCGAGAATGATAATCTGCTCCGTGCCGTCAGAAGTGGCAACACGAACACGATGTGACTTGCTCAATTTGTGCGTAACCTTTTCAATGTAAGAGTCAGCCGTCTCCGACTCCTTCGTGTAAACAACGCTTACGTTGTGATGCTGTTCAACCTCACGATGATGCCCCGAAACCCTGTACGCATCAAAAACAACGATAACATTATTCTGTTTGAAGCCCTGATAGTTGCACAAACGGTTTATCAGCGTGGTTCTCGCAAGGTCAAGATTTTCCTTTGCAAGCTTGTTCAAGTCCTCCCACGCAAAAATAATATTGTACCCGTCAACAAGCAGATATTCGGGGCCCGTAGGAAGCGGCTTAGCCTTATGCGGCTTTGCTTGGGGAATATGCTTTTCCGTGTGCATAGCGTGCCGCTCATCACGTTTTATCTTGCCGTAAGTACGCTCAAAAATTGCCATAAGCTCCTTGTCCTCGGCAATTCTCGCACGGTAACTGCTTACCTGCTGAACAGTAATTTCCTCGTCAGCACTTTCGGTACGCTCCTTCCGTCCGCTTATGTGAGCATAAGACGGTACTTCGTCCCACTTTACAACAAATCCCGCACCGTGAGAACAGAATACGCTGTCCGCCGTGTTTTCAAGGTCACCGTCGCAGTCGTACCCGATTTCCTCAATAACCTTTTCAGCGTTGTGACAAGGGAAATAACCTTTCAGAATAAGGCTTATACGTCCCTTGCCGTGGGTGTAGCTTATAACCTCGCTTCGGTAATTCTGCATCTCCGAAACGGGTGCACTTCCCGTAATAACTGCCGTTTCGCCCAGCGTTTCGGGCGGCTCAAATTCCGCAGATAACCTCTGCATATCGGACAAAGCACGTCCAACCGACTCCGACGGAACTTCCAGCGTGAAGTTGTACCAAGGCTCTAAAAGTACGCTTTTCGCCGAACGTAAACCCTGACGTACAGCACGGTAAGTTGCCTGACGGAAGTCGCCGCCCTCCGTGTGTTTAAGATGAGCACGTCCCGCAATAAGCGTGATTTTCATATCCGTAATAGGCGAGCCAGTAAGCACGCCAACGTGTGTTTTTTCTTCAAGATGTGTAAGAATTAACCTCTGCCAGTTTCGGTCAAGGTCGTCAACGTGACAATCGCTTGCAAAATGCAAGCCGCTGCCCCTTTCAGCAGGTTCAAGTAAAAGGTGCACCTCTGCATAATGACGCAATGGCTCATAGTGTCCCACACCTTCAACCGTGTCGGAAATAGTTTCCTTGTAAACAATGCTGCCTGTGCCAAATTCCGCTTCATAGCCGAAACGCTCAGCAATAACCGTTTTCAGAATTTCAAGCTGAATTTCACCCATAAGCTGAACGTGAATTTCCTGTGCCTGCTCATTCCATACAACGTGAAGCTGCGGGTCTTCTTCTTCAAGCTTTCGCATTTGCGTAAGTGCCGTGTGTAAATCAGTTTTCGGCGGAAGAATTAACTTGTAGGTCAACACAGGCTCAAGCAGGGGAGTGTCAGCATTGCTTTCAGCACCCAAGCCCTGCCCCGAATAGCTGTGAGCAAGTCCCGTAACCGCACATACCGCACCTGCGTATACTTCGTCAACAGCCTGAAATTTCGTGCCCGAGTAAATTCGTATCTGATTTATCTTTTCCTCGCCGATAACCGAGCGTACCTTAAGACTTCCTCCCGTAATCTTCATATGAGTAAGCCTTACATTCTGTTCTTCGGTAATCTTGAATATCCTCGCACCGAATTCAGCAGGGTATTCCTTTTGTTCAGCGTAAAAATCCAAGCCTTTGAGGAATTCCTCAATGCCGCTCATTTTCAGTGCCGAGCCGAAAAAGCAGGGGAATATCTTTCGTTCTGCAATCGCCCTGCGTAAACTTTCGGGAGAAATCTCACCGCTTTCGAGATATTCCTCCATAAGCTTTTCGTCGCACATCGCCGCTTCCTCGTAAAAAGCGTCACGGTCACGGCTTGCCGAAAAGTCGATACAACCACTGTCCAACCGATTGCACAATCCACCCATAAGCACCGACGGCTCATAGGATGAAATATCCATTTTGTTCACAAAAATAAAAGCAGGTATCCTGTACCTCGTCAGCAGCCGCCACAGCGTTTCCGTGTGACTCTGTACGCCGTCCGTGCCGCTGATAACAAGCACCGCATAATCAAGTGCCTGCAAAGCACGTTCAGTTTCAGCAGAAAAATCAGCGTGCCCGGGTGTGTCAAGCAAGGTAATGTCGCAGTCACCGTACCGCATAACAGCCTGCTTTGAAAAAACAGTAATACCACGGTTTCGCTCAATCGAATGAGTGTCAAGAAAAGCGTCACCGTGGTCAACCCTGCCAAGCTTGCGGATTTCTCCCGCCGAGTAAAGCATAGCCTCCGAAAGAGTAGTCTTGCCCGAGTCAACGTGGGCTATCATACCGATTACCAATCGTTTCATTTTATCGTTCCAATCCTGTTTATTTTACCTCTGCAAAGCGCTTCCAGACACGCTCCACAAACTCATCATTTTCAATCATAGCAAGAATTTCAGCCTCCGTCGCAAGCTTTGCACCGCAAACCTCGTCCTCCTGCAAAACCACTTCATTTATGTCAATATCACGCTCGTAAAGATAAACGTCCATAATGTAATTTGAGTAAACAACCGTGTTCACAAGCTTCAAATCAGCCTTTTCAGCACGAAGTCCTGTTTCCTCAGCAAGCTCACGAACAGCACCGTCAATGCTTTCCTCACCGCTTACAACCGCACCTCCCGTGCATTCCCAGTAAAGAGGGTAGCTGGGCTTCTTTTCACTTCTCTGTGTGATAAGATACCGCCCGTCAGATGTCTTAACCCATATATCAACCGCAAGATGATAAAGTCCCTCTGGAATTTCGTGTACCCGTTTACGCTCAATAACTTCACCCGTTTTCAGCTTGTTCCTATCATATAAATCCCATATTTCAGGCATAGAATTACTCCTTTGCTTCAAGTGGTGTAACGTGCTTTGAAAATGTTTCTGTGTACCTGTCACAGAAATGAATAATGAAAATATCAGAATATCTTATTTTCAGTAACTTCTTTTTCCAGTTACCCATACTGTCAAAATGTGCAAAATAAATGTGCTTGTCAGTAAGCTTTGCAATCTTACCGATTGCGAAATTCCATTCGTAGTTTTTGCTCTCATATTCAAATGAAATATATTGCTGTTTATCAAGAAAATGCTTGCACACCGACCGCATATTTTCAATGTTTATTTCAGGCACTTCAATACCTTTGTTAATTCCTTCAAAAGCAAGAATTTCATTGTATTTACTGCCTTTGTCAGCAACCTTTTCAATGTGTTTCAGCCGTGCGATTTTGTATCCGTCAATGAGAAAATCATAATCGTGTGCAGCAAGCAGAAGCTTGTCGCTGACCTTTAACGGAATAAGATTGTAAAAGTTATTGTCAAAGCTGAAATAAAAGTTTGCACATTTTTTCAAAACTGACATTTTGTGCAAAGTGTTGACCAATTTATTTCTGTCCATAATTACCAAACCTTCTCCACAATAAGCTCCTCACTCATACCGAGAAACTTCTCACCCTCAAACTCCATCTTCACCACATACGGCATAAAATTCAGTATCCGCATAAAGCTGTTAAAATTATATTCAGGTCTATAAAAATTGATAATCGTGCTTAAAGCCGTGCCGTGAGTGCCGATAACAACCGTCTTTCCATCGTGTTCAGTAAGCACCTTTTTCAGCGCACGGATATTCCTCTCCTGCACCGAAGCAAGACATTCTCCGTCCATAATATGATAGTTGAAGTCCGTCCATTGTGCCTCAATGTATTGCAGAAAATTGTCACCGTGCCAACCGCCAGCCTCACGCTCACGGAAATCATAGTCTGTAACAATCTCCATTCCAAGTACTTCGGCAAGTCCGACGATTGTGTCCATACTCCGCTTGTACGGACTGGACATAAGCAGGTCAATGCCCTTGTCTTTCAGCAATTCAGTAACCTTTGCCGAGTCAGCAAGCCCCTCCGCAGTAAGAGGACGCGTGCGGTCATCGTGTATAGTTTTATCAGGCTTTGCGTGCCGTACAAAATAAATCGTGGTCATAGCGTACCTCCGTAAGTCATATATAAAAATTATACCACACAATATTGATATAGGTCAACAATTTCATTAAAATAACGCAACCCGTGAAGTCAATTCCTCACGGGTTAAATCTTCTATTCAAACATTTTGCTCATATTAATTTGAGCCTTGTCACCGCTATATCCGCAGTTATGATAAAACTTGTGTGCATTAGTCCGAGTCGCACCCGAAACCAAGCGTACCCCATTTGCACCTGTTTCTTTAGCCCATATTTCAACCTCTGAAAGCAAAGCCTTGCCGACACCGTTTCTCTTGTATTTTTCAGCAACAGCAATCCCCATAATATTTTTCATATGCGGAGCATAAATCAAATCATAGTCATTAGCGTGAACGTATCCAACGACTTCATCACCGATTATAGCAACAAAAATTTTATCTGACTCGCTGTTGATTAGCTTCAACAGCTTTTCCTTTGTTTCATTAAGTGAAAATTCATATCCCATTTCATCCATGTTAAGTCGGTGAATACCATCGCTGTCTGACATCTGAAATTCTCTTATTGTAAATTTCATTTGTGTTCAACCTTTCAGTAAATTATGTGGTAATTATATCATTCTAAATTCCGAAAGTCAATAAAAATCCGCTGTCAAATCAATGACAGCGGATAGTTTTTATGCAATATTAGTTGCCATAGTAAGCCTTCATATAAAGCGCCTTAAGCTCTTCAATTCTTGGAAGTCTTGGGTTAGCAGTTGTGCACTGGTCATCAAATGCTCTGTAAGCAAGTGTTTCAAGTACACCCTCATACTTAGCAGGGTCAATGTAGGAACGAGCGTCCTTTTCGCCAGCTTCCTTGATGGAGAGCGGAATACCAACCTCTGTCATAAGCTTTCTTACAGCGTCAGCAAGTGCCTTTACGCCTTCTTCGTTAGTTGCAGTCTGTGGAGCAAAGCCCATCATCTTAGCAATTTCAGCATAACGCTCAGGTGCAACGTAGTGGTCATACTTAGGCCAAGCAGCAAACTTTGTAGGTGTTGTTACACCGTTGTACTCAATAACGTGTGGGAGCAGGTAAGCGTTAGCAAGACCGTGCGGAATGTGGAACTCACCGCCAAGCTTGTGAGCGAGGGAGTGGTTGATGCCGAGGAATGCGTTTGTGAATGCCATACCTGCGATACAGGAAGCATTGTGCATCTTCTCTCTTGCAGTAGGGTCAGCTGTCTTGTAGGAGTCAGGGAGATACTTGAACACAAGCTTGATTGCCTGAAGTGCAAGTGCGTCTGTAAAGTCGTTGGCAAGGATAGAAACGTAAGCCTCGATAGCGTGTGTGAGAACGTCAAGACCTGTGAAAGCTGTGGAAGCCTTTGGTACAGTGTAAACGAACTCTGGGTCAACGATAGCTACGTCAGGTGTAAGCTCGTAGTCAGCGAGAGGGTACTTCATATTCTTTGTACGGTCGGAAATTACTGCAAAAGAAGTAACTTCGGAACCTGTACCCGATGTTGTAGGAATAGCAACCATCTTAGCCTTCTTGCCAAGCTTAGGGAACTTGTAAACTCTCTTACGGATGTCCATAAACTTCTGGGACATACCAACGAAGTCAGCATCCGGATTTTCGTAGAACAGCCACATTGCCTTTGCAGCATCCATTGCAGAACCGCCGCCGAGAGCGATTACAACGTCAGGCTGGAAGGAGTTCATAAGAGCAGCACCCTTTCTTACAGTTGTAAGGTCAGGGTCAGGCTCAACGTCGCTGAAAATTTCAATAACAGGCATATTAGCGTTCTTGTTGAGCTGGTAAATAACTCTGTCAACATAACCGAACTGAACCATACCTGGGTCAGCAACAATCATAGCTCTGTGAATTTCAGGCATCTTTGCAAGGTACTGAACTGAGCCTGCTTCAAAATAAATCTTTTCGGGAACCTTAAACCACTGCATATTAACTCTCCTCTTTGCAACCTTCTTTCTGTTAACAAGGTTCTTTGCAGTAACGTTTTCAGAAACAGAGTTCTTACCGTAAGAACCACAGCCGAGTGTAAGGGACGGAGCCATAGAGTTGTAAACATCACCGATAGCACCGAAGGAAGCAGGGGAGTTAACAACGATACGGCTTGCCTTCATAACCTCGCCGTATCTTTCAATGATACCGTTGTCGGAAGAATGAACAACAGCAGTGTGACCTGCACCGTGAAGGAGCATTCTCTCACACATTTCAAATGCTTCTTCGCTGTCCTGAGCCTTTACAACTGCAAGAACAGGGGAGAGCTTTTCAAGAGCAAGCGGATACTTTTCAGCGTCTGTGTCAGGAATTTCAACACAGAGTACCTTAGTTTCCTTAGGAATTGTAATACCAGCCTTTTCAGCAATCTGCCAAGGATACTGACCAACAACCCAAGGC
Organism: Oscillospiraceae bacterium; assembly: GCA_045545795.1. Lineage (GTDB taxonomy): Bacteria > Bacillota > Clostridia > Oscillospirales > Ruminococcaceae > RGIG8773. The sequence continues at coordinate 24,742 of JAZQBN010000107.1, forward strand.
TGAACAGCCATCTTCTTTACATCAATTACAACATCCTGAATTTTCTGGATTTCTTCAGGCTTTGCAAAGTAACAGCCGTGATATTTCATAAAGCCGACTGCTTCATCATAAACCTCATCATCAATGATTGCAGCCTGTTCGGATGCACAAATCATACCATTGTCGAAGGATTTGGAAAGGATAAGGTCGTGAACAGCCTGCTTGAGATTAGCAGACTTTTCAATGTAGCAAGGTGTGTTGCCTGGGCCAACACCGAGAGCAGGCTTACCTGCGGAGTAAGCAGCCTTAACCATACCTGGACCGCCTGTTGCAAGGATTGTAGCAACATCAGGGTGGTTCATAAGCAGACCTGTAGCTTCAACGGAAGGATATTCAATCCACTGTACACAGTGTTCAGGAGCACCTGCCTTGACAGCAGCGTCACGAACAATCATAGCAGCCTTCTTGGAGCATTCCTGTGCAGATGGGTGGAAACCGAAAATAATAGGATTTCTTGTCTTAGCACAAATTATGGACTTGAACATTGTTGTGGAAGTCGGGTTTGTAGTTGGTGTAACACCGCATACAATACCAACAGGCTCAGCAATTTCCATATAGCTTTCATCAACGTTGTCCTCAATAATGCCAACAGTCTTTTCGTGCTTGATAGAGTGCCAGATGTATTCAGTGGAGAAGATGTTCTTTGTAACCTTGTCCTCGAAAATACCTCTGCCTGTTTCCTCAACAGCCATCTTGGCAAGCTCCATCTGAGCGGAAAGACCTGCAAGAGCCATAGCCTCAGTAATCTTGTCAACCTGTTCCTGGTCAAGCTTCATATATTCTTCAAGAGCGATTTTTGCGTTAGCAACGAGGGTGTTGATCATAGCAGCAGCGTCAACCTTTGTTTCTTCTGCAACGGGAGCTTTCTTTTCCTTTGCCATAATAAAATCCTTCCTTTCAAAACCATTAAAGGTGAATGTGCGAAATAGGGTTTGAATGATTGTTAAATTTATCACAATCTCATTATACCATACACAAAAGCGTACGTCAATGAACTGTTTGTTAATTTTATAACAATCTTAAATCCGACCAATCTATTCGCACTTTATATAATAAAGTATACGATAAGTTGTTGATAATGTCAATATGTCCAAATTGCAGAAACTTTTTGCCAAAATGACACATTTATACAACAACAGTAACAATAACTTGTGAAAAACGAATAAAATTTAATGTTTATCGTTAAATTTGTATTGACAAACGTAAATTGATATGCTATGCTATAACCACAGTAAGCTTACCAAATAGAATTTGGCACCAAACAGAATTTGGCACCAAATAAATTTTTGGAGGACAATCATATGAAAGCATTAACAAAAGAACGTATCAAGAAACCCCTTCTCTGCGGAGTAGCATTTTCATTTTCGTTTATAGTACCCTTATTTGTCGGAATTATCATTCAGGTCATCGGCTTATGCGTTGCAGGTGATGATTATGAAATTTCCGACAACCTGATGAATGTACTGACAGAATTCGGATTTTTAGCTGCCGCTGCTGTTGTTTGTACATTTGTAAAACAGCGTCACGGCACAAAGCTTCGTGAAGCGGTAAGCATAAAGAAATTTGACTTTGCTTTGCCTGTAATGCTTATGCTGTTCACTTGGGGATTTGGCGAAGTTGTTAGCCACATCACTGGTCTTGTTCTTAAAAATCATATGGTAGTTGAGCCAAATATTACAGAGGGCGAATTTATCGTGCTTTTCATTTCCGCAGTAATTTGCGCACCAATCTTTGAAGAGCTTATCTGCCGTTTCGGCTGGTGCGAGCTTGCAAGAGGAGCGTACTCCCTGCCGATAATCTGTATCGCAAACGGCATTTTCTTCTCCCTGCCGCATTTCTATAACATTCAGGGCTTCATCAACATATTTATTACAGGCGTGTGCTTTGCATATGTTTACTGTAAAACAAGAAATATTCTCTATACAATGCTTACCCACGCACTCCACAACGCACTTTGCCTGTGCGATTTGGAAATAATCTTCGGCGAGTATGCAGCCCACGAAAATGGCTTTATCCAGTACAGCTGGCAGTATCTTGCAGTAAATGCCGTGCTGGTAATCATCAGCGTAATCTACTTTGTAAAGGTGTTCCGTAAGAAGTACACCGAAAACTATTTTGAAGTAAACCGCGAAACAGGTCTTGCAATTACAGAATAACATATAAGGATTATTGGAGGTATTATTATGAACAAAACAGTAGATATCAACGAGCGTACACTTGAAAAGGAAAAGAAGAATTTTATTGAGTTCTGCAAAATAGCCGAAGCGTTGCTGGGTGTTGCTTTGGTATTTACAATTATTGGAGCAATATCAGTTTTTGTTTTGATGCTTGCTTCTAATATTGACTCTTTAAGCGAAGGCTTTCAGGGCGATTATACAACTCCCGAAAATATATTCAACAGTATATTTATTATACTTGCTTGTATCGGTATGTCCATTTATCTAAACTTCGGTGTTAAAGTTTTCAAGACGATGAAAGACGGCGAAACACCATTCCGCTACGAAATTGCCGATAAAATCAAAGCCGCAGGAATGGCACTTATCGGTACAGGCGTTTTGGCAATTGTCGCAGGAATTATGGAAGGCTTCTTTGCTTTTGAGGATACAGTAGTTAAAATTGAACTTGATTTTTTCATCTGGGGTGCAGTAATTCTTGCCATCGCCTACATATTCAACTACGGCTGCAAACTCCAGCAGGAGTCCGACGAAACTATATAAGGGGTGTACAAAATGAAAGAAAAATGTAAACGTATCTGTACAATATCTTCCGTAATACTTATATTGTACCTGATAGTGCCTTGTATAACATCTGCAATTGCAGCAGTAACAGGCTTCAAGGCTGGCTGGAATGAAGCCGCCGCTGAAGGCCCCACAAACGAGCCGTTCTGGCTTATCACGCTTAATCTCGTATTAGCCATTGTGAGTCTTGCAAATATGATTGTGCCAATCGTTACCGCAATCAGACTTCTTCTTGGCGTGCGTAAATCCGACTCACCATTTACCGAACAAAACGGCAAACGAATAGGTACAATCGGTATCTGCTTTATGCTTATCGAGCCGCTTGGCTTCATCTATGACATTGTCTGCTCAGGTGTATGGAATATTGATAATTTTGTTGGTCTGCCGTTCTCTGCGGGACTTGTAATGCTTTGCGTGTCCTATATATTCCGCTACGGATGCGAGTTGCAGCAGGAATCCGATGAAACAATATGAGGAGGAAGTAAAATGAAACAGCAGAAAACAATAGATATAGAAAAGCAGAATTATATGATGACACTAAAGCTTTCTCGTGTTGCCTCAATAGTTATGTCCATTGTGATTAGTGTAGCATTGGCAGTTTTATGGGTAGCTTCAATTCAAGAAAAGAAAATCGGATTTGCCGTGCATTTTACCGTGTTATTGGCTCCATTTGCGGTGTCAATGCTGTATTTAACAAAAATCTGCAAAATACTTAAAGACGGTGATACGCCATTCAGACTTGCAATTGCAAAATATATTAATCATATCAGTTTGTTTCTTATGGGCGGCGGATTTATAGGATATTTGATAACTCCTCTTTCCGTTTTGGAGGTAGATTTAGGAGGATTAACATTTGGATTTTTCATAGGTTACAGTGCATATTGTTGGATTGGTACAACCTTAACGCTTATTGCCTATGCTTTCAAATACGGCTGCAAACTCCAGCAGGAGTCCGACGAAACAATATGAGGTGACAAAATGAATATGTTTGTGTATATGATAATCTATAAAATCTACAGCAATATCGCACAGTAAGGGGATAACGAAATGGCTATTATATTAAGACTTGACCGTGTAATGGCGGATAGAAAAATGTCCCTGAATGAGCTTGCTGAAAGGGTAGGCATATCCAACGTAAACCTGTCAAACCTGAAAACGGGCAAGGTAAAGGCAATACGCTTTTCAACCCTCGAAGCAATCTGCGAGGTGCTTGAATGTCAGCCCGGGGACATACTTGAATACAAAAAGGATTAATAATGGTATAATCGCCGCCGAACACGGATTTTCCGCTGTTC
>JAZQBN010000108.1:0-44458 GCA_045545795.1 Oscillospiraceae bacterium
GTTAATCCAGCTTGATACGGGCGAAGATATATGGTAAAATCACTTGGGAACAGCGTGAATTGGGTACTATTTCAGACGTAACTAAACTTGCAGGCTTTGAATTTACAGAACACATAGTTTACTCCGATGAGGGAAATATAATCGCATTAAGAGGGCTTAATGTAAAAAATGGAACGCTCGTCTTGGATGATGTTAAATACATTGACGGAAGTAATTTTTCAAAACTGAGTCGAAGTAAATTGTATGTTGATGATGTACTATTCACATACGTTGGAACAGTTGGAGAACTGGCTATAATCCCAGAAAATGATAGATTTTATTTAGCTCCAAATGTTTCAAGAATTCGTTTTTCAAAAGATTATTATGCACCATTTATGGCGCAACAAATGGGCAGTAAATCCTTCTATGATAAGACGATTTTTCCTTTAATCGCAACATCATCACAACCTGCATTAAGTATGGAAAATATACGAAAATTTGTTGTGAATATACCAAAAGATATTGCCGAGCAGAAAGCCATAGGCAACTATTTCAAATCCCTCGACAACCTTATCACCCTTCATCAGCGTAAGCCGTTTCAACGAAAAATGGAGGTAAAATTTTATGTTAGACGATGTTAAACGCACAGATTTATTCTGTGATTACTACGAAAAATGGGTGAAGGTATATAAGGAAGGCGCTATCAGAAAGGTAACGCTCGATAAATACAATATGACGCTATCCTGGCTCAGAAAGCTTGTTCCGAATCTTATGCTAGGAAATCTGAACAGAATAGCCTATCAGCAGTTACTTAATGATTACGCTATTTATCACGAAAGGCAAACCACTATGGATTTTCATCATCAGCTTAAAGGCGCAATCCTTGACGCAGTTGATGAGGGGCTGATAGAGCGTGATCCGACAAGAAAGGCAATTATCAAAGGGAAAACGCCCTCTGCAAAGAAAATCAAGTATCTCAACCAGTTTGAATTGCATACGCTCCTGACATCCCTTGACTTAAAGTCAGAAGTCAACTGGGATTGGTTTATACTTTTGGTCGCCAAGACTGGTATGCGTTTTTCTGAGGCTCTTGCACTAACACCACGAGATTTCGACTTTTCTCATCAAATGCTCTCAATTAGCAAGACCTGGGATTATAAAGGTGCTGGGGGATTTCTTCCCACAAAGAATAAGTCATCTGTAAGAAAAATACAGATTGATTGGCAGACAGTAATTCAGTTCTCTGAGCTTGTAAAAGGATTACCTGAAGATGAGCCTATTTTTGTAAGAGGTAAGGTTTATAATTCAACTGTAAATGACATTTTGAGTCGTCATTGCAAGGCTTTGAAGCTTTCCGAGATTTCTATTCACGGATTGAGGCACACTCACGCGTCTTTATTGCTATTTGCGGGTGTTTCAATAGCCAGTGTTGCTCGAAGGTTAGGACACGCCAGTATGACAACCACGCAAAAGACCTATTTACATATCATTCAGGAACTTGAAAATCAGGACGTGGATCTAGTAATGCGTTCTCTCTCAGGTTTAAGCTAATTTAATCATTAACGAAACGGCTTACGTTGATGAAAGGTGTTTAAGCAAACGCTGTTTTCTCAAAAACGAGAAAGCAGCTTTTCTTTTTTATCCCCTATAAGATAGCAAAATCACCTAAATCTCTGTCACAAAAATATACACATTCCCGATTTTTTCGTCCTCAAGGTTTAAAAATGCTCGTTCCCGTAGCTTACTTATGAGAGAACAAAAAAACTCCCACTCCACGATTTTATACAACCCTACAAACTTTTCGCTTCGGGTTATATTTTCATCCTCTAAGTGACCGTAATTTATGAGAGGTGTATTTTGCATTGAAAATTCCGCCGCTTTTTGTGCAGATATACAAACTTTCAAAAACTTACGCAAACAGACTTAAAAAATCAGCCTTTTTTGTAGGTACTTATGAAAGGGTATGACGCTCTCTCTAAAATATCGAAAAATGGAGGAAGAAATTATGACAAGAAAGACAAAGCAGGAGCTTATCGCTCAGATTGTTGCAATGCTCAACGCTGTAATCGAAGTCGAGAACGAACAGCAAATTACAGAACAGAAATCATCTGCACCAGTTGAAATGCTGACGGTCAAGGAATGCACGGAGGCTGTGAAAGGCCTATCCGAACACACCGTCCGTCAGCTTGTTGCACAGGAAAAAATACCGTTCATCAGAACGGGTCAGGGCAAGCGCGGTAAAATTCTCGTCAGCAAGGCCGGGCTGCTGGAATACTTGGGAGGTGCCGCCTGATGAACTACAGAGAATATCAGAAATTGCTTGACCCTGCATATCTGAAAACCGTTTCTATGAACGAGATTTATGAAATAGTATTTGAAAGCAGACCGCCGCTTGTTGACGGTCTGCTGTATTCGGGAACATATCTTTTCGTCGGCGCACCGAAGCTGGGCAAGAGTTTCTTTATGGCACAGCTTGCATATCACATCAGCACGGGTATTCCTCTTTGGAATTACACTATCCGCAAAGGTACCGTTCTGTATCTTGCTCTTGAAGATGATTACAGGCGATTGCAGGAAAGAATGTATCGTATGTTTGGAACAGAAAGCACAGACAGCCTTTTCTTTGCAACCTCTGCAAATCAGCTTGGCAAGGGTCTTGACGAACAGCTTCAGGGGTTTATCCGAGAACACCCCGACACAAGGCTGATAATCATTGACACCCTTCAGAAAGTCCGTGAAGCAGGCGGAGATAATTACAGCTATGCCAACGATTATGAAATTATCACACGGCTCAAGCATTTTGCAGACAGCTATGGAATATGCCTACTGCTTGTTCATCACACACGCAAGCAGAGGTCGGAGGATAATTTTGATATGATTTCGGGAACAAACGGCTTGCTCGGTGCGGCTGACGGCGCTTTTCTTCTTCACAAGGAAAAGAGGGTCGGAAATTCCGCAGTTCTTGAAATTTCGGGACGTGACCAGCAAGACCAGAAGCTGTATCTTGTTCGCAATCCCGAAACGTTATGCTGGGATTTGGAACGTGCCGAAACCGAGCTATGGAAAGAGCCTCCCGAGCCTATACTTGAAGCAATCGCTGAAATTGTAAATGCGGATAATTCCCTGTGGGAAGGCACGCCGACGCAGCTTACCGAAATACTGAAAACAGACATACCGCCTAACGCTCTTACAAGAAAGCTGAATGTAAATGCAGGTCGGCTGTACAATGAGTATGGCATTTCCTATACGAATAAGCATACTCATGGTGGACGTCTGATACGGCTTGCATACACCAAACCGTGACGATGTGCGACGGTTGCGACGATATTTATGACAGCGGGTGCGGTACTCAAAATACCGTCACATCGTCGCATATCGTCGCAGAATGCAGAGGGCATCCCTCTGCTCACCTGCGGTCTATGACCGCATTTTTAAGGGGTCAAGAGGAACTGCTTGCCCACGGACTATTTGCCCGCAAAATAGTCCTAGTGGGTTAGAACTATTTTATGAAAATAGGTTACCCCCGAAAGATACTTAAACCGAAATGAAAGGAGAAAATATTGAGCTACGCAATTATCAGAAATGAAAATCACAAGATGAATGCCGTACCTCTCCTTGAACGGCACAATGAACGGCTCAATCACCATTACAGCAACAAGGATATAGACCTGTCACGCACGTCAGAAAATTATCACCTTAAGAAGATACAGGCTGAAACTTATCAGCAGGAATTTGAGAGGATACGCACCCGACAGGAATTGAAAGGCAACTTACGTCTGCACGGCGAGAAACAGAGTACCGTTCTCTGTGAGTTTGTAATTACATCGGATAAAGAGTTCTTCGATAGAATCGGCAAAGAGAGAACACGGCGGTTCTTTGAGGACGCTTACGATTTTATAACGGCAAAGGTTGGCGGCGAGCAATACATCCTCTCTGCTGTGGTACATATGGACGAAGCCACTCCGCATATGCACGTCGCTTTCATTCCCATCATCAACGGCAAGGACAGAAAGGGCAATCCTTGCAAGCGTATCAACTGCTCGGAGTTCTGGAAAGGACGGGATAGCTATTCCCGTCTGCAAGATGAATACTACGATTTCATTACCTCTCGTGGTTATGACTTGGAGCGTGGCGAAAAAGGAAGCACCGCCGAGCATTTGTCCGTTGCGGAATACAAGCTGAAAAAGACGGAGGAACAGCTTGCTGCAACGACGGAACAGCTCGCAGAGATTAAAAATATAGAAGAAATCAAAACTACAAATCTTCCATTGAACACTGTAGCAATCAAGAAGGACGATTTTGAAACGCTCTCCGCTGCGGCGAAAAATTATGTGAGTGCTAAAAACGCAGAAGCGGAAAACATTCAGCTTAAAGCGGAGTGTAAAAAACTGAAAAGCGAGAACGAGGGACTGAAATCAGAGAGGGACAGCCTATCAGGTCAGCTTCATCAGCTTGAATACGAGTACGGGCGATTTTTCGATACCGTTGCAGATGATATAGATTTTGCAGAGGAAAACAAGAAACTGAAAAAGGAAAATGAGGTTATTTCTTCGCAGGTGCATACTTTGACAAATGATGTGATGTTACTCAAACAAGAACGGTATCAGCTTGAAAAGCACATTGAGGACAAGGAAAAAGAACTTACCCAGACCAAATCTTTACTGAAAGCCTTACAAGAAAAATTCGACAAGGTTATGGAATTTATCAGAAATCATAGCTTGAAAGAAAAGCTGGAGGAGTTCTTAAAACCTGTTGTGAAGCATAAATCACGATAAACTTATTATGGCTTGCCTCTCCGCTTCTTGACTTTACAACGTGAAAGTGATATAATTAGGATGTAGAGGTATGCCATAATAATTGAACGTAGGAGGACTTAATTATATGGCAAATATTATCGCTAATAAGAATAAAAACGGCGAAATCATTTCGTATCGTATCCGTGTTTCTCTCGGATATGATTTGAACGGCAATCAGATTCAGAAAACGACAACTTTCAAAATTCCGCCGCATACAACGGAAAGCAAGGGGCGCAAAATGGCACAGGAATATGCCGTTGAATACGAGCAGCACTGCCGTGGATATTCCACGCTCAGAGAAAATATGCGGTTTTCAGAGCTGGCTGAATGGTACTTTCAGAATTATGCACCGGTTGAACTAAAGGAAAGTACGGTGTATAACTACAAAAGTCAGTACGAAAATCATCTTGCACCCAAAATTGGGAATATGAAGCTGAAGGATATTACAACGCCGAAAATCACTGAGCTTATGCAAAGCTACACGCTTAATCCTAACACAGTGAAGAAAATATATGTTGTAATGCAAAGTATTCTCACCCGTGCCGTTGAACAGGGCTTTATCCGTGACACTCCCTGCAAGCACGTTATTCTTCCAAAGCGTAAAAGAAACAAGAAGCCTGTTATGGACGAGCAGCAAGTAAAAGCATTTCTTAATTTTCTTGATACGGAAAAGTGGGACGCTGACCTTAAAACGATTGTCAAGATGCTTCTTTACACGGGAATGCGTTCTGGAGAATGTCTTGGCTTGCGATGGGAGGATATTGATTTTGAAAACCGCACAATTTCAATCAACTACAATCTTGCAGACATCGGCGGCAAGCATTTTCTTACCACACCCAAAACCGAAAGCAGTCAGCGTGTTATAGGAATGAGCCAGACTTTGCACGATATACTTACGGAACACAAAGCTTTTCAGGATGAGCTGATTAAATCCCTCGGAACGAAATGCACTCACCCCGAAATGGTGTTTACGTCTGCACTTGGCAATTACAGGGACAGAGGTTCTGTGTACACATCATTCAAGCGATTTACCAAAGGCACGGAGTTTGAAACAATGACTCTGCACCAGATGCGGCATCTGAACGCTACTTTATTGCTTAACAGCGGCGTGGATTTAAAGATTGTATCGGAACACCTCGGTCACAGCGGAGTTGAGGTTACGGCAGATGTGTATGCGGACGTACTCAAAAGCTCAAAGATGAAGGTTGCGGATTTAATATCGCTTAAACTTGCATAATACAAGAGGATACAAAAAATCCCGTTGTTTTGCAACAACGGGATTTGTCCTTGAAATAATGACAGAAAAATGACATTTTTCTGTTTTTGTATGCCCCAAACCGCATAAATACGAGGTTTGTAAGGGCTGAAATTATCTCTTGGATAAACCAGTTCCCGATTTAAAGCGCTTAGTTCAAGCATTTGAGTGCTGTATGAGTGTTATGTAGCGCTTTTTACAATACCATAAATTATGTTTTATGTATTGTCAATTTTATCTATTAGCCATTTTGCTGAAAAGGGCATTGTTTGCGCTCTGGTTTCATTAAGTGTTTCTACTATTTTTTCAAGCAAGTCACGAAAATATAAAAAATCCTCTTCAACACTTTCTTTAAGATTTTCCCATTCCTCATTAGCTTTTTCCATCGATAATTCTACATAAAAATCCAAATTCTCATCATACGCCTCTGGATAATCTTGTAAATACTCCGCAGATTTCTCCTCTGTATCGTAAATAATATAATTATAAAAATTCGAATCATCCATCAAAAACTCACTCATCCATTCTAAATCTTCATATGATATCTTATTTTCAAGTTTAGCTATTAATTCATTATACTCATCATCTTCATTTGAATACGTATTTTCTAATAAAGTATAAATACGCTTTGTTTCTTCAATATCATAAGAAAGCTCTCTTAAATCGCTAATATCAAAAGTAAAATAGCATGAAAAACACCTAACATTGCTTTTATTATTAGTGAATATCAACTCTTGGTCAAATTTCAAAAGCCACGCTGTGAGTTTATTTATTATACTCATAATAAACAATCTAAAAACATTAAAAGTATCTTCAAAATACGGTGTTGACTCTTCAATGATTTTGGGGAAAACTTCATTATAGATTTTTTGGATAAACTCTTTATCACGAATTATCGTACCAGATTCAATGTTATTTCTACTTTCATCCGAATAATTTGCAGAGCCTATATATATAATATTTTCCGTACCAATAATTTTAGCGTGATTGCTAAAATTGAATGCAACAAATGGATTTGAAGGATAGTTTTCTGGATTTAGTTTTTCTAAATAAATTTCATAACTACTCCTATATTTTTTTCTATAAGCATCTCCAGCAGGGGTATTATAATAATTTTGCATCCTAGAAGGTATATTAGTGATTATCATTACATCTACTGTTTCATCTAAGGTTTTTAATTCATTAATTAAGTCATTTCTATAATTCTTTGCAGAAATATTGTACGTCATTATGCGAACTTGTTTTGCGTTTGGAAAATCATCTAATACAGCTTGATAATTCAATTCTCCGCTCCCCAAAACAAACTCACCATTATTAAAAGAAATAGACATTTATATGCCTCCAATCACAAATTATTTATCACTTTTTATTTTCAATTCCTTCTTATATTTATAATAAGAATTATAAGCAATACCTAGCAGCTTCATACAATCTTTGTCGGTCAATGAACCATTAAAATCCCTGCTGTATTTCAGAATCAGTGGTTTCATTTCCTTGCTCTTTTTTGTTTCGTATTTTGTACCCTTGACCATACCAATCTGCTTGCCGTTCAGCCGTGCAGTCTGAATACCTTCTCTTGTTCTCTGGTGTAAATCTGCAACCTCTTTTTCAGCCTGCTCAAAAGCGATTCTGATTTGTTTTGCGGCAAGCTTTTTCAGATAATTGTTTACGCCTATCAGTATATCATCAACATCATCACCTATGAGCTGCACAGAATTTGACAGCGCAGATTTGTAGGTATCGGTGTTGATATGAGGCTCTTTTAAGAACTCAAGATTAATGCCATTGTCAAACATCTGCATATACAGAGTAATGCCATCGTCAGCGTTTCTGCTCATGCGGCTTACGCTGTCAAAAACAACGGTCTCACCTGATTTAAGCTTTCGGTATAACTTATTCCATTCTGGACGATTTGATGATGTACCTGTGTATTCTTCTTCAACAATAATAACATCAGAATATTTCGACTTTATATTTCGAATCTGTCTTTCTATGGACTGCTTTCGTGTGCTTATTCTGCAATATCCGTAAATCACAACAACGCTCCTTTTTATGAAATATAATATTTTTTCAGTTGAAAGTATATCTTGATATACTTTCAGATAATAACAATAATAGCAAATCTAACATTCGTTAAATTTATTATAATTATTATACAACATTTTAAGGCTGTTGTCAACGATTTTGATACAGCTTTTATACACGTCACTTTTGATATTACTATTGATTATTTTATCGGAATATGGTATAATAATTATAATAACATTTTTGTGAGAAAGGGATAAAAACATATGCCTTTTAAAATAATAGTCGGAGATATTTTTGAACAGGAAACTGATGCAATAGTCATCCCTGCTGTTCCGACAAGCGGAGCGATTTCTAAGTTCACAAAATCGGTTTATGATGCAGCAGGATATGACGCTCTGCTGTCAGAACGAAGAAAATTCGGACATCTGAAAAAGTGTCAGGCGGCTGTTACATCAGGCTGTAATCTGAAAGCTGATTATGTTATTCACATAGCTGTCCCCTCTTGGAACAACTGCCTTGAAAATGAATCTGAAAAGCTTGCAGAATGCTATCGTAATGCTCTCAGACGAGCCGAAAGTATATGTGCGGCAAGTGTAGCCTTCCCACTGCTTGGGGCTGCTAAAAACGGCTTTCCTGTCGAAATTGCAAAGCGTATCGCAGAAAAAGCTATCTCAGAATTTCTTGCTGATGGCAAGCCACTTGCAGTATATCTTATTATTGTTTATGACACTGCTCAAAAGCTGAATGAAAAATACGGCTTGTATGACAGGCTGTGGGGATATGAAAAAAATCTTGAAAATGCCGTTATATCTTCGGGAATGGACAAGACTGAATTTAACAGAAAAAAATTCGAAGAATACTTATATAAATACATACCCAACGCCGAACAGCTTGCAAATACAATCGGTTATAACAAGAGCAGTATAAGCAGACTGATGAGCAAACAAACATCAAAGCCTAAGAAAAAAAATGTGCTTGCAATGGCAATCGCTATGGAGCTTTCCGATGAAGACCGTTATTGTTTTGTAAATTGTGCAGGCTACAAATATCCTGAGGACAAGCGTGACGAACTCATTGAAGAGCTTATGATTTCGGGCAACAGAGACTTTCACAGCATTAACGAAATTCTTATCAATCATAACGCTGAGTGGTCGCTTACTGAAGTTATTGTTGAAAAGAAAACGAAAGCCAAAAACAATGGCAAAGAAAAATGATAAAACGAGAAAACTCGCCGTACAATCAAGTGCGGCGAGTTCTTATTTTGTATGCTCTTTCTTTGACTTTTCAGAACGGGATTTTTCATTGTTTTTCTTTCTGAGAAGCTTGATTGTATCTTCAAGAAATGAAATATCCTCATCTGTAAGTCCTGTTACATCAAGTGTCTGTTTTTTGTCTTCAATGCCGAGAAGATAATCGGTAGTAACGTGAAAAATGTCCGACAGCTTAATTAAAACCTCGGGTGACGGATAACGAAGCGACTGTTCGTAGTAACTGACTGTTGCTTTTGACAGCCACAGTCTCTCGGCAAGCTGTTTCTGCGTCAAACCTGCTTCCTGCCTTAGTTTTTTTAGCATTGTACCGAAATCAACCATATTCACACCTCCTGTATGAACATAGTTTACCATAATTCGATATAACTATTATTGGATTTTGGGTATTATAATAGTTGATTATGTCGATTTATTATGATATAATAATAACAAGCAAAAATTATCCCCCAAAAAAGGAGAAGTAATATGATTAAGTATGAACAAATGCCACCGTCAGCGCAAAAAAATTATAATATGACGAATAAAGTAAGAGTTGTATCTATGTTTGTCGGAATCGCAATCACTTTAATTTGGATTATCCGCAACATAATCACAGGTCATAACTCCTATGCATCCGCTTTTGTACTTGGCGGAGTTATACACTATTTTATACATTCGGAATTTCTTTTTAAGAAGCTTACACATTCTTTGGGTTTGATTGGAATCTTAGTGTATCTTTTCATTTCCATTTTCGGAATATACACAGGCTGGTTATTTCTGATAGCTGACCTTATCCTTTTTTTGCTTAAAAAGCCATGCATATACCCATTTGAAAACAAATACTTTATTCTTACAGAAAAGGCGCAGGAAGAAATCAACGCTATGAATTATGAGGCAACTATAAATGCATTTGCTCAGGCTGTAAAAGAAACTGGTGGAGCAGATACCGTAAAAGGCGGACTAGAACAGCTCAAAGAAATGCTCGATAACGGACTTATTACCGAAAGCGAATACGAAGCAAAAAAGGTAGAGCTTTTAAAACGTCTTTAATAATGCGAACACTGAAAATATTTTAAAAGTATAAGGAGTAGTATTTATGAAAAAACTAAAATCAATTCTTGCAGCCGCTCTGGCGATTTGTATGTGCTTTTCTATGACAGCTTGCGGCAGCTCGGGAGAAAAGACAGAAGCAGATATTGAACGTGAGCTTGAAACCATCAACGAAGACAACTGGGAAGAAAAACTTATAGAACTGGATGAATCAATGAAAGCGGAAAAGGAAGAAGAAAATAATGCAGGCGGTGAAGTTACTGAAATAATTCCGACAGATGAAATCTTATCAGCTGATATATACTCAAGTAAATTCCAGATTAACAATACTGTAATTACGTTTCCTGCAACTGCGGCTCAGTTACAAGAGGCAGGTGCGATTTTTAGGAAAGACCCCGAAACAACCGTTATACAAGCTGGAAAACACGATTCCATGGATATAACTGTTAATGGAGAAAAAGCAGCAGGACTTTTTTACAACAAAACCGAGGAAGCTCAGCTTTTAAAGGATTGTATTATACTTGCTCCGCCTTTTAGAGAAAAAATCTTTTTACCTAAGGGAATTACAGTCGGTACGTCTGTTGATGAGCTTATCAGCAAATGGGGCGAGCCTACTATAAATAATATTGACCATTATGAATATATAGATGATTACATTGGTGAATATCATAACAACCTTCCCAAAAGTGCCTCGGGAAATTACTATAATATATTTATTGATTTAGAAACGAATAGTGTTAGGCTTTTCAGCATTGGCGGATGCAACCCTGAATCAGATGAAATGATTGAAAAATTTAACGAAAATGATAAAGTTTCATACAAGATTCCAGATGCAATTAATGACAGTTATATGGTATATACATACAATGGCACAGATTATCTTTTGAAGATAGCCAGTGACAAAGATTTCCTTTTTGGTAACAAAGGTAAAATGAACTTATCAGAGCTTTCCGATTCGGCTATAACAGAGTATTATGACAAAAAGGCTACAAAACAAAATAACGATTACGATAATAATTACTCATATAACTATAAGCTTA
Source organism: Oscillospiraceae bacterium (assembly GCA_045545795.1). Classification (GTDB taxonomy): domain Bacteria; phylum Bacillota; class Clostridia; order Oscillospirales; family Ruminococcaceae; genus RGIG8773. The sequence goes on from JAZQBN010000108.1 coordinate 11,399, forward strand.
CAAATTCGGCTGCAATAGTAATTGAGCGACAACTTGGCGGTGAGGCTTGCGAATCGGTTTATCTATCATATATAGATTCAGAGTTTAATCGCTATGAAGTATATTGCTCAATAATGCAGCCAAAAGAAGACGGCTGGTATATTCCTGAAGAAGCGTTGGATGCTGCTAATGAAATTTTATTTGCAATCGGTGAAACGGTTAAACCCTCGGGCGAATGACAAGCATAATAATACTATAAAACACCTCTGTGGCGGATGCGCAATGTATCCGCCACATTTTTGTTGCATAAATCCCCGAAAAGTTGCATAAAGGTTGCACGCAAAAAGCATAAAATGCATCGGATAAATTTATCAGCCGTGCTATAATAAGACCATACCAAAGAAACCGCTGATTAAATCGCTTCACGCCCCTCTCAGTGACAGATTTTCTAGAGTCGGAAGTGATGGCTATGCCTTAATCAGCAGTTTCCTGACAGAAAGGACGATTTTATTATGAGTACAAAATATTTTATTGAAGAAACAGCAAAAGGTTTTGAGAAGGTTCAGCTTGACAGTCAGCTTTTATCCCAGAGACGTATTTTTCTTACGGGAGAAATAACTCAGGATATGGCAGCTGACTTTATGCAGATGATGCTTTACCTTACAAGAAAGGACGAACCTATTGACATTTACATCAACAGCGTTGGCGGAAATGTAAATGCGGGACTTGCCATATATGATATGATTCAGAGTTGTAAACACGAACTGCGTATGTACTGCTTCGGACAGGCTTCAAGTATGGCGGCTGTACTTCTTGCCGCAGGTCAGAAGGGACGGCGATTTATTCTTCCTCACAGCAGAGTTATGATTCATGAGGTACTGCTTGGAGGCGGAATAGGCGGTTCAGCCACTTCAATTTCACGCATTTCCGATTCAATAATGGAAACAAGGGATATTGTCAACGGCATTCTTGCAAAGCATACCGCAAAAACGCTTGAAGAAATCAACCGTGCAACATCATTTGATAATACCATGAACGCCGAACAGGCTGTTGAATTCGGTATATGCGATGAGATAGTTTATTCTGTGTTTTAATGAGAGGAGATTGTTATTATGAGAAAGTTTTATGTAGCACCTGAAATTGAAATGGAACAGGCTGAATACGCACAAGAAACCATGTTTGATATGCCCGTTGACGAAAAGCCTATTGAGCTTACGCCGTGGGAAGTCAGTGCAAAGTGGGCTTCCGAGGAATTCAATAACAGCGACCTGCTCATTGCCGATGGATGCAGTTACAGCCTTAACGACATGAAGACCCGTCTGAATAATAATGTACTTGTTGTGGGCGGCAGCGGCACAGGCAAGACCAGAACCATTGTCACACCTAATCTTTATCAGGCGGTAGGAAGTTATATTGTTTCAGGCCCTAAAGGCAGCTTACAGAAAAAATACAGCAGTTACCTTAAAAGCAAGGGCTACCGTATTAAATCCATAGATTTTACCCATCCTGACAAATCTGCACATTACAATCCTATGCAGATAGTTTCCACAACGCAGGATATTATCAGAATAACTGAAGTTCTGGTAAACGAAAAAGCGTCACACGGAACGAAAGCAGACCCGTTCTGGGATTCAATGACAACTATTTTTCTGTCTGCATTGATTGGCTATCTTGTTGAATCAAAGGATATGCCTATAAATTTCAGCTCAATCATGAATCTTGTGCGAGAAGGCGAAAGAAAAGATGAAGACAATAAGGAATCTGAGCTTTCAAGACGATTTCATTTTTTGCGGCGGAGGAATCCCAACAGCTGGGCTTGCGCACAGTTCGAAAATGTTGACGCTTCCCCTTACAGAACTTATGACTGCATAAGAGCTACTCTTGCAGCTAAATTTGCAAAGTTTGATACAAAGGAACTGCAAGTTATGATGAGTAAGAATGATTTTGATTTTACGTCTATTGCACGGGAGAAAACTGTAATATTTGTTACTGTAAGCGACACCGACAGGTCAATGGACGCACTGGCAAACATCTTCTTTACTCAGGCAATGCAGACCCTTTGCGACTATGCAGATAATTTCTGCGAGGACAGCAGACTCCCCATTCCTGTCAGATTTATCCTTGATGATTTTGCGTCAAACTGCAAGATAGAAGAATTTCCCCGTATGATTTCCACTATCCGTTCAAGAGGTATTTCAGTTATGCTTATGATTCAGTCTGAAGCACAGCTCAGACAGGGTTACGGCTGTGATGATATGACGATTATTTCTAATTGCGATACCTATGTGTATCTCGGCGGAAATGACGTTGAAACTGCCACTACCGTAAGCCTGCGCTGTGATAAAATGCTCCGTCAGGTACTGTATATGCCTGTCGGAGAGTGCTGGGTATTCAGACGAGGCTCTCTGCCTGTGTATACAAAGCTCCTTGACGCAAGAGAATACATATACGAAATGGAGCGGTGTGCGTAATGCTTGTGTGGGCTGATGTAAAAGACAGCAGCCCACGCCTGTCACTTCGTATCATCTGATTCTGGAATGACCTTTACATTGTAATCACAATAAACGCTTGATGGCAGTTCAATTATATCATACATTTTATACGCAACAGCTCTGACCACATCTGTATCAATGACTATTTTATTAAGCTGTTTAGAAATGTATGGTTCAAGTTTTTTTCTTTTATTATATGCCAGCTTATTAAATTCGTCCAAACCGTCATTATTATTAACAATAAGCCGTATCAAGCTAATATCGGTAGATGATAAATTATCTGGTATATCTGCTTTGTTCAGATTATCATGTGACCAGACACTCGGAAATCTGTAAGTATCATTTTTACCGTAAGGATTGCCTATTGTCATTTCCACACGAGTAACATCGTAGTCAAGCTCTGCTTCATCACTTTTATCATATACCCTTACATAACCCTTTTTATTTCTTTCTCCCCAGAAAATCATCGGGTAACTGCCTTTATTCTTTTGGTATGTATGTTTTGCTGCGTATGACTTGTCAAATTCCAGCAAAGAATACTTAACAGGTATATCAACTGCAATATCCAATTTAGATATGTAGTATTCGGTACTTCTTTTCAGTAATTCTTTGATAAATTCAATGCTTCTTGTATCCTTGAAGCATTTATTGGGATTGCATAAAATTGAACACTGATACTTTTCGTGTCGGTTTGAAATAGATATATTCATTTTTGCACCATTCTCTAAATACTTGATGTATTTATAATAATATCCTTTATGCCAGCGTTTGTATTCACATCCCTTAAACAATGACACCTCAGCTGGCGAATGCTTTATCTCATGCAGAAATTCCTTAGTAATGTTAAAAATGATTTTCACATTATCCACGGAATATATTAACGAATCCTTATTTACAGCGTTAAAATAAGGTATTTGATTCTTACTCATATTTACGACTCCTTCAAATAAATTTTGCGAATAAAAACAAGTTAGCTGTGTAAACTCTGCATTATACAGCTGTAAAACAATACAGTACAAAGCACGTTGACAGCTTGATGTCAATTCTGTCTCGTCTTTGTCACAAGCTCTGTACGGCATTGCTATAATTCTTATAGTTATTGTCTTAATCACTTAATTAAACAATACTAAAATTGCTTTTTTTCATCGTACAAAAAACCTGTGTATTCATACAGCAATTTCGGACTTACATAGTAATCGTAGTTTTTTCGGTTATCGTCCTTTTTTATGGCTATACCAATAGGAAGCAAGCCTCTCTGAAGTCCGATTCTTATGTACATAGGTGATTTTTTCATAATTCTTGCAACATCTGCTATCGGGACGTTCCCACCTGAAAAGTTCAGACAATGTTCCTTGTTTTGTGCTTCCATATTATTTACCATACCTTTCATGAAGTTCAGCAATATCATCAATGATTTTTATGATTTGCTTTTCTTTTTCCAGTCCCAGACTATGTCTGAGCATTTTTGAGAAATTACTGTCCTGCATACCGAGTTTGTCAGCAATCTCCCAAAGCTTTACGCCGCTTGATTTTGCATAATTTCTGATGTAATCGTTCATTGGAATTTCTCCTTTTATAAATTTGATAAGGTATCAAAAAGCTTCCTTTTTGCTCCTCTCACCACTTACTGTTCCCCGAACGGTAAAAACTCAGTGAAAAATCCGATATTTTAGCATCATAATAAAATTCGTCAATAGAGCCAAAAGAAAGCGTAAAATTGGTTAAATAATTAGTAATTATTATAATATTTTCCCTTAAAGGAGTTGATTGTTGTGTTAAATGAATTCACTAATCAAAACATTAAAATACAAAAATTGGAGGAAATATAATGGCAAGAAAAATGAGACGAGCAAACGGAACTGGTTCAATAGTCAAGGTTTCTGGAAGAAGGAGAAAACCATATCAGGCGTTAGTAACTTTAGGCTGGGATGATAACGGAAAGCAAATCAGAAAATCCTTGGGATATTATAAAACTTATGATGAAGCTGTAATTGCACTTCAGAATTACAAGAATAATCCATACGATATTTCTGGCGGTAAGGCTACCTTCAGTGATGTATATGAGAAGTGGAGTGAGCAAAAATTCCCGACCATAAGCAACTCAAATATAAGTGCCTATTCTGCTGCATATAACCGCTGTGAATTCTTGTATAATAAGCCGTTCAAGGATATTGGAATTGATGATTTGCAATACGTGATTGATACTGCCGACTGCAATTATCCTACTCTCAGAAAGATAAAGGTATTGCTTACACAGATGTACAAATATGCTCTTCCAAGAAAGCTTACTGACAGAGATTATTCCGAAGGTATTGATATAAAGAAATTCAAGAACAAGAATCCTAATAAGCAAAACAGAACCACATTTACGTCAGCTGAAATTGAGAAAATCAAGCAGCTTGACAATACAGAAATGGCACAGGCTGTTCTTATGCTTATTTATTCTGGTGTTCGTATCAATGAACTTCTGAACCTGAAAAAGGAGGATTGCCACATTGATGAGAATTACATAGATATTATAAAATCCAAGACCGAAAGCGGAATCCGAAAAGTACCCATAGCTGACAAGGTAAAAAAATACTGGATTCATTTTTATAATCAGAATCCAGAAAATAAGTATCTTTTAACCATGAACAACAGAGATTTCAGCGGGGGGAAAGGAGATACAGCTTTCAGAAGCACATACTGGAAGCCTTTCACCGAAACTTTAGAGATGGAAGGGCGGCATATACATGAAACACGCCATACCTGTGCTACCTTGCTGCACGAGGCTGAGATATATCCTGCTAAAATCAACAGAATCCTCGGTCATTCAGGAAAAACTATTTCCGAATGCGTGTACACCCACTTAGACATTCAGGAGCTTGTCGAAGCAATCAACAAGATATAAAAAAAGAGATGCCGTTGGTTGAACGACATCTCTTTACAAAAAATCCTTGAGTGCTGTACGAGTGCTGCCTGAGTGCTACGGAACGTTTTTCAGCAGTTCCGAGCAAATCTCTGCAAACAAAAAAAGCCCGAAAACACGAGGTTTTCGGGACTTTTCTTTGTAAACCCATTCGGGTAAAATTATCTCTTGGAGAACTGAGGAGCACGACGAGCGGCCTTGAGACCGTACTTCTTTCTTTCCTTCATTCTTGGGTCACGAGTGAGGAAGCCAGCCTTCTTGAGAACTGGACGAAGCTCAGCGTTAACCTGGAGAAGAGCTCTGGAAAGACCGTGACGGATTGCACCAGCCTGACCTGTTACGCCGCCGCCTGCAACTGTGCAAACGATGTCGAACTTGTCAGCGTTATCTGTGAGAACCAGTGGCTGTCTAACGATAAGCTTGAGAGTTTCGAGACCAAAGTAGTCGTTGATATCTCTGCCGTTGATTGTGATGTTACCGCTGCCTGCGTAAACTCTTACTCTTGCAACGGAGCTTTTTCTTCTACCTGTGCCGTAAAAATATGGCTGTTTAGATTCGTACATTTACTCCGCCTCCTTATATCTCGTAATTTTCAGGCTTCTGTGCTGCGTGGTCGTGGTTAGCGCCAGCGTAAGTTCTGAGACGCTTGAGAGCAGCTCTGCCGAGTGTGTTGTTAGGGAGCATACCATTAACAGCAATCATCATTGCTCTTTCCGGTTCGTTCTTCATCATATCGCTGTACTTGATCTCCTTGAGACCGCCAATCCAGCCTGTGTGCCACTTGTAGGACTTCTGCTCAAGCTTCTTACCTGTGAGCTTAGCCTGTGCACAGTTGATGATGATAACGTGGTCGCCGCAGTCAGCGTGTGGTGCAAAAGTTGGCTTGTTCTTGCCGCGGAGGATGGAAGCAGCTTCTGCTGCAACTCTACCGAGGGACTTGCCGGAAGCATCAAGCACATACCATTTACGGCTGATTTCATTTGCCTTAGGCATATAAGTTGACATAAACATTCTCCTCTTAATAAATTTTTGTCAGATATCAGGGGCGTTGTCTGCAACTCATTGACACAGCCCGTCCGACACAACATTGACTATTATACACGGCTTTTCAGCCAAAGTCAATAGGTAAAATGCCGAATTTTTAAAATATATCCCTCAATCTCTTGAAATCTCTCTGTTTTGCTTCAAATCTCTAGGTTTCTCTTGTTTCATTTCATTTTTGCAAATTTGTGCAAAAAGCCGCCTGACGACTTGTTTTCAGGCGGTTTTTGTTGCAAATTAACATATATTACATTCCATAAATCTCACTGTAAACGGCAGGTGCTCGAATTTTTGCGTGCCCGTGCCGACAAATCCGTTTGTTTCGTACCACTTTTTCAGCACGGTATGCTCCTCGATAATTCCGATATGAAGCTTGTTTCCGCCCTTTTCGGCAACTGCCTCTTTAGCACGGTCAACAAGCTTTCTTCCGATACCGCCGTGACGATATTCGGGCAGTACAGCGAGGTTGTGCAGTTCAAACTTTCCGTCGGGATTATGCGAAACGGAAACATAACCGATAATTCTGCCGCCGTCCTCCATACCGAACATTTCAAAGCCCCATTCGGCGTACTTACGGAGCTTTTCTATTGGCATAAAGCTTGTGTGAGTCGGGCAATTTTCACGCGTAAAACCGAACTCCTCAGCAACCGTCGAAAAGCTTTTGTGTATGACTTCAAGACATTCTTCAAGTCTTGCTTCGTCAATTCTGATTATATTCAAGATTAATACCCCATTCTTTCCTCAGCGTATTCTTTCAGATTGTCAATCTCGGAAAAGCAATTGTAAAACTGCTGAAATCTTTGACATTCCTCATATTCGTTGCTGAAAAGAATATCATCACCGCTAAAATCAATTTTTTTACCATTTGCTGTGTAATCGATTGAACCAAGATAATAAGCACCTACTTCATCATCAGGGTCATAGGAATAATAAACACTACAATCTTCAAAACAATACATTTCAAGCATACTGTAAATAATCTGATATTCTCTTTCGGAAAGCTTTCGTGAAAATCTGCGGTTTTCGCATTTCAGATATAGTCTTCCGTTTTCTATGCTGTAATTGTAGCATACTTCTTCGTCATCCAAATAAATTTCCTGAAATTCAAACTTGAAATCTTCGGGTGCGAGTGCCGCTTTGGCAAGTTTTCCCGTCCATTTTCCATCCTCGTCAAAAAAGTAATATCCCGAACCCATTTCGGTTTTGCCAGTTGCAGCAGTGCCGTCATCAATGTCAAAGCAGTACCATTCGCCGTCAATATGCCGCCAGCCGTGTGCTGGCTGTGAGTTTTCGTAGTAATATTTTTCACCGCTGTTTTCGTACCAGCCGTTTTCTGGAACAGTGTTTTCTTCCGCAAACACCGTGCCGCAGAGTGAAATTGCAATTGCCAAAGCGGAAATTAATGCGATAAATGTCTTTTTCATAAGCTTTCCTTTCTTATGTCGTTACTTTTTCTTCCTTTTGACAGGTTTAACTTTGTGCGTAGCCTTAACAGGTGCTTTTGCCGCATTTGCATATGCTTCCTTGATGAATGCAGCCTGCGAGTCAACAGCTGTACCATCGGTTTCAACGTGCACATAAGTGCTGTCGGGGAGCATACGTCTTGCCTTGACATTGTCGCTGGTGAGCACGCTGAAAATGTGCATAATCCGTGCCTGGACGTGGCTGTCGAGAATTGGTGCGGCAACCTCGACACGGCGGATTGTATTTCGTGTCATAAAGTCGGCGGAGCTGATATAGATTTTGCGGCGTTCACCCGTGCCGAAAATGTAGATACGGCTGTGTTCGAGGTAGCGTCCTACAATGCTTGTGATTTCGATGTTTTCGGTGTAACCTTCAACACCTGCCACAAGACAGCATATGCCGCGGATAACCATTCGGATTTTTACCCCCGCCTGTGAAGCTTCAACAAGCTTGTCGATAATCTTCTTGTCGGTAAGGGAATTCAGCTTCAAACCGATGAATGCGTCCTCGCCACGTTTTGCGGCTTCAATTTCGGTGTTTATCATTTCGATTACACGGTTTTGCAGGCAGAGAGGTGCAACGAGAAGCTTGTCGGTGTGCTCAACAAGGGTGTTGGTGGAAAGTGCGTTAAACACCATAAGTGCCTCCGCACCGATTTCCTGATTTGCGGTAAGCAGGCTCAAATCAGTGTAGAGGGCTGAGGTCTTTTCGTTGTAGTTGCCCGTGCCGATTTGTGTGATGTACTGGATTTTTCCCGCACTGTTCTTGCGTGTGATAAGTAACAGCTTTGAGTGCACTTTAAGACTTTCGGGACCGTAGATAACGTTGCAGCCTGCGTACTCCAGACGCTGTGACCAGCCTATGTTGTTTTCCTCGTCAAAGCGTGCACGGAGCTCAACAAGAACAAGGACTTCCTTTCCGTTTTCAGCGGCGGCGATGAGTGCGTCGATAACCTTTGAGTTGGACGCTACACGGTAGAGTGTAATCTTGATTGAAACAACATTCGGGTCAACTGCCGCTTCCATAAGCATACGCAGGAATGGCTTGATTGACTCAAAAGGATAAGAAAGAACAATGTCACGCTTCTGCACCTGCGGAATAATCGGTGCTGTATGGTCAATTTCGCAGGAATTCTGAGGGTCTGCCCTGCCGAAGAAAAGCAGAGGGAGATTATCTTCAAGACGTCCTCTAAGCGTGTACACGAAGGAAAGGTCAAGTGGTGTTTTCAGACGGAAAATCTGGCTGTGCTTAAGCTCCAGCTTTTCGCAGAGATACGCAACAGCCGTCTGCCCCAGCTTGCGTGAAAGCTCCATACGGACAGGCGAAAGCTTCTTTCTCTTTTTCAGCAGGTCGCTCATCACGTCACGCAGGTCAACGTCGTGGTCGTAGAGGGCTTCCTCCATATTGATGTCGGCGTTTCGGGTAATACGCATAAGTGACTTGTCAAGAACCTTGTAGTTCTCGAAAATCAGCGGCATATAGTGAAGAATAAGTTCCTCAACAAGCATAAAGCGGTGCTTTGTGCCCGGGAGGAAGATTATGCGTGAGAAAGTTCCGCTTGCAGGGACAAGTCCGATTGTGACAGAATTCTTTGCTTCAAGCTGTGCAACGGCATAAATCTCTTTATTTTTCAGGAATGGGAACGGGTGTCGTTTGTCGATTACCTGCGGGGAAATCAGGGGAAGAATTTCAGTGGTGAAATACACTTTTAAGTAGCTTTCCTCCTCCTTGGACAGCATCTTGAAATTGACCTGTTCAACGCCGTGCTTTTCAAGCTCGGACATTACTCCGTTGTAGGCATTGTCACGGATAGGGTTAAGCTCCGCAACACGCTTGAAAATCGCTTCAAGCTGTTCTGCACAGGTCATATCGGTCTTGTTTTCACGCACGTCAGCGTCAACGAGAGTCTGGTCGTAAAGTGAGCCTACACGCACCATAAAGAACTCATCAAGGTTAGACTGAAAAATTGCTGTGAACATAAGTCTTTCGCAGAGGGGCACGTTCTTGTCCTGTGCTTCTTCAAGCACACGTTCGTTGAATTTCAGCCAGCTGAGCTCACGGTTGTCATAATATTGTTTCATAGGATAACCTCCTGTTTTTATAGTGAATAATTAATAATTACGGTGTCCGATTTCGTCGGGCGGATTTGAATTGTGAATTATACTATAATTATAGTTCTGTATAGATGAAAAGTCAAGGCAAGCTAATTATTGAAGCGGTGCTTTTGTGCAAGCTGTACAAAAAGTGGCAGATTTATTTTTATGTGCTGTTCCATAAAATAGTGGACTTTTTTGCGAATATATTGTATAATATAAACATAAATACAGTTGTGTAAACAATTACACATAGTAAAAAACACAAAGGAATGATACCAATGAACGAACAGCAGATAAAGGAGCAGATGTGCGACATCTGCCATAAAATGTGGCAGCTCGGCTGGGTTGCTGCAAATGACGGAAATCTCTCCGTCAAGCTTGATGATGACACTTTCCTTGCTACTCCTACGGGTATAAGCAAGTGCTTCATCACTCCAGACAAAATTGTAAAAATCAACGCAAAGGGCGAGGTTCTTGAAGCACTGGAGGGGTACAGACCTTCCTCCGAAATCAAGATGCACCTTCGCTGTTATGAAGTAAGAGAGGATGTTGGCTCGGTTCTTCACGCTCATCCGCCTACGGCTACCGGCTACGCTGTTGCAAACAAGGCTCTTGACGGCTACACGATGATTGAGTCAGTTATCGCAATCGGCTCAATTCCTGTTACACCTTACGGCACGCCGTCTACATACGAAGTACCTGAGGCAATTACACCGTACCTTGAGGAGCACGACGTAATGCTTCTGCAGAATCACGGCGCACTTTCGGTTGGCGCTGACCTGATTACAGCGTACTACAGAATGGAAACTCTCGAACTTTTCGCAAAAATTTCCCTTACAGCACATCTTCTCGGCGGTGAGAGGGAAATCTCACGCGAGAATATTGACAGACTTTGCAGTATGCGTGCACAGTACGGTGTTACAGGTAAGCACCCGGGATATAAGAAATACCCATATGGGGATAAATAATAGGATGACATAATTATGGGTTGCTGGGACTATATGATATTTTGCGATGATACAGCATTGGATGCTCTTGATGAATTAAGTTCCGATAACATAGAGCAGTTTCTTGATGAGGCTCTTAATGAAGATTATCTTGATTACGATGTATGTGAATATGGACTTGCAGCAGCGGCTGTTGTTGATGCGGTTTTAAATGGTATTGATTATGACATTTTGACAGGCTTTGAAGATGAAGATATGCAAAGAATAACTGATATTATTGATACCTCTGCCGCAGAAAAACTTCGCAAAAAATCAATTGATGTCATTGGCATAGTAAAAAGTGAAAAATCAGAGCTATTTGAACTGATGACTGAAGATGGTACAGATAATGAGTTTTATATCAATTGGGCAAATAATTTGAATAAAATAATCGAAAGATTAAGTAAATAAAAAGGAGTGCATTTAAAATGGCTAACAGATTTATTCTCAACGAAACTTCCTACCACGGTGCTGGTGCTATCAACGCAATTGCTGACGAGGCAAAGGGCAGAGGCTTCAAGAAGGCTCTCGTTTGCTCCGACCCTGACCTTATCAAGTTTGGTCTTACAAAGAAGGTAACTGATATTCTTGATAACGCTGGTCTTGCTTACGAGATTTTCTCCGATATCAAGCCTAACCCGACAATCGAAAACGTACAGGCAGGCGTTGAAGCTATCAAGGCTGCTGGTGCAGACTACATCATCGCAATCGGCGGTGGTTCTTCCATGGACACAGCTAAGGCTATCGGTATCATCATCACAAACCCTGAATTTGCTGATGTAAGAAGCCTTGAAGGTGTTGCAGATACAAAGAACAAGTGCGTGCCTATTTTTGCGGTTCCTACAACAGCAGGTACAGCTGCTGAGGTTACAATCAACTACGTTATCACAGACGTTGAAAAGAACAGAAAGATGGTTTGCGTTGACCCGCACGATATTCCTGTAGTTGCTTTTGTTGACCCTGATATGACTGAAACAATGCCTAAGGGACTCACAGCTGCAACAGGTATGGATGCTCTTACGCACGCTATCGAAGGCTACATCACAAAGGGCGCTTGGGAGCTTTCCGATATGTTCCATCTCAAGGCTATCGAAATCATCGCAAGAAGTCTCCGCGGTGCAGTTGAAAACACAAAGGAAGGCAGAGCAGATATGGCTCTCGGTCAGTACGTTGCAGGTATGGGCTTCTCCAACGTTGGTCTTGGTATTGTTCACTCAATGGCTCACCCGCTTGGTGCACTTTACGACACACCACACGGTGTTGCAAACGCTATCATTCTTCCTACAGTTATGGAATACAACGCTGAAGCAACAGGCGAGAAGTACCGTGAAATTGCTCGTGCAATGGGTGTTAAGGGTGTTGACGATATGACTCAGGAGGAATACAGAAAGGCAGCAATCGATGCTGTTAAGCAGCTTTCCATTGATGTTGGAATTCCTGCTGACCTCAAGGAAATCGTTAAGGCTGAGGATATTCCTTTCCTTGCACAGTCTGCTTACGATGACGCTTGCCGTCCCGGCAACCCTAAGGATACTTCCGTTGAAGATATCACAGCACTTTACAACTCTCTTATGTAAGAGTTAGGAGTTATGAGAGTGGAGTGAGGAGTTTTCTTTTCACTCCACTCTATACTATTAATAAAAATTTATTTTGGGTAATGGCGGTGCTGCCGCTTTTGCCGAGAGTGAATTTGTGGGGGACAAAATGGAGCAGGTAGAATGGATTTTCTTCGACATAGGCTCAACGCTTGTTGATGAAACAGAGGCTTACAGACACAGAATCCGTGATGCAATTTCGGGCACGGGTATAACTTTTGAGCAGTTCAATGAAAAGCTGATTTATTTTGCAAAGCAGAATTTGAAGGGTGACCTTGAAGCGATAAAGCATTTCGGTCTGACGAAAACACCTTGGCATAAGGAGGACGAGATTTTGTATCCCGATGCGGAAAGGATGCTGAATTATCTTTGGGGTAAGGGCTACAAAATAGGAGTAATTGCAAATCAAAGTTTGGGTACTGCCGAAAGGCTTGAAAACTGGGGATTGAGCAGGTACATAGACGTTGTTGCGGCTTCGGCAGAGCTTGGATTTGCAAAGCCTGACGAGAGGATTTTTCGGTATGCACTTGAACAAGCGGAATGTGCGGCGGAAGATGCTGTTATGGTTGGTGACAGGCTTGACAATGACATTTACCCTGCGAAAAAGCTTGGTATGAAAACCGTGTGGATAAGACAAGGCTTTGCGGTTCATCAGACACCTGAAAATGAAGATTATGAAGCAGATTATGCTGTTGATAATTTGCTTGAATTGACGAATATATTTTGATAATACGAGGTAACAAAATGCCAAAAGCAATTCTGTTTGACGTATACGGCACGCTTATTTCAACAGGCAGCGGCTCGGTTGATGCGGCGAAAAGGATACTTGAAAAGAACAATTCAGACATTGACCCAAAGGAATTTTATGCACATTGGAAGCAGCTGCATAAGCGTAATATGAGGGCAGGTACGTTTATTTCCGAAAGAGAAATTTTCGGAATGGATTTGCGTGAACTGTATGAATATTACCGCATAAGTGGTGACTATATCTCTGATGTAAAAATAATGCTTGACAGCTTGTATAACCGTAACGCATTTGATGAAACAAAAGCTGTGCTTGAAAAGCTTTCGGGTAAATATACGCTGATAATTGCGTCAAATACGGATACAGAACCGCTTATGCAGAATTTTGAATATAACAATTTGCAATTTGATAAGGTGTTCACATCCGAATTGCTGAAATGCTATAAGCCCGATGAGCAATTTTATCGCAGAATACTTGATGAAATCGCTTGTTCGGCAGACGAAGCAGTTTTTGTCGGTGACTCGGGTGAGGAAGATGTTATTGCACCTAAAAAAGTTGGAATGACAACTGTTTTGGTTGACAGGAAAAATAAAGGCGGTAATTTCGGGCAGGACTACACGGTTGGTAATTTGTCTGAATTGCTTGATATATTTTGATATGAGGTAACAAATGATAAAAGTAAAATTTTACGAAAATGCTCCCGATGAGAAGCTGAAATTTGCGGTGATTGCTTCACGCAAGGATGGCAAATGGCTTTGGTGCAAGCACAAAGAGCGTGACACCTACGAAATCCCAGGAGGACACCGTGAGCAGGGTGAGGATATTGTCGAAACTGCAAGACGTGAACTCTATGAGGAAACGGGTGCGGTGAAATTTGATTTGTCGCAAGTGTGCGTTTACGGCGTGGAAAAGGACGGCGAGGAAACCCTTGGTATGCTTTTCTATGCGGAGGTGCAGGAGCTGGAAAATGAGTTGCACAGCGAAATTGAACGTGTGGAATTTTTGGACGGTATACCTGAAATGCTGACCTATCCGTTAATTCAGCCGTACTTGTTTGAGAGGATTTTACAATGCCAAAAGCAATCTTAATCTGCGGAAAAATTTGCAGCGGAAAAAGCTTTTACACCGAAACGTTGCGGAAGAAACTGGGTGCGGCGGTGCTGTCCTGCGACGAGATAACGCTGTCGGTGTTTGACGGAAATCTCGGAGACAAACACGATGAAATCTGTAATCGTATTCACAATTATCTTTTCAGCAAGTCGGTTGAACTGCTGGAAATCGGCGTGAACATCATACTGGAGTGGGGTTTCTGGAGCAGGGCTGACCGTGACTTTGCACGGCAATTCTACGAAAGCCGCGGCTACGAATGTGAGTTCCATTACATTGACATTTCCGACGATGACTGGCAGAGGAACATTGACAAGCGTAACAAAGAGGTTGCCGAGGGGAAAACGTCGGCGTACTTTCTTGATGAGGGCTTGCTTGAAAAGCTGGAAAGGCTTTTTGAAGTGCCTGATGAGAGTGAGATTGATGTTGTAATAAAGTGGAATTAGGAATGAGGAATGCGGAATTGGAAATATTAACTCCTCATTCCACTTTCCAAATTCCACATTTACAGGAAGGAATTGAAAATATGACAATAAACGAATATCAGAAGCTTGCTATGGTTACGCTTAACCCTGAACTTGACAAAAAGGACGTGCTGATAAACGGTGTGATGGGACTTTGCGGCGAGTCGGGCGAGGCGATTGATATTGTGAAAAAGCATCTTGCACAGGGTCACGAGCTTGATAAAGAAAAGCTTGCAAAGGAGCTTGGTGATGTTGCGTGGTATCTTGCGGAAACGGCAACGGCTATCGGCTACGATTTGGAGGACATTTTTCAGATGAACATTGACAAGCTGAAAAAGCGTTACCCTGAGGGGTTCAGCGTGGAAAAATCGGTGAACAGGGATGAATGATTTAGCTGTTATTTTTATAATACTTGCGTTAATTGCATTGATTTTGACAGTCGTGTTTGGATTTATTCTGTTCACTTCCCAAAAGGAAAAACGTAAATTGATGAAGAAAACAAAACTTGCCGCATTAATTTCAGCAGTACTTGTGCCGATAATGATGTGTAGTGCGTTTTACATATACAGTTTAGATACGGAAGTCTGTGTTGATTTGATTACAGTTCCCGACTTAAAGGGTTTGGAATATGAAGCGTGCAGTGAAAACGGCGGTGAATATACACTTATTGTTGAATCCTATGAATATTCATCTGAATATCCAGAAGGGACAATAATACATCAGAATCTGCCGGCTGGACGGCGGCAGTCTGATTATGGATATGAAATTAAGTGTGTTGTAAGTAAGGGCAAAGCACCTGAAGAAACTGATTGAAGAAAGGAAGATTGAAATGCTCAAAAACATACCCAAAATTCTTTCGCCCGAAATGGTGAAAACACTAATGGAAATGGGGCACGGTGACGAAATCGTAATTGCTGACGGAAACTTCCCTGCGGAAACATACGGCAAGCGTGTGGTACGCTGTGACGGTCACGGTGTTCCTGAACTGCTTGATGCAATTATGCAGCTGTTTCCTCTCGATACATACACAGACAAGCCTGTTATGCTGATGGAGGTTGTGCCCGGCGACCCTGTTGTTCCAACGATTTGGGACGAATACAAGGACATCATCAACAAGTACGAGCCTGAAAACTGCAAGATTGAGATGATTGAGCGTTTTGCTTTCTACGAGCGTGCAAAGACAGCTTACGCTGTTGTTGCAACAGGCGAGGAGGCTATTTACGCTAATATCATTCTGAAAAAAGGTGTTGTAAAATGAGTGAGAAAAGAGTTCTCGTTTTTGATTTCGGTGCTTCAAGCGGCAGGGCAATGCTTGGCAAGTTCAACGGCGAAACCATTTCCCTTGAAGAAATTCACCGCTTTGAGAACAACCCTGTGAAGCTTGGGGGCACGTTCTACTGGGACATTTACCGCCTTTTCTACGAGGTACGGCAGGGCATTTCCAAGGCTGTGCTTGCAGGCGGCTTTGACAGTATCGGCGTGGACACCTGGGGTGTGGATTTCGGCTTGATTGGCAAAGACGGTGCATTGATGGAAGCACCTGTACATTATCGTGACGAGCGAAACAACGGTATGGTTGAGGAGGCTTTGAAGCTGTTTGCGAGAGAGCCGTTCTACAAAATCACGGGAAATCAGTTTATGGATATCAACACGGTTTTTCAGCTTCTTTCGCTGCGTAAAAATCGTCCCCATATGCTTGACAACGCCGAAACGCTTCTGCTTATGCCCGACCTGTTCAACTACCTGCTGACGGGGCAGAAAAAGAGCGAGGTTTCCATTGCTTCGACAACGCAGATGATGGACGCTGACAAAAAGGTGTGGTCGGAGCAGGTGCTTTCGGCGCTTGATATTCCGCAGAACTTACTGACGGAGATTGTACCGTCGGGCACGGTTGTTGGCAAGCTTTCCGACAGCATTTGTCACGACCTGAATGCACCGAAGGCTGACGTTATCGCAGTCTGCGGTCACGATACACAGTGTGCTGTTGCGGCTGTTCCAACAGAGGAAAAGGACTTCATTTTCATTTCCTGCGGAACGTGGTCGCTGTTCGGCACGGAGCTTGACAAACCGCTTATCAATGAAAAATCCGAGGAGCTTAACCTTACAAACGAGGCGGGCTACGGCGGAACAACGACGTTCCTGAAAAACATTATTGGCTTGTGGCTGATACAGGAGTCCCGCCGTCAGTTCAGGCGTGAGGGACAGGAGTATTCCTTTGCGGAACTGGAGAAGCTTGCACTTGCGGCTGAACCGTTCAAGTGCTTCATCAACCCTGATGCGCCCGAGTTTGTTCCCGAGGGGGACATTCCGCAGAGGGTCAAGGATTTCTGCAAGTGCACGGGACAGCCTGTTCCAGAAACGGTTGGCGAGGTTATGCGCTGCATTTACGAGAGCCTTGCGCTGAAATACCGTCAGGCTTTTGACGAAATAAAGGCGTGCACGGGCAAGGATTACCGCACCATAAATCTTATCGGCGGCGGAACAAAGGACGGTCTGCTTTGCAGAATGACGGCGAATGCCTGCAACTGTGAGGTTACGGCTGGACCTATCGAGGCAACGGCTTACGGCAACGCGGCTATTCAGCTTATTGCAGCTGGGGCAATCCCCGACATCAAGGCGGCGAGAAAAATTATTGCCGCTTCCGACAGCGTAAAGACCTTTGCGCCTGACAGCTTTGCGGAGTGGGATAAGGCTTATGAGAGGTACAAGGCTTTTCAGAGTTAATTCGCAATGCGCAATTCGTAATTCGCAATTAATGGTTTAAGTTTATCTGTATGAATAATTACGAATTATGAAACAATTTCACTTTCCAAATTCAGAAAGAGGTGAAATTAATTGATAATAGACAGGAATAACAGACATTGGAGCATTGATTTTGTTTCAGCGGTACTTAGTTATCCGTTTGGAAACAGGGGATTGAAGTTAATCAATAATTTGTTTGAAAATCATAGAGGGGGGACTGTTTGTCAAGAAAATCCGTATTGTTTTTTTACATATCACGATTTGACAGATGATGACCCATATCAGGAAATCTGCAAGGAAAACGAAGTAGTGCTTTCAATGGATTTTGTGGGCTATGAAGAAGAAATTCAAGTGCTGACCTATGATGAATTGAAAGAGATTGTGGATTATGTTTTGAACAAGCAGAAACCATAATGTAAATATTGAGTAAGGAAAGTGGAGGATAACAATTTCACATTCCACTTTCCAAATTTCAAATTAAATAAAAAGGAGTAGATAATTATGAACCCAAGAATTGGTATCAGACCCGTAATCGACGGCAGACAGTACGGCATCAGAGAGTCCCTCGAGGTGCAGACAATGAATATGGCGAAGGCGGCAAAGGAGCTTATCGAGGCTAACTGCCGCTACGCTGACGGCACACCTGTTGAGTGTGTAATCGGTCCTTGCACAATCGGCGGCGGCGCAGAGGCTTACAAGACAGAAGAATTCTTCGCAACACAGAATGTCTGTGCAACTCTTTCCGTTACACCTTGCTGGTGCTACGGCTCGGAAACTATGGATTTGAATCCTCTCACAATCAAGGCTGTATGGGGCTTCAACGGCACAGAGCGTCCCGGTGCGGTTTATCTTGCGGCTGTTATGGCGGCTCACGCACAGAAGGGTCTGCCTGCATTTGCAATCTACGGCAGAGATGTCAAGGACGCAACCGACACAACTATCCCTGATGACGTTTCCGAAAAAATTCTCCGTTTTGCACGCTGTGCTGTAGCGGTTGGACAGATGAGAAACAAGGCTTATGTTGGTATCGGCGGCGTGTCAATGGGTATTGCAGGTTCTTGGTGCGATGCAAACTTTATGCAGAAGTACCTCGGTATCCGTCCTGAATGGGTTGATATGACGGAAATTCTCCGCCGTGTAAAGCTTGAAATTTACGACCACGCCGAGTACGAAAAGGCTCTTGCGTGGACAAAGGCAAACTGCCCTGAGGGTATGGACGTTAACACTGAGGTTAACCCAGGTAACCCTGACGTTATGAGCCACGAGGAACAGTGGGAATTCTGCGTGAAGATGACGCTGATTATCCGTGATATTATGCTTGGCAATGACAAGCTTAAAGAGCTCGGCAGATTTGAGGAATCAAACGGCAGAAACGCTATTTTCGGCGGCTTTCAGGGACAGCGTCAGTGGACAGACTGGCTTCCTAACGCTGACTTTGCGGAAAGTATCCTCAACTCCACATTTGACTGGAACGGCAAAAAACAGCCTGTTCTCCTCGCTACCGAAAATGACGGCCTTAACGGTACAGCAATGCTTTTCGGCAACCTGCTGACAGGACGTGCTTCCGTATTTGCTGACGTGCGTACATACTGGAGTCCTGAGGCTGTTGAGCGTGTTACAGGCTGGAAGCCTGAGGGCAGAGCAGCAAACGGCTTTATTCACCTCATCAACTCGGGTGCGGCGGCTGTTGACGCAACAGGTCTTGCAAAGGACGAGGACGGCACAAACCTTATGAAGCAGTGGTGGAACGTTACTGACGAGGACATCAAGGCTATGCTTGACGCTACTGACTGGTGCCCTGCAAACCTCGGCTATTTCAGAGGCGGCGGATTCTCCTCTCACTTCAAGACACAGGCAGAAATGCCAGTAACAATGATGCGTGTAAACATCATTGAGGGCGTTGGACCAACACTTCAGATTGCAGAGGGTTACACAGTAACACTTCCTGATGATGTTCACAAGCCTCTTGATGAAAGAACAGACAAGACCTGGCCTACAACCTGGTTTGTTCCTGAGGTTACTGGCAAGGGTGCATTTGCTGACGTTTACTCCGTAATGGCTAACTGGGGCGCTAACCACGGCTCTATCACATACGGTCACATCGGCGCTGACCTTATTACGCTTGCTTCTATGCTGAGAATTCCTGTTTCGATGCACAACGTTTCCGAGGACAGAATTTACCGTCCGCACTGTTGGGCAGGCTTCGGCACGGCTGACGCAGAGGGTGCAGACTACAGAGCTTGTGCACACTACGGTTATCTCTACAGATAATCAGAAATTCCCCAAAATACAAAAATCAATTGTACTGAGTTTGTACGTCGTACTAAATTTCACGGATAGTACAAAAAAACTGTTATTGTACAAAACAAAAACTGACTTCGTATTTTTAAACGGAGTCAGTTTTTTTAATATGCTATTTAATTCAAGCTGATTTTGTTTATTGCGGAGAATGCTCAAGATATCATCAAACCGGTTATATGCAGGAAAAGGCATAATCTATCCGAGGATTTTCAGCCAATAATATTGTCAAAGCCCTTTCGTACTTAATTCTTCAAGGTTAGAGCAGACTATTTCAAGGGCTTCATAAAATTTGTCTCTCTGTTCATCGGTAAGACCCTTGCCGCCGTATTCGACTGCGGCTTCCGCTCTGGATATAATATCTTTTGCAATTTTTTTACCTTCCTCGGTAAGCTTGATAAGTGCTCTGTAATTTGCACCCTCTTTTGTTACGAGCCCTTTCTTTTCCATTAAGGAAACAGCACGGGACGCATCAGCTTTATCTCTTGAACAAAGCTCACAAAGCTTTGTAGCGGTTATACCCTCGGGACATCGGTACATTGTTGTAAAATACACCGAATATGGTCCCTTCATTCCGTATTCATTCATTACATCGGCTGAAATTTTATGCCAATGATGCGAGATTTCCGAAATAAAATATGAAAATTTTTCAAAACGCTCAAGCATTTATTTACCTCCGCAACACAATTGTTGACAAATCAACTTCATTTATTATACAATAAAGCAGTTGATTTGTCAACAGCTTCGTAACATAAAAAACGGCAAGGACAAGCCTTGCCGTTCGGATGTGAAATTATTCTGTGCGGAGTGCAACAACAGGGTCTTTCTTTGCGGCACTTCTTGATGGGATGATACCCGAAACAAGTGTAAGAAGCACGCTGATAAGAACAAGAATTGCTGCTGCCGGAACAGGGAGAACAGCTTTAAGGTTGCTGATATCGGTGAGGTTATACATAATGATATTGATTGGTATACAAAGAATATATGTTACCACTACACCGAGAAGTCCTGCGGTAAAACCAACGATAACCGTTTCTGCGTTGAACATTCCGGAAACGTCCTTCTTGGATGCACCGATTGCACGGAGAATACCGATTTCCTTTGTTCTTTCCTGAACGGAGATAAGTGTGATAACACCAATCATAATGGAGGAAACGATAAGGGAAATTGCAACAAATGCGATAAGAACATATGTGATAGCGTTGATTATTGTTGTTATAGAGGACATCATAATACCGAGATAGTCGGTATACTTAATACGCTTAAGCTCCTCTACAGAGGAGTTATACTCGTCAATTGCTTCTACGATTACGTCCTTGTTTTCAAATGAGGATGCGTAAATGTTGATTGTTGCGGGGTACTCCATATCAATGTAACCCATTTTTCTGAGGTTTTCATCATAGGTTGAGTCTGAGAAAATCATAATCTCATCGTAATAGAGTGCAGCCTGTTCGGTTGTATAGGTCGGAATTGCCATATCAAGAGCACCTGCAAGCTGGTCAGGGGTCATTGCTGCCATCTGCATTGCAACCTCTGAGGCATACTGAACCTTAATCTGCTCCTGCATCATCTTTGAAAAGAAATCTGTCATTTCATCATCGGTCATAGACTCAAAATACTCTGTAATTTCGTCTGTTGAAACGCCTACCTGTGCTCCGAGGGCTTCTGCAAGAGTTGCCTCGATTTCCTCACGGGTCATAGCACCGAGGGTTGCGTCAATCTGCTGCTGAACAAACTCGGGAGTCGGCACGCAGCTGATAGAAACATATGCTGCTGCCTTGCCGTTTGTGTCAAGTCCTTCAAGGTATTCAAGAAGTGCCGTTTTCTTATCCTCGTCGGAAAGGCTTCCTGTTGTGGAGTCAAATGGAAGACCTGTAATAACGTCTGTGTCAGGGCTTTCAAGCTGTGCAGCAATTACATCCGTGTCCTGAGCTTTTTCGATAAGGTACTTTGTAAGGTCGCTAGTGTATGCGATATAGCCTGAAAGCATTGCTGTATCGGTTTCTTCCTTTGGACGGATAATACCTGACACCTTAATGGAAAGAGCATTGTCATAGAGATAACGGAGTCCTGCTTCTGTTTCACGCATATCCATATAAAGTCCTGTTGCTTCGTCATAGTGGTAGCAGTCAGCACTGAGGATTGTTTTATATTCTGTATTGCAGATATCCTCGTAAGACCATCTTGTTGTACCTCTGTCATCAAGCTCAATCTTGTCGATTGCAGCTGCGGCAAGGTCTTCGATTTCCCCTTCGGAAACAAGACCGAGAGCATAAAGAACGATATCGTCAAGCTCGTTGTTCTTGTCAACAACAAGAACAACCTCATCATAGCTGTTTGGCCAAGCACCGTACACAACCTCATACTGGTCAAGGATAAGGTCATTGATTGGAGCACCGTTTTCACCCGGGAGCATTTCCTGCCAGAGCTTCATACCGCCCATAGAGCTCATAGATGACATACTTGCCATACTTGCGTTGGACATTTCAACCATAGAGGACATATCCATACCGACATACTGAAGCATAAGGTCGATGATAATTTCCTCAAGGTCGGTATTGATAATCTTGTCGTCAACGGACTCCGTATAAAGCTGCATATCAAGACCATAGCCGTACTGAACTCCGTTTACAGCTTCGTGAAGCGGGTCGTTTTCATCAGCGATTTTTGCTGTAAGATACTCTCTGAATGCCTTAAGGTCATTTTCGCTGGTTTCGATATTGTTCATAGCATTAATCATATCATAAAGAGCGGTTTTCTTATACACGGCATCATTTTCGTGAGCGGTTTCCTCTGAGTCAACATTCATAAATGCTTCCATAAGTGCAGACATTTCAACGGTTGTTGCTTCAAGAGTAAGAGGATATGCTGAAAGCGTGCTTTCCTGAACATCATTGATATATGCTGTCATACCTGTTGAAATTGCAAGAATAAGAGCAATACCGATGATACCGATTGAGCCTGCAAAGGCTGTGAGTATTGTTCTTCCCTTTTTGGTAAAGAGGTTTTTCAGCGAAAGCATAAAGGATGTGCCGAAGGACATTGAAGGCTTCTTGGTTTTCGTAGTTTCCTTATTTGCTTCCTCGACAGCCTTGTTTTCGGCAGCAATTTCTTCCTCGGTAAGTGGCATAGAGTCATCTGTGATTACGCCGTCAAGCATTCTGATTATTCTTGATGAATACTGCTCAGCAAGCTCTGGGTTATGAGTAACCATAACGATAAGTCTGTCCTTGGAGATATTTTTGAGGATTTCCATTACCTGCACGCTGGTTTCCGTATCAAGCGCACCTGTAGGTTCGTCCGCAAGAATAATGTCGGGATTGTTTACAAGTGCACGGGCAATTGCTACACGCTGCATCTGACCGCCTGACATTTCGCTTGGCTTCTTTTTAAGCTGGTCACCGAGACCTACGTCCTCAAGAGCTTTCTTGGCTCTTTCACGGCGTTCCGATTTGGATACACCCGAAAGTGTAAGAGCAAGCTCAACATTCTGGAGAACTGACTGATGAGGAATAAGGTTATAGCTTTGGAAAACAAAGCCGATAGAATGGTTTCTGTAAGCGTCCCAATCTCTGTCCTTGAATTTTTTGGTGGAAATTCCGTTAATAACGAGGTCACCCTCAGAATATCCGTCAAGACCGCCGATGATGTTGAGCATAGTTGTCTTACCGCAGCCTGACGGTCCGAGAATTGACACGAATTCAGACTTGCGGAATTGCAGGCCTATTCCTTTAAGTGCGTGTACAACTCCGTCACCTGCGGGATAATCCTTTTTGATTTGCTTAAGCTCCAGCATAAATTACTTTTCCTCCGTTTGAGTTTTATTTGCATACTCTTTTTTAGCTTTTTTTATGTTGTCAGTAAGTCTGAAAAAAAATGATGTTATTGTTGCCATTTCCTTTTCGTCAAATCCGTCAAATACAGCATTGTCAAAAACCTGTCTTGACTTATTGATGTCGTCAACCAACGGTCTGCACTTATCAAGCATTCTCAAATAAATAGTTCTTCGGTTTTCACCCTCATAATATCCTTCAATGTAATTTTGCTCGGTAAGATTTCTTATTGCGGTTGAAACATTGGATTTTGCAATTCCTCTTTTTTCCGTGATATCCTTTGCAGTATTGCAATCGGGATTTTCATAGAGAAAAATCATTATATCCAACTCAGCTCTGCTAAGCGAATATTTTTTGCATACCACGTCAAAGCAACTTCGGTAAAAGCTTTTTCCCAATGACAAATACTCCCAAAATCCGCTTATCATAATTATTTACCGCCCCACTAAGTTATAAAAAATAACTGTTCTATTTATAACATTCTAATTATACTCTTGTGCAAGATGTATGTCAACCATTGTTTACTTTTTTTTAAAGTTTCTCAATTCAAGTGCTTTTATACAGTGTTTGTTAAAAAATATTGTGCATAAATTACAAGGCAAAATCGTCCGCCCATTAAATGGACAGACGGTTTTGCCTTGTAAAGAAAGGAAGAAAGGAGAACAACTATTGGAGTTTGTTACAATTGTATTATAGCACGCTTCAACTGCAAAATCCAGTGTTTGATGTACAATTTAATTCCCACCTCAGCTTATGCAAGCAGTTCTGCGGAATAATCCTCGTTAATTCTCCACAAACGTTCTGCGTTGCCGTTTATAATTTTCTCGGAGGTTACAACAGCACAGGTCATTCCCTGCTCCTCGGCTGAGGAAATTTCCGCACTGAGACCGCTGTCCAGCAGCGGGGTATAAACCATAAGTGCTCTTGAACCTCCTGCGGAAAGCATTTCTTCAACAGGTACACGGGCTTGTTTTTTCTGTGACGAAGGCTGACGCTCAGCAGACTGACGCTCAAAGCAGAAATCTGCAAGTCGTGTCTGCAATACCGATACATCACCCGGCTCAGAAATCGAAAAGACCTCATATGCCCCATTAAAACGGCAGTAAACCGTTGACTCAAAGCCGCATTTAAGCAGACCGAGTGCCGCCGCAAGCATACCCTCAACCGCTCTTTCGTTTTCGTAGATATTGCTTCCGCCTGTGCTGTCAAGCACAATATTCTGCCTGATTGACTCAATTTCGTCGTCCAACCTTACCATATATTTATCACGCTTTGATGAAAGCTTCCAGTTGATACGTCGCACAGGGTCCCCCTCAACGTATTCCCTGTGAGTGTACCCCGGCATTCCTGAAAAGCCTGTTACACTTTCACTTTCGGTAGTTTCCTCGCTGTCATCGGCAAAGCGTGCCGCTTCAACCGCAGAACGCAGAAGCGGTGAGTCACCCTGAATTTCAGGCACGTCAGGAAACACCTTTACCTCGTTAATAGAATTCAGACAGGACATACGGAATTTGAAAAAGCCCATAAAATCGTGCATAAACGCACTTTCAGAGCCTATGATATATCGTCCCCAGACCTTAGCCTTGTAATTTATCTCCACAACGCTTTCGCTTCTCGGCGATACGCTCACAACATAACAGCTGCAAGCGTCCTCAGGGTCAAGTCCGCCTGCTGCGGCAACTCTTATCTTCACAGCAGGAACGGGAAATATACTTCTGTTGCGAACAATAATTCTCATCATTGATTTTTCGCCTTTATAAAGCATTGTACGGTCAACATCGGAAGCAATCGTCACCCTGTTGTTTTTCGTGAGAAAAAGAGTTATTCCAAATGAGAAAATCGGTGCACAGACAAGCATATACACAAACGTCCAGCCTATTGTCGCCGAAAGACACAAAGCAAAAGCAACGCTTATTGCAATTGCCAGGAGATACAGAAAAGCATTAACAAATATTTTCATAGCAGCACCCTTTATTCTGTCGGTACAGCAATTCTGCCGAGAATTTTTTCAAAGGCTTTTTCAGCAGTTTCATACATTGATTTGCCCTTCGGCGAAAGCATTATTCTGTGTGCAAGGGTGCACACACAGCAATCCTTAACGTCCTGAGGAGTAATAAAGTCACGTCCGTCCATAAATGCCCACGCCTTTGCAGCTTTGTAGAGTGCAATGCTTCCTCGCGGACTTACACCAAGCTTGATATCCTCGTCATTTCGGGTTGCGGTAACAATACTGATAATGTAATTCTTCACCTTTTCTTCGGCACGAACCTGCTTGACCTGCTCCTGCAATGCAACAATATCATCAATTTTCAGCACAGGTGCAATTTTTGACACAGGATTTTCAAACTCGTTTCTGTCAAGGATAGAAAGCTCCTCTGCTTCTGTGGGGTAGCCCATACTTATTTTCATTGCAAAGCGGTCCATCTGTGCTTCGGGGAGGTGATATGTACCGTAGGTTTCAACGGGGTTCTGTGTTGCAAGCACCATAAACGGCTTAGGCAGGATATAGGTTGCACCGTCAATACTTACCTGATGTTCTTCCATTACTTCAAGGAGTGAAGACTGTGCTTTCGGCGAAGCACGGTTGATTTCGTCGGCAAGAAGGAAGTTGCAGAAAGCCGCACCCTTACGGTACTCAAACTCCCCTGTTTCACGGTTCAGCATTGAGAAGCCTGTGATGTCCGAGGGCATAATGTCGGGGGTCATCTGCACACGGCTGAACACGCCGTCAACGGACTTTGACAGTGCCGCCGCAAGCTGTGTCTTTCCCACACCCGGGACGTCCTCGACAAGGACGTGCCCCTCAGTGAGAAGTGCACAGATTGTCTGCATAATCGGGGTACGCTTACCAACGATTACCTTTTCAATATTTTCGATAAGAAGCTGAATTTTTGCGTCCATAGCTTTATTCCTTTCTTTAGGCAACATCGCACAAAGCTTGTACGAAAGATGCGTAGTCAGATTTTTTGTCAGATTGTATAGAAATTTTGAAGGCATACTAAAGTATGTCAAGAAATTTCTGTACAAGATGACGGAAAATATGCAAGCAGATTTCGTGCAAAGCCGTCAGGCGGGCTTTGTGCGGTGCTGCCTTTATGCAAGCCCTGTGTCAAGCACAAGGGCTGGGTTGATTATAATATCCTTAACCTCGTCACGGGTCAGAAGCTTTGTACCCTGAGTGCCTTCGAGGAAGATTTCCTGTGAGGTTTCCACAAGGTCAAAGGACTGCTCCAACACCGCCATAATTTCGGGAATTACGACCTCGTCAAGGGTGCTTGCAAGCAAACCGATGGCAAGTATCGGATTTGTTGTTTTTGCGTACTCTTCAGCCGCCTGTGCAAGTCGGTCAAGTGCCTTGATAAGACGGTTGAAGTAGGCGAGGCTGTCCTCGTACATTGCTCCGAACTCCTCACCGTGCTGATGAGCACTTTTATACTGCCGTTCAAAATCGTCACGAAGTGCTGTAATATCGTCACGCAGCTTTCCGTAATCGGCTGTCATAAGAGTTGTAATATCGGTCATATTCACGCTGTCGAGAACCATATTCAGCGATTTGATTACGCTTGTTTCCATATCATCGGCAAGCTGTTTTTTCTCGCGAAGTTCGGGACGTGTTTCCTGCTTGATGTAGACATCTCCGTTGAGAAAATAGTGGTCGATGAGGAATTTTGTAACACGGTTCTGCTCGTCGGCTGATATTGTGAAAAGAGTTTTTAACGAAATTCCCTTCCTGTCGGTTGGGAGTAGCCCTCCCCTTGTAAACTCGGTGATTATTTCTTCGGGAATTTTCTCGGTAACAATTGTTTCATCCGTTATGCTTGCTGTGCTTTCAGTGTCAGCCGGAATTGTGGAAAGTGGTTCTGTTGGAAATGTTTCCGTTGGAATTGTTGTCAGCACGATAGGCTCAGTTTCGGGGACGAGGGGTGCTGTTGTGACAGCGGTTTCCTGCCCTTTCAGTTCCACGTCGGTAACGGCAAGCTTATCGCCAAGCTGTTCCTTGGCTTGCTCCTCGGCTTTTTCGATTTCCGCCTGAAGCTGTCCCTGCACGATTGCTTCGGCAAGGGTTTTATCCTTTTCGGCGGCTTCTGCGACGTACTTTTCGGTGAAGTGTGACGCAAGCAGCACGCTTATCGTGCCGACGATTAGGATTGCTATTATTTTTATTGTTTTCATCAGCACGACTCCTTTCGTTTTTTAAAGTGTGGAATTTGGAGAGTGGAGTGTGGAGTTATAATTCTTCCCACTCTACACAATCAGGCTTTTCTTCTGAGTAGTAGAATGACATTACGCATTTCATAGCTTCATCTACAGCAATTACCTGATATGATGCAACATCATACTGACCATTAAGAAACTCAACAACGCCTTTTTCATTTATGTTGCCAAGTGAAGCAAACATCTGCTCATTATTATCAGAGAAATAATTACAGACAGCTTTTTCACCATTTACAAGCACTGACAAACACGGATATTCTTTTTCTCCGTGGGTACACCATATTTCGTTGCCTGACTTATTAGAAAAACATTTTTCTACGCACAGTTCATATTCTTCATAACTGTTACAGATAAAATTCCCATCATTACTGCTTACAATCATACGTCACCTCAATATAATTTCTTTCCTCCAAAATCCTTTTTACGCACGGCGGCTATGCAGAAGACGTACATTGCGGCTGATGCGGCGGCGAGGACAAGACAGCGGAGAAGCTGGCTTCCTGCACTGTTGGAAAGCACAAGCATATTGCCGAGACCCAGTGCTATTCCTGCAAAGAGGGACACGAACAATGCGGCGGACTCTCTGTCAGTTGCGAGGGAAACAAGCATATTTACCGTACCGCAGAGGACATAGAAAAGAAGTACAGCGGCGGATGCGGCGATTATTGTTGGGACGGGTGCGGTTGTGAAGTCCGTTGCGGGCTGACCCGACATTACACGGAAGCCAACGAAGTCACCTGACCAGACGTTGCTGAAATTGAACGCTCTTGAACAGATGATAAGGTTGATTGCAAAAACTGCTCCAAAGAAAATCGTGCTGTTCACGAGATAGGTCACAAGCTTGCCTGCAAGCCAGTTTGTACGGCTGCCGCAGCGGAGGATTTCTATTCCGCCGAAGCCGCTGTCGAACATTATTCCGCAGACCACGAACAGGTACAATGGCAGATAGATGAACACGATATTCATCGGGTCGGTAAGGATAAGGAACAGCACTTCCATTGCGGAAAAGGTTACCATTCCTGCCATATCGACGTATTTATGGACGCTTACAACTGCCACAAATGCGATTACTGCGAGGGCAAGGCACCATCTTGCCGCGGGGATATGCTCGGAAAGGCTGAAACGCAGTCCTCTCAGTTTCATCTGCGGTCACCTGCCTTTCCGTAGAGGGTAAGCAGGATTGCACTTGCCGTAAGGATAAGGGGCACGGCAAAACGCTGTAGGGTTATTTCTCCGCCGTAGATTGAAGGTGCAATATCAAGCGGCGGATAGAAGCGTTCAAGTTTCAGGTGCGGAAAAGCGTAAATGCACAGCAGATAAAGCACCTGCGGCATTACAAGCGGTACATAGCGTTGACGGTTTACAAAGGTTAAGCCGTAGGAAATTGCGGCGTACCCAAAACCGAATGTAATCGGCAGGACAAGACATTTTGCCGCAAAAGCAAAATCAGGCACTCCGCCTATGCAAAGGCACGCTAAAAACAGTGCAAGCTGTGGAATGAACAAGGCAAGTGCTCCCGAAATTCCGCTTGTAAGCAGACGTGCAAGCTGATATCCGTCTTTGCGAAGCTTGATTGTCATAAGTGTTCCAAAACGGGTTTCCTTTTCCTGCATAATCATCACGGAGTAAGGCATTGCTGCAAGTACGGGTGCGGCAAATGGCAAAGCAAGAGCCTGTGAACTTGTGTAGAGGGTTTCGGTTTCGCCTGCTGTCAAATAGTACACCATTGCACCGAAAAGCAGAACCAGATTGAGGGCAATGCTGATAAAAAATGCAGGCTCGGTTATCACACGCTTTAAGTCAGTTGACAGGAATTTCATCGTGCACCTCAGTTACTTCTGCAACGGTTGAATTTTCGATACGGAATTTTCTTGTGCAAAGTGAGTCGATATCATCGGCAATATGACTTGCAAGGACAATTGTTGCTCCCTGCTTGTTAAGCTCGGTAAAAAGCTTTCTTATTTCGGCAACCGACTCGGTATCAAGGCTGTTCATCGGCTCGTCAAGGACAAGCAGCTCAGGTCTATTCATTACAGCCTGAATTATGCCCAATTTCTGACGCATACCGAGAGAATATGTACGGACTCCCCTGCGGTTTTTGGGGTCGAGTCCAAGCCTTGTCATAAGGGCACAGATTTCCTCCGTTGAGACAGGATTTACGCTCATCGAATTGAGAATTTTCAAATTTTTCAGACCGCTGTAATGAGGGATAAAACCGGGGGTTTCAATCATTACGCCAAGGGACTCAAAAAAGCGGTTTTGCTTTGTAAGGTTTGCACCGTCAAAGGTTACGCTGCCCTTATCGGGCACAAGCAGACCTGTCATAAGCTTGAAAATGACAGTTTTGCCGCTTCCGTTTCTGCCGACGAAGCCGCATATTTCACCCTTTTCTATTGAAAAGCTTACGGATTTCACTACAGGTGTTCCGTTAAAGCTTTTGCTGACATCCTGAAAACGGATATAACTCATATGAAAAATCCTTTCGTATTTACTAAATATAAGTATAACGTTTTTCCCTGTAATTGTCAACTTGGTAAACAAAAAAGGAGTACCGTAAGTACCCCCTCAGTTTGTCGAAAAAATTTTTCGACAATGAATAGTGAATATTGAATAATGAAGAATGAATAATTAAGGAATTGCCTTCGGCAATAATATTAAAAATGTCCGCATAGCGGACACCTTAACTATTCACTATTCATTATTCTTTATTCATTTTTAATTCGGCTACGCTTTTTGCAAGTCGGTGAAAACCAAAATTCATTTTCGGTCCAAGCGGCTTTTATCCATTTTAAGGAACAAATTGTTAAAAAGTTGTCATTCAGTTTCTTTTGCGTACATATCGCTGAAAATAATTCAGAAAAATTGGTGTGTTGGAATAATGAAAATTTAAAATCGCCCTTGACTTATTGACGGGAATAAGATATAATTGTATATGTGGAAAATTTGAATGTTTTGACAGCGGTTTTTCCGCAAATGCAGAAATATTCGGATTTTAATTCAAATTCTAATAAGGAGTTGTATATTATGTCTCTTACTCAGAACCCTAACATCCTTAAGTGGATTGATGAAATGGTTGCCCTCTGCAAGCCTGACAACGTTGTCTGGATTGACGGCTCCAAGGAACAGCTCGACGCTCTTACAGAAGAAGTTTGTGCTCTTCCTGATGATAGCAAGGATAAGATGTTTAAGCTCAACCAGGATAAGCTTCCGGGCTGTCTTTATCACAGAACTCAGGTAAACGACGTTGCCCGTGTTGAAGACAGAACCTTCATCTGCTGCAAGAACAAGGAAGATGCAGGTCCTACAAACAACTGGTGTGACCCACAGGAAATGTACGCTAAGCTCACTCCGCTCTATGACGGCGTTATGAAGGGCAGAACAATGTACATCATCCCTTACTCCATGGGTCCTATCGGCTCCCCAATTGCTAAGGTTGGTGTTGAAATCACAGACTCCATCTACGTTGTTCTCAATATGAACATTATGACAAGAATGGGCAAGGAAGTTATGGACGCTTTCGGCAACGAGTCCAACGACTTCGTAAGATGTCTCCACTCCAAGGCTGACGTTGACCCTGAAAACAGATACATCGTTCACTTCCCTGAGGACAATGCAATCTGGTCCGTTAACTCCGCTTACGGCGGCAACGTTCTCCTCGGCAAGAAGTGCTTCGCCCTTCGTATTGCTTCCTATCAGGGTAAGAACGAAGGCTGGATGGCTGAACATATGCTCATCCTCGGCGTTAAGAAGCCAAACGGCGAAATCAAGTACATCACAGCTGCTTTCCCATCCGCTTGCGGCAAGACAAACCTTGCTATGCTTATTCCGCCTGAGGGATACCGCAAGGACGGCTACGAAGTATTCACAGTCGGCGATGATATCGCTTGGATGAAGCAGGGTCCTGATGGAAGACTCTACGCTATCAACCCTGAAAACGGCTTCTTCGGCGTTGCTCCCGGTACTAACGCTAAGTCCAACTACAACGCTCTCGCTTCCACAATGAAGAACACAATCTTCACAAACGTTGCTATCAACAACGATGACAACACAGTTTGGTGGGAAGGTCTCGACAAGAACCCTCCTGTAAACGCTACAGAGTGGACAGGTCTTAAGGTTAACGGCGTTGAATTCACATCTGAAAAGGGTGCTGACGGCAAGAACAAGAAGCTCGCTAACCCTAACTCCAGATTTACAGCTCCAGCTGAAAACTGCCCTTGCATCTCCCCTGAATTCAACAACCCACAGGGCGTTCCTGTTTCCGCTATCATCTTCGGCGGCAGACGTGCTTCCACAACTCCTCTCGTATATCAGTCCTTCGATTGGACACACGGCACATATATGGGCTCTGCTGTTTCCTCCGAAACAACAGCTGCTGCAACAGGTGCTGTAGGCGTACTCCGTCACGACCCAATGGCTATGAAGCCATTCATCGGCTACAACGTAGGCGATTACTGGGCACACTGGCTTGAAATGGGTGAAAAGCTCGGCGACAAGGCTCCTAAGATTTTCAACGTTAACTGGTTCAAGCAGGACGAAGAAGGCAACTTTATGTGGCCTGGTTTCGGCGACAATATGAGAGTTCTCGACTGGATCATCAAGAGATGTGACGATGAAATCGACGCTGAGGAAACAGCTATCGGTTACCTTCCTAAGAAGGGCGACATCAACATCGAAGGTCTTGAAGATGAGGTTACTCCTGAAATTATGGATAAGCTCCTCGCTGTTGATAAGGACCTCTGGACAGCTGAAATCGCTGAAATGAGAAGATACTACAAGGACGATATCGCTGCTAAGGGCGGACGTATCCCTGCTGCTCTCGAAGCACAGCTCGACGCTCTCGAAGCAAGACTTGCTAAGTAATTCTATAAACATTCAACCGCTTCCGAAAGGGAGCGGTTTTGTTTTTTTACAGCCTTTTGCAGCCTCAAAGGGGTAATTCCTGCAATCAAAACCACCCGTAAAACGGGTGGTATGCAAAAGCCCTTAAAGGGCTTGGTACGACCCTTACCACTCAAGTGGTTCTGAAAAGTCTGCCAACCGCATTTGATTCACGGGCAGCCCCTCAAGGGGCTGTCTTTTTATTTGCCCTGATTTA
>JAZQBN010000109.1:0-93320 GCA_045545795.1 Oscillospiraceae bacterium
ATTATTTGATAACAAGCAATATATATATACTGTTTGGAAAACCATTTTTCTTTGTATCCAAATATATTTTCAGAATACCTGCAGAACTTTTTCCTGTGTTTTTAATAAGCAGCATTGGCGGGTATCCCATAGGTGCCAAATTACTCACGGATTTATCTAAAGCAAACAGAATTGATAAAGAAACCGCTGAGGATATGCTGCCTTATTGTTATCTGTCAGGTCCAGCTTTTATTTGCGGTATTATCGGCGTGAATATTTTTTCCGATTACAGTATAGGCATACTCGTTTTTCTTTCAATTTTTATATCTAATCTTATTATTGCGGCAGTAATTGGCTGTAAACGTGATATGCCATCTGAAAGTATATGTGTTACAGATTATAAAATGAGTGCGGAAAATTTCATAAAATCAATTTCAAATGGCGGAAAAAGTATGTTCAGCATCTGCACAATTATTGTTTTTTTCTCATCGTTAATATGTATTGCTGAAAAAATCGGATTAATCTCGTATGCGGCAGCACTTATTGATAAGTATACTGTATTGAATTTTCCAACATCAATTACATTAATAAAGACTTTTATTGAAATAAGTAATGTTTCATCTTTTCAAGCCGATTTAACACTGTTGCCGCTAATTACAGCATTATTGTCATTCGGCGGATTATGTGTAATAATGCAAATCAGAAGTATACTTTCCTCAGATATATCAATGTGTAATTTTGTAATTTTCAGAATAGCAGCAGTATTGTTATCGTTTCTTATATGTAAGCTGCTATTAATATTATTTTTAAATGAAGATATTTCCACATATTCACCTGTGCAAGTTTCTTGTAGTCAAAACTCACCAATTATCACTTTATTTTTGTTAATTATGACAATTTTATTTTTATTAAAATTTTCTATAGAAAAAAAAAGAAAAACGTGATATAATTATACAAAATAAATCTTTTTCAAGAAAGGATTGTTAGTATGGCAAAAAAGAAGTATTTCGGTAATGATATTCCGCCGCAGTGTCAGTACTGTAATTTTGGTACAAGAGCCAAGGACGGCGGTAAAGTTCTTTGTGAAAAAAGAGGTCTCGTAAACGGTGATTCTTCTTGTCCAAAATATATTTATTCTCCGCTGAAAAGAATTCCTGTTAAGCAGCTTCACATTCCGGGAAATTTTGATGATGAATAAAATCAGCCTGTGAAATTATTTATTTCGCAGGCTCTTTTCATATTCTGTTATATCATCTGCAATATTCTTAAAAATTGGTCCGGCAGTACGATTTCCGGAAATTCCGTTTTCCACTAAAACCGTAACAGCATATTTGGGATTATATGAAGGAAAATATCCTGTAAACCAACAATTATATATTTCATTTCCTGCCGAATCGTACCACCCTGTTTGTGCTGTTGATGTTTTTCCTGCGGCAATCGTTTTATCGGGAGCAGACAGTGAATTATCAGCTCTTACTGTGTTGAGCATAAATGACTTTAGTTTTCTTATTGTTGTGTAGCTTAAAACCCTTTTGTTTGAAGAAATTTCGTTATATGAAATTCCTTCGTTCTTTTTTAATCCTTTAATCAATGCAGGGGTACTGATAACTCCGTCATTTGCAATTGCGGCAGTCATTCTGCATATCTGAAGCGGAGTTGCCGAAAGCATTCCCTGACCAAAAGACATATTTGCTCTTTCAGCAGGAACATTTATATCCTCAGCAGTCTGAAGATTTCCCGAAACAGAAATTATATCATCACACAGAATAATTTCCTGTCCAAATCCTAAATCATATGCAGTATCAATATATTTTTCTTTATCAAGATATTCGCTTAATGCAATAAAATAGGTATTACAGGATTGAACCATTGCTTCATTCATATCTATTTCGCCGTGTCCGCCCCATTTGTGACAATTAAAAACTTGTCCGTTAACATCAATTGAACCGGTACAGATATAGCTGAATTCACTGCTTATTCCTTGTTCTAAAGCCGCTGCCGCTGTTACAAGCTTGAAAATTGACCCTACACTGTATGCAGATGTTGCCCTGTTGATAAGAGGAGCGTTTGCTTCATCAACATATTCTGAAACATTTGTAACATCAAAATCAGGATAACTTACGCTTGCTTTTATTTCACCTGTTTTTACGTCCATAACAACTATTGCACCGCAAGTTATTTTTTCTTCTGTAAAAACATTTTCACATATTTCCTGTATGTTTTTATCTAAAGTTGTAATAATTCCAACATCCATATTTTGAGAGTACACTGTATTTTCTTCAAGTCCGTTCAAAACTTCTCCCCTTGCGTCAACTTGAAATGTAACTGAATTCAGTGTGAAGTTGCTTCTTAAAAAATCATTATATG
This sequence comes from Oscillospiraceae bacterium, assembly GCA_045545795.1. Lineage (GTDB taxonomy): Bacteria > Bacillota > Clostridia > Oscillospirales > Ruminococcaceae > RGIG8773. The sequence goes on from JAZQBN010000109.1 coordinate 2,347, forward strand.
ATTTTTCTATACCGCAGACCCCAATATTATCAGCGGTGTAGCCTATAATATGAGGTGCAAGCTGATTACTGCTGTTTCTTACAGATGATTTAAAAATAATTGCATTTATACCTGAATTCAGTGCATTTTCCGAAACCTTGCACAAAAACGGCATAGTGCCTTTAATTCCGTTGTAATAGGTTTCCTTGTCGATAAGATACGGTTGAAGCTGTATAGCACTGATATGATTAGGAATAATTACAGCATTATATTCATCAGAACAATTTACCAGTAAATTCATATTGCAATCGTATATATTGGCATATTTATCTACAGCTTTAATTGCATATGTTCCGTTTTGTGATGAAACAGCAGTTATTTTGTCATCATTTATTATCATCACTAATTTGACAATAATAATCATCGCAGCAGCTGTTGCCGCTGCTGCAATAAAAAATATTTTTTTCAAAAGAAACACCTCATAATTATTATTGACATAATTATGAGGTGTTATTAATTATAAAAGATTATTTTTAATTTTAGCTGCTGTAAGAGTATTCTTCATAAGCATTGCAATTGTCATCGGACCTACACCGCCAGGTACAGGTGTTATGTAGCCTGCCTTATCAAAGCAAGCATTGTAATCCACATCTCCGCAGAGCTTGCCGTTTTCATCACGGTTCATACCAACGTCAATAACAACTGCTCCCTCTTTTATCATATCAGGTGTTACAAATTTTGCTTTACCTACTGCTGCTACAAGGATGTCTGCTCTGCTGCAGATTTCAGCAAGATTTTTAGTTCTGGAGTGGCAGATTGTAACTGTACCGTGCTTATGGAGAAGAAGCATTGCCATAGGTTTGCCAACGATATTGCTTCTGCCGATTACAACACATTCTTTACCGCATACGTCAACACCTGTTTCAGCGATAAGCTCCATAACGCCTGCCGGTGTACAAGGGAGAAAGCTGAAATCGCCAATCATAATATGTCCCACATTTGCAGGATGGAATGCATCTACATCTTTTTCTGGAAGAATAGCATTGATGATAGCATTTTCGTCAATCTGCTTAGGAAGTGGGAGCTGGACAAGAATACCGTTTACCTTGTCATCATTATTAAGCTTATCAACAAGTGCGAGAAGTTCGTCCTGTGTTGTTTCTTCAGGAAGAGCATATTCGTAAGAAGTAAAACCAACTTCTTCGCAAGCTTTCTTTTTGTTGTTTACATAGACCCTTGAAGCGGAATTGTTACCGACAATTACAACTGCAAGACCTACTTCAATGCCCTTTCCTTTGAGTTCTTCAACTTCTGTACGAACCTGAGCTTTAACCTTTGCGGATATTGCCTTTCCATCAATTATCTGTGCCATTTTCGTTTTCCTCCTCTATATTATTATCTTCGTCAATAAGTCTGTCTTCAGGTCTTAATTCTTCATTGTCATTCTTGGATTTTTTCTTTGTTTCACGCTTTTCATCAGCAAGTCTGTATTTTTCCTCAGTTTCAGCAATAAGCCGCTTTGATTCTTCTGTATCCTTATAGAATACATATTCACCATCAACTCTGATTTTATTTCTCATATAGATTATAGCAGCAATTGACACGATAACACAAAGACCTGCCACAAGCTGGGAAATTCTGAGGTGACCAACCATAAGACTATCTGTTCTTAATCCTTCAATTATCATTCGTCCCAAGCCATACCAACCGATGTAAATCAAGAATAATTCTCCGTCAAATTTGCGGTGCTTAGTATAAAAATGAAGAATAATAAAACCTATAATACACCATAAGGACTCATACAGAAAGCAAGGATGTACAGGCTGAACAGGGTCAACTGTTACACCTGTCAATTCAAGAATTTTATCCGCTTCAGCCGCGAGTTCAACCTGAATTCTCGGACTTGTCATTCCCCAAGATAAAGTTGTATTGCTTCCATAACATTCGTGATTGAAGAAGTTGCCCCATCTGCCAAAAGCCTGTCCGATTAAAAAACCCATTCCGACCAAATCCAATAATGGCATAAAACGAACTTTATTAATTTTAGCTGCAATAAAGCCTACACCAATAGCACCGATTATACCGCCGTAAATAGCCAGACCACCGTCACGAACCATAAAAACAGACATCAAATCATCTTTGAATTGCTCCCAGGACATTATTACATAATACAATCTTGCACAAATTATTGCACCGATAAAGCCTGCAAAAACAACATTTGTTGCTCTGTCGTCATCAATACCAAAGCTTCTCATTCTTTTAAAGCAGTAAATTAATGCAAAGAGAAGACCAAGCATAATAAATATTCCGTACCATTTTATTTCAAAGCCAAAGATTGAAAATGCTGTGCTGTATACAGGCAATTCGATATTAAGCTTTGGAAACGAAACGGTATTCCATTCAGCGTTTGTCAAAGACTATTCCTCCTTCTGACCAAGAGGTTCAATTATTGAAAGCGTAATATTTTCAGTATTGAACTGTTTATCAAGACGCTTCTGAACATCTTCGAAATTAACTGCGGCAACTGTCTCGATTACATCAAATGCTGAAAGCTTTTCCATACCTGCATTGAGCATAATTGTTGAAATTGCTTCCGCATCGTTAAGGTCGCGGATTAATGCACCGTAATAGGATTTCTTGATTATATTGAAGCGTTCTTCATCAAGACCTTCTTTTTTGCAGCGATTGATTTCTTCGATTATTTTATCTCTCACAAGACGGGGATTTCTGGACTCACCTGCAAAGATTGAACAAAAATATCCATCTCCCATAAAAACTTCCGAGGAAAAAGACGAGTTGATAATTCCGTCATCATAAAGCTTTTTATAGAAATCCGAACTTTCGTCAGCAAGAAGTGACAAAACGAAATTTGTTTCAATTTCAGCACGGACAGCGTCAATTCCCTTTTCTGGCTTTGCCTTAAAACCAATGTGGAACATTGGGATTGCAATTTCAAGCTTCTGAACCACTTCATTCTGATAAACCGTTTCGGGTTCTTCCTCAAAAGCGGTAACAAGCTCAGGATTATCGCTCTGCTTGAGAAGCTTATCACAAAGCTCAAGAACTTTATCTTCATCAACATTTCCCGCAATACTCAGCACCATATTATTAAGGTTGTAGAAGGTATAGTAACACTTGTAAAGCAAATCAGCATTTATTTCCGCTATACTTTCAACAGTACCTGCAATATCAATCTTTACAGGGTGATTATGATACAAGCCTCCAAGCATATTAAAGAACACTCGCCAACCTGCATTATCATCATACATACGGATTTCCTGACCAATAATTCCCTGTTCCTTCTGTACTGTTTCCTCTGTAAAATAAGGGTTCTGAACAAAACTGAGAAGGATTTCAAGTGACTCATATACATTATCTGTACAGCTGAACAGGTATGCTGTTTTGTCAAATGAGGTGTACGCATTTGCTGATGCACCTGTTTTTGCATAAAGCTTAAACACATCGCAATCTTCATTTTCAAAAAGCTTATGCTCCAGATAATGTGCTATACCATTCGGGACTGTTATAAAGTCAGGCTCATCCTTGGTTTTAAATTTGGTATTGATTGAACCGTATTTAGTGCCGAACAAAGCATGTGTTGTGCTGTAGTTCTCCATTTTCCAGATAAAGATATCCAGACCTGTAGGATGCTTGACATAGGTATACTGTTCACCAGTTCTGTCATTTTTTATAATCTTTTTCTCCATTATTCAGCACTCTCCTTCCCTGAAAGAATATAAACTGTATCAAGCTTGAGTGATTTTGCAGCTTCTATAATTTCATCACGGCTGACCTTCATAATCTTTTCAATCTGGTCTTCGGGTGAATTCGCCGTGCCAAGATATGCCTGATTGAAGTACCAGTCTGCAATTGAACGTGCCCCGTCGTTTACACCCTTCCAAGCATTTATAACAGCTTTTCTTGCATTTTCGATTTCCTCATCTGTAAAGTCACCGCTGCACATAGCATTAAGCTGATTTATAATTTCAGCCTCTGCCTTTTCAGTATTTATGTGCTCAACTCCGCTGTCAACGTATACTACACCCTTTTTATCATTAATTCCCGAAGAACAATAATAGCAAAGGCTGAGCTTTTCACGCACGTTGTCGAAAAGCTTTGAAATAGGAGTTGCACCAAAAATTGCATTCATAAGCTTCATTGCAACAGGATTGTCATAATCTGTTTTGAATGCCATAACCATTTTGCTCTGTGCAACATCGTGCTTTTCAATAACTCTGCGGACTTCATTTTTCAGTTTGGATTTTACGGAAATGTTATTTCCTGCAAAATCTCTGTCAATACTGTTAAAAGCATCAGTGAGAATCTTCTTACAGCTTTCAGAGTGTTCTGCACCGACAAAAATTATTTCTACCTGAGCGGTTCTAAGCAATTCCTTATATCGGGTATAACATTTTTCAGCAGTAATAGCCTCTGCGTACCTTCTGTCTCCCTTAACAGATAATGAAGCAGGTTCATTTTCAAAAATATTCAAATTAGCACGTTTAAACGCATATGAACGTTTTTCGTTTATTTCAGCATCGATATCATCTATAAGCTCTTGCTTCTTAAGCTCGAAATCCTTTCTTGAAAAGCCGTTACTTTCAATATTAGGATTAATAAGTGCATCTGCCATTAACTGCACAAGTTCTTCTGTTATTTGTTCTCCATCAAAGGTATATCTGTTATTTATACATCCTGCCATCAAAGAAAGAGTCTGGCTGTCACCTGTTTTTGATACTGCACCTTTCAGAACTGAGCCATAAAGCTCTGACAGCTTTTTATTAAGGGCTGTTATTGTAGGATAAGCCGCACTGCTGTTAGCAAGAATATATGGGATTATCGCATTTTCAGACGCTGTTTCAGCTTCAAGCTTTGTAATAAGATGTATAATTATTGTATTTGTTTTCTGTCTTTCGTTAATAATAGAATTATAATGTATACCTTCGCCGATTTTTTCGCGATTGTATTTTATTGCCAAATCCATCAACTCCCAAAACTAAATATATTTATATTATAACATATCTTTTATTATAATTCTATACCTTGACAAAAAAAAAGTTAAGGATTACAATTAATGTATACAGAAAATTTGCTATTATGTGATTTAACGGAGGAACTTATGGCCTTGCAAAAAATAAACCCAAAAGAATGCCCTCATTATCTGAATGAATTTTTCACATATCAGCGTGTAGTAAAGCTAAAAGCGGAACGTACTCTTGAATCGTATTATATTGATTTAAGACTTTTCCTGAGATATGTTAAGCTTACCAAGGGTAACATCGACCCCGATACACCTATTAATGAAATAATCATTTCTGATATTCCGCTTGAAACAGTAAAAAATTTTACAAAGCTTGATGTACTTAATTATCTTAGCTATGTTGCAACAGACAGGCAGAATACTGCGAAAACAAGACACAGAAAGCTTGCTTCCTTAAAGGTTTTTTACAAATGCCTGCACCGTGACCTTAATTTAATTCCTGACAATCCGACAAAGGATGTTGATTATCCCAAGATGCACGAACACCTTCCAAAGTTTCTTACATTGGATGACAGCATAAAATTACTTGAAAATATGAATGATGAAGACCCGTTTTATTTCCGAGATTACTGTATAATTACACTTTTCATTAACTGTGGTATGCGTTTGAGCGAGCTTGTAGGACTTAACATTCAGGATGTTAACCTTGATGAAAGAAGTATGCGTTTACTGGGAAAAGGCAACAAGGAAAGAATTATACACATCAACGATTCCTGTGCTGATGCTATTGTAAAATATCTTTCCGAAAGAAAGCATTCCGAAGTTGAACCGAATGCACTTTTTTTAAGCAACAGAGGAACACGAATTACAAACAGACGTGTTCAGCAGATTGTTGACAACGCATTAAAGGACAGTAATCTTGACAATCAAGGTTATTCTACTCACAAATTAAGGCATACAGCGGCAACATTAATGTATCAGCATGGAAATGTGGATACTCTTATTTTAAAGGAAATTCTGGGGCATAAAAGCATATCCACTACAGAAATTTATACTCACATTTCAAACGATTCACTTAAAGCAGCTATGGACGCATCTCCGCTGGCAAATATAAAAAATAAAAAATCACACAAATAACAAAGCAATCTGACAAAAACGTATATTGAATTACGAAAGCAGGCACACGAAAGTCAAACCGTGTGCCTGCTTTCTCATTTCAGCTTGACACATCAGACCTGTTTGCAGGCTTAAAAGCAAAATGTCAGTCCAATACAGGCTTGAACTGACATTTTGACCTTATTATTTTTTTCGATAACTATTGACTGCATTTTTTCAGCTCAATATAAATCTGTCTTCCGAGTATTTATTTCACAGGCTTTACAGACTCACGTTCAACAAGCTTATACGGTAATTTAATTTGCTTGTTGGATTTTCTTTCACCTTGAATATTTTTGATAAGCTCCTCAACAACAGTTCTGCCGATTTCGTAACAAGGCTGTTCAATGGTTGTTATTCCCGGAGTGTACATACTGCTGAGAAGAATATTATCAAATCCGCATACAGATATGTCTTCACCAATCTTATATCCTTTATGCAAAGCCTGTTTTACAACACTTACCGCAAGTATATCAGAAATACAAAAAATAGCTGTAGGCGGTTCAGGCAATGATTGAAAATAATCAAATGCTAAAGCACCGTGCTGAAAATCATAGCTTCCCCGATAAATATATTTTTCATCAAACTCAATTCCGTTTTCTTCAAGAGCACGTTTATATCCGTGCTCACGGTCCATTGAAGAAAGAGCATTGACATCGGTTGATACAATGCCTATCCTTTTATGTCCGTTTTTAATGATGTTGCTTACCGCAGTATATGCACCGCCTTCATCATCTACGGTAACAGTAAGTACATCCGCACCCTCAACACGTTCACAGCATAAAGCGATATAATGTTTTTGATTTAATTCTGTAAGTGTTTTTACATCAAGCTGTGTACCAAGAAGAATAGCTGCATCAACGGTTCGGTTGAAAACCATATTCAAAAGACGCATTTCAATACTGTAGGTACTGTTAGATGTACTGAGAAGAATATCATAACCATAATCAGAAGCAGCGGTCTGCATACCTCTTATTATATCACTATAGAAGGTTTGTTCAGTTGACGGAATAATTGCAAGTATAACATTGGTTTCACATTTTCTAAGATTTCTGCCAAGGAAATTAGGACTGTAACCTAATTTTTCGATAGCATTATTAACTTGCTCAGTTGCAGCTTCAGAAACGGTTGCACTGTTATTAAGAACTCTTGAAACTGTAGCAACAGAAACACCTGCCGCTTTAGCAACATCTTTAATTGTAACGTTCATAGTGCCTGTAATGCTTAAAAAGCAATCCTTTCGTAAATTTATGTAAACGATATCCTATATATAATTTTATAATAAATTATATATGATTTCAATAGACAATATATCTAAAAAAATACAATTTTGTTTTACAGTATCTTTTCTTCGTGAGTAAGCGACCTCTCCGAATACTCAATCCTCTTTGCTTTAGCTTCCATACGTTTCTGAACATTTTTTTCATCAAAATAATTCAATATAATAAGTGTCAGCAAAAGCAATGTAACAATAACTGTTAAAAGATGACGTTCTGCAAGAAACTCCGTTCTTGATTTGGCAATTGCACTGTTGGGGATTGCGTAAATTTTAGACACGGTGTAAATATAAAAGCCACTGCCGATAATATTAAATATTAATGGTAACCATACTTTTTTGAAAAAAGCAAGAACTGTCGAAGCAATCAGGAACAATGAACTAAACAGCAAAGCCGTTCCCATTGAATTAAACATATTTATATATTCCCTGCTTTCAACATCCATTAAACAGCAAAAAGCATATCCGGCTATAACATTTACAAATCCACATATTATTGCGACTGCCGCAATAGTTAAAACCAAAATTATATTTCGTATTTTTTTCATTATAAAATTTTGCTTAAATAAGCAAATTCTCCTTTCTGAAAATTTATTTTAATTATATCAAAAAAGCATCAGTATTTCAAGTGTAATTTTAATTTCTATATTCGACAAGTTATTTTAATCTTTGGGTTTAAAATAATGAAGTAATAAACTCTTATAAATAAGATTGATGTGTAAATATTAATAAAGCAGTCCGCTGCAATTTTTCAGAAAGGAATGGTTTTATTTCTTAGGGAAATAAGACAAAATATTAAGATGAAAAAAATATTACGATATTCTCTGACTTTTTTTAACATTTTATTATTGATAATTCTCTGCCTTGTAATATATTATAATAATGTTCTTCCTAATAATTATTATGTAACTTCTGGAAGTAAATTGAAGCTATCTGAATTTATAGAAACAACTTCTTATTGTGAAGCTGTTTATAGCAATGCAGCAAATCCAATGCAAACCCAACAGGCTGAACTCAGACTTCTCGGCATAATACCGATAAAAACTGTCAGCATACAGGAAGTGGACAAGCCTGTTCTTATTCCTTGCGGAACGCCTTTCGGGATAAAATTACTTACCGATGGTGTGATAGTAGTGGAAGTAAGCAGTTTTGAAGCTGATAACGGAATAAAATCCCCTGCATATTATGCAGGTATACAGGTCGGAGATATAATAAAAACAATTAACGGTAAAGCTGTCACATCTAACGAGGATATAGAAAAGATGGTTTCAGAAAGTAAAGGTGCAGTTTTGTCATTTGATATAGTCCGTGATAAAAAAAATGTTAATATTCAAGTTAAGCCTGAATTTTGTTCAACAGACAAATCCTACAGAATAGGACTTTGGGTAAGAGACAGCTCAGCGGGAATAGGAACCGTTACATTTTACAATCCTGAAACAAATACGTTCGCTGGTCTCGGACATCCGGTTTGTGATGTAGATACAGGTGAAATACTTCCATTGTTAAAAGGTGAGGTTGTTGATGTCAATATAAACGGAATAAAAAAAGGCAGAGCGGGTTATCCCGGAGAGCTTTTAGGAAGTTTTGTATCCGACTCAGCTGTAGGCACACTTGAAATGAATTGTATTAACGGATTATACGGACATATGCCATCTGTTAATAATACAAATAACACCATTCCATTAGCAATGAAGCAGGAAATAGAAATCGGAAAGGCATATATTTATACAACAATAGATGGTAATAAACCTGAAAAATATGAAATAACTATTGAAAAAATTGATTTGAACGAGTCAGAAGAATGTAAAAATATGATTATAAAAGTAATTGATGAAGAATTGCTTGAAAAAACAGGAGGAATAGTCCAGGGAATGAGCGGCAGTCCGATTATACAGAATGATAAGCTTGTGGGAGCGGTTACTCATGTGTTTGTTAACAACCCAACAAAAGGATATGCGATTTTTGCTGACACAATGTATAATTGTTCGTTACAGTTAACCAAAAGTGAGTGTGCTGCATAGAATATATTAATAGAATTATTTTTCAGATAAGTCGATTAAAATTGGCTTATCTGAAAAAAATAAAAAAATTTCAAAAAAGGTATTGACAAATCGATTTTAATGGTGTATAATAAATATCGTCGTTGAGGAAGCGGCGTAACAGTTGAAACGTGGGAGCATAGCTCAGCTGGGAGAGCACCTGCCTTACAAGCAGGGGGTCATAGGTTCGAGCCCTATTGTTCCCACCAAATTTGGCCTGGTAGTTCAGCTGGTTAGAACGCCGCCCTGTCACGGCGGAGGTCGTGGGTTCGAGTCCCATCCAGGTCGCCATATTTTGCGGATTTAGCTCATCTGGTAGAGCGCCACCTTGCCAAGGTGGAGGTAGCGAGTTCGAGCCTCGTAATCCGCTCCATCGGCGCTATAGCCAAGTGGTAAGGCGTGGGTCTGCAACACCCTGATCCCCGGTTCAAATCCGGGTGGCGCCTCCAAAAGCCATCGTTTTTTTACGATGGCTTTTATTTTTTATAAAACAATCATCCGACAAACTCTTTTGTCAGATTATTAAGTCGATATAAACACTCTCCTATTACGCAATTCATATTATTATCTCTCTTTTGGATTTTTCACTTCAATCAAAAAAATAGCGTATTATTTTACTTTATAAGTTATTATTGAAGAAAGCTTAAATGTTACAAAAATCAGCTGTCAGGATTAACTCCCGACAGCTGTTGTTTTTTACTGATTGTCTTTTGCTCTGATTTCTGTTCTTCTGATTTTACCGCTGATTGTCTTTGGAAGCTCGTCAACAAACTCAACAATTCTCGGGTACTTATAAGGTGCGGTATTAACCTTAACGTGGTTCTGAAGCTCCTTGATGAGTGCTTCATCGCCCTTATCCTTATATTCCTTTGTAAGAACGATTGTTGCTTTAACAACCTGACCTCTGATTGGGTCCTTTGCACCTGTTACAGCAACTTCAAGAACGGCAGGGTGTTCCATAAGGACACTTTCAATTTCGAATGGTCCGATACGGTAGCCTGACGCCTTGATTACGTCATCGGTACGTCCTACATACCAGAAATAGCCATCTTCGTCCTTCCAAGCTGTATCACCCGTATGGTAAATATCATTATTCCAAGCATTATTGGTTGCCTCAGGGTTCTTATAATACTCCTTAAACATACCAATCTGCTTCATTCCCTTTGTACGGATAACAATTTCCCCTGTCTGACCTGCTTCAAGTGAGTTACCGTCTTCGTCAACAATATCAACATTGTAAAGTGGAGTTGGTCTGCCCATTGAACCCGGTTTCGGCTCCATACCCGGAAGGTTTGCAACAACAAGAACAGTTTCGGTCTGACCAAAACCTTCCATAAGCTTCAAGCCTGTATATTCAAGCCATCTGTTGTAAACCTCAGGATTAAGTGCTTCACCTGCGATTGTAGAATATTTAAGATTGGAAAGATCGTAATTTTCAATACCTTCCTTAATAAACATACGATACATTGTTGGAGGTGCACAGAAAGAAGTAACCTTGTAATTCTGAATTTTTGTAAGAATATCTGCAGAATTAAAGCGGTCGAAATCATATACGAAAACTGTTGCCGCACAAGCAAACTGACCATACATCTTACCCCACATACATTTGCCCCAGCCTGATTCGGAAATTGTCAGGTGAATTGTATCTTCCTTGATATTGTGCCAGTATTTCGCAGTCTGGATATGAGCAACTGCATAATAATGACTGTGGAGTACCATTTTTGGATAACCTGTTGTACCGCTTGTAAAATAAAGAAGCATATCATCTTCAACCTTATTTTCGATACGGTCGAGTGTTTCTGGATACTTGTCCATTTCTGCATCAAAGCTTACCCAACCGTTACGGTCGCCTCTTACAATATATTTCTCCTGAATTCCTGCGTACTCTGCAAGTGCGTCTTCTATATGTTCTGCAACCTCTCCGTCAGCTGTTGCAATAACGTATTTCACATCAGCAGCCTGAAAACGGTATGTGTAGTCCTTTTTCATAAGCTGATTTGTAGCAGGAATAAGAACTGCACCAATCTTACAAAGTGCAATAGTGAGGAACCAGAACTGATAATGACGCTTAAGAACTGCGAGAACCTTGTCACCTTTTTTTACACCGTGATCAAGAAGCATATTTGCTACCTGATTTGATTTCTTCATAAGGTCTGAATATGTGAAGATATGTTCTTCACCTTCTTCATTAATCCAAATCATTGCACGACGGTCAGGTTCATTCTTTGCGATTTCATCAATTATATCATAAGCAAAATTAAAATTATCGGGGACGTGAACATCAAGCTTTGTAAGCACACCATTGCTGTCAAATTCATCAGAGACAAATTTTTTGTATAAGTCTTTCATTTCCATATTAGTTACAACCTTCTTCTGAAATAATTACTTGATAAGTATTGCAAGGAATTCACAGTTTTCGCCGTTTGTCGCAATCATACCGTGAGGCGCACTTGAATCATAAATAATTGAATCACCTGCTGTGAGAACCTTAATTTTACCGTCAATTACAAGCTTCAAGCTTCCTGAAAGTATGTAATCATACTCCTGACCCTCGTGTACAGAAAGTGAAATCGGCATATCCTGTGCTTCATCAGAATATGGTGCTTTTACAAGGAACGGCTCTATTTTCTTATCCTTAAACATATAAGCAAGGTGATGATATTCAAAACCTTCACGACGCTTAACAGGAAGACCTGTATCTTTTCTTACAACACAATAACGTTTAAGCTTTGGGTTTTCACCTGTAAGAATTTCAATAATATCAACGCCGAATATTTCTGCACACTTGTAAATAAAGGTTACAGAAAAATCCTTTTCACCTTTTTCAATAAGTGCATAATCTTCTGCGGAACAGCCTGTCTTTTCACACATTTCCTCAACGGAAATTCCGAGAATATCACGAAGTCCTCTTAATCTCTCTGCTACTTCTTTAATACTGTAGTTCATACTCCTGACTCCTTTTTTACTGGATTTAGGTAATATCAGTGCAAACAATATCACACTTTATCATTATAACATAATTATAATTGCATTTCAATAACTATAACCAAAAAGAATACTTAGTTAACAAATAATTATAGGTGTGAGGCAAGCAATGATGAATATTTTGCTCTGAAAGCTTCAAAAGTACCATTATCAAGTGCTTCACGGATTTTTTCCATAAGCGTATTATAAAAATAAAGGTTGTGCATAACAGCAAGACGTCCTGCAAGCTGTTCGTTTGCTTTGAAAAGGTGTCTGATATAGGCACGGGAAAAATTACGGCAGGTCGGACAATCACATTCAGGGTCAAGCGGCAGCGGGTCAGTTTCGTAGCACTGATTGGTAGCGTGCATAATTCCGTTCCATGTGAAAACTGTTGCGTGACGTGCGTTACGGCTTGGCATTACGCAGTCAAAAAGGTCAACTCCCCTTGCTACAGCTTCGATAATATTTGAGGGAGTTCCAACGCCCATCAGATAACGGATTTTTTCCTTAGGCATAGCAGGTTCAACAGCGTCGATGATACGATACATTTCCTCTGTTGGTTCACCAACTGCAAGTCCGCCTATTGCGTAACCGTCAAGGTCAAGCTTTGCAATTTCTTCCATATGCTTGATACGCAGGTCTTCAAAAGTACAGCCTTGATTGATACCGAAAAGCATTTGTTTTTTGTTAATAGTGTCGTGTAAAGCATTAAGCCTTTCCATTTCATCTTTACAGCGATAGAGCCAACGCACGGTTCTTTCGCAGGAACGCTTGGAATATTCGTGAGTTGCAGGATTTTCAACACATTCGTCAAATGCCATAGCAATTGTTGAAGCAAGGTTGGATTGAATTTGCATACTTTCCTCAGGTCCCATAAAAATTTTACGTCCGTCAACGTGGGAGTTGAAGTATACGCCTTCTTCCTTGATTTTGCGAAGCTTAGAAAGAGAAAAAACCTGAAATCCGCCGCTGTCAGTGAGGATTGGCTTGTCCCAGTTCATAAATTTATGCAGACCGCCCATTTCCCTGATTACACGGTCAGATGGACGGACGTGAAGATGATATGTGTTGCAAAGTTCAACCTGACATTTTAATTCTTTAAGGTCAATTGATGAAATACCGCCTTTTATAGCAGCAGCTGTTCCTACATTCATAAAGCAAGGTGTCTGAAATGTTCCGTGGACAGTTTCAAATTGTCCTCGTCTTGCTTTACCTTCTTGTTTTATCAGTGTGTACATAGTTTTCTCCTAACTTTTATATTATAATCATCGAATCGCCGAAACTGAAAAATCTGTATTTTTCTTCAACAGCTTTTTTATAGGCATTCATAGTATTATCGTATCCCATAAATGCAGAAACAAGCATAATCAATGTGCTTTCAGGCAGATGGAAGTTTGTGATAAGTCCGTCAAGCACCTTGAATTCATATCCGGGATAGATAAAAATATCTGTATATCCTTCACATTCCTTGATATCACCATTGAATGTTGCTACACTTTCAAGTGTACGGCAGGAAGTAGTACCTACAGCAATAACACGTCCGCCGTTGGCTTTCGTCTGCTTGATTAAATCAGCTGTTTCCCTTGGCATATAGTAATGTTCACTGTGCATTTTATGGTCAAGAACGTTATCTTCTTTGACAGGGCGGAATGTTCCGAGTCCGACATGAAGCGTTACATACGCAAGGTTTACCCCTTTACACTTCAATTCTTCAAGCATTTCTTTGGTGAAATGAAGTCCTGCTGTCGGAGCTGCCGAAGAGCCTAATTCACGGGAATAAACAGTCTGATAACGTTCCTTATCTTCAAGCTTTTCGGTAATGTATGGTGGAAGTGGCATTTGTCCAATGTCCTCAAGTGCTGTAAAGAAATTGCCTTCACACTCAAATTTAGCAATTCTGTTACCGCCATCGACTGTTTCTATAATTTCGGCTGTAAGTCTACCATCACCGAAAGAAAATCTTGCACCAGGTTTTGCTTTTTTTCCAGGACGTACAAGAAGTTCCCAAAGCTTGTCACCTTTCTGTTCAAGCAATAGAAATTCTACAACTGCACCTGTTCCTTCCTTTACACCGAAAAGACGTGCTGGAAGTACGCGGGAGTCATTCATTACCAGCAAGTCACCTTTTTTAAGGTAATCGCATAAATTATAGAAATGGTTGTGCTCAATTTCGCCTGTTGTTCTGTTTACTTTAAGCAGACGGGAGTGATTTCTTGGCTCAACAGGTGTCTGTGCAATCAGTTCTTCGGGTAAATCATAATAGAAATCCGAACGCTTCATAGTTGAAATGTCAAGCCGAGTGTTGCAGATTACATTTTCAACGTCACGAAGAACAGCGAAAATTGGTTTACTCCACTCGCCTGCTGTGCTTGAATTAACAAGAGTTACTTCGATTGTATCATTTATTTCGGAAATACAATCATTGAGTGCATCGGCATTGTTGCCGAAATGTTCAGGGAAATCAAGCTGTTCAGAAATATAATTATAGAATTTTTCTTTTGTATCAAGTGTGTTAAAGTCAAGGGTAAGTTTAATCATTGTTTTGCTCCTTAATAAAGCTGTGTAAAGCTTTCATAGTGGTCATCTGTATAGAAAATCAAGCCGTCATTTGAAAATACGATGCGTTCTCCGCCACGATAGCCGCCTTCATAGTTCACGTCACATTCGGTATATTTACGTCCGTCAGCTTCGGGAAGCAAGCCTTCATAGTTGCCAAAATAATCGCCGCCGATGCTCATCCGGTCTGTAACGTCCCAAAGGTTGCCTTTTTTGTTATCCCAACCGAGCTTTTGAGCTTCTTTTTTAGTAATGAAGTTTGAAGGAAGTGTGCCGAATGTGTGGATATATTCGACTACATCTTCGGGAGTGGTGTATCTGCCGTCTTTTTCTACGGATAATTTCTCCACTGTAGTTTCAGTAACAACAGCTTCCGAACCACAACTTACATACATTTGAATTGTTGAACCGTAAGCAACCTTCTCGTTTTGAGGAGGATCAGTTTTAATTACTTGACCATTTGGTATTGTTTCATCCAATACATCAGTGACAATTACATTAAATCCTCCATTATCATGAAGTATATTGAATGCAGTTTCGGAGTCCAGCCCATATACATTTGGTATTGTTACCAGTCGTGGTCCCTTGCTGACTACCACTTTTACAGTTGTATTACCAATAATATAATCTTTACCCTCAGCAGGAGTTTGTTTGATAATTGTACCATTAGGGAATTCATTTGAGTATTCTTGACTCTCAACAACCAAATCAAAATATTCAGCATAATAAGTATTAACTTCAAAATAGTTATATGAAACAATATTAGGCATTTTGCCAATTTCAGGCATTGGAAATTCTTCCACTTTAACTCCGCAACCTGTAAACGTGCAAAAAACAGTTGCAATCATTACCAAAATACATATAAGTTTGGTGTTTAAAGTTAATTTTTTCATTTTGATACCTTCCTATCTTATTTATTTTAAAAAATCTATTGACAAAGTTTTTTAGTTTGGATATAATAATTATTGAACCGATAGAGGCGCAGTAAAGATAAGTATTGCCGCAAAGACAGCCAGGGTCGATTGGATGCGGTATTGAAAGGTGATACTGCCGAAGGGACTCGTTTGGCAAGCGGTTTCCTGATTGTATATTTAAGAAGTATGCAATTGTCATCATTCGTATGGTGGAGTGCTATCGACATAAATTTATGTATAACATAAAAATGTCAGTATTTCTATTATATAGTATGATTAATCGGTTTGCAACCGATTTTTTTATTTTTATGTAAATTTTTAATTAAAGGAGCTTTTATTATGAAAAAGTATAATGTCGGTATTATTGGTGCAACAGGTATGGTAGGTCAGAGATTCTCCCTCCTGCTTGAAAATCACCCTTGGTTCAATGTTGTTGCTCTCGCAGCTTCTCCAAGAAGCGCTGGCAAGCGTTATGAAGATGCTGTTGGTGCAAAGTGGGCTATGACTTCCCCTATCCCAGCTGCAATGAAGGATATGGTTGTTATGGACGCTACAGCTGACGTAAACAAGATTGCTTCTATGGTCGATTTTGTTTTCTGTGCTGTTGATATGAAGAAGGACGAAATCAAGGCTCTTGAAGAAATGTATGCTAAGACTGAGTGCCCTGTTGTTTCCAACAACTCTGCTCACCGTGGCACACCTGACGTTCCGATGGTAGTTCCTGAAATCAACCCTGACCACATTGAAATCATCAAGGCTCAGCGTGAGCGTCTTGGCACAAAGCGTGGCTTTATTGCTGTTAAGTCC
Source organism: Oscillospiraceae bacterium (assembly GCA_045545795.1). Taxonomy (GTDB): domain Bacteria; phylum Bacillota; class Clostridia; order Oscillospirales; family Ruminococcaceae; genus RGIG8773. Next base: position 19,021 of record JAZQBN010000109.1, read on the forward strand.
AACTGTTCTCTCCAGAGCTATGTTCCTGCTCTTCACCCACTTATGGCTGAATTCGGCGTAACAAAGGCTCTTGTATGTACATACCAGGCTATCAGCGGCGCAGGCAAGACTTTTGAAACTATGCCTGAAATCGTTGATAACATCATTCCTTTCATTGGCGGTGAAGAAGAAAAGTCTGAGCAGGAACCACTCAAAATCTGGGGCAAGATTGAAGGCGATAAGATTGTAAATGCTACAACACCTTCTATCACAGCTCAGTGTCTCCGTGTACCTGTTTCCGATGGTCACACAGCTGCTGTATTTGCATCCTTTGAAAAGAAGCCAACTAAGGAACAGATGCTTGAAGCTTGGAAGAATTTCAGTGGCGTTCCACAGGAACTTGAACTCCCATCTGCTCCAAAGCAGTTCCTCAACTATTTTGAAGAAGATAACCGCCCACAGGCTAAGCTTGACAGAAATCTTGAAAATGGTATGGCTGTTTCCATCGGTCGTCTCCGTGAAGATACACAGTATGACTACAAGTTTGTATGCCTTTCCCATAACACACTCCGTGGTGCTGCAGGCGGTGCTGTTCTTATGGCTGAGCTTCTTGCTGCAAAGGGTTACTTTGACTAATTGAAATATTCCCTACTACTATTTTAAGGAGTAATATTTATGAAAAATACAATTTTTACCGGTGCCGGAGTTGCTATTATTACTCCGATGAATGCCGATGGCTCTATCAACTGGGATGAATTCGGCAGAATTATTGATTTTCAGATTGAAAACGGTACAGATGCAATTATTGTTTGCGGTACAACTGGCGAGTCTGCTACAATGACTGATGATGAGCACGTTGAAGCTATCCGTTATTGCGTTGAACGTGTAAATAAGCGTGTTCCTGTTATTGCCGGTACAGGAAGCAATGATACAAAATATGCGGTTGCTCTTTCCAAGCACGCCGAAGAACTTGGTGCTGACGCACTTCTTGTTGTTACACCTTATTACAACAAAACTTCACAGCGTGGTCTGGTTGCTCACTTTACAGCTATTGCTGACAGTGTAAACATTCCGATTATTCTTTATAATGTGCCATCAAGAACAGGTACAAATATTGCTCTTGATACATATGTTACACTTTCCAAGCACAAGAATATTGTTGCTACAAAGGAAGCAAGCGGTAATCTTTCCACAATTGCTCAGATTATCGAAGCTTGCGGCGATGACCTTGATGTATACAGCGGTAACGACGACCAGATTGTACCTATTATGGCTCTTGGCGGTAAGGGTGTAATCAGTGTTCTTTCCAATGTTCTTCCAAAGGAAACACACGAAATGACAAAGCTTTGTCTTGATAACAATGTTCTTGAAGCTGCAAAGCTGCAGATTAAGTATCTTGACCTTGCAAATAACCTGTTTATTGACGTTAACCCAATTCCTGTAAAGGAAGCTATGAATCTTATGGGCTTTAATGCAGGTGAATGCAGACTTCCTCTCCTCAAGATGGAGCAGAGCAAGATTGATAAGCTTGCTGATTCTATGAAGAAGGTTGGATTAATCAAGTAATGATAAACGGCAGTGTATAAGTATATAGCTTTACACTGCCGTATTTATAAATTGAAAGGAATGATAAAAATGGTTAAGGTAACAATTACAGGTGCAAATGGTAAAATGGGCAAGGTAATTGCTTCCGTTATCAGTGAACGAACTGATTGTGAAATTATTTCAGGAATTGACCTTAATACGGTACAAAATGACAGTTTTCCTATATATAAATTGCCACAGGAATTACCTGAAAAGCCTGACGTTATAATTGATTTTTCTCACCCATCCGCACTTGATGATTTGATTGAATATGGTCTTTCAACAGGTACAGCCATTGTCTTTGCAACAACAGGTTACGATGATGAACAGATTGCCAAAATCAAGAAGGCAGCTGAACAAATTCCTGTATTCTTTACATTCAATATGTCACTTGGGATAAATTTACTTTGCAAGCTTGCAAAGGCTGCTGCAAGTGTTCTTGGTGGTCAGTTTGATATTGAAATCCTTGAAAAACACCATAATCAGAAAATTGACGCTCCAAGCGGTACTGCTATTATGCTTGCAAATGCTATAAATGAAACGCTTGATAACAAGTATCAGTATGTTTATGACAGGCACTCTCAGCGTAAAAAGCGTGAAAAGAATGAAATTGGTATGCACGCAATCAGAGGCGGCACAATTGTTGGCGAACACGATGTAATTTTCGCAGGCCGTGATGAGGTCATCACACTCTCCCACTCTGCTGCTTCAAAGGAAGTTTTTGCAGTTGGTGCTGTAAATGCAGCTGTTTTTATTGCGGAACAGCAAGCAGGACTTTACGATATGGCGGCATTGCTTGATATATAAAAATGATGGGCTTATTACTTTTAAGGTAACAAGCCCATTCGTTTATTTATTATCAATAACGTGTACATCAAGCTGATTATATGGAATAGAAATTCCGAATTCATCAAACTTACCCTTAACCTGTTCGAGCAGGTCAAAATACACTGTCCAGTAGTCAGCATTATTTACCCATACTCTCACTGTGATATTAATTGAGCTTGACGCAAGTTCGCTTAATCTTACAAAAACATCTTCATTTTTAAGAATAAGATTATGCTCGTCAATTACGCTTCTGATTGCTTCAATTGCTTTTTTGTAATCACTGCCGTAAGAAATTCCAAATGTATGATCAACACGTCTTTTTCCCTCACTGCTGTAATTAATGAATGGAGAAGTTGCTATTACACCATTTGGGAAGAAAATATCCTTGTTATCTACGGTAGTAATCTTTGTGTAAAGAATTGAAATTTCATCAACTATGCCCTCAAAGGAATTAATTTGCACATAATCCCCTACTTTTATTGTACGGTTGATAAGCAATATAACTCCGCCTGCAACATTCGACAGGCTGTCTTTAAGAGCCAGACCTACCGCTACACCCGCTGTACCCAGCACAGTGATGATTGATGTCATTGGAATTCCCAATACGGTCAATACAATAATAAGTGTAAGTGCAGTAATAACAATCTTTATTACAGATGCAAGAAACTTGTGCACCGTCTGGTCGAGCTTTGTTTTTGCAACGCCTTTTGCAAAGATGTTCATTACAACTTTATTGAGTATACAACCGACAATGAAAATCATAATTGCCCAGAAAAGTGTAGGCAGATAATAAAGTATCTTTTCAGCAATGTCCTCAATAAAATCCAAAATTTTTTCCATAATTTTATTTCCTTTCTTACAGTTATATCATTTTCCTTTCTTACAGTTATATCATTAATATATATTATTTGACAAAATATTGATACATAATCACTCTAAAAAAACAATTACTAAATTGTAAAAATTAAGCCGTGGAAAAGATATGGAAAAAATATAAATTATGATAAAAATATACAAAAATGTCTTGCAAAATTTCTCAAAATGAGGTATAATAAATTAGATATTGATTAAAGGAGGTTTTTCTATGGAAATGCAAATGGAAATGTCTTATGTATGGGCAGTTGTAATTACAGGGCTTGTAGTAGTATTTCTCGGTCTGGTTTTACTTATTGCTTTCATTAGCATCGTCGGAAAAATTTTTACAGCTATTGACAAATCAAAAAAAAACAAAAATGTTGAGTCCCCATCAAAAGATGCAGGTGTAGCTGCCGTTGATAACGGATTTGCTGCTGTATCTGACGACACTGAAGTTGTTGCCGCAATTGCCGCTGCAATTGCTATGATGGGAATTGCTGACAATACGACATATAAAATCAAATCTATCAAGGCTGCAAATAATACTCGTTCTTCAAGAAGTGCGTGGGCTGTGGCTGGTCTTAATGAATCGACCTCCCCATTCTAACAGTTCGGTGTTATTTCAGTATAGAAAGGAATTGTCAAAATGTTTGATGTTTTTAAAGAAGCCATTGGCGGTCTTATTGAAACCAGTGGTTTTATGAACATTGGAATAAAAGAAATTATTATGATTTTGATTTCTTTTGTTTTTATGTATCTTGCAATTGCTAAGAAGTTTGAGCCTTTGCTTCTTCTCCCGATTTCATTTGGTATGCTTCTGACTAATCTTCCAGGTGCAGAGTTATATCATCCTGAATTTTTTGTTATTGATGAAGCTGGTCATATTGATGTTGTAAATGTTCTTACAAACGGTGGTCTTCTTGACTTGTTATACCTTGGTGTCAAGCTACAGATTTATCCACCGCTTATCTTCCTTGGAATTGGTTGTATGACTGACTTCTCCGCACTTATTGCTAACCCTAAGAGCTTCCTTCTCGGTGCAGCTGCTCAGGCAGGCATATTCTTCACATTTATCGGTGCCGCTGTTCTTGGTATGTCACCTACAGAATGTGGTTCTATTGCCATTATTGGTGGTGCTGACGGTCCTACAGCTATTTATGTATCAAGTAAGCTGCTGAAACCGACAGATACAATCAACACAGGTACTATTGCACTTGCTGCTTATACTTACATGGCACTTGTTCCAATTATTCAGCCTCCTATTATGAAGGCTCTTACAACAAAGAAGGAACGTGGTGTTGTTATGGAACAGCTCAGAACTGTTTCACAGACAGAAAAGATTATCTTCCCTATCATTGTTACAATCGTTGTATCCCTTCTTGTTCCTTCTGCTGCTCCACTGGTTGGTATGCTTATGCTCGGTAACCTTCTTAAAGAAAGCGGCGTATGTCAGCGTCTTGTTGATACAGCTCAGAATGCACTTATGAATATTGTTACTATTTTCCTTGGTGTTTCTGTTGGTGCTACAACAAAGGCTGAATATATTCTTAATACATCATTTGCAAAGGTTATCATCCTTGGTGTTATTGCATTCTCTATCGGTACAGCTTGCGGTGTACTCTTTGGTAAGATTATGTATGTTGTTACCAAGGGTAAGGTTAATCCGCTTATCGGTTCTGCAGGTGTATCTGCCGTTCCAATGGCTGCTCGTGTTTCCCAGAAGGTTGGTGCTCAGGAGAACCCAACAAACTTCCTTCTTATGCACGCTATGGGTCCGAATGTTGCAGGTGTTATCGGTTCTGCTGTTGCTGCCGGTGTACTTCTTAGTATTATTTAATAATTCAAGGGTATCGGAAACGATACCCTTTTTATATGATAAAAGGTACATAAGATAATACTTATGTACCTTTTCTTTATCTATTCAAACCATTTCTATCAATTATATCTGCATAATCCTTGTAGGCATAATTCAAATCAACATCACCCTTGATGCCTTTTACAGACCCTTCATCCGTATATTGCCACATTCCGTAATGTCCGCTATAATAAGTATTCAATTTTTCTTCATCACCCCAACAGGCTATCCATATGTCATAATCTTTAATTCGTGACATATCAAGACATTCATTGATAAATGTCGGTGAACAATATATCATTGCATAATAACCTGCATTTTCTAATTCCTCCATAAAGGTAACAACTATATCCGTTACCTTTTTCCGACTCATTTTTTTATAAAAGTCTTCTTCTATATCAAGAACAAGCGGATAATCAGGACTATAATTTTTTATTGTTTTAAGAAAATATTTCGCTTCTTTTTTTGCTTCAGAAATATTTTTGGCATAAGTATAATGATAGAAGCCATAATCTATATCGTACTTTTTACAATATGCAACATTTCTTTTCAGCTTTGGGTCTGTGTCTTCGTATCCATATGAACTTCTTATCATTACAAAATCAATATCTTCTTTTGAAACACTTTTCCAATTGATATCTCCCTGCCATTTAGAAACATCCATTCCTTTGAAAAAGTCATTATAAACAGTAACCTCCATCTCAGCTGATACACCATTTTCCGTTGTTACTGTAATAATCGTCGAGCCTGCTTTTTTTGCAGTTATAAGACCTGTTTCAGAAACTGCTGCGATATTTGTATTTAATGATTTATATGTAACATCATTATATATTCCTAGGGGATAAAAAATAGGTTCTAACTGAAATGTTTTACCTTTTTTTATCATTGCATATTTATCAACAAAATCAATACTTGTAACATCGCCTTTAACGGCTTCTGCCTGAGAGTTACCATTGGCATCAGTTACTGTAAAATAAATATTGCGTTTCATTCCGCTTGTAGCTTTTATTTGAATTTGTGCTCTACCATAACCGATAGCTTTTACAAGACCATTTTCATCGACACTGACTACCTTTTTATTCAGATTTATGTAAGTAACATAGTCATCTGACTTTAAAGGACTGAATGAAAATTTAATTTGAAATGTATCACCGATAACAATATTATTTTTTTGAGGTGTTTTTAATCTTATGTTTTTTGCAGGCATTGTAACTTCCCTATTATCCTCATTATTCTTACCTGCAACAGCATCGTCAATAGTTTTTTCCTCTTCAACTGTTGTTTCTTCAACAATAATTTCATTTTCTTCAACTTTTATTTCATCAGCATATATTGGCAGGGTCTCTGCTGAAATCATAATAAACGCTGACATTATAATACCAAATATCTTTTTTATTTTGTTTTTCACTTTTATTTCTCCTTATTTTTATCTTTTATTTATTCTATAATAATACAGGATGTTTGTCAAGCAATATATTATTTTTCCACAAATTAAATAAAAATGCTCCTATGTTTTTCACAGGAGCATTACATACTATCAATCAACCCAGATTGTTTCTGTTTCGTGACGTTTTGGTCTTCCCATAAGATTACTCAATGCATTCTTAACATTAAGCCCGTTAAATAACACATTGTTGCATTGTTCTGTAATCGGCATATCAATTCCAACCTTCTGTGCAAGAGCATACGCTGTTTTGGTGCAAATATAGCCTTCTACTGTGCCTACACGTTCAACAGCTTCAATTGGAGATACTCCTTGTCCGATAAGGATACCTGCACGTCTGTTACGGCTGTGCATACTTGTACAGGTTACAATCAAGTCGCCTATTCCTGTAAGTCCGGCAAAGGTTTCATCTTTAGCTCCGAGAGCAACTCCAAGACGAGCAATTTCGGTTATTCCTCTTGTCATAAGAGCTGCTTTAGTATTATCACCGAGTCCCATACCATCACAGATACCAGCACAAAGGGCAATAATATTCTTAAATGAGCCGCCAAGCTCACATCCAATTACATCGTCATTGATATAAATTCTAAATGTGTTATTTGACATTATACTCTGAATATAATCAGCATACTGCATATCTTTTGAAGCCACAACAACGGTTGTTGGAACTCCAAGTGCAACTTCTTCAGCATGAGATGGTCCTGTAAGAACAACTACAGGATTTTCAGGAAGTTCTTCTTCAAGAACCTCGCTCATTCTTTTAAGCGATTCTTCTTCAAGTCCCTTACTTGTATTTACAATTATAGTTTCCTTTGAAATATAACCTGAAATTTGTTTTGCTACAGAACGAACAAATTTTGTCGGCACACCAAAAACTACAATTTCAGAATTATTTGCTAAGCTTAAATCATCGGTAAGTATAATTTCTTCACTGATTTTTATTCCCGGCAGCTTTTGCTTATTTTCACCATCACGGCGGATATCTTCAATCTCCTGCTTGAAGGCAGACCATACTGTAACATCGTGACCGAAATTATTAAGCATTACAGCAAGTGCAAGACCAAATCCGCCCATACCTAAAATAGTAAATTTAGCCATTATTTTTCTCCTTCTTTTTGCCGAATTTGTTTTCTGTACCGTTTCTGAGACGTTTGATATTTTCACGGTGCATATAAATAAGAAGTATACTTGTTACAGCAACAAGGCAAGTATGAATTATACAAAGGTTCATCGGGATATTCTCCACAAAATAATGAAGAACAAATGTAAGTATAGGATAAAATACTGCAGCAGAAATAGAACCAACTGATACATAACGTGTAATAAGAGTAATGATTAGAAAAAACGGTATAATTATTGCAAATGTCAAAGGGTCAATAACTATAAGAATAGAAGATGAAACAAGCACACCTTTGCCGCCCTTAAATCCATAATAAATAGGAAAAATATGACCTATAATTGCAGCAATACCTGATATGTAACCGATTGTCTGCAAATCAAAATTATCAGCACCTGCAATAAGGGTAAATATCAATCGGCTTATAAGCACTGCAATTATACCCTTTGCAAGGTCGCCTATAAGGGTAATAAGTGCAGGAATTTTACCATAGCAACGAAGTGTATTTGTAAGTCCTGCATTTTTACTGCCGTGTTCTCTTATGTCCTCATGCTTTAAAAGTCGGACAGTTATTATTGAAGAATTACAGCTTCCAAGCAGGTATGAAATAATTACTGAAATTACACCTGCAATAAATAATTTTAACATTCTTATTTCCCCTTATTTATCATCATTTTTTCCGCGTTCACGAATTATAAAGCGTACAGGAGTACCCTCAAGTCCGAACGTCTGACGAATTTGATTTTCCAGATAACGCTGATATGAAAAATGGAACAAATCCGCACGATTGACAAAAACCACAAATGTTGGCGGTTTTGTTGAAGGCTGCGTCATATAATAAATCTTCAGACGCTTACCCTTATCGGAAGGCGGCTGCACACGGGTTGTAGCATAGGAAAGCACGTCATTGAGCATACCTGTAGTAACACGCATACTATTCTGACGATTGACATTATTAATCATATCAAAAAGCTTTTCAACACGCTGTCCTGTTTTTGCAGAAATGAAGATAAAAGGAACATAGGACATAAAGCTGAAATCCTCTTTAAGCTTATTTCTGAATTCGTCCATTGTGTTAGTTGTTTTTTCAATTGCATCCCATTTGTTAATTGCAACAATACACGCTTTTCCCTGCTCGTGTGCATAACCTGCTACCTTAGAATCCTGCTCTGTAAAGCCTACAGAGGCGTCAATAAGAATTACACATACATCTGAACGGTCAACAGCCATATATGCTCGAAGAACGCTGTAATGCTCGATTTTTTCAAGAACCTTTGATTTACGGCGGATACCGGCAGTATCAATAAACACATATTTGCCGTGTTCATTTTCAACTATTGTATCTGTAGCATCTCGTGTTGTACCTGCAATATCAGAAACAATCACACGTTCTTCTCCTGCGATACGATTGATAAGAGAAGATTTACCAACATTAGGTTTTCCGATAACAGCTACCTTGATGTATTCCTCGTCATATTCTTCCTCATCATTTTCCGGGAAATATTTAAAAATTTCATCAAGCATATCACCTGAGCCGTGTCCGTGAGCTGCCGAAATAGCAATAGGGTCACCGAGACCAAGGCTGTAGAATTCGTAAAACTCAGCAGGAGGCTCACCAATTGAGTCACACTTATTTACACAAAGAACAATCGGCTTTCCACTCTTACGAAGCATTCTTGATACATCATAGTCATCAGCAGTTACGCCTGTTTTCATATCTGTAATAAAAACAATTACATCGGCACGCTGTATTGCGAGTTCAGCCTGTCTTCTCATCTGAGAAAGGATAATATCGTCACTTTTAGGCTCGATACCACCTGTATCGACCACCATAAACTTCCTGTTTCTCCATTCACACTCAGAATAGATACGGTCACGGGTTACACCGGGCGTATCTTCCACGATAGAAAGCCTTTTACCTACAAGCTTATTAAAAAGTGTAGATTTACCTACATTTGGTCTTCCTACTACCGCTACAATTGGTAAAGCCATATTATCATCTCCTTTTAATTTCCTGTTATTGCATCAAAAAGCGAAAATCCATCACTTTCAATTATTTTAATTTTTATATTAAGTGCCTGTTCTACATCGGATATTGTATAATCATCCAGGAACAAATCACTATCTTTCTTTATCATATTTGAAGTAAGAAACAGAACATCACCAAGCGGTTGATTTTTTAGCTGTGCAATCAAATCCTGCCCTGTAATAAGTCCTGTAACAGTTATTGTTTCGCCGAAAAAGTCATTTCTTATTTTGTAAACCTTACAATTAATATTATGCCACTTTTTTTCTGTTTTTTCAATAAGTTTGCAAATATATTCATATGCAAGTGCACCTGTTGCGATAGATGAATGACAGTCATTGATTTCATCATCCGCTGCATTATCAAAAGCACTGTCAAATTCGTTGATAAACGAACGCATCATTCCAACGCCGTTTTCAAATTGACAATAATCCTCATAAGCATCCTCAGGAGGAAATTCTTTTTCAGCGGTAATGTAAAATTCATCGGCAGGAAAAACAAGACGTGTACCGTATTCATTAAGAAATTTAGTTTGAAATTTTTCAATTAATTCAAGGGTTTCAATTGCACCTTGCTTATCAAAGAGCTTAAGCGGATATAAATTATTTCTATATTTAGTAAGTCCTACCGGTACAACTGCAACACTCTGAATATTAGGCATAAGCTTGCCTAAATCGGTAAGAGTTCTTTCAAGCTCCTTACCGTCATTTATTCCGGGACACAAAACAATCTGACAATTCATTGATATGCCTGCATCGGCAAATTGTCTCAGATAATCAAGCTTTTCACCCGCAAAGCGGTTATTCATCATCATACAGCGAAGCTCAGGGTTAGTTGTATGAACCGATACGTTTATACTAAGTTTCATTTTTATAATTCTGTCAATATCTTTTTGGGTAAGGTTAGTCAAGGTCACATAGTTTCCCTGCAAAAAGGATAACCTTGCATCATCATCTTTAAAATAAAGTGTTTCACGCATATCAGGCGGCATTTGGTCAATAAAGCAGAAAATGCACTTATTATGACAACTCTGTTTTTTATCCATAAGAAAGGTTTCGAATTCCAGTCCCAGGTCATCATATTCACTTTTAATCACAGAAATTGTTTTCTGCATTTCATTACGCTCAATAAGTAAATCCGTATGGATTTCCGCTGAATAATACATATAATCAAGCACATCAGAAATTTCGTGTCCATTAACAGCTATTAGAATGTCTCCTGCTTTAACATCAAATTTACTGACCGGTGAATTTTTTATTACAGACTTGATTTCTACTGCCATATTCAACTTCCTTCCATTACTGATTTTAAAAAAAATAGAGGAAGATTACTCCTCCTCTATCCCTTTGAAGCAAGATTAAACTTCCTTCTTAATAACTTCAACACCCTTATAGAATCCGCAATTCTTGCAAACCTTGTGAGGAGCAGTCAGCGCTCCACAGTTTGTGCATCTTGAGAACGCAGGTGTATCCAGCTTCCAAACAGCTGAACGTCTCTTATCACGTCTAGCCTTTGATACCTTTCTCTTTGGTACTGCCATTATTCAGCACCTCCTTATCCATTACAGTCGCATTCATTTTCATTCAAATCTGTTCCGCATTGAGGGCACAAACCTAAGCACTCCTCTTTACAAAGCATCTTTGAAGGTAATTGCAACAGACAATCAGTCAACGCAAGCTCGTCCATATCCAGCTTATCTGATTCTGTAACAACATACTCATCATTATCGCCATTTACTGAACGAACAACAGTATGTTCAAAATCAAAGCTATAATCACGGTCAAACTCAATAAGACATCTGTCACAGCAAGCGTGCAGAGTAAACGCCGCAGTATAATTAAGCGTTACAACGCCTGCACGGTTTACGATTGCACCACTAATTGTTAAAGGGCGGGAAAAGCTATAACCTTTTAAAGCATTCAGTTCCTGAATATCAACCGCATAATCCAACGCCAGCTTTTCGCCGACAATGTCATAGAGTTGTTTTAAGTTAATAACCATAATACACCCCAAACATAACAAAAAATATTATAACATATTATACCTGATATGTCAATACTTTTGTTTGAAATTAATTAGAAGAATATTTTGTTACGCTTTCAGGAAGGTCTGCAAGGTCAGCAGATACTGTAAGAACAACCTTTACATCGTTGCCTGTAAGCTTGTCAATCTTGTTAAGCATAGCACCGAGAGCCTCGAAATCAGCACCGCCTACCTTAAGGATAGAGTCAACAAAGATTTCCTTGATATCGTAGTTACCTGCAACAAGACCTGCTACAAGACCATAGAAAGCCTCGAAAGAATAGATATTGTTAGCATCTGTATCAACAATTCTTACAGAATGTGGAATATCATATCTGAGCTTTTCACTCTTATCAATGCAAACAACATAACCACTTGTAGCCTTAGCAGCATTATTAATCATATCAATTAAAATCTTAGTTTTACCTGTACCCTTAGTTCCTGTAATAATTTTTACCATAAAAACACTCCGTTCCGCCGCTTTAACGGCATTTTTTATTAAACACCTGATAAACTTCTGCAGGTGATAACAGACTTAATTAACCAAGCTTTGCTTCAAGTGCAGCTTTCTGGTCTTCATAACCGGGCTTGCCAAGGAGAGCAAACATATTCTTCTTGTAGCTTTCTACACCCGGCTGGTTGAATGGATTTACACCAAGCATATAGCCGCTAACTGCACAAGCCTTTTCAAAGAAGTATACCATATAACCAAAGCTCTTTTCGGAAGTATCCTCAAGCTCAAGAACGATATTAGGAACACCGCCTTCAGTGTGAGCAAGAACTGTGCCCTCAAAAGCCTTTCTGTTTACAACAGACATATTCTGATTTGTAAGGAAATTAAGACCATCAAGGTTTTCAGCATCATCATCGAGGAAGAAATCCTGCTTTGGCTTCTTGATATCAACAACGGTTTCAAACATAATTCTGGAGCCGTCCTGAATAAACTGACCGAGAGAATGAAGGTCTGTAGAGAAAATTGCGGAAGATGGGAAAATACCCTTATTGTCCTTACCTTCACTCTCGCCGAAAAGCTGCTTCCACCATTCAGCCATCATTGTGAAGCTTGGGTCATAGGAAATAAGCATTTCAACAGACTTATTCTTTGAATAAAGAATATTTCTTATTGCTGCATACTTGTAACAATCGTTATTGTCAAAATCAGCACAAAGCTCGTCCTGTGCCTGCTTAGCACCGGCCATAATTGCATCGATATCACAGCCTGCAACAGCAATAGGAAGAAGACCAACAGCTGTGAGAACGGAAAATCTTCCGCCTACATCATCAGCAATAACGAATGTTTCGTAGCCTTCTGTATCAGCAAGCTGCTTAAGTGTACCTCTTGCCTTATCTGTTGTACAGAAAATTCTGTCCTTAGCACCTTCCTTGCCGTACTTCTTTTCAACCATACTACGGAACACTCTGAAAGCAAGTGCAGGTTCAGTTGTTGTACCGGACTTGGAAATAACATTAACAGAAAAATCCTTGCCATCGCAAAGAGAAATAATTTCGTTGAGGTATGTTGGGCTGATATTATTACCAACATAATAAATCTCAGGAGTATCCTTCTTGAGATTATTGTAGAGAGGTGACTTGAGAAGCTCAATGGCAGCTCTTGCACCGAGATAAGAACCACCGATACCGATTACGATGAGGACATCGGAATTCTTCTTGATTTTTTCAGCAGCAGCTTTAATTCTTGCAAATTCCTCTTTATCATAGTTGGTAGGAAGGTCTACCCAACCGAGAAAATCGTTTCCTGCACCTGAACGTTCAGCAAGAGTTTTTGCTGCAAGCTCAACAGAAGCCTTAGCTGACTCCATTTCGTGCGGTGCGATAAAATTCTGTAAATACTTAGTGTTCAATGAGATTGACATAACTATCTCCTCCAAAAATAATTCCTAAGATAATATTACTATAAATCCGCAGATTTTGCAATAATTTTTATCAATCTAAAGCTTCCTAAAAGCGAGTTTTGGATATTTTCACTAAAATGTTAATATATTTTTGAGCAATATACCAAGCGATTTTATCATATTGATTTCATTTATATTTTCTTTCGTAACAATATCTACGCAAAACATTAATTTGTCATTTCTAAAGAATTGTATCTCTCCTACTTTATGCCCTTTTGACACCGGAGCATACACATAATCTGTCATAATTATCTTTGATGTAACGGAATTGACCGCACTGTCAGGTAATACCACTTTTCTGATTTTTCCATACTCAATCGGCACAGTTTTTGCAAGCCCCCCTTTTACGGGAATTTCATTCGGAATATTTTTCGGAAGTTCGGGAGTAAAAACAGTATATTCCGCAAAAGCCGTATTCAGCAGTCCTTTTGCCTTTGAAAGAGCTTTGTCCTTATCTTCAAAACCAAGAACAACCGAAATATATGTTACATTGTCTCTTTCTGCACCTGCAGCAACACAATATTCGGAATTATCGGTATAACCTGCCTTAAAGCCTATAATACCATCATATGACTTAACAAGTTCATTTGCATTAACCAGCTCCGTTTTACCGCCACGGACAAAATCGTGCCAGCATACGAAATACTTATGTAAAAACTCATACTTGGCAAGTTCGGAACAAAGTACGGCTAAATCATATGCTGTGGAAATCTGCTCATTATCATCATAATAACCGTTGCAATTGGTAAACACAGTACTGTTCATACCGATTTCTTTTGCTTTATCATTCATCATTTCCGTAAAATTTTCTTCCGAACCTGCAATTTTTTCAGCAAGAACTACCGCTGCATCATTAGCGTTCCCGATTATAACTGCTTTCAAAAGCTCCTCGACAGTTATTTCTTCATTGGGCATCAGCCAAATCTGAGCACCCTGCATTGAATTGGCAGACGAAGAAGCTTTCAGTATATCATTTAAAGTAATTTTACCGTTTTCAATATTTTCTGCGGTTATCAGTACGGTCATTAATTTAGCCATTGTTCCTACAGGAACTTTTACATTTTCATTTTCGCTTGCTACAATAGCTTTGCCTTCTGCTTCAATCAGTACATAACAAAAGCTATTTTTCTGTGCTGTTATGTCCATACAAGTTATATTTATTATACAGCTTAAAGCTGTCAATAAACCCACTACACCTTTTATAATTTGCTTACACATAAATATCCCTCCGCAATTTACTATTGAATTTTATGCATACAAATTACAGTTTAGAAAAGATTATTTCATACGGTATTGACTTTTACACATAAAAGTGTTAAAATGCTAATATAAACTTATTTTGGAACAGAGGGATTTCTATGAAAATTACAGCAGTCGGTCTTGGACTTATCGGCGGTTCTATGTGTAAAGCTATCAAGAAGCACACAAACCACACTGTTTATGGTATTGATATAAACAAGGAAACAATTGATATGGCTTTGTCGCAGAATGCAATTGACGCTGAAACCGATGATTTAGGAATCGCTGATATAACTATTGTTTCGCTTTATCCTACAGACACTATTGATTATATTATTTCAAATGCTGACAAATTCAAAGAAGGTAGTATTGTAGTTGATACTTGTGGTATCAAAAAAGAGGTTGTTGACAGGGTTACTCCTATACTTGAAAAATATGGTGTAACATTTATTGGTGCACACCCTATGGCTGGACGTGAGTTTTCAGGATTTGAATATTCATTGGACAACTTGTTTGATGAGGCAAGCTTTATTATTACACCGTCAGAAAGTGTTCCGCAGGCTAAGCTTAATCTTCTGGAGGATTTGATTTACTCCATTCACTTCAAAAAGGTTGTTTTTGCTACACCAGAGGAGCACGACCAGATTATCGCTTTCACCAGCCAGCTTGCTCACGTTGTTTCCAACGCTTATATCAAGAGTCCTACCAATCAGAAGCAGCTTGGTTTCAGTGCGGGAAGCTTTCAGGATTTAACCCGTGTTGCAAAGCTTAACGAGGTGATGTGGACTCCCCTGTTTATGCTGAACAAGGAGCCGCTTTGCTTTGAGATTGATTACATTATAAAGAGCCTTACGGAATATCGTGACGCTTTGATGAATGAGGATAACGAAAAGCTGAAGGCACTTCTGCGTGACGGACGCATACTTAAGGAAAATTCGAAGAAGTTATGAAAAAAGCTTGTACCTTTTGTGGGTACAAGCTTTTATATTTATGTTATAATTATTTCCATTCCCCTATTTCAAATTCATTCCCACTATTATCTATAATAACAATGTACATTATTCCAACATATTGGGGATTGGTTTCATTTACAACATATACAGATGGTGATATAATGTAACTTTTGTTTTTATCTGTACATATTTTCTCTATAGCATAACTCATTCGAAATTCTGTTATATTTCCTTCTCTAATAGACTTACCACTTCCGCCATTAATAATTTCATATGACACAGAAGTACCATCATAGAACGCCATTGCCCCTGTAATCTCTGTATCCAAATCATGAGTAGCTATTATTTCGGGAGAAAACATTTTTTTCAAACTCTCAGCATCCTTTGTGTCAAAACACCGCAATATTTCTATAGCTTGATTATTAGTTATGCTATTTTCATTTATCTTTGATGTATCATTATGTGAACACCCTATAAATAGCATACAAATACATATAACAATTATTAAAAATTGATTTTCACATATGTCACCTGTTTTATATAATTTTCACTTAAACTTCCTCAAAAACGTAGGTCTGAACCACTTTTTATATGCGGCGATTACCTGTGTTAAGGTATAATCGTAGAACATGAAAATAAGGTTGCCGAAAACAAGAAGTCCGGGGATAAGCCATTGGTTATAGAAGCCGAATTCTTCGAAAAGGTCGATTGTGCCGAGGATATTCATTGTTACATAGAAAATTATCACGACGGAAATATTGAACGAAACAAGCTTGCACAGCCAGCACAGCACCTTACTTTTCATTGCTTCAAAATAGGATTTTGCCACGGGATAGTACCCAAAGAAAAAAGTGAAGAAAAGCCACGCTTCTTTATCGGGTGTTACAAAAAATGAAAGCACAGCGACTACTGCGTAGGTTACAAAAGACCAGGATGTGCTGACCTCAATTGCAACTACCGTGATTAACATTCCTGCAAAAAGCGGGAGGGTTATATTAAGCGGCGGAAATACGGCTGTAAGGAACATCATTACAAGGCAAAGCGCCGCAACTATTCCGCCAAGTGAAACTCTATAGCTGACTTTTTTCATATTAATGCTCTTTAAGAGCTTCACTTCCTTTCTTTTAACAACAGCTTATAAGGTCGCCGCCTGCACATTCACAGCAGCAGTCTGCACAGATGAGTCCCTCACATATATCGCAGGTGTCACAGCAACAGAACTGATAACCTGAGTCATTGTTTGTATTCTGATTTGGATTGCCCTTCATAAAGCCGCCCTTGTTTGCTGTCATATGCTTTAATGCGGACGCATATTCCTGATTATAAGGTTCCATTTTGCAGGCTTGAGTGAAGTGAGAATATGCTTCGTCGAGCCAGCCTTTTGCGTAACAGGTGCTTCCTTTAAGGAAATACCATTCAGCAGGTCTGTCTGTCATTGCATCAAGCATACCGTCTGCATCGTTATAATTACCATTCTGAAGCTGATGACGCACTTCAACAAAGCCATTAGCTGCAAATTGTTCAAAGCTTCCTCGGCGTGAATTCATTATATAATCAAAAGCGTTGGTGATTTCATTGGTTTTTTCAATATTTCCATTATACATCTGCAAAAGGTTCTTGTAAGCATCCTTGACCTCTTCATCCGTTGCATTCGGTGTAATTCCAAGTGTATTGTATGGGTTTTTCATTTTATTTTTCATCCTCTTGTGATTTTATTTTTGCATCCTTTTTCTTAATCAGGTCATAAAAACTGTTCTTTAAACCAAGATAAACAATATTATCTGTAATAGGCTTAAATCTTTTAAGTTCAAGCTGTACATATGCGTCGGCAAGTGCCCCGAGGGTAAAATTGATACTGTCTTCGGTTTTTTTCTGAACATCAGCCATATTCAAATCATGAATTGCACAGTCACCTACAATAAGAGGATTAAAGCCTCTTGAACGGAAATCCTTTTCAATATCATCAAATGCATCAGCAATATAGATATATCTTCCGAGAAGATAACCGAAACGATGAAGTATACGCTTTTCATCAGGGTCTTTGCTAAGTCCTGACGCTATTTCCGCAAGTATATTTGATGACGGTTCGGAGGCTCTGTCTATGGATTTGCAGTTTTCAGCTTCAAGTTTATTCTGTTGTTTCATTTGTTCCGAAATGTATTCTGAAAGCTCAGGATACTTTGCAGAAGCTTTTTTATATGCTTTACCTGCAGCAAATTTAGCAAGCAATGACGGAAGCTTTACTAAAAATTTTTTATCTGTAATATCATCAGTAATTTTGTTATAAATAAGAATTGACGCTGCTGCTGCAGTATAATCAAGTCCATCGGTTGATTTAAGACAGGATTTTTTTCTGAGAGGGTGTGCAATGCACCGCTGCGGTTCAAACTCGGCTTCACAGTCATTCAAGGCAAGCTCCATAAGTCCGAGGAAAGCAAAGTCGTAGCTTAATGTCATCCTTGACATCAAACCATAGTTTTTACCAAGTATTTTGCAAAGTCCACAATAAACTGCATTATATGTTTCAAACTCACATATGCGCATATGCGGCTTGAACGGCTTCACATAACCGAACATAAGCTCCCCCCAATAATTTTATGCTGATATAAAATTATATCATACCCTTTTAAATATGTCAAATCAATTGATTTTCACATTTTACTCATCGGTATTGCAATTATAACTTTTCGGAATACTAATCGCACAAAAAACTCTTGACAAGAATAGATTAACGTGATATTATTATAGTAATATATTAAATGCTTTGATGAGGAAGTAAAACAGCACAAGGATTTCTCAGAGAGCTGTCGTGTGGTGCAAGACAGTATTTCCTGCTGATAATAAATCACCTCGGAGCAGTCTGCCGAACAATTTTTATTCAGTAGGTCAGGTCGGGTTTCTCCCGTTACAGAGAAGCGCATTGGCTGATGCGGCAGAGTGCGGATTAATTATCCGAACGAGAGTGGTACCGTGGAAGTATTTATTACCTTCACCTCTTGATTTATCTTGAGGTGAAGGTTTTTATTTTTTTAAGGGAGAGTTTGAAATGTTACTGAATGGTTCACAGATTATTTTGGAATGTCTTATCGAGCAAGGTGTTGACACAGTTTTTGGTTACCCCGGAGGCGCTGTGCTTAATATTTATGATGCACTTTATGATTACAGTGACAAAATCACACATATTCTTACATCTCACGAACAGGCTGCCTCTCACGCAGCCGACGGTTATTCCCGTACAACAGGAAAAACAGGCGTTGTAATCGCAACATCAGGTCCGGGTGCAACAAACCTTGTTACAGGACTTGCTACAGCATATATGGATAGTATACCTATGGTTGCAATCACTGGAAATGTTGCTACTTCCCTGCTTGGACTTGACAGTTTTCAGGAGGTTGACATAACAGGTATCACAATGCCGATTACAAAGCATAATTATATTGTCAAGGATGTTACAAAGCTTGCAGATGCAATTCGTGAGGCATTTTTCATTGCAAATGACGGAAGAAAAGGTCCTGTACTGATTGATATTCCTAAGGATATTACAGCTACAATGTGTGAATACGAACCTAAAGTGCCCAGAAATCACAGCTATATGGTTGATGATGATGAAATCAAGGCTGCTGCGGAGCTTATTTCAAAAGCTGAGAAGCCGTTTATTTATGTGGGCGGCGGCGTTGTATCCTGTGATGCTGTCAAGGAACTTGCTGAATTTACTGAGCTGATTGATGCTCCTGTTTCTCTTTCTCTTATGGGACAATGTGCATTTGATAATTCCGACAGACGTTACACAGGTATGCTTGGTATGCACGGCACAAAAGCTTCTTCCCTTGCACTTACGGAATGTGACCTTATGATTGTTTTGGGTTCACGTTTTTCTGACCGTGTTACCTGCAATGCGGGAACTTTCCGTCAAGCGGCTGAAAAAGCAAATATTCTCCACATTGACATTGACCCTGCTGAAGTTAACAAAAATATTACTGCTGATTACAAGGTTTGCGGAAATTTAAAGCTTGTGCTTGAAAAGCTCAATAAAATGATTGAAAAGAAAAATCATTCCGAATGGATAAATAAAATCTATGAATGGAAAGAAACTTACCCACTCTGTCAGGTTTCAGATGAACCTGACGATGTTCTGCCTCAGGAAGTTCTCGAAACACTTGATGAGCTTACAAATGGTGAGGCAATCATTTCAACAGAAGTCGGTCAGCATCAGATGTGGACTGCTGAATTCTATAATTTCCGTAATTCCAGAAGTTTTGCTTCCTCCGGTGGTCTTGGCACAATGGGATATGGTCTTGGTGCTGCCATAGGCTGTAAGGTTGGCAATCCCGACAGAGTGGTTGTAAACTGTGCAGGAGACGGAAGTTTCTATATGAATATGAATGAGCTTACAACGCTTGCAAAGTATCAGCTTCCCGTTATTGAACTGGTTTTTAACAACAGCGTACTCGGAATGGTAAGACAGTGGCAGAAGCTTTTTTACAACAACCATTTCTCTCAGACAACTCTTGAAAAGCCTACCGATTTTGAACTCCTTGCTAAGGCAATCGGTATTGAAGCTCTTACTATAAGAAAGAAAAGCGATATTCGTCCTGTTCTTGAAAAAGCAGTAAAGCTTAATAAGCCTGTGCTTGTCAACTGTATTATTGATAAGGATATAAATGTTCTTCCGATGGTGCCTGCGGGTGCTTCTATTGCTGAGCCTATACTTGAAATAAAGTGAAAGGAAATCTGATATGAGCAAGGTATTTATGTTTGACTCAACTTTGCGTGATGGTGCACAGGGAGAAAATGTTATTTTTTCCGTCGAAGATAAATTCAGTGTAATGAAAGTTCTTGATGATTTCGGTATTGATTTTATCGAAGCGGGAAATCCTGCGTCAAATCCAAAGGATATGGAATTTTTCAAGAAAGCGGAAGCATTTCCGCCAAAGCACTCAAAGCTTGTGGCTTTTGGTTCAACACGACGCAAGAATATTTCCTGCGAAGAGGATGCAAATCTGAATGCACTTGCCGATACAAATGTTGAATATGTTTCTGTATTCGGTAAAAGCTGGGATATGCACGCTACCGACATTATCCACACCACACTTGAAGAAAATCTTAATATGATTTCAGATACTGTCCGTTATCTTACAGCCAAAGGCAAAAAGGTATTTTTCGACGCAGAACATTATTTTGACGGATACAAAGCAAATTCCGAATATGCACTTTCCACATTGAAGGCAGCTGAGGAAGCAGGTGCGGAAGCTGTTATTCTCTGCGATACAAACGGTGGGTGTTTCCCCGATGAAATAACTGAAATTGTAAACGCTTCTGTTTCACACGTTAATATCCCTGTAGGTATTCACTGCCACAACGATACAGGATGTGCCGTTGCAAACTCTATTGCAGCAATAAAGGCAGGTGCTTCACAGGTTCAGGGGACGTTTACGGGAATTGGTGAACGCTGCGGAAACACTAATCTTTCCACAGTTATCGCTAATCTTCAGCTGAAGCTTGGTATGGATTGTGTTGCACAGGAAAACATATCAAAGCTGACTCAGGTTGCAAGATTTATTTCTGAAATCTGCAATATGAAGCTTGTCAGTAATATGCCTTATGTGGGTAAAAGTGCTTTTTCACATAAAGGCGGTATGCACGCTGACGGAGTAATGAAAAATTCCCACAGCTTCGAGCATATTTCTCCCGAAGCAGTGGGTAACAAGCGTAATATTCTTCTTTCAGAGGTTGCTGGACGTTCAGCTATTCTTCAGCGTATAAATGAAATTGCTCCCGAACTTACAAAGGACAGCATTGAAACCAAAACTATTATTGACCTGCTCAAGGATATGGAATTCAAAGGATTTCAGTATGAGGCAGCAAGTGCGTCCTTTGAACTGATTGTAAAAAAATATCTTGGTCTGACTGATAATTATTTTGAAATTAATTACTTTAAAATAATCGGTGAAAAGACAGGACGTATGCAGAACCCCTCATCTGCAATTGTAAAGCTTGCCGTAAACGGTCAGAGCTGTATTGCTGCTGATGAAGGCGATGGACCTGTTA
This sequence comes from Oscillospiraceae bacterium, assembly GCA_045545795.1. Lineage (GTDB taxonomy): Bacteria > Bacillota > Clostridia > Oscillospirales > Ruminococcaceae > RGIG8773. The sequence goes on from JAZQBN010000109.1 coordinate 40,884, forward strand.
ATGCTCTTGACAAGGCACTCCGTCAGGCACTTACTGTATTCTATCCTTCTATTGCTGATGTTCACCTTACCGACTATAAGGTTCGTGTTATTGACGGAAGTGCAGCAACTGCTGCGAATGTTCGCGTGCTTATTGAAAGCACTGACGGAAAAGATATCTGGACCACTGTCGGTGCTTCAACAGACGTAATAAACGCTTCTGTCATAGCACTCATTGACAGTATGGAATATAAGCTTATGAAGGATAATTCTCATAAAAATTCTTAAAACGCTCCATTGCCGAAGTAGGTTTTGTGTTTTTCATATAGGCAAAACCTACTTCTCTTTTATTTATCGGCACGGAAAGAGGGATTTCAATAAGCGTCCCCTCATCAAGTTCTCTTTGAACAAAACGCCTGATTGCACAGCCTACACCTATACCTGTTTTTGCAAATTCAATAAGCATATCCATTCCGCTTACTTCGAGAATATGCTCAGGTATTATATTATTTTCTTTGAAATAACGGTCAACGTGCATTCTTGAATAATTTGCACCATCAAGAAGCATTATATTTGCTTTTTCAAAGATACTTGAATTTTCTCGGATATGAAGATTATCAATATAGGATTTTGTGGAGATAAACACGTCTTCTATTTCACCGAGAGAATAAAAACCTATTTCCGATTGGGTTTCTGGCTTTACAATAAGACCGATATCAATTCTTCCGTCAGCAAGCAGCTTCATTATTCTTGATGAAGACTGACACTCGATAGTTATTTTTATATGTGGATTTTCTGCAATAAAATCTTTCAGATACGGAAGAAGCATATGCTTGCAAAGAATTGAGCTTGCACCGAGACGGAGTCTGCCGATGCCAAGTTCATTGATACGGCGGATTGTATCCTCACCTGTCTTGATAATGTCAAAAGCCGATTTGAGCTGTTCGTACATTATTTTTCCTTCTTCTGTGAGAGTTACTCCCCTATGATTTCTTATAAAAAGCTGTGTACCAAGGCTTTCTTCCATCTTGGTGATTGCTTTGCTTATTGCGGGCTGACTGATATAATTCATCTCAGCAGCACGGGATATACTTTCACATTCAGCAACGGCGCAAAACAGTCTGTAACGATTAAGATTACTTTCAGAAATCATTAAAATCTCCTCCTGTTATCAATATATCTTAAATTCATATCTACTATTCATATTATGTATTTGAATTATACCATATTATATGTTATAATTCAACTATAAAATTATAAACAAGAAAGGAACATTGCTATGGCTATGACTATGACACAGAAAATCCTTGCTGCACACGCGGGTCTTGATAAGGTTGAAGCAGGTCAGCTTATTAAATGTAAGCTTGATATGGTACTCGGTAATGATGTTACTACTCCTGTTGCTATAAATGAATTTGAAAAAGCAGGTTTCACATCTGTTTTCGATACTGAAAAGATTTCTCTTGTAATGGACCACTTTACTCCTAACAAGGATATCAAATCCGCTGCACATACAAAGCAGTGCCGTGAGTTTGCTTCAAATCTCAAAATCAAGAACTACTTTGACGTTGGCGATATGGGCATTGAGCACGCACTTCTCCCTGAAAAAGGTCTTGTTGCTTCCGGTGAATGTGTAATCGGTGCTGACAGCCACACTTGTACATATGGCGCGCTTGGTGCATTTTCTACAGGTGTTGGTTCAACTGATATGGCTGCAGGTATGGCCACAGGTGAAGCCTGGTTCAAGGTTCCTTCTGCTATAAAGTTCAATCTTACCGGTAAGCTTAACGAATATGTTATGGGTAAGGACGTTATCCTTCACATCATTGGTATGATTGGCGTTGACGGTGCACTTTACAAATCTATGGAATTTACTGGCGAAGGTCTGAAAAATCTTTCTATGGACGACAGACTTTCTATGGCTAATATGGCTATTGAAGCAGGTGCAAAGAACGGTATCTTTGCTGTTGACGAAATTACAAAGGCATATCAGGAAGGACGTGTAAACAGAGAGTACACTGTTTACGAGGCTGACCCTGATGCTGAATATGACGCTGTTTATGACATTGACCTTTCAGCTATCAAGCCTACAGTTGCATTCCCTCACCTGCCTGAAAATACAAGAACAATTGACAATGTCGGTGAGGTCAAGATTGACCAGGTTGTTATCGGTTCCTGCACAAACGGACGTATGGAAGACCTTGAGATGGCCGCAAGAATTCTTGACAGCAAGAAGGTTCACGATGGTGTACGCTGCATTGTAATTCCTGCAACTCAGAAGATTTACCTTGAAGCTATGAAAAAGGGACTGCTTGAAATTTTCGTCAATGCCGGCTGTGCGGTTTCAACACCTACCTGCGGTCCTTGCCTTGGCGGTCATATGCGTATTCTTGCTAAAGGTGAACGTGCTGTTGCTACTACAAACAGAAACTTTGTAGGACGTATGGGACACCCTGAGTCAGAGGTTTATCTCGCTTCTCCTGCTGTTGCGGCAGCTTCTGCTGTTACAGGTAAAATCAGCTGTCCTTGTGAGATTATGTAATTATTAAGGAGGACTACTTATGATTAACAATTTATTTTTCGACAATGATGGAATTGGAGAAGGTACTTTTTTAAGCAAAGTTTTTCTTAATGATGGCAGTAATGAATTAATTGTATATATTGAAAACGAAAGTGCAGTAAAATATGCTGAACAATGTATTGAACATTTTAATTCAATGCAAGATGAAATGATAGATTATATTTGCAATGGAATTCTAAAATGTGCAAAACAGGACGGACTTGATGAAGATATTGAACTTGAAAGCACAAGAGATATTCTTAAATATTGTTGGTTTGTAGCATTATATATTGATGTTCCAACCAGTGACAAAATCGCATATAGAGTTGAAGGCGAAGGCGATTGGGGCGAATGTATCGGTTTTATCATTAAAGAAAATGAAGTAGCTTACATTGGCAATGACATATTTTCTGAAGAAGTGTAATTTGACTTAATATGAAAGGTGGCTATTAAAATGAAAGCATTCGGTAAAGTACATAAATACGGCGATAACGTTGATACAGACGTAATTATCCCCGCAAGATACCTTAATTCCGCTGACCCTAAGGAACTTGCTGCTCACTGTATGGAGGACATTGACAAGGAGTTTGTAAACAAGGTTTCTGACGGTGACATTATGGTTGCAAACCTTAACTTCGGCTGTGGTTCTTCCCGTGAACACGCTCCTATTGCTATCAAGGCAAGCGGTATTTCCTGTGTAATTGCTTCTACATTCGCAAGAATTTTCTACAGAAATGCTATCAACATTGGTCTGCCAATCCTTGAATGTGATGATGCTGCAAAGGGGATTGATGCAGGTGACGAGGTTGAAATTGATTTCGACACAGGTGTTATCACAAACAAGACTAAAAATCAGACTTATCAGGCACAGCCTTTCCCTGAGTTTATGAAGGGTATTATCAATGCAGGCGGTCTGCTTAATTCACTTAAAAAGTAAGGGGTGTTTTTATGAATAAGAATATTGCTGTTATCCGCGGTGACGGTATCGGTCCTGAGATTGTTACAGAAGCAATCAAGGTGCTTGACAAGGTTGGAGAAAAGTTCGAACACACTTTCAATTACACAGATGTACTTATGGGCGGCTGTGCAATTGATGCGACTGGTGTTCCCCTTCCACAGGAAACAATTGACATCTGTCTTAAATCTGACAGCGTTCTTCTCGGTGCTGTAGGCGGAAAGAAGTGGGATAACCTTCCAGGTAATCTTCGTCCCGAAGCCGGTCTGCTCGGTATCAGAGGTGCACTCAAACTTTTTGCAAATATCCGTCCTGCAAAGCTTCTCGCTCCCCTTGCATCTGCTTGTCCGCTGAAAACAGAAATTACTGACGGCGGTCTTGACCTTGTAATTGTCCGTGAGCTTATCGGCGGTGCTTACTTTGGCGAAAGAAAGACTTACACTGATGAAAACGGTGTTAAGCACGCAAGTGACTCAATGGCTTACGCTGATTATGAGATAGAAAGAATTTGCCGTGTCGCATTTGATATGGCAAGAAAACGTCGTTCAAAGGTTCATTCCGTTGACAAGGCAAATGTTCTTGACTCGTCTCGTCTTTGGAGAGAGGTTGCTCACAGGGTTTCAGCGGAATATCCCGATGTTGAATTCGATGATATTCTCGTTGACAACTGTGCTATGCAGCTTGTAAGAAACCCGGTACAGTTTGATGTTATGGTTACGGAAAATCTTTTCGGCGACATTCTTTCTGATGAAGCTTCTATGATTACTGGCTCACTCGGTATGATTCCTTCTGCTTCCCTCGGTGAAACTTCACTTGGATTGTACGAACCAATTCACGGCTCTGCACCTGATATTGCAGGTCAGAACAAGGCTAATCCGATTGCTACAATCCTTTCGGTTGCAATGATGCTTCGCTACTCATTTGATATGTCTGCTGAGTCTGATGCAATTGAAAACGCTGTTTCGGCTGTTCTTGAAGAAGGCTATCGCACAGCTGACATTATGTCTGACGCTGAGGGACTCAAGTGTGTTTCCTGCACAGATATGGGCGACCTTATAGCTGCTAAAATCTGATTTCCCTTATTTACAATTGCAATACAAACAACAGCACCGCAACTCATTATGAGCTGTGGTGCTGTTGTTTTATTTATTCTCGTTTATAAGTATTTCAAGAACTTTGGCTTCACGCAAAATAAATGATGAATGATAATTTTTCCCTAATTCTTTATTTGCTGCATATGCTATTTCAAGAGGAATAAATTCAAGATGATAACCGAGTGCCTTTTCATATTCATCAAGTGAGAGCGTTGAAATGCTGTCGCTTACTTCGGCTGTATAGTAATATGAATTCTGGATAAAAACCTCGTCAAAATCATATGTGCTTTTTCTTTTTTCGGTTGTAAAGCCATATTCTTTTATCGTTTCGGGAATTATAGATAAACCTGTTTCTTCAAGCGTTTCACGAATAAGTGCTTCCATACGGCTTTCATTTTCCTCCATTCCGCCGCCCGGAAATTTATAATACCCTTCCTTATCGCTTTTAACCATAGCAATATCATTACCCTTACGGATAATCGCCCTTACAGCGTTTCTTTCATAAGTTCTTATGCATTTATCATAATCCTTGTAATCAAATTCATATAAAAGCTTCATCCATATCCCCTCCTGTTATTTAATATAATATCACACTTTTTCTTTATTTACAAGCTTTCTTGACAATCGCAGCGTTTTTTCGTATAATTATAATGGATTTTTATGTACTGAAAAGGAGGAAAATCATATTTATGGTTATCTCGCTTGAAAATATAAGTAAATTTTACAACGGAAATCAAGTGCTGAAAAACGTTGCACTTACAATTGAAGACAATGACAGAATTGGTCTTATCGGAACAAACGGCTGCGGCAAGTCAACGCTGTTGAAAATCATAACAGGAAAGGAACTCCCTGAAACTCAGCAGGAACCTGATGTTGCACGCATTTCAGTTTCAAAGAATATGACCATTGGCTTTTTAGAACAGAACTCGGGACTTGACCGTTCCTGCACCATTATTGAAGAAATGCGTTCTGTTTTTTCCGAATTGCTGGAAACAGCTGAACGTATGCGTGAACTTGAACAGCTTATGGCTGAACCTGATGCACATAACGATGAGGAAAACTACAACAGAATTTCAGCTGAATATGCACAGAAAACAGCATACTTTGAAGCTAATGACGGTTATCTCATCAATGTCAACATCAACAAGGTTCTTAATGGTATGGGATTTCCCACAGATACCTATGACAGAATAATTTCCACATTAAGCGGCGGCGAAAAGACACGTCTTGCACTTGCAAAGCTTCTGCTTGAAAATCCTAAGCTGCTTATTCTTGACGAACCGACAAACCATCTTGATTTTCAGACAATTATGTGGCTTGAAGAATATTTACAGGAATACAAGGGTGCACTTCTTATTGTTTCTCACGACCGCTATTTTCTTGACAAGCTTACTACTTCAATTTGTGAGATTGAACGTGGTGTACTGAAACGTTACAAAGGTAATTATTCCAAGTTTACTGTTCTCAAGCAGGAAGCTGTTACACGTCAGCTTAAAGAGTATGAGGCTCAGCAGGAAGAAATTGCAAAGCTTCAGGATTTTGTTGACAGAAATCTTGTTCGTGCCACAACTTCAAATATGGCCAAAAGCCGTATAAAAAAGCTTGAAGCAATGGAAATTATTGAGAAGCCTGTGCTTTACGAAAAATCAGCTAAAATCAAATTTGAATACGACATTACTCCGCCAACAGACCTTCTTACGGTAAAGGATATTGATATTTCTGTTGGTTCAGATGCAGACAAAAAAACGTTGGTTGAGTCCCTTTCTTTTGATGTAAAACGCGGTGAAAAACTTGCAGTTATTGGTTCAAACGGTATTGGCAAGTCAACTCTGCTGAAAATTATTCAAAGAAAGCTGCCTTGTAATCACGGCATTATTGAATGGACCAAAAATGTAAAGATTTCTTATTTTGACCAGGAAAATGCTCATCTTGACCCTAATAAAACGGTTATGGACGAAGTACACTCCCGTTACCGCACTATGTCTGACTGTGAAATACGTTCCCTGCTGGGCTGTGTAAGACTTGTGGGAGAAAATGTATTCAAGCAGGTTGGAGTTATCAGCGGCGGCGAACGTGCAAAGCTTTGTTTTGCTATTATGATGCTGGAACGAGGCAACGTACTTATTCTTGACGAACCGACCAACCATCTTGATATTGATACAAAAGAAGTGCTTGAAGAAGCATTGTGTGCATTTGATGGTACTATTATATTTGTATCTCACGACCGATATTTGCTGAATAAACTCTCCACAAGAATTATTGAGATTACTGAAAATTCCGTTGAAAGCTATAACGGCGGTTTTGATGATTATATTGCTGTCAAGCGTGAAAAGGAAGCTGCTGAAGAAGCTATTGCAGAACGTGAAAAGCAGGAAAAAGCCAAGCTTGCTACCGAAGAAAAAAAGGTTAAAGCTTATCGTTCCAAGGAACAGCGTGCTGCTGATGCAAAGAAAAGAAACCGCATTAAGGAGCTTGAAACGGAAATTGAACGTCTTGAAGCTGAAATGGCTGTTATTCAGGAAGAACTTGCTGACCCCGAGGTTTGCTCCGATTATCAGCTTATGCAGGAAAAATGTGCAAAGCTTGAAGAAATGAAGAAGCTTTGCTCCGATTACGAGGACGAATGGGTACTCCTTTCAGAAGAATTACAATAAATTTTAAAATATGGGTTGACAAATCATATTATATATTGTATAATATACTACAGAAACCAAAATAAAGGAGGACTATTATGGTTTTTCCGGTTAGTGCGGCTTTACTTGACGCACTTGTTCTTTCCGTTGTTTCCAAAGAAGACACATACGGATATAAAATAACGCAGGAAATACGAGAGGCTATGGAGATGTCTGAGTCTACACTATATCCTGTACTGAGAAGACTTATGAAAAATGAACTGCTTTCAAGCTATGACCGGGAATATCTCGGGAGAAACAGACGTTACTATCAGATTACCGAAAAAGGCAAGGAACAGCTCAAAATTTACCGTGAAGAATGGGTTGTTTATAAAGACAAAATAAACACACTTATTTCAGTGCAAACGAACAAGGGGGTTAATTTATGACTCGTTCTGAATATTTGTCAGAGCTTGCTTCTCACCTGATTTCGCTTCCAAAAGAAGAACGTGATATGGCAGTCGGTTTTTACGAGGAATACTTTGATGAGGCGGGTCCTGAAAACGAACAGGCTGTTATTGCAGATTTAGGTAAGCCCTTCAATCTCGCAAGGAGCATTATAGGTGAAACATCGTTGTATTCAAAGAGTATGGTTTATCTCCAATATAAGGAAAGCAAACCTATGCCGCAGAATAATACAAGTGTTTTTGCATCTTTAAGAAAACCTGATGCTTTTGAGGAAAAAGCTCCTGAGGCTGTTGAAGAAGATATTATGCCGAACGTTATCTCACAGAATACAGCAAATACAGAACAGGATGTATTCCCTACAGGAAATCAGTCCGGTATGTTTGATGAGGACTACATAAAAAATACAGCGGTAAAGCTTGATGCACCCAAAAAATCGATGAACACCGGTCTGCTTGTATTCCTGATTGTATTTGGAATTTTAATCGGCTTTCCGCTGATTATTGCACTTGCTTCTGTTATTTTTTCAATTTTTGTTGTAATGTTTGTATTTGGCATTGTTTCAGCGGTATGCTTTATTGCAGCAATTATTTCGCTTATTACAGGTCTTATTCAGATACCTGTTTCCATAGCAAATGCAATAGGATTTATCTGTGCAGCACTGGTTTCAGCAGGTGTTGGAATGGTATTGCTTTCCGCTTCCATTGCCTTCTTCTTCAAGCTTGTACCTTTTACCTTCAAGGGTATAAGAAACCTTTTCAGAAAAAGGAGGGCTGAATGATGCTGAAAAAATGTCTTAGCCTGTTTATTACAGGTATGATACTTATTGCAATCGGCGGCATAGGGCTTGCTGCTGTTGGGCTGAACGGTATAAGCCTTAACGGTATTTCAATCGGACCTTCTTCCGAAACACCTCTTGAAAATGCGGAAATGTGCATTATACCGATTGATGAAACAGATGAAATTACTTCCCTTGATTTCTCGGCAGATGCAGGTGTATTTACGGTTGTAAGGGGTGACAGTTTTACTGTTGAAACAAATCTCAGCACATTTGAATGGGAAATTTCAGACGGTTGTTTAAAAATTGAAAACACAGTTCCAACTAAATTTATAAACTTTGATGATGCAGCAATTGAAATTATTGTAACAATTCCCGAACGTCATTTCAAAGAAGTAAAGCTTTCACTTAATGCAGGTGAATTTTACGCTGATGATATCATTACTGACAAACTTACAATTGATATGGACGCAGGTGAAGCCGTACTCAACAACATTTCAGCAATTACTGCTTCTGATATCACTATCAATGCAGGCACATGCACCCTCAATAACAGTGTATTGAATGAATCCGAAATCAATATGGACGCAGGTGAAATGATTTTTGAGGAATGTAAACTTACAGGTGAAAATGACATTAACCTTGATTTCGGTGAGATAAGTATGATACTTCTCGGAAAACGTTCCGATTATAAACTTGATATTGATAATGATTTGGGCGAAGTTAATGTTGACGGAGTTCCATATAAAAATGGAACTGTTGAAACAACAATGATTGCTACAAATGATGGTAATGTTGAACCTGTAAACCCTATTGGTGCAATTAAAATTAATCTTGATTTAGGTGAATGTAATATTGATTTTACAGAATAAAGGAGTAATTTATTATGAATAAACTTATGAAATGTGAAGCTGACAGAAAAATTTGCGGTGTATGCTCAGGTGTTGCACGCTACCTTAACATTGACACAACAGTTGTAAGACTTATATGGGCTGTTCTTTGTCTTTCGGGATTTGGAATTGCAGCTTATATTATTGCAGCACTGATTATGCCAAGTGACGCAGATGTTAAACTGTAAACAACAAAATCCGTACCACTGAATTGAGTGGTACGGATTTTTTACTTTGTCATATCAAGAAATTCCTGTTCATTCAGAATTGTAATGCCAAGCTCTTGTGCTTTGGTAAGCTTGCTGCCTGCGTCCTCGCCTGCTACAACATAGCTGGTCTTTTTTGATACTGAACCTGCGGCTTTTCCTCCAAGACGGACAATTATTTCTTTTGCTTCGTCACGGGTCATTGTAGGAAGTGTACCTGTAAGGACAAAAGTTTTGCCCTCAAAACGGTTATCGCCGCTCTCCTGCTTCTCATACTCCATTTTTACACCAAGGGATTTAAGTTCATCTACAAGCTCAGCAAAATGCTTATCGTGGAAAGCAGAGAAAACGCTTTCGGACATAATATCGCCAAAGCCGTCGATTTCAGCAATTTCTTCGGCAGTTGCATTCATTATTGCTTCAATACTGCCGAAACGATTGCAGAGCAGCTTTGCACCGTTCTGACCAATATTGCGTATTCCGAGTCCGAATATTACACGTTCGAGGGAGTTTTCCTTTGAGCCTTCAATTGCTTTCACAAGGTTTTCAGCAGATTTTTTGCCAAAACGTTCCAGTGCTTCAAGCTGTTCAACCTTAATTCTGTACAGGTCAGCAACACCAGAAATAATATTATTGTCAACAAGCTGAGTTACTATTGCTTCTCCAAGACCGTCGATATTCATTGCACTCTTGCTTGCAAAGTGGATAATATTTCGTTTAAGCTGTGCAGGACAATCCACGTTTGGACAGCGTAAAACAGCCTCGTCAGCGTATTTGACAGCCTTATCTCCGCATACAGGACAGAATTCGGGAAGTGTATACGGCACGGAGTTTTCGCCGTGCACAACGGATTTGAGCACCTCGGGAATGATTTCCCCTGCCTTGCGGACAAGGATTGTATCGCCTATTCGGATATCCTTTTCGGTAATGAATTCCTGATTATGAAGCACTGCACGGCTTACGCTTGTTCCTGCCAAAAGGACAGGCTCAAAAATTGCAACGGGTGTAATTGCCCCTGTTCTGCCGACATTTACTTCGATATCAAGAAGCTTTGTTTCCTTTTCCTCAGGTGGAAATTTATATGCAACCGCCCACTTAGGTACTTTTGAGGTTGCACCCATTCTTTCACGGAGTACAAAATCGTCGATTTTAATTACAACTCCGTCGATATCAAAGCTGTATTCGCTTCGCATATTGCCGATGTGGTCAATGCGTGCGGAAATTTCCTCGTATGTTTCAGCCTGAACATACTCTGCCACAACCTTGAAACCAAGCTTTTTCAAGTAATCTAAGGATTGCTTATGAGAGGTTAATTCCACGCCCTCAATCTGCTGAACATTGAAAATAAAGATATCAAGCTTACGCTCTGCGGCAATCTTCGGGTTCTTCTGACGGAGTGAACCAGCAGCGGCGTTTCGTGGATTTTTGAATGGTGTTTCACCGTTGTTTTCCTGCTTTTCAACAAGGCTGAAAAACGTTTCACGGGGCATATAGACCTCGCCTCTTACTTCAAGGAAAGGCACAGCTTCTTTCAGTTTAAGAGGAATGGATTTGATTGTTTTAAGGTTAGCTGTAACGTCCTCACCGATAAAGCCATCACCACGGGTTGAGCCGCGTACAAACTCGCCGTTTACATATTCAAGTGAAACGGAAAGCCCGTCAATTTTTGGTTCTACGACATAAACAGGCTTTGGAGAAGCTTCCCGACAGCGGTCTGTAAATGTCTGCACCTGTTCAAGGGAAAAAACGTCCTGCAAGCTTCCCATCTGCACCTTATGCTCAACCTTCTCAAACAAGTTGAGTGCCTCGCCGCCTACACGCTGAGTCGGTGAATTCGGGTCAGCAAGCTCTGGATACTCCGCTTCGAGATTTTTAAGCTCCTGCATAAGCATATCGTAGGTGTAGTCGTCAACTGTGGGGTTGTCCATAACGTAGTAGTTGTGGTTGTGCTGTTCGATTTCAGCACGGAGGTTGTTTACTTTTTCAATTATTGATTTATCCATTTTGGTTGTTCCTTTCGGAAGAATTTATATAGTCATCTTTAGTTATGCAATAACACACTTCACCGTGTGGTGACACATTTTCTCTTTTAAAGCGTTCAACTGTATCGGTGATGTGCATTGCTGACTTGGCAAGCACTTTCCCCGATTTATCGTTTTCAATTCTATGATATGCTTCAAGCTTGATAAAATCCGTATTTTTGAAAGTAAAATCAATTACTCCCGCCAAAGCTTCGCCTGCATATCCGTTGCCCCAGAAGCTTTCGCCGATACAGTATTCTATTTCGGCTGTTCCGCAATCGGAATAGACCTTGCAGAATGCAATCTGACCGATGTTTTTGCTGCTTTTCTTTTCGATAATTGCCCAACGGTAAAAATCAGGATTTTTATAGCCCTCAATATACTTTGCAAGCAGGTCTTTCACTTCTGAAACGGTTGTGTATACAGGTTCGCCGTATTCAAACTGGATATTGGGGTTTGCAATCCAGTTTTTAAGCATATCTGTACAATCCTCTGCCGTAAAAGGGCGGCAAAGCAGTCGGTCTGTTTCAAATGGTTTGGTGCCTGTGTGGTGCATACTTCATTTCCTCCATATTATCCTCAACAACTCCTGTTGCTTCAAAGCCAACGGAAGCGTAAAGATGTTTCGCTGTTTCGTTGCCTAAAGAAACACCTGTGAATATTTCGGTTACTTCGAAAGTATCAATCAGATAATCTATAGCAAGCTGTAATGCTTTTCTTCCATATCCTTTATTTTGACAGCGTTCATCTATCAAGAATTTCCATAATGTATATTGCTTTCTTGCCTCATAGTATCCCAACATAATAAATCCGACGGCTTTTCCGTCTGCATATATTGCAAAAGGATAAGCAGATTTATACAACCACGCTTGCGCCAACGAATATGCAACTGTTGACACAAAGCTTTTTTGATGTTCAGCAACCTTTAAATTTAATACTTCTTCAAAGTTATCTGGTGTTATTTCTTTAAGCTCAACCACGCTTGTACTCCTTATCAAAATCACAATTTGTACTTTTGATAATTATACCATTCCCCCACTCAAAAGTCAATTATTGCAAAAACAAAGCCGCCCTTAATGAGCGACTTCGCTATAATATTCAGTTGCACCGAATTACTTCTTTAAAGTAATTGCATACTTAACCTTTTCAACGATATTTTCAGCGGAAAGACCAAATTCCTTGAGGAGGTCAACTGCCGGACCTGAGTGACCGTAAACGTCGTTTACGCCAACCTTTACAACAGGTACAGGGCAGCATTCTGTTACTGCTTCTGCAACTGCTGAGCCGAGACCGCCGATTACGCTGTGTTCTTCTGCTGTAACAATAACGCCTGTTTCACAAGCAGCCTTACAGATAATTTCCTTATCAAGTGGCTTGATTGTGTGGATATTGATTACACGAACGGAAATGCCTTCTGCTTCGAGCATATCGGCTGCGATGCGTGCTTCATTTACCATAAGACCTGTTGCAACGATTGTTGCGTCCTTACCGTCCTTGAGCTGAACACCCTTGCCAACTTCAAACTTGTATGTTTCCTTGTCGTTGAAAACAGGAACTGCAAGACGTCCGAAACGGAGGTATACAGGACCGTCAATATTGATAGCTGCTTCAACAGCTGCTCTTGCTTCAACGTCGTCAGCAGGGTTGATAATTGTCATACCTGGGATTGTTCTCATAAGAGCGATATCTTCGTTACACTGGTGTGTTGCGCCGTCCTCACCAACGGAGATACCTGCGTGTGTTGCACCGATTTTAACGTTGATGTGTGGGTAGCCGATTGTGTTACGAACGATTTCGTATGCTCTGCCAGCAGCGAACATTGCGAAAGAACTTGCGAAAACCTTCTTTCCTGTTGTTGCAAGACCTGCTGCAACACCCATCATATTTGCTTCTGCGATACCGCAGTCGATAAATCTTTCAGGACACTTTTTCTTGAAAATACCCGTTTTTGTAGCTGCTGCAAGGTCAGCGTCAAGAACTACCAAATCATCATATTTATCTGCAAGCTCAGCCAGTGCTTCGCCGTAGCTTTCTCTGGTTGCCTTTTTGATTACATCTGCCATTTTATTCACCTGTTCCTTTCCACGGATTAAGCTTCTAAAGCTTTAAGCTGTGCGTTGAGTTCTTCCATAGCCTGTTCGTACTGTTCCTTATTAGGAGCTGCACCGTGCCAGCCTACCTGATTTTCCATAAAGGAAACGCCCTTGCCCTTTGTACTTGTCTGAACAATTACAACAGGCTTGCCGTTAATCTTTTCAGCTTCATCAAATGCACGTTCAATTTCGTCAAAATCGTGAGCCTTGATTGTAATAACGTGCCAGCCGAATGCTTCAAACTTGTCTGTGATAGGCATTGGTGAGCAAACCTCTGTGATTTTGCCGTCAATCTGGAGACCGTTGTTATCAACGATTGCAACAAGGTTATCAAGCTTATTGTGAGCGGCAAACATAGCAGCTTCCCAAACCTGTCCTTCTTCGATTTCGCCGTCACCGAGGATAGCGTATACCTTGTATGTGCCGCAGGAAAGCTTGCCGCCAAGAGCCATACCGCAGGCTGCGGAAATACCCTGACCGAGAGAACCTGTGCTCATATCAACGCCCGGTGTACCCTTCATATCAGGGTGGCCCTGAAGCATTGCACCGATGTGACGAAGCTTTTTGAGTTCTTCTGTGGAGAAGAAACCTCTCTGTGCAAGTACAGAATAGAGAGCCGGTGCACAGTGTCCCTTAGAGAGAACTACTCTGTCTCTGTCTGCCATTTTAGGGTTCTTAGGGTCAACATTGAGCTTTGCAAAATAGAGATATGTCAGAAGGTCGCAGATGGAAAGTGAACCACCCGGATGACCTGATTTTGCGTTATAAACCCCTTCGATTACTCCCATTCTTACCTTACACGCTGTTGTTTCAAGCTGTTTTCTGATAGAAGCGTCCATAATTTTACCATTCCTTTCTATGACGTAAGTGAAAAGCTATTTCACTTTACAAACCTTTTCTATATATTCGATTGCTTCTGCAATCGCACCGTCCTCGCAGGTCGCTTTTGTGACATATGAAGCGGATTTTTTTACTATATCCTGTGCATTTGCAGGAGCAAAACCGATATCGGCGTACTCCAACATTGCCAAATCGTTATCATAATCACCTGCCGCAGAAATTGTATAGTCCTGCAAATTACATATTTCAGCAAGCTTTTCAAGTGCTCTGCCCTTTGAACAATTCAAGGGAAGACATTCAAAAAGGAATTCACCCGAAGCTGTAAAGCTTGATTTATTCCATCCCATCTGCTTAACATATTCTTCAAGCAAATACATTCTTCCGCCCTCAATTGAGTAAAGAACTTTACACCATTTTTCATTTTTTACTTTATCAATTGTTGTTTCAGTATATGGCAGATGAGTCATTTCAAGATGACGTTTTTCCCATTCGGTCATTCGCACAACGTAAATTTTGTCCATTGTATTGATTTCAACACCGATTTCAGGGAATTTTTCCATTAAATCAATGGTATAATCAATTGAAGCAGTATCAAGATAACAGCTATACAAAGCATTTTTCTGCTGTATATCGTAAATCAGACCACCGTTATTCAGCAGTACAGGTGCATTCGGTTTAAGAACATCAAAGAACTGCTCTGCCGCCTGATATATTCTTCCTGTTGCAATTGTAAATATTCCGCCGCCGTTCTTGAAACGTTCAATAGCTGCCAAATCCTTTGCAGAAACCAATTTGCTGTGTGGCAACAGTGTTCCGTCAAGGTCAGTAATCAGCACATAATTTGAAAAATCCGTCATAAACAATTTCCTTTTATTTAGATAGTTTATTCAATACATTTGTAAAATAGTCAGGAAGCTCACTGTCAAATTCGTAATATTCACCATTAATCGGATGAACAAAGCCTATCTTCTTGGCGTGAAGGCATTGGCCTTCACACAGCTTTGATGCTTTGCCATAAACATCATCCCCATAGACAGGATGACCAATATACGACATATGGACACGAATCTGATGGGTTCTTCCTGTATAAAGCTTCAATTTGATATGCGAATAGCCATTGAATTCGTCAAGAACCGTATATTCAGTTTTGGCATCCTTTGAATTTTTATCGGTAACACACATTTTTTTGCGCTCAACAGGATGACGTCCTATAGGTGCTTCAACAATTCCATTACTATCTTTAAGTCTGCCGCATATAACAGCCTGATACTCTCGTGTAAAGGTGTGAGTCTTTATCTGTTCAGCAAGTCCTGCATGTGCTTTATCTGTTTTTGCAACTATAAGTAATCCGCTTGTATTTTTGTCAATACGGTGCACAATTCCGGGACGAATTACCCCATTAATTGAAGACAGCCGCCCTTTACAATGATACAGCAATGCATTAACAAGTGTACCATTATAATTACCCGCTGCAGGGTGTACAACCATACCCTTAGGTTTGTTCACAACAAGCAAATCGTCATCTTCATAGACAATTTCTATCGGAATATTTTCAGGCAAAACATCAAGCTCAACTGGTTCAGGAATTTCAACTGATATGCAGTCACCATTATTGATTTTATAGCTTTTGGAAACAGCTTTCCCATTTACAGTAACCTGATTTTCCTTTAACAGCTTCTGAAGCATTGAACGCGAAATCTCCTGATTCTGTTCGCAAATCCATTTGTCAATTCTTATCTCATCGCTGATATTTTCAACAACATAATCAAATCTGCTCATCGGGATTTCCCTTTTCTTCTACATTCTGAATGTCTTGCTTTGCGGCAATCTTAGGCTCTATCCAAAATAAAAATATCAGCAGGAATATTGCACCTAAAACTACACAGATATCAGCAAAATTAAACACTGCAAAGTTAAACAGCTTTACATCAAGATAATCAACAACATAACCGAATCTTACTCTGTCAATAAGATTTCCCACGCCGCCTGCCATAACCATAACTGCACTTATCATAAAGAACGGGTGCTTATATTTATATTTGACAACAAATACTGTAAGACCAATCAGCATTACAATTACAAGTCCTACAAGAAACCATCTTGCACCACTGAAGCTACTGAATGCTGCACCTGTGTTTTCCACATAACGCAAATCCATTACATCAACGCTTCCAAAGTGTATAAAGTCCATAACCTTTACAGGTTTAAGCTCGTTAATTGCCCAAATTTTGATGAACTGGTCTGCTGCAACAAGAATCATTCCTAAAATAATAAGAAAAATAATCATAATCCTTAACCTAATCTAAGCCAAAGGAAATTTATTTCCCTTGGCTTAGAGAAAAATTTTACTTAATTTCAGCTGCACAACGTGCACAGAGAGTTGGATGTTCAGCGTTTGCGCCTACTGTTTCAGAGTAAGCCCAGCAACGTTCGCACTTATCACCTGAAGCACGTTCAACATCGTAAGTTACACCTTCAAAGTTGTCGCTTCCATATTCACCTGTTCCGTCAGCAACAATTTCAACGGCTGATACAATAAATACCTTTTCAAGAATATCCTTGAAGTTATTGAATGTATCATAGTTTGCTGCTGCGTGGATGATAACCTTAGCTTCAAGCGGAGCACCGATAAACTTGTTCTGACGCTTGACTTCAAGTGCCTTTGTAACGTCGGAACGGAGCTGATAGATTGTATTCCACTTTTCTGTGAAGCTTTCATCAACTGTTACTTCAATCTTTTCAGGCATATCGTTCATACAGATACTTCTTGTATCATCGGAAGCTGTATGTGGGATATACTTCCAGATTTCTTCAGCTGTAAAGCTGAGGATTGGTGCAAGCATTCTTGAAAGTGCACTGAGAATCTTGTACATTGCAGTCTGAGCTGCACGTCTGTCAACGGACTTTTCACCTGTACAATAGAGTCTGTCCTTGATTATGTCAAGGTAGAAGTTGGACATATCTGTGATACAGAAGTTATGAATGCTGCTTACTACAATATGGAAATCAAACGCATCATAAGCTGCCTTAACCTTGTCGATAAGTGCGTTAAGCTTGATAAGTGCCCACTTGTCGATTTCGTGGAGGTCATTTACAGCTACGCAATCTGTGTCAGGGTTGAAGCCTTCACCATTGCAAAGGTTACCGAGAATATATCTTGCAGTATTTCTGATTTTCTTATAAGTATCGGAAAGCTGCTTAAGGATTTCCTTGGAAATTCTTACATCGGAGTGGTAGTCGGAAGAAGCTGCCCAAAGACGGAGAATATCTGCACCGTAAACGTCAGTTACTTCATTTGGTGCAACACCGTTACCGAGGGACTTATGCATTGCCTTACCTTCGCCGTCAACGACCCAACCGTGAGTACAAACAGCCTTATATGGTGACTTACCTGCTGTTGCAGCGGATGTAAGGAGTGAAGACTGGAACCAACCTCTGTACTGGTCAGCACCTTCGAGGTAAAGGTCAACAGGAGTCTCATAGCCGCGTTCTTCCATAACAGCCTTATGAGTTACACCGCTGTCGAACCAAACGTCAAAAATATCCTTTTCCTTTTCAAATTCAGTACAGCCGCACTCACACTTTGTTCCTGCAGGGAGGAAATCCTTTGCATCCTTGATATACCAGGAATTTGCACCTTCTGCACGGAACATATCGGAAATTGCCTTGATTGTTTCATCTGTAACAACAGGCTTTCCGCAATCCTTACAATATACAACAGGAATCGGAACGCCCCAGGTACGCTGACGGGAAATACACCAGTCACTTCTGTCTGTTACCATACCCTTAATTCTGTCCTGACCCCATTCAGGAATCCACTGAACTTCGTCAATAGCCTTGATAGCTTCATCCTTGAAGTTCTTAACTGAACAGAACCACTGCTCTGTTGCACGGAAAAGAACAGGATTTTTACATCTCCAGCAGTGAGGATACTGGTGGACAATCTTTTCAAGAGCGAAAAGTGCACCGCAATCTTCAAGGTCCTGAGCAATAACCTTGTTGGAATCAGTTGTTGTAAGACCTGCATATTTGCCTGCCTCAGCTGTCTGGACACCCTTAGCGTCAACAGGTACAACAATACCGATTTCAGGATACTTCTTGCAAACCTCAAAGTCGTCAACACCAAAGCCAGGAGCTGTATGAACACAGCCTGTACCGCTTTCAAGTGTAACGTGGTCACCTACAATAATCATAGAATTTCTGTCCATAATCGGATGCTTTGTCTGGATATATTCCAGATCTCTGCCGTAGATAGAACCAGTTGTTGTATATTCTTCAATCTTAGCAGCTGTCATTGTTGGCTTAACAAGTTCAGCAGCCATAATGTAATTTTCGCCGTTTGCCTGAACAACTGTATACTCATAGTCAGGACCAAGACAGATAGCGAGGTTGCCAGGGAGAGTCCAGGTTGTAGTTGTCCAGATTACAAAATATGTTTTATCAAGGTCAATTCCGAGAGGAGCAAGCTTGCCCTTATCGTCAACAACCTTAAACTTAACATAGATAGAATGACACGGGTCATTTTCGTACTCAATTTCAGCTTCTGCAAGAGCTGTCTGACAGTCAGGACACCAATATACAGGCTTGAGGCCTTTATAGATGTAGCCCTTACCAAACATATTACCGAAAATTTCAACCTGTCTTGCTTCAAACTCAGGCTTGAGTGTGAGATATGGGTCATCGAAGTCACCCCATACACCAAGACGCTGGAACTGCTTTCTCTGATTGTCAACCTGCTTGAGAGCATATTCGTGGCAGTGCTTTCTGAGTTCAACAGCAGAAATTGCACCGTTTTCAACACCGATTTCTTTAAGTGCTCTCAGTTCAATAGGAAGACCGTGTGTATCCCAACCGGGAATATACGGTGAACAGAAGCCGTTCATATTCTTATAACGAACGATAATATCCTTGAGCACCTTATTAAGAGCAGTACCCATATGGATATCGCCGTTTGCATACGGAGGACCGTCGTGAAGAACATAGAGAGGCTTGCCCTCGTTCTTCTTAATCATTTCATAATATGTTCTTTCTGCTTCCCAGTTTTCAAGCATTGCAGGCTCTTTCTGAACAAGGTTGCCACGCATTGAAAATTCAGTCTGGGGAAGATTAAGTGTAGAATTGTAATCCTGCGCCATTGGTTTTATCTCTCCTTGGATTTTATTTATTCTGTCCGAATTTTAATTCTCCGAACTTATTTTCTGTTCTTGCAGCATTTGAAGCTACTGCATTATCAAACGGGAAGTTTGTCTTTTCTGACTTAAAAGGATTATCAAGTACCTTTGTTGCTTCCATATCCTGAGCTGCCGGCTGAGGAGCAGGAGCAGCTTCTTCCTTCTGTGCAGCTTCCTGAATAGCCTCGGCTACTTCTTCAGCAATTTCCTCGTCTTCATCATCGTCATCATAATCGGGAATTGCAGTAATCTGTTCGAGATGCTGCTTGTACATATTAAGGAGATTAGCCTTGAAATCGGAAACTTCCTGCTGCATCTTTACAAGACAGCGTTTTTCCTTTTCAAGCTGAACTCTTGTAGTACCGATAATTTCATCTGCCTTTGCTCTTGCATCAGCAATAATCTTATCAGCCTGCGCCTGAGCTTCGGCAATAACAGCCCTGCCCTGCTTCTGTGCACCGATAAGAGCATCCTTGAGAGCGTCCTCATCTTTTTTATATTCCCTTACACTTTCAACGAGAACAGCAATTTTCTTTTCGGTTTCTTCCTTATCTCTCTGATACTGTGTAATCTGATGTGCAATTTCTCTGAGGAAATCGTCAACCTCCTCCGGCTTATAACCCGGTCTTGCCTGCTCAAAGCGTTTATTATTGATATCCTTAACGCTCAACATAAGTATCACCTCATCAATTATATTTTTTTATTGTAATATGAATTCTATCTTTTTTTGTTTTTCCGTTTACTGAAAAAAGGACGTATTTTCCGCTTCCTCGAACCGAAAAGATATCACCTGCACTAAGCTGATATGACGGTGCTTCTACAACATTATACATAACTGTAACATTACCGCCTTTTATAAGACTTGCAGACTTATCACGGCTTAACCCTGTTGCCGTACTGACAATGCTGTCAAGCCGCATTGAAGAAACTGTCCCGTTCTTTTCAATAAATGATTGCTCCACTTGGATATCAACATTATCAGTCTCAGTAATTTTCACACCAACCGAACCGATTTTGCTGATTTCGGATAGAAAAACATCCTTTATATTGTTATATACAAAAACAGTTGTATTTCCTGCCCCTACAATTATATCACCAATCATACTGCGTTTTATCTGCTTTGACATAAAAACACCGAGAAAATCTCTGTGAGTAAGCTTGTCAGATGGTCTGTATTTAATTGTAAGTGCCGCAATCGGATAACCTTCATCATCCCAATACGGAGGAAATATACCCAGCACCTTTCTCGATGCGTTTTCATATCCGCCGAAAAGCTTGTAATGCTCACATTTTTGTTCCAGCATTACGTTTTCAGCTAAAATAACCTGACGTTCATCAAGAAAAAAAGTAAATTTCGGCTGATAGCTTTTTTCACATATCTCAATCATATCCAGAATATGCGAAACAAGTATCCTGTCATCCTCAGGCAGATTGGAATAATAACTGTTCAGCTTACTCATTTATTAAAGAAATACACCATTGTTTTCAAGCTCGCCGACAAGGTCTTCACCGACAAAGCCAACGTTGTACGGTGTGATTATAAATGTGTTGTTCGCAACAGGCTTGATGTTTCCCCCGTTTGCATAAGCAACACCGCCAAGGAAGTCAATAATTCTTCTTGTTACATCAGGTGTTGTGGACTCAAGATTAAGCACAACAGTCTTTTTGGAATTAAGGTGGTCAGCAATCTGCTTAGTATCCTGAAACACTTCAGGCTTTACGAGAATAACCTGGAGCTGTGCAGTTGCGTGAATATTGACTACCTTATTTCTTTTTCCCACTTCATCATTCAAATCCATATCATTAGTGTTATCAATGGTATCAAACTCTGTATCTTCCTCAGTTTCCATACCGAGCATTTCCTTTAAATTGCCAATAAAACTCATTTTTATCGTCCTCTCTTTTTTATTTTCTTATTCCGAATATTCCGGAACCTATTCTTACTATATTCGAGCCGTATTTGACGGCAAGAGCGTAATCGGAAGACATACCCATTGACAAAATATCAATACAGGTATTATCTATCCGTTTTGCTTGTAAATCATTGAAGATAAGCTGCATTTTTTCAAATGATGCTTCTGATTTTGCTATTGGCGGAATTGTCATAAGACCCCTTACTCTGATATTTTTCAACTGTGCAGCTTCATAAGCAAGTGATTCCAACATTTCAGGAAGCACACCGCCTTTGCTTTCTTCCCTGCCGATATTGACCTCAATCAATACATCCATACATTTATTGATTTTCTCAGCCTGCTTGTCTATTTCAGCAGCAAGTCTGATACTGTCCACAGAATGTATCAGAGTCACACTGTCTATAATATATTTAACCTTATTGGATTGTAAATGCCCAATAAAATTTATTTCGGCATTCCTGTCATAAAAATCCTTCTTTGAAAGATACTCCTGAACACGATTTTCGCCGAGAAGTGTTACGCCTTCACTTACCGCATAATTGACTCTTTCATAAGGAACAGTTTTTGTAACCGCCATTATTCTTACCGAGTCATCATTTTTTCGGTATTTAACCTTTGCTTCCTCAATATCATATCGTATTCTTTTAAGATTTTCCGAAATTGTGAATTCCATACCCCACCTCTTTCAGAATTACTCCGTTTCCTCCGGCAGTAAATTTTCTTCAGATTCAGGTTCTGCTGCCGTTGTTTCTTCAACATACAAATCAGCTGAAATTTCCCCCTCACAGATTATATCATCATAAACGCTTATGTACTCATCATCTGATGTAATCTTAGAAAGTATGTATTCATCACATTCATATATTGATTCTATTTTCTTGAAAGCAATTCTCTGACCTAAAAGAATATATACACCCTTGTCATTATCCTTGTTAAATCGTATCGCTTTACGCGGAACCTTTATTCCCTCGTAATCATTTAATATAATCTCAACTCTTTCCACTCTTCGCTGAACGAGATTATATGTCAGCTCATCACAGCTGATAACAATTATGCTTTCCTTCGGATTATCCGTTTCTATAATATCTTCTATAACAGCTGTTACAGTATCGGGAGTTGACGCAAATTTGACTGTAACGCTGCTGCCCGAATGCAATGGATTTTGCTCTGTATCAACAATTCCTACCATTTTCCATTCATAACCGTCAACCATTTTTCCGATTGCCGCACCCGGATTTTTCTGACCTGAATTATCAATTACATCCTTGATTTCATCTACCGTCAGATTACCGATTTTTTCAGGAGAAAGGCTACTTTCGTAGCCATCAATATAACTGATAAAATATCCTGTTGCATCAGCAGTTATAACATCTATAGGTTCTTTTTTACGTCTTTCAAGTTCTTCTATCTCTGATTTTACAGCATTTATCGCATCGTTAAAATCAGTTTCTTCATTAATAACAATCTGATATATTCCCATAAGCGTCTGAAGCTTTTTTCTTTCCTCAGCAAGCTTTTCCAAGTCATTTTCAGCAATAAGAAACGCAATTTTCTGATACTGCTGATCAATCCAAGGCGAAATCTCGGCAGGTGATGTAACCTCAGTTGTACCCGGATTTTGAGCACTTTCCAGAAGTTCAGCTTCTTCCTTAAGCTTTTCTATTTTTTGATTTATGAATATATCATTTTCATTTTCATAAACATACGCTATAACAGAACCGTTTGCAATTTTTCCTCCATCGGCACAACGATAACTCAGCACGCCATCGGCATTACCTTTGATTACGGACTCATTGCGGATATATACCCCCTGAAAAGTTACCTTTTCAGCTGAAGAATATATAATTGCGGTTTCTGTTACATAGTCATCATTAAACTGAAGTGTTATCTGACTTGAAACAGTAATAAGAATAAAAAGAGACAGAAAAAATACAAGTATCCTTACTGTAATAGTATTCATAACTTACTGTTCCGAATCAAGAATTGAAATCGACTTTGCAGGGATTATTGTTGAAATAGCATGCTTAAACACTAATTCCTGTTTTCCCTCACTTTCAAGGATTACAACATAGCTGTCAAAGCCCTTTACAATACCCTTAAACTGAAAACCATTGGTAAGAATAAATGTAGCAGGTACCTTATCCTTTCTTACCTGATTGAGAAAAACATCCTGAAGGTTCATATTCTTATTCATTTTACCATCCTTTCCTCTCAGGACAAACAAACGTTTAATCCACAAGCCGAAAAAGCTCATAATTATTATATCACAAAATTTTTGATTTGGCTACTGTTTTTTTGCAGATTTCAATAATTTTATCAAAATTATTGATTTCGTCCATATATATCCAGTTAATTCGTTCATCACGACGAAACCAGGTAAGCTGTCTTTTGGCATATCTGCGTGAACTAAGTCGGATTTTGTCCAGACATTCCTCAAGTGCTGCTGTTCCTTGATAATAAGGAATAAGCTCCTTATATCCTATTGCCTGACAAGCTGTACCAAGTTTTTCATTTTCAAAGACTGTTCTGCACTCGTCAACCATACCATTTTCTACCATAACATTCACACGCATATTAATTCTGTCATAAAGCTTTTGCCTGTCTTTGTAATTTAGTCCAATCATACAGAGCTTATAAGGACATTCATCGCCCTTGTTAAGCTCTTTATATCTGCTGAATTTAATTCCCGTCAGCTCATATACTTCCAATGCCCTTATTATTCTTACGACATTCTGAACTGGCACAATCTCTGCCGTTTCGGGGTCAATCTGTTTCAAACGTTCATATAAAGCTTCTGCACCATTTTCTTCTGCTTCTGTCATAAGTCTTTTTCTAATGCTTCCATCAGTTTCGGCATTATCAAAATTCACATCATTGATAAGTGAATTAACGTAAAGCCCGGTACCCCCTACAAGAATAGGGAGCTTCCCTCTTGAACTGATTTCTTCAATTTTCTTTTTTGCAAGTGCTACATAATCTGCTACACTGAACTCATTGTCCATATCAACAATACTGATAAGATGATGCGGCACACCGTCCATTTCCTCAGCTGTAGGTTTTGCGGTTGCAATATCAAGGCTCTTATATATCTGCATAGAGTCAGCTGAAATTACTTCGCCGTCAAACTCCTTGGCAAGAGCAATACCGAGAGCTGTTTTGCCCGATGCTGTCGGTCCGACAACAACCAACAGAGGATATTTTTTTTCAGGCATAACACCTCTCCTTTCTTTCAGACAATTCTTTTGAACTGCTTTTCAAGCTCACGCTTTGTAAGCTTGAACATTACAGGACGCCCGTGCGGACAATATCTTATACGTTCATCAGTAAGTATCGTCTTTACAATTACTGACAATTCAGAAAGCGTATTGATATCATTTGCTTTAATTGCGGCTTTACACGCAAAGGTATGATACATATCATCAAGTATCTCAGGCATAGGATTTGCTTTGTTATCGCTGAGATTTCTTGCAAGCTCAATAATCAGGTCAGACGGGTCACAGCCATCAAGAATGCTTGGAATTCCGTTTACTGTTACTTTTGATGAACCTGAAATTTCAAATTCAAAACCCATTTTGGAAACAAAATCCTTGTTTTGTATAAGTGCGTTGAACTCCTCAAAATCCAGCAGGACTTCGGGTGAATTCAGAAGCATCTGACAAACAAGCTTCTGCTTTCCGCTTTTAAGCTTTTCAAAAAGTATGCGTTCATGAGCGGCGTGCTTATCAATAAAAACTATATCCCCCTCAACCTCGGCGATAATATAGTTTTTAAAAACCTCACCGATTACACGAAAATATATTTCCTTCTGTGGTTCAGGCTGAATTACCTGTTTTTTCTCAAATGAAGTCTCAGAAATATATTTAAACTGCATATCCTCAACAGGTTTTAACTGTTCTATCGGGGTTTCATCATTCACTGGCTCAATCGGCATATTGTAAGGTATATTTACAATATCTTCTTTAGCTGTGTCATTTATTACAGAAGCTACGCTCAACGGCTTCTCCTCTTGTTCAGCAGGTACAACAGGAATATGCTGCTGCGGTGTTACATAACACTCAGGAGTAGGTTCAACATATACAGGCTTGATTTCCTGCACAACAGGCTCAGGCTGGATTTTCATCTGCGTATACTGAGGCGGTTCTTCGGGAAGTGGTTTTCTGTAATCTACCACAGGCTTTTTTATATTTATTTCCACAGGCTTCGAGTCAAGAAGTATTGCATTTTTCACAGCAAAGAAAATGCTGTCTGCAATAATTCTTTCATCGGTAAAACGTACCTCTATTTTTGCAGGATGCACATTTACATCAAGTATTGACGGCGGAATTGTAAGTCTCAGTACACAAGACGGAAATTTTCCTTCCATAATGCTGTTCTGGTAAGCGTGTTCAAGAGAACGGGTGCAGACAAGTGATTTGACATACCTTCCGTTTATAAAGAAATGCTGCATTGTACGGTTAGGTCTGCCGAAAAGCGGCTTTACTGTAAAGCCGTCAATTTTTATTCCATTAAGCTCATAGTCAACAGGTATCATAGACGCAGCAAACTGCTTACCCATAACAGCATAAACTGACGAATACAGCTCACCGTCACCGGGGGTAATAAACTCCTGTCTGTTGTCACGAATAAATTTGAACGCAATTTCAGGGTGGGAAATTGCAATTTTATCCACAATAGAAGCTATTGCATTACCCTCAGCAACGTCCTTTTTGAGAAACTTCAATCTTGCGGGAACATTATAAAAAATATCACGGATTATAATAGTTGTTCCATCGGGACAGCCTGTACGCTCATATTCTTTCTCTACACCGCCGTTTATAGTATAATGAGTACCAAACTGCTCGTCAGTAGTTTTCGACAGAACATCAACCTTTGCAACAGCACATATTGAAGCAAGCGCTTCACCTCTGAAACCGAGAGTCAGTATACTGTCAAGGTCAGCTTTGTCGCGGATTTTACTGGTTGCGTGACGCAAAAAGGCGGTAGGCACATCTTCATACTCAATTCCGCATCCATTGTCCGTTACACGCAGATAGCTTATACCGCCGTGCTTGATTTCCACGGTAATTGCAGTTGCACCACTGTCTATTGAATTTTCGATAAGCTCCTTTACAATAGAGCTTGGACGCTCAATTACTTCACCTGCCGCAATAAGCTCAGATGTTTCCTTGCTCAGTATCTGTACCTTAGCCAACTAATCCACCTCTTTTATTCCAACATTCCGCAAAGCTCACGGAGAAAATATTTTGCATCCTCATCGCTGAGCTCATCAACATTTGTTTTCGTAAGCTTTTCAATTATTTTATCGTTTCCTATGCTTCCGAAGGATATCTGCTCGTCATTCTTTTTAACAGTTTCAATTTTTTCCTGTTCCATCTGTGAAAGAAGCTCTTTTGCTCTTTTCAAAACCTTATTGGGAAGTCCCGCAAGCTTGGCAACGTCGATACCATAGCTGTCATCTACTCCTCCCGGAACAATTTTACGCAGGAATTTTATATCCTCGCCACGTTTTTTTACAGCTACACTGAAATTCTTTACACCATCAAGCTCGTCCTCAAGCTTGATGAGTTCGTGATAGTGAGTAGCAAAAA
This sequence comes from Oscillospiraceae bacterium, assembly GCA_045545795.1. Lineage (GTDB taxonomy): Bacteria > Bacillota > Clostridia > Oscillospirales > Ruminococcaceae > RGIG8773. The sequence goes on from JAZQBN010000109.1 coordinate 68,048, forward strand.
GTGTTTTACAGCCAAGAATACGGGAGTTTGCAATATATTCCGCAACAGCGGTTGCAATACTGATACCATCATATGTAGACGTGCCTCGTCCTACTTCATCCAGAATAACAAGGCTTTGCTTTGTTGCATTTTTGAGAATATCTGCAACCTCGCTCATCTCGACCATAAATGTTGACTGACCTGCTGTAAGGTCATCGGAAGCTCCTACACGGGTGAAGATTTTATCCACAATAGTGATTTTAGCATATCTGGCAGGAACAAAACAGCCTATCTGTGCCATAAGTGTGATAAGTGCAGTCTGTCTCATATATGTTGATTTACCTGACATATTCGGTCCAGTGATAATTGCCATACGGTTATTGTTCAGGTCAAGATATGTGTCATTCGGCACATACATCTCGTCCGTAAGCATAAGCTCAACAACAGGATGTCTGCCGTCCTTGATATCAATTATACCGTCAATTGCAATATCAGGCTTTGTATACTCATTTTTCAGTGCTGTATAAGCAAAAGAGCATAAAACGTCAAGCTGTGCAATGGCAGAAGCTGTTTCCTGCACATTAACAAGCTGAGTTGCAACAAAATCTCTTACTTCACAGAAAATTTCATATTCAAGCGAAAGCACCTTTTCATTTGCACCGAGAATTTCATTTTCTGCTTTTTTAAGCTCATCTGTGATAAATCTCTCGCAGTTTGCAAGGGTCTGTTTTCTGATATAATGCTCAGGGACAAGGTCATAGTATGATTTTGTTACTTCAATATAATAGCCAAAAACCCTGTTGTATCCAAGTTTAAGGTTTTTAATTCCCGTTGCTTCCTTTTCACGCTGTTCAATTTCGTCAATGATACCCTTGCCGTTTTTGATTATTCCACGCAGGCGGTCAAGCTCATCGTTGAAGCCGTCCTTGATTACTCCGCCTTCTTTAGCACTGACAGGAGGTTCATCGACAATTGCATTTTCAATAAGTCCTGAAATTTCACTGAGAGTATGGATATTATTGTTAAGCTCACGCATAAGCTTACAGTTGAAATTCTCCATAAGCATTTTTATGGACGGCAGCTGCAAAGCCGTAAGAGAAAGGGACTTCAAATCTCTTGGTGTAGCTGTTTTGTACATAACCCTTGTCATAAGACGTTCAATATCGTATACACCTGAGAGTGCATCAGTGAGTTCTTCACGGATTATAGATTGCTTGCAAAGCTGCTCAACTGCATCAAGTCTGTTCATAATTATCGCAGGCTTGATAAGTGGCTGTTCTATGTACGCTTTAAGCAAACGCTTACCCATAGAAGTTTCCGTATGGTCAAGCACCCAAAGCAGGCTTCCCTTTTTCTCCTTGTTACGCATCGTTTCAGTAAGCTCAAGATTGCGTCTTGCAGTCAGGTCAAGCTCCATAAAATAGCTGTCGTTGTAACGCTTGATTTCCGTAAAACGACCTATCAAGGCTTTCTGAGTGTCACTTATATAGTCAAAAAGTCCGCAAACACAGCAGGCTTCAATACTTTCATCATTAATTCCGATTTCACACAATTCGGAAACGCTGAACTGCATAAGAACAACGCTTCTTTTAACTTCTACATCAAAACATTCCTTGTCCAGCAGCTGTACTGAACTGTTAAGCTTATTGCGTATGAAATCAGTTACTGGCTTGCAGTCAAGGAATTTATCATTGAACAGAATTTCAACAGGCTCAAATCTGGAAAGCTCATTGATAATTTCGTTCTGAAAGTCCTTACCGCTTTTTTTGAACAGGTGCACCTCACCAGTTGAAATATCGGCAAAGCACATTGCACACTCTGCACCGTCCGTATATACAGCACAGAGATAGTTATTTTTTGATTCATCAAGAAGCGTACTTTCTGTAAGAGTACCGGGGGTAACAATTCTTACAACATCACGCTCCACAATTCCGCCCTTTGCATCCTTAGGGTCAGTAAGCTGTTCACAGATTGCAACTTTCAATCCTTTTTCTATAAGACGCTTGATATACACTTCACTTGAATGATATGGTATTCCGCACATCGGTGCTCTTTCTTCCAGACCGCAGTCACGTCCTGTAAGTGTAAGCTCAAGTTCTCTTGAAACAAGAAGTGCGTCATCAAAAAACATCTCATAAAAGTCACCGAGTCTGAAAAATACAATATGTCCGTCATACTTTTTCTTAACAGAAAAGTATTGCCTCATCATCGGTGAAAGACGGTTAAAATCAATCTGCATATTCATAATATTCATTACACTTCCGTCAGGAAGTATTCCTTTCTCTTTATGTTCGGAATTTATACTTTAAAATGAATTTCAAATTTATCACAATTGACCCGCCGCATATACGGCAGGTCAATCGGAACATATTTTATTTCACTTAGTGGCAGCCGCCGCATGTTGAACAGCTTCCGCCGCAGCTGTGAGGTTCTTCTGTAGGACAGGTTTCAGGGTCTTCACCGTTTGCGGAATATGTGATAACCATATTAATCTGGCTGAGCATAGTATCCATAGCATTCTTAGCTTCGTTATATGCAGCCATATTAGGATTTGCCATAATCGTTCCGTAAAGAGACTTGATTTCGTTATCAAGTGCTGTAAGCTTTTCAGCGCTGCGGTCTTCCTTGCCCATTTCAGCGTTGAGCTCAATTCTCTTCATCTGGAATTCATTGATAAGCTGCTGAAGTGCAGAGTCATTGTCATTTGCTTCCTTAGCCTTGCAGTATACAGCATATCTTTCATCTGCCTGTATCATTTTACCTAATTCTCTTGCCTTGTCGATTACGTTCATTTTTATTACTCCTTTGTATTTAATTTATTATTTCACCTTGTAAAGCCCAATTAAAAGCTTTAGTGATTTTAACTTTTTTACGCTGTCCGATTATATTCTCATCATATTTAGCCTCAACTATTATGAATTCGTCGCTTTTTCCGTTGTACCAGCCTGCATTTTTGCTTTCAGCTTCAAACAGCACATCAAGAATTCTTCCTTCAAAACGCTTGAAAAACTCAGTGGAAATTTCACGCTGTACTTCAAGAAGCTCCCTCATCCACTTGCCCTTGTCTTCATCAGAGGTTTTATCATCGATAAGAGCAGCTTTTGTTCCCGTACGTTTTGAATAAATAAACGAGAATATATTATCATACTTGACCCTTCGCATAACATCAAGTGTTCCCTTGAAGTCCTCATAGGTTTCATTCGGAAAACCTACGATGATATCCGTACTGAATGAAAAATCGGGAACTCGGCTTCTTGCATAGTCAACTATTTCCATATATTTTTCAACAGTATAACGTCTGTTCATCGCTTCCAAAATTCGGTTACTTCCCGACTGCAAAGGCAAGTGCAGATGCTTGCACACCTTATCACATTCGATTATAGTATCAATGAATTCTTTGGTAGCGTCCTTCGGATGCGGTGACATAAAACGGATTTTGAAATCGCCGTCTATTTCATTAATCATCCGCAGCAATTCGGAAAAATTAACAGACTTTTCAAGCGTCTTGCCGTAAGAGTTGACATTCTGCCCCAACAGCATAATTTCCTTGTATCCGGCTTCTGCAAGCTCCTTGATTTCGTTAAGTATAGCCTGTGGTTCTCTGCTTCGTTCTCTGCCCCTTACATATGGGACGATACAGTATGAACAAAAATTATTGCACCCGTACATAACAGGTACTCCAGCTTTGAAGCTGCCGCTTCTGACAGCCTTTATATTTTCGGGAATTTCAGCAAAATATTCTGTTATATCAACAGCTGTTTTTCTTTCTGAAAGAACATCATATACCAGTCTCGGAAGCTCCTTCAAAGCAAATGTTCCGAATATCAGGTCAACCTGCTTATAAGTTTTCTTTATCTTCTCAACGACCTGCTCCTGCTGTGCCATACAGCCGCATATACCGATTATCAAATCAGGCTTCTGCTCTTTGAGGTGTTTCAGATTGCCTAAAAGTCCGTATATTTTCAGCTCAGCGTTTTCACGCACGGCACAGGTATTGTATATTATCATATCTGCCGAAAACATATCAGAGGTTACGCCGTACCCCATTTCAGTAAGCAAACCGAGAATTTTTTCGCCGTCGCTCACATTCTGCTGACAGCCGAAGCTATGCAGGTAGCAAAGCGGAGGAGTTTCTCTCAGAGTCAATATTTTTTTTACTTTATTCTTGTAATCAGTCACTTGACTGCTCTCCTTTTCAAGTCTCAGCAATATTCTATATTATTATATCACTTTTTCGTCCTGATTGCAACAATTTTAATACACTTTTTTACAACCATCAAACAATATTTTCACATCCGTAGGTATCAATGCACCATAGCTTTGAAATTCGGCATATATTTCGTTGTCGTACTCAAAAATCAGAATTTCATTGTTTGGGTTATCGTTATCAACATACTTGATTGCTGTAACATATTCGCAATCTGAGGGATTATCGTTATACGGGTAAAACTCATTTTCGACATCTTCCACAGCGTTGCCGTAATCAAAAAGTATTCCGTTTTCGGCAAAATTCTCCATATCATCTACTCCTGAAAAAAGAATGGAAAGCTTATATCCCGCCTTGTTATATTCCACACGGGAATTAAGATATTCAACCCCGTAATCTTCGGCAACCGAGGAATACTTATACTGCATTTCAATCAGCTCATCACTGATATTATCGGGATACTGCACCATATAATACGGTCGGTTTATCATATCAATCAGCCCTTTTCCGCCGAAGTAAATCACACAGAACAAGGCTATTGAAATAATTGTATAAACCACAGTTTGCTGCCTGGTATTCTTAGGAATATGAACTGCTTCAACAGGCTGTTCATTTTCTGCGGTTTTATTCACATTATCTTCCATATGTTCAATTTGCTCCTTTCGGTACTATGTTATTTATAGAATATCACGAATTTTTTTTTTGGTCAAGTTTATAGTGTTTTTTTTTGCAAATTATGATATAATTGTTTTATATCATATTGGGAAGGATAAAAAAATGAATTACAAAATCAACTGGGACGGAGCAAACGGCGTTTTCGCAGTTCCCGACAGCGTTGCGGACTCATTGAAGCTGGCAAACGGAAAAGCTGTGAAGGTACTTCTTTATATACTGAAAAACAAAATTACTGATATTGATTATAATTCAATTGCTGCGGCAGTTGGTGTTAGTGATGAAGATGCTGAAGATGCTATTTCATTCTGGCAGCAGGTTGGTGTTATTTACGCTGACGGAAACAAGCCTGTACAGGTTGAAAAAGCAGTTCCTTCTGCACCGTCTGTAAATCCGATTGAAATTTCTTCTGAACGTGCCAAGGAAAAGGCAACCAAAATGCTTTCCCCTGCTGAAATTGCTGAACATACGGAAAAAAATGAAGAAATAAAATTTCTGTTCAATGCTGCGGAAGCCACACTCGGAAAGGTTCTTACATACACTGAACAGCGAACAATCATCTGGCTGTACGAATATTATGGAATTGCTCCTGACATTCTGATGATGATTATGGATTTTGCCGTATCGCAAAACAAGGCATCCATTGGATTTATTGAAAAAATCGCAACTACATGGCATGATAACGGCATTACCACTCACGAACAGGCTGAACGTGAAATACGTCAGCTTCAGAATTTCTATTCACTGTCGGGACAAGTTACGTCAAGACTTGAGCTTAACAGGACTCTTACTCCTACAGAACGTAAGTTTGTAAACGAATGGGCTTCAAAAAACATTTCGATAGAGCTTATTGTTCTTGCATACGAGAGAACCATAGACTCAATCGGCAAAGTAAAATTCAGTTATATGAATTCCATTCTTATTGATTGGTACAACAAGGGCTGTGCTTCGCCGAATGATGTAAAATCACTCGAAAGCAAACGTGCTGCCGCAAAACCTGTTCCGCAGAAAGAAACAAAAAAACATTCTTACGATTTGGATTTACTTGTTGCACACGCAATCAATAACACTCCCAAAATCAAATAACATCAGAAAGGAGTACATCTAATGGCATTTGACAGACTTACATATGAAAAAGCTGAAAATGAAATAAAGCAGCGTCGATTTCGTGCAGAAAACCGCCTTACTGAACGTATGGACGAAATTAACCGCAAAATTCCTGAAATAAGAGAAATTGCAAATAAAATCTCACAAACAAGCATTGAGCTTTCAAAGCTTATTATCCGCAAGGAGTCCAATTTTAATGAAAGCTTCAATAAAATCAAGGAACAAAATCTTCAGGGTCAGGCTATGGTTAAACAGCTTCTTGTTCAGAATGGATACTCTGAAAATTATCTTGAGCCTGTGTATACCTGTCCAAACTGCAAGGACAAAGGATATATTAACGGCGAACGCTGTTCCTGCTTCAACAAGCTGCTTACACGTTTTGCAGTAGAAAAGCTTAATTCCGAAGCAAATATGCCTGAATGTGATTTCGAACACTTTTCTTTGGACTACTACAAGGGCACAAGCAATCCCAGCTGCCCTGACTGCTACAGAAAGATGTCTGAAAATCTTGCTTTCTGCAAACATTATGCCAACAACTTCTCATTAAAATCCGACAGTCTTTTTATTCTCGGTCAGACGGGTATCGGAAAAACACATATTTCACTTTCCATTGCCAAAGAAGTTTCTGCACAAGGCTACACAGTTGCATACGGTTCGCTGATTAACTTTCTTCGTATTATTGAAAAAGAACATTTCGGACGGACATCCAACACAGAAACAGATACTTTGCAGGTATTGATTGATACCGACCTGCTGATTCTTGATGACCTCGGTTCAGAATTCCAGACCAGTTTCTATGAGTCCACTTTATACAATATAATTAATTCGCGTATAAATCTCGGTCTTCCTACAATTATCAGCAGCAATCTATCAGTTGATGAGCTGCAAAAAAATTATAATGAACGTATAATCTCAAGATTGTTCAGCGTATTTACCACCCTTATGTTCTTTGGTGATGATATCAGACAGCTAAAGCGTTTACGCAATGAATTTTAAAAAAATTTATTTTTTGCAAAAAATATGTTGCATTTTCCAGTGTAATGTTGTATAATTATACTAAAATCCAGGAAGGAGTTTTCCTATGAATACTAATATTTTACTTGAAAGCGGTACAAATGAGCTTGAATTGCTGGAATTTCAGGTTGGTGACAGTAATTTCGGCATTAATATTTCCAAGGTTGTTGAAATAATGATAAATCAGGAGGTTACTCCCGTTCCCAACTCTCCTGATGAGGTTGAGGGTGTATTTATTCCAAGAGATAAGCTTATTTCCGTTATTGATTTACATAAGGTTATTAATACGCCGCATACAAAATCCGGCAAGGAAATCTTTATCATATGTGAATTCAATCGTATGAATGTTGCATTCCACGTTTCAAAGGTTAAAGGTATTCAGCGTATTTCCTGGTCTGACATTTCAGACCCGCCTTCCGTTGCAAACGGCAATGGCACTGATGCTGTCGGTCTTGCTACAGGCGTTGCAAAAATTAATGACAGAATTATCATCATTATGGATTTCGAAAAAATCGTTTCCACGCTTAATCGTGATGCAGGACTTGATGTAAACGGTCTTGACAGACTTGTAAAGCCGTCTTCCGTTGTAGGCAATAAGCACATTGTTGTTGCGGATGACTCCAAATTCCTTAACAAGATGATTACCGATTCTTTAAGCAGTATCGGATTCCACAATATCATTTCTTTCAGCAACGGTCAGGATGCGTGGGACTATGTTCAGTCTTACCGTGACAAGGGTGATAATATCAATGATTATATTGCCTGCATTATCAGTGACATTGAAATGCCCAAGATGGACGGTCACAGACTCACAAAGCTTATCAAGGATGATAAAATCCTCCGTAAAATTCCTGTATTGCTGTTTTCTTCCCTTATTAATGACCAAATGATTGCCAAAGGCAAGTCGGTCGGTGCTGACGGACAATTCTCAAAACCTCAGATTAAGGAATTAATCAGCTATCTTACACAGATATTGTCATAAATACATATTGCTTGTCCCCTGATATTTTCAGGGGACTTTTTTTATTTATAGTGCCGAAAATTTATGTTGTCCCATAATCGACAGTTTTTGGAAACAATATACATTATAATTGATACATAAACTAATCTGAATGGTGATTTAATGTACATATACATAGATATCTTATTGATTACAAATATTTACACGAATTTTTTTCTGTTAAAGACTACAGCACGTCTTACACATACACCTGTAAGAAATTCCAAATGTATTCTTGCGGCATTGGCAGGAAGCTTATTCTCCCTTATAATTTTACTTCCGCAGCTTAATTCAGCAATTCTTCTTTTAATAAGAATTCTGAGTGCGGCAGTTATGATTATTATTGCTTTCAGCGGAAAATCCTTTCGTGAAGCTTATCACATAGGTCTTATATTCTTTTTTGTAAGCTTTATTTTTGCGGGTATTGAATGCGGCATAACAATTTTGTCAAACAGCAGAAATATGCTATGGCACAACTCTACTCTTTATGTGAATATTTCTATAGTTACCCTGATTGTTTCTACTATAATTTCCTATGCGGCAATAAGTCTTTTCAGATATTATCTTGACGGCAAAAACGCTGACGATTACAAATTTACGGTTATAATTACCCATAACGGAAAAACCGCAGTTATAGACGGTATCGGAGACACCTGCAACAATCTTACCGATGTATTTACAGGCAAGCCTGTAATTGTATGCGGTAAAAATAATATTTCTGAGCTTTTTGATAAAGCTGAACTGGATTTCATTTCAGAAAATGACGAACTGAAATTTATTGAAGGCTGGCGGATAATCCCGTTTTCAACAATTCATTCGGAAGGCACACTTCCGATATTCAAGCCAACTGGGACTATTATAAAATGTCCCGAAAAAAACATTGTAAAAACAGCTGATGTTTACATTGGAATTGTAAACAGAAAAATGGACGCTGCTATTTTTAATCCTAAAATTTTATAAATATTGAAAGGAATGGTTGTAAATGCTCTTTTCAGAAAAAATAAAATCAATTGTCAATTATCTCTTGTTCAGGAAAAAGGTCAAAGATATCTTTTACATAAATGGTCCCGAAACCTTGCCTGCACCGCTTTCACACGCACAGGAAGAGGAAACCTTTCAGCTTCTTGAAATTAACGAGGAGCAAGCTCGTCAGACGCTTATTACTCACAACCTCAGGCTTGTTGTTTACATTGCAAAGAAATTTGAGTCTACAGGAATCGGAATAGAAGACCTTGTTTCAATAGGCACAATCGGACTTATCAAGGCGGTAAAGACATTTTGTCCGAGCAAAAACATCAAGCTTGCTACTTATGCTTCACGGTGCATTGAAAATGAAATACTTATGTTCTTACGAAAAACAAGTCAGCATAAAAATGAAATATCCATTGATGAACCCCTTAACATTGACTGGGACGGAAACGAACTTCTGCTTTCTGATATACTTGGAACAGAGGAAGATACCGTAAACAGCAATATTGAGTGTGAGGCTGAAAAATCAGTGCTGAGAGAAGCGGTTGAACGGCTGCCTGAACGTGAAAAATGTATTATGAAAATGCGTTTCGGATTAATTGACGGCAAGGAAAAAACTCAGAAAGAGGTTGCTGATATAATCGGAATTTCGCAATCCTATATCTCACGGCTTGAAAAAAGAATTATCAAAAAGCTTAGAAAAGAGCTGGAAAAGGTTATTATCTGATTTCCAATTATTGTTTCACATCTGATATGAATATTGAAAAGTGCTCCTGACAATAATCTTAATAAGATTGTAATCAGGAGCACTTTTATGTATTATAATAAAGTTGATATAAGCGGTGTTGACACTTCAAAGCTTATAGTTTTAAAAGAAGCTGAAAAAATGGAATTGCTGAAAAAAAGCAAAAAAGGTGACAAAAAAGCCCGTCAAAAACTGATAAACGGCAATCTGCGTCTTGTTCTGAGTGTTATTCAGAAATTTATAGGACGCGGTGAAAACGCAGATGATTTATTTCAGGTTGGCTGTATAGGTCTGATAAAAGCGATTGACAATTTCAACACTGAAATGGACGTTCGTTTCTCAACATATGCGGTTCCTATGATTTGCGGAGAGGTACGCAGATATATGCGTGACAACAACCCGATACGCGTCAGCCGTTCATTACGCGACCTTGCCTACAAGGCTATGCAGGCAAAGGAGCAGCTTATAAACAAAAATCAGCGTGAACCTACTGTAAAAGAAATTGCCGATTTAATTGGAGTAAAGCAATCTGATGTGGTACTTGCTCTTGAAAGCATTACTGACCCTGTATCTCTTTATGAGCCTGTATATTCCGATGCGGGAGATACGCTCTATGTGCTTGACCAGGTTGGGGATAAAAACGATGACTCCAACTGGCTTGATGAGATTTCCCTGAAAGAGGCAATTCATCTTCTTCAGCCCCGTGAAAAGAATATACTGTATCTGCGTTTTTTTCTTGGCAAAACACAGGTTGAGGTTGCAAATGAAATAGGTATTTCTCAGGCTCAGGTTTCAAGGCTTGAAAAAAACACACTTATCAAAATAAAGGGGCATATATAAAAAATCGGAAGAGCAGTCTCTTCCGATTTTTTTTATAATTCCATACGCATTTCGGTATTGCCTCGTTCAATAAAGCCTTTTTTCAGATAAACGTGCTTGCCCATTTCCGTTGCAGAAAGGTCAATACAGGTTATACCCTCAGATTTTGCATCGGCAATAAGCCTGTCAAGGATTTGTGAAGCTATTCCGAGTCTGCGGTACTCAGAGTCAGTATATACATTCATAAGGTAACAGGTACTTCCGCTGAGAAAGTGGACGCTTGCGGGTTTTTCAAGACGTACCATAAAAATTACAGAAACGGCTTTTCCGTTGTCCTCTGCAAGATATGCGGTGAAATCCTGACCTATATGATTTTCAAAGTATTCGGGAAGCTGAGAATTGAGTGCATTTATCTGTTTTTCTGAAAGCTCACCTTCTACGTCAGTCATATACTTAAATCTGAATTTGACCAATGTTTCAATATCGCTTTTTTCAGCTGTTCTGATAGTAATATTCATTAAAAGATATCCTTTTTCTTTTTAATATAACGCATTATGAGGATTGTAATGGAAAGAATTACGCACGCAAGCATAAATACAGGCACAAGCCACTTATTTTTGGTCTGGTCCTGTGTAGATTTGAGTTCAGTCCACAAGTCCTGCATTTTCTGATTTGCTTCGTCGGAGAGATTACGGAATACAGTTGTATTTGACATAAGATACTCATCAGGAAGATACGAAATACCGTCATTCTTTGTTTCCTCATCAAGCATTTCATATGCAGCTGTATTAGGTGTTGAATAACCTACATAATAGGTATTTGAATATGCAATATCAGGCTCACACAGGAAATTGATATACATTTCGGCAGCTTCCTTCTGCTTTGCTCCCTTAGGAATACAGATGCCGTCAATAAAGAGGTTTGTTCCGCTTTCGGGAATTACAAATCCCAAGTCCTCGTATTCTGCCATAAGTGTAACGGCGTCACCTGCATAATATGGTGCGATAAGCGCTTCACCTGCACCCATTTTATCGAAGATTTCATCCATTACATAGGCCTGTACAACCTTTTTCTGCTCCTTGAGAAGCTCAGCAGCTGCTTCAAGCTCATTTTCATCTTCGGTATTCAAAGAATAACCGAGACGAAGCTCAGCAATCGCAAATGCATCTCTTGGGTTATCAAACATAAGAATTCTGTCTGCGTAATCCTCATTCCAGAGAATATCCCAGTCGATATTTTCTTCCTCAATAAGAGTTGTATCGTAGATGATACCTACAGTACCCCAGAAATATGGCACTGAATACTCATTTTCAGGGTCGAAAGCCTGATTTTTATATGCTTCACCAATATATTTGTAGTTTGGAATATTATTCATATCCAGCGGCAAAATCATTTCTTCCTTAATCATACGGGAAATCATATAATCGGAGGGAATGATAATATCATAGCTTGCTCCGCCGCCTTTAAGCTTTGCATAAAGTTCTTCATTGGTTGCATAGTTGGTATAATTGACTTTAATGCCTGTAAGCTTGGTAAACTCGGCATTGACGTTAAGTGTGCCCTCATCTGAACCGTCAGAAATATATTCGCCCCAGTTATAGACGTTAATACTTATTCCGTCGTCATAAAAGCGTTTATAATATTCCTCATCGGCAACGGTAAGGGTCTGCACTTCCGTTTCTTCCTCTTCTTCAACAGCATCTGTTTCGGAGGAACAGCCTGTGAACATACTTCCGCACATTAATACTGCCAAAGCTGCTACAGCAAATCTTCTTTTCAGGAAATTTCTCAAACCCTCTCCCCCTTTACCTTGACTTTATTATTCTCGCTCTTTCTTTCGATAACATTTTTCAGCACAAGAACAATTACAACAACAAGGAAGATAATTGTTGACAAGGCATTGATTTCGGGACTTACCTTACGTCTTGTCATTGAATATATTGTTACAGGAAGCGTCTGAGAGTCTGAACCGCTTGTAAAGTAGCTGATAATGAAATCATCAAGTGAAAATGTAAAGGACATCATAAAGCCTGACAGCACACCAGGCATAATTTCAGGAAGAACAACCTTGAAGAACGCCTGACGTGAATTGCAGCCCAAATCCTGTGCTGCTTCGTAGAGGAACGGGTCCATCTGTCTGAATTTAGGCATTACATTGAGAATTACATACGGCACGCTGAATGTGATATGTGCGATAAGTAATGTCCAGAAGCCAAACTCGAAGTTCATTCTTGCTGCAAAGAACACAAACAGGAGCATAAGAGATACACCTGTTACGATTTCAGGGTTGATAATCGGGAAATTGGTAATGTTCATTACAATTGCTTTCGGTACTTTCTTCATATTATTGATACCGATTGCGGCTGCTGTACCGAGAATTGTTGCGGTTATGGAAGCAATTACGGCAATGATAATTGTATTCCAGAGGGACTCCATAATGATTTCGTTACGGAAAAGCTTTATGTACCAATCAAAGGTAAAACCTGACATTACGGTACGGCTCTTAGTTGTGTTGAAAGAGAACACAATCAGCACGAAAATAGGCACATAAAGGAAGAAAAGGACAAGTCCAAGATATATTTTACTTAATTTTTTCATCGTGTACTCCCCTTTCTTACAGCAATACTGCACCGTCATCGTTATCAAACTGGTTCATAATCGTCATAATAAGAAGTATGATAACCATAAGCACAAGCGAAATTGCCGCACCAAGGTTTACGTTATATGCGTTTCCGAGGAACTGCATTTCGATAAGATCACCGATAAGCAGGTTACCGCCGCCGCCCAGCATTCTTGAAATAATGAATGTACTGATTGCAGGGACAAAAACCATTGTTATTCCCGACATTACCCCGGGAAGGCTGAGTGGGAATACAACACGGAGAATTGTTTTCCACGGGTTACAGCCAAGGTCGGATGCTGCTTCGATAACACTCTTGTCAATTTTGACCATTACTGAATACAGCGGCAAAATCATATAAGGCAGATAGTTATATACCATACCGAGAACAACCGCTCCCTCGGTATTGAGCATTTTAAATGGTCCGAGACCGATAAAACCGAGAATGGTATTGATAATACCGTTGTTGCCAAGCATAGTCATCCAGGCATATGTACGCAGCAGGAAGTTCATCCACATCGGAAGCATAACTATCATCAGCATTGTACTTTGTGTGTTCTTGCTGAAACCTGTTAAAATGTAAGCAAGAGGATACGAAATTACAAGGCAGATTACTGTAGCGATTGCTGCTAGCCAGATTGAACGTACAAAAATCTGAGAATACTGTGCAACATCAGCAACATAGTCAAGTGTAAAGTTGCCTTCCTTGTCAGTAAAAGCAAAGTAAGCTACCATAATAAGCGGTACAAGGATAAACACAACCATCCACACGAGGTAAGGTGCAGCGATAAGCTTATTCTTCATCAGGCACTTCCTCCTCGGATTTTTCTGTTTCCTTAAGCTTGTACATAATATGGATATCATCAGGACCGAAGGAAAGTCCTACAGAAGCACCCTTATCGGCTGCCTTTGTGGAATGTACTATCCAACGGTAATCGTAAGCGTCAATAAGCATTTCGTAGTGCACACCCTTGAAGATAACTGACTCAACAACGCCGCAAAGCTTAGCTTGCTCAGGCGGTACGATTGTGATATCTTCGGGGCGGATTACAACGTCAACAGGTGTATTTTCACCGAAGCCGCCGTCAACACAGTCGAATTCCCTGCCGCTGATTTCAACAAGCTTGTCCTTAATCATAAGACCGTTAAGGATATTGCTTTCGCCGATAAAGTCAGCAACAAAAGCATTCTCAGGCTCGTTGTAGATATCAACGGGAGAACCAATCTGCTGAATTACACCGCCGTTCATTACAACAACAGTATCGCTCATTGTGAGGGCTTCTTCCTGGTCGTGGGTTACATATATGAATGTGATTTCAAGCTGCTGCTGGATACGCTTAAGTTCAATCTGCATTTCCTTACGAAGCTTGAGGTCAAGTGCACCGAGAGGTTCGTCAAGCAGAAGCACCTTCGGGTGATTTACAAGGGCACGGGCGATAGCAACACGCTGCTGCTGACCGCCTGAAAGACGCTGGACAGTACGCTTTTCAAAGCCTACGAGGTTAACAAGCTTGAGCATTTCAGCAACACGCTTATTGATTTCCTTTTCGGGAACTTTCTGGACACGGAGTCCGAAAGCTATATTTTCATATACGTTAAGATGCGGGAAAAGTGCATATCTCTGGAAAACGGTATTTACGTTACGCTTATATGGCGGAAGTCCGTTGATTTCCTTTCCGTCAAACATAACCGTACCGCTGTCGGGATTGATAAAACCGCCGATAATACGAAGTGTAGTGGTTTTACCGCAGCCTGAGGGACCGAGGAGAGTTACAAACTCCTTATCCTTAATATTAAGATTGATTTTGTCAAGTATTCTTTCTCCGTCAAATTCAACCACAATATCCTTTAATTCTACAATATTGTTCAATTCCCCAGCTTCCTTTCATATCTTAATTTGTATTAAAGACATACAACATATACTTTACTCTATTATAGTCAAAAAGTCAATATATTTCTATGAATTTTTTCGTTTATCGACATAAATTTTGCAGTAAAAAACACCTCTGCAATTCATACAGAGGTGTAAAGTTACTTTACTTCACACATCATTTTCAAACGCTGTGCTTCGTTTGTTGTAAAGCCTAATTTTTCATAAAACGGCATTTTGTCGGGTACAGCCGCAAGCTCAACGAATACCTGCGTACCCTTTATACCATTATCATTCACAAATTTCAGCAATTCATTGATAAGCTTTCTGCCTATTCCCTTGCCCTGATATTCGGGACGGACAACCACATCCTTGATATAATAACACAGTCCCATATCGCCTATCATTCTTGCCATTGCGATTGCTTTATCCCTGTCATAGATTGAAACTCTGAAAATGGTATGCTGCATTGCAAGTTTTGTTTGTTCCAATGATGGCGCACCGTCCCAGACGCTTTCCCAAAGGGAGATGAATTCTTCAGCGGTTAGTTCGTTGTGTTTTATTGTTAAGTTGTTCATTATATCAAATCCTTTCTTTTTTTATTGACTACATCACCCAATAATGATATACTTATATTAATAAAATAAGGGAGGAAATATTTATGGATATTACGTTAGATGCAGGAAAATTTTCTCTTTCATTAAATCCTAAAATTTATTTTTCTGATATTGAATATCCCGAAAATACTATTTTACATATACAGCTTTACAGCAATGGTTTCAGTGCTAAAACAGCTATGGATATTGATTTTAAAGAATTTAAGATATTTATTTCTGAAATAAACAATCTTTATAACACCTTGAAAGGCAGTACATCGATTACTGAACCATATGGCTCACAAAAAATTACTTTTTCAGCAGACAAAACAGGACATATTGATGTTATGGGTAATCTTAGTTCCATAACTGACGGATACAGTCATTCATTAGAATTTGAAAACACATTTGACCAAACATATCTAAAAGACTTTATAGCTGGACTAAATAAATTGATAAAATGACCTTAGAAGAACAAATTTCTTCTAAGGTCATTATTCTTATTCCTCAAAAAATGCACTGAAAGCCTTATATGTCATATAAACGTCTGTCTTTGCAACTACTTCATAAGGTGCGTGCATTGCGAGAACAGGTACGCCTACGTCGATTACGTCCATATTCATATTAGCAAGATATGCGGCTACCGTTCCGCCGCCGCCAAGGTCAACCTTGCCAAGCTCACCAGTCTGCCAGATAATATCATTCTTTTCCATAAGTGCACGGACTCTGCCCACAAATTCAGCGGAAGCATCGGAAGTACCTGACTTACCTCTTGCACCTGTGAACTTTGTTACAACAACGCCATAGTTAAGGAATGCCGCATTTCTTCTTTCCACAACATCAGGGAAAGTCGGGTCGAACGCTGCGTTAACATCGGCGGAAAGACACTCTGTATTGGAAATGAGAGTTCTGCCCTTTACGCCAAAGCTTTCTGCAAGGTCATAGAGGAAGTTTTCGAGGTATGCGGAGCAAAGACCTGTGTTGCCGTCACTGCCTGTTTCTTCCTTGTCTGTAAGGCATACAACCGCTGTCTTATTGACTTTGTCACAGCCGAGGATTGCTTCAAGTGCTGTATATGCACAAACTCTGTCATCGTGACCGTATGCACCGATAAGGCTTCTGTCAAAGCCGATGTCCTTAGCCTTGAACGCAGGCACCATTTCAAATTCTGCGGAAAGGAAGTCGGACTCAATCATACCGTATTTTTCGTTGAGAATGGAAAGGATATTCAGCTTTACCTTTTCGCTGATATCATCGTCACGGAAAGGTCTTGAACCAACGATTACATTGAGTTCCTCGCCCTTGATGCCCTCGTTGAGGGTACGCTTGACCTGCTCCTGTGCAAGATGCGGGAGAAGGTCGCTGATAAAGAATACGGGGTCGTTTTCGTCCTCACCGATGCAGATTGTAACCTTTGTACCGTCCTTCTTTACGGCTACACCGTGGAGAGAAAGCGGAATTGTTGCCCACTGATACTTCTTGATACCGCCGTAGTAGTGAGTTTTAAAGAGAGCAACCTCGTTATCCTCATAGAGTGGGTTCTGTTTAAGGTCAATTCTTGGGGAGTCGATATGTGCAGCGGCGAGATGTACACCGTTTTCAATTGGCTCGTTACCGATTACTGCAAGGATAATTGCCTTACCTCTGTTATTATAGTAAATCTTATCGCCTGCTTTAAGGGACATACCCTGCTTGTACTCAACAAAGCCTTCTTCCTCTGCACGGGCAATTGTTGTTACAACAGCTTCACGTTCGGTTTTTGCACTGTCGAGAAAGCTTTTATAGCTTTCGCAGAAATCATCGCAAGCGGCAATTTCCGCATCGTTCATAATAAGACCTGCGTGCTTGCGGTCCATAAAAAGCTTTTCTTTAAGCAAAGCAGCTGCTGATTTTTCCTTTGACATTTAAATCAATCCTTTCGTTATTTATCTTGTTCATATAAATTAGTATATGCTTCATAAGCTTTCATAACCTTGCTGACATAGTGTGCTGTAGTATCAGACGGAATTTTGTCAAGTGTCTTACCATCTGAACTGTACGCTTCATTTTTCAGCCACTCGTTTACGCTTCCGCGTCCCGAATGATATGCGGCAACCGCTGTTTCAACATCGCCGTACTCATCATACAAAAGTTTCAGCAGGTAGCTTCCGTACTTGATATTATAGTACGGGTCGTACATATCGTCATAGCTGATATCGCTTTCGTCATTCATACGGAATTTTACCCATTCATATGCATCCTCCATTAGCTGCATAAGTCCGCGTGCACCGACGTCTGATGTTGCATCTGTATTGAAATTGCTTTCAGTTTTTATTACGGCATAAATCAGATAGTTGTCAACACCTGTTTTATATGCCGCTTCTTCAACGTATTTTCCGTATTCTATAGGATAAATATAATTCTTGCATATATTCTCAATATTTATAATTCCGAATATCAGTGCACCCAAAAAAACAATTAACAGGAAACTACCGAGCTTCTTCCGCATTATAATACTCCTTAATCTTCTCGGCAACCTCTTTCGCCTTTTCTATCAGCTCGTCAACAGACTTATTGTTCTTTATAATAAAATCCGAATGATTTATGAAAAATCTCTCTGTATGCTGAGATGAAAAACGCTTTTTTATCTGCTCCGGGGTAATACCATCACGCTCTGCAACTCTTGCAGTACGATTTTTTTCCGTTGCGGTAACGCTGATTATGAGGTTACAGAAATCATCTGCACGGCTTTCAAAAAGCGTCGGTGCATCAAGAAGCACATACTTGCATTTTTCTTCACTTAACTTTTTTATTTTATTCAGAATTTCGGATGTTATGTATGGATAACTGATTGCATTGAGCTGTTTCAGCTTTTCCTTATCACCGAAAACAATGTCAGCAAGCTTCTGCCTGTTCAGTGCCCCGTCCTCCCGCAAGATTTCAGCACCGAAACATTCTGCCAGTTCATCAAGGCAGGGCATTCCCTTTTCCATTATCTGACGTGCAATTTTATCTGCATTTATTATAGCAAATCCGTTTTCTTCAAAAACACGGCAAACTGTGGTTTTTCCTGCACCGCTTTGTCCTGTAAGACCTATCACGGCTATATCTGCAGTTTCACACATTTTTGTCCTAATCCCCTTCCCTGCTTTTTTTACAATGTTATAATTTCAAAGCCTGCGGCACGAAGCAAGCGATTGTACACCGCAAGTCCTACTCCATCTGTTGACGGACATCTTGCATAAACCTGCTTTGCACCTATATCATCAAACTCACGCAGAATGCTGAAAAGCTTTGCTGCTTGTTCCTCAGGTGTATTACCGTACGCAATACACGGTATTTTGCAATTATTCTTATCGCTGTCAAACGGCATTGCATAAACCCCGTCTCCGCCGTGGCTGTTTACATAATCAATATATTGGCTGCAGCTGCCGCTTATTATTGTTACATTTGCTTTGGGTGAATAGTGCTTATACTTCATTCCGGGAGAACGAACCTGTTCGCCGTCAACAGCTGCTTCTGTAATATGCCTGTCGCAGATTACCTCGGCAAACTCAGATAGTTCGTCTGCTGAAATAAATCCCGGTCTTAAAAGACGGATTTTGCCGTCCTCAAAAGATATTACCGTACTTTCAACGCCCACGGGACAGCTTCCTCCGTCAACAACAGCCGGTATTCTTCCGTGCATATCGTTCATAACGTGCACCGCTGTTGTAGGGCTTGGGCTTCCCGAAAGATTTGCAGAGGGTGCGGCAAGTGCCTTTCCGCTTTCAAGAATAAGCTTTCTTGCGGCAGGATGATAAGGTATTCTTATTCCGACTGTATCAAGTCCTGCACTTGTGGCATCGGGAATTCTGTCACGTTTCGGCAGAACCATTGTCAGCGGTCCGGGACAGAATTTCTCCGCAAGCTTATACGCAAGCTTAGGTACATTGTGCACATATTCTTCAAGCTGAGCAATATCCGCAATGTGGACAATAAGCGGATTATCCTGCGGTCTGCCCTTGGCTTCAAATATTCTTTTTACTGCATCTTCATTTTCGGCGTCAGCTGCAAGACCGTACACGGTTTCGGTTGGTATTCCGACAACCTCGCCGTTGGCAAGAAGCCCTGCGGCATATTCTATATCACGCTCAGAGGTACTGAGCAGCTTTGTATTGTAATTCATTTTACATCTCTTCCTGTTCGGAAAGCTTTGCAGCCTGGTCAGCGGTTGCAAGAGCGTCCACGATTTCATCAATGTTACCGTTTAAAATATATTCGAGACGGTAAAGCGTAAGACCAATTCTATGGTCTGTCACACGGCTTTCGGGGAAATTATATGTTCTGATACGCTCGGAACGGTTACCTGTACCGACCTGTGATTTTCTTTCAGAAGCAATTTTATCGTTCTGCTCCTGCTGGAGTGCTTCATAAAGTCTTGAACGAAGAATTTTCATTGCCTTATCCTTGTTCTTGTGCTGGCTTCTTTCGTCCTGACATTCAACAACTACACCTGTCGGCAGGTGTGTAATTCTAACGGCAGACTCAGTTTTATTGATATGCTGACCGCCTGCACCCGAAGCTCTGAACACGTCGATTTTAAGGTCAGTAGGCGAAATTTCCAATTCGACCTCATCAGCCTCAACAAGCACTGCAACGGTTACTGTTGAGGTATGAATTCTGCCCTGTGACTCGGTTTCGGGAACACGCTGCACACGATGTACACCGCTTTCGTATTTAAGACGGGAATATGCACCCTCGCCCTCAACGCTGAAGCTGATTTCCTTAAATCCGCCAAGCTCTGTTTCGTTGGCATTGAGAATTTCAATTTTCCAGCGGCGTGACTCTGCATACATTGAATACATACGATAGAGTGAATTTGCAAAAAGTGAGGCTTCCTCTCCGCCTGCACCGCCGCGGATTTCAATGATAACGTTCTTGTCATCGTTGGGGTCTTTAGGGAGAAGCAGGATTTTCAGCTCCTCAGCAAGAACTTCAATCTGCTCACGGCTTTCGTCGAATTCAAGCTGTGCAAGCTCCTTCATTTCCTTGTCAAGTCCGCCTTCATCGAGAAGCTCCTTTGCGTCGTCCATTGTCTTTTTGCAGTTGCAATACTCACGATATTTTTCGACAATCGGAGTGAGGTTTTTATATTCCTTCATCAGCGAGGTATAAAGCTTGTTATCGCTTATTACTGCCATATCGGTAAGCTTTTCACTTATTTCATTGTATTTCTGCTCTGTAAGCTTTAATTTTTCAAACATTGTAACAGCTCCTTAATTTATTTTTTTCAGGAACAATCCGCTACAATTCCTTTTTCCCGGAACGTTCAACGGATTTTATATTCTTTTCGATTTTGCTTCTCGGAACCATAAATTCGTGTCCGCAGCCTTCACAGCGAAGCTTGAAATCCATACCTGAACGAAGAACAAGCATACGCAGGCTGCCGCAAGGATGCTTTTTCTTCATTACAAGAACATCATTGGGACAAATATCCATAAAAACGCTCCTTTCTTAAAATTTCGAAATTAAAATTATTATACCATATTTTATATCACAAAGGCAATTATTTTCTGAAATATTTATGCAAATTTAAAACAAAATAGATTAAAAGCACAGAAAAATTACGTTAAAAAAAGCGTTTTGCACAAAGCTAAAGGAGGTAAAATATGAAAATAACTGCACATTTTGACTCACCTGACAGTGCTGACTTTGCGGCGGGAGCTATAAAGAGGGCTCTTTCCCCGCTGACCAAAATCGAAACCGAAAATTTTTCATCGGACAACGACAACATAAGTATTAACATTTTCCCTGTTTTCAACCTTTCAAGTATTACCCCGAGCTACTCAGTACCCGTGCGAAGAAATACTTCAGGTCACGAAAAATCAGTTGATGACTGCACACTCAGTATTGTCTGCCGAAAGGAAGAAGCTGCAAAGGCTATGCAAATTATAATCGGCTTTGGAGGACGAAACATTACTAAAATTTAGAATAACAAAATCATTCCGTGCATAAGATTGAAAAGCGGATACAATTCAAAATTCAATCAAAACTCGGGAGGTACAAAATGAGAAATTACTATCCGGAGGGCGAAATTTTTCTTACGCCTGATAATCAAAGCAGCATTAAAACCATTTTCTCGCTGCAGGAAGCTATGCTTCAGGAAAAAATTCTTGAAGCACGGGTTTCCTTATGCGACAATGACCACAATCTTCACATTGACCTGCCTTGTGCAAAGGGAATTATCCCCCGTGAGGAAGGGGCATTGGGAATTGCTGACGGAACAACAAAGGATATTGCACTGATTACCAAAGTTAATAAACCCGTTTGTTTTGTTGTTACGGAAATTACAAAAGATGAATACGGTAATTACACTGCTGTACTTTCAAGGCGAAAGGTACAGGAAAGATGTATGGATGAGTTTATCAACCGACTTTCGGCAGGTGATGTTATTCCTGCTAAAGTGACACATCTTGAACAATTCGGTGCATTCGTGGACATCGGGTGCGGAATTCCGTCCCTTATTCCCATTGACGCAATTTCTATCTCACGCATTTCTCATCCGTCAGACCGTTTTCAGCCTGGACAGAACATTTTCGTTGTAATCAAGGATGTATGCGGTGGACGTGTATGGCTTTCGCACAAGGAATTGTTAGGTACTTGGGAGCAAAATGCTTCAAAGTTCCACTACGGCGAAACTGTTTCGGGAATAATCCGAAGCGTTGAGGATTATGGTATTTTTGTGGAGCTTGCACCAAATCTTGCGGGACTTGCCGAACCTAAAGAGGGTGTTGCTGTCGGTCAGCACGCAAGTGTATACATAAAAGCTCTCATTCCCGAAAAGATGAAAGTTAAGCTGATTATTGTCGATGTTTTCAGCGGTACACATATTCATCGTGCGCCTGAATATTTCATAACCGAAGGGCATATTTCGCATTGGAGATATTCATCGGATTCATCTCCTAAAGTGATTGAAAGCAGATT
Organism: Oscillospiraceae bacterium; assembly: GCA_045545795.1. GTDB lineage: Bacteria > Bacillota > Clostridia > Oscillospirales > Ruminococcaceae > RGIG8773. Next base: position 90,591 of record JAZQBN010000109.1, read on the forward strand.
TTAAGACTAACTTGAACTGCCGCTGTGGTATAAAAACCATAGCGGCAGTTTATTATGATTTCTCGTTTTCAGTTCTGTCTGCTGGCTCTTGCAGAAAAATCGCGTATACTGTATTTATCTGCAAGGGATAGCTTTCCGCTATTGTACCGTCATAAAAAACATCTACTATATCGCCAATGCTGTACTCTGACAAACCATCCTCGTACTCAACATCAAGGCTTACCCAGCATTGCACGTCCTGCTCGTAGCCCTGCAAATCGTGGCAGGTAATGAGCATTGCACTGTCGGTTATTTCTTCAACTGTACCGAGCACGCTTGGTTTATTGCTGATGATATAGTTCAAATCTCTGCGGCAGCCTGCAAACAGAATAAGGCATATTACTGATATTATTATTGCGGTTAATTTTTTCATTCAGACACCTCATTTTTCAAGTCAAAATGTTCAGCTAAAGCATTTAACATTTCTTCTCGTGTATCATTTTCAAAATCTGAACGTGTGTATGTAAAGAAGCCAGTATTATTCCAATCCAGCTCTACAGGTGGGTGATACAATGCCCACGAATTAAAATTTTTAAGAGTTGCATCAGGGTCTTTACAAAGCTTAATCTGTTCCATCATAAACTTTTTATCAGGGTCGTCACGGTCGAAGAAGCGTGTTGCACAAATATCAGGAGGGTCGCAAAGAAGTATTGCAACGTGGTTATAATCAGAAATTTCACGCAGTACATCAGGCGGAATATTTGTATCAACAATTACTTTCTTTCCGCTTGCAGCTAATTTAATCAATTCAAGAATTTCAATTTCTATACATTCTTGGGAAACGTGAGTTGTCCAATTGTAATGCTCTTCGGGAGTCATATTCAGCCATTCTTCCCAACCACTCATTGTATCGAAATAGCACATTCCCGGCTGTTTCCAACGTGAAAGCTTTTCGCGGGGAAATACATCGTGATAATTTTCACCGCAGAATATCATATTATATCTTTCAGAAAGCATTTTTACCATAGTGGATTTACCTGCATAACTGTGTCCGTTAATGAAATAGACATTTCGCAGATAATACTTAATAAGATTGTCACTGAATTGAATTTTCATATAAACGCTCCTTTCTTGTGCACAAATAATTTGGTTATTTTTTTATTTTTTCCCAATACTGCTTAGCTATCTGTTCGGTTTTATTATCACCGAACTCATAGTAAACCTTATCCTTAATCGGGTCAGGCAGATACTGCTGTTTAACATAATGATTAGGATAATCGTGGGGATAGAGATAGTGCTGTCCCACCACCTTTGCGCCCTCGCCGTCGAAATGCTTATTTTGCAAATGGCGTGGGAAGTCGCCGCATTCAATATTCTGAACGTCGGCAAGTGCTGAATTGATTGCACAATATGCAGAATTGGATTTCGGAGCTGTTGCAAGAAGGATTACTGCATTTGCAAGGGGAATCCGTGCTTCGGGGAGACCTAACTGCATTGCACTGTCAACGCAGGCTTTAACGATTGGAATTGCTTGTGGGTAAGCAAGTCCTACGTCCTCGGCGGCAATAACAAGCAGACGGCGTGACAAGGAAATGATGTCCCCTGCTTCGATAAGACGTGCGGCATAGTGTATTGCGGCGTTTTCATCTGAGCCACGGATTGATTTCTGCAATGCTGACAAAATATCGTAATGAGAGTCGCCGTCACGGTCGTAACGCATATTGCTGCGCTGGGTAAGTGCTTCGGCGGTTTCCATTTTTATTACGATTTCGCCATCCGTGCTTGCAGCGGAAAGTACGCAGAGTTCAGCTGTATTGATTGATTTGCGGACATCTCCCCCACAGCCTCTTGCGATATGCTCGACTACGCCCTTTGCTACCTTAACTTTTACACCAAGTTCGTCCGCAACAATTCTGAAGGCACGGCTGATTGCGGGTGCGAGTTCTTCGGCGGTAATCGGCTTGAACTCGAAAACTGTTGAACGACTGATAATTGCGTTGTAGACGTAAAAATACGGGTTTTCTGTTGTTGAAGCGATAAGGGTAATCTGTCCGTTTTCTATATATTCAAGCAGGGACTGCTGTTGTTTCTTGTTCAGGTACTGGATTTCGTCCAGATAGAGCAGGACGCCGTTCATTCCGTCGATTGTGTTTGTATCGGCGATAACGTCTTTTATATCGGAGATTGAAGCTGATGTGCCATTGAGCTTGTGGAGCTTCATATTTGTGTTTTCGGCGATAATTCGGGCGACGGTGGTTTTTCCGATACCTGAACTGCCGTAGAAAATCATATTGGGGATTTTTCCGCTTTCGATTATTCGGCGAAGTGGCTTGCCTTCGCCAAGTATATGGGACTGACCTACTACGTCATCAAGCGTTTTGGGGCGTATTCTGTCGGCAAGTGGGGCTGACATATCATTCACAACCTTTTAACCTAATATTTTAATGATAATTTATTCATAATATCTTTTACATTATCATCTGTTTTTTCATCATCGTCATCTAAATTAAGCATTTCATCAAGAACTGCTTTTATATCCTGACTAATTTCATAATACCCATCAATATTATCCGAGTCATAGCTTAAATCAAGATATGATTCAGCCCAAAGAGATACTGCTGTTTTTGTAAGTTCTCCCGAAATAACTTTATTAAGCATTTCAGTAATCTGTTTAAAGTCAGGATAATCAATTTTACAAAAAATATATTCGCTGTCTGTATCTGAAATTTCATTTTCAAACGGCGGTCGTAT
>JAZQBN010000110.1:0-14417 GCA_045545795.1 Oscillospiraceae bacterium
ATACCGATAACAATGAGCCGCTTAATCAACGACTTGTTTTTCAAATAAAATCACTCCTGGTGTGTACTCCGCATTAGTCATTTTCTCACTAACGATTCACTATTTTTTGAACTGTAATATTCATAATCCTCTTCTGTAACAGTAAAATTGGCGTAATAAATAATTTCCTCAAAATCGTCACTGCGTCTGTTAATTACAGGCTTTCCGATACGGTATTTTCCTGGAGTAAGCATATTATCAAAACCGAATATCTGATAATATTCTGTACGTCCGAATTCTGCAAGCACAGCTTCTTCATCATCGGGAACTGTCGGACATTCAATCTGAACCCAACCGTTACCGCTTTCAAATTTTTCAAGAGTGTAACTGCTGTCGATAAATAAATTGCCTATATTTTCACCGCCGTATTGCTCAAAAAGAATTTTAACCAATTGCGGATAAGCTTCTTCTGTGGTAACTTTTATACCCAATGGGTCTTCAATTTCCAGAAATCCCAACTGTTCTTTTGGAACAATTCCCATACAGAATACAGCTTGAGAATCGCAGGTTTGCACATAAGGACAGGTTACTTCGTAATCAAAGATTATTTCTTCATTCTGAACATAAACGCCATCTTTAAGCGTTTCAACGTATGAAGAACTGCCAAACCACTCAACCTTGAGTGCTACCGCATATTTATCAAAATCAACACCCTTGCCCCATTCAGCGAGTCTTTTTCCGTTTATGTCATATTTTTCATAATTTAAATTAGCAAATGCCCAATAATCAGATATGAATTTTGATGAGCAGTATTCCATTGCTTCATAGCTTCCAAAAATATATACACCGTCCAAATCAGGTCTGAAATACTGTACTTCATACATCAGCACATTCATATCTTCTCTCGGAATTGCTGCGGCAATAACAGCAATTTTGTCTTCCTCACTTTCAGTGTCGTGCGTGCAGACAAAATCAACCATTCCATTGTAAACATAAGCATTATCAGGCTTACATCCCGATGAACAGAAATCGACAAAAATAATCTCTTTTTTAAAGTCAATTCCCGAACACCATTCGTAAAATTCTTCAATAGGTTCACCGCAAAATAAGGCTAAATCATCAATGCCCTTTGTGCTTCCGATAACACGCCATTCGTAACGGTATTTTATATCGTCATCATCTGATATGGGAATATTCATAGAAAAAAGCTTATCATTCGGAAGCTGTTTTGCAGTATCGGCAGGGGAAACAGCTTCAATAATTTCTGTTTGAGTTTCACTTGCAGTATTCTGTGAAGTATTCGGTGTGTTTTGGTTGCAACCTGTCATCAATATAATTATTGTAAATAATAATGCAAGTAATTTTGGAAATTTCATAGCTGTTCCTTTCGATAAATTAACGTCTCACCAAAGCCGCAAGTATATCCTTAACATCCTTCGACTCCGCCTCAATAAAAAACTTAGGCTCGTGAATGTGCTCCAGATAGTGTGCATCGCTGTCGTGAATAATGTTGCAGTTTTTCAGGTACGGGTTAGATTCAAGCAGCTTATCCATAAAACCGATGTGCTTAACCTCAGCACAGGTAAACTTGCTGTCTGGCGGAATAAAACCGAGGTTGGAAAGCAGACTCGTGCTGCTCTTGTCAACGTGGGCTGGAATCATAATTCCGCCGTATTTCGTAACAAGCCCGTGCACCGACTCAAAATCAATGCTTGTCGCATTTATAAGCAGATACGGCTCTTTTGCAATGATATTGTCATCCTCATCAACAAACAGCTGTCTGCCGAAAACCTCCTCATCATTGGGAAACGGCATCATACATTGATGCACATACTTGTCAAATTCCATCGCATTGTCAAGTTCGGGAAACAAGCATACAACGTGAACTTCTTCTTCCGTGGTAAGCTCCATTCCGGGAATTGCCGTAACCCCGTAAGCCTCCGCAAGCTTCATAACCGCAGGACAGTTACCGCAGGAGTTATGGTCGGTAACAGCAATAACATCCAGTCCTTTAAGTGCCGCCATACCAACAATGTTGCTGGGCAGCATATCCTCGTCGCCGCAAGGGGACAAGCAGGAGTGAATGTGCAAATCGTAGCTAAGCCTCACGGCAGACACCTCCTGTATTATTCTGTAAGAAGCTTGTGAGCCGCAAGTGCCGCCTCAAAAACAGGCATATCTGTTTTAAGTATCGCAACACCCTGCTGCTTTGCTTTTTCAAGCGTGGTTTCATCAATTTCAGCACCCTCAGCAACTACAATGCAGCCGCCTTCGGTAAGTACCGCAACTGCAACCGTGTTAACGTTGCCCATAACCGTAACCCAAACCGACCCCGATGGGTTTCTCGACATTGCAAATGAAAGCAGGTCACAGCAGTAAACCTTTGTCAGTTCGATATCCTCAGCACCCTCATTAACAAGTGTAAATCCGCATTTTTCAATAAATTCATTCAACTTCATATTTTTATCCTCTTTAATAATCTGTATAATCCGACTCTGTGTAGTCATTGTAATCATTATTCTCATCGTCGCCCAGGGAGTCAAGGCTGCTGAACTGACGGGAAATACGATGGATGTAATCCCTCAGCAGATATACGCAGTCACGCTCGTGAGCACGTCCGCTGACGATGTCCTCGGCAAGTGCACGGCAGGTCGGAGCACCGCAGGAGCCGCAGTCAAGTCCGGGAAATTTTTCAAGCAAAGCGTCAATCTTTGCCATAGCCGCAATGCTGTCTTTAAGGCTTGTTCCGATTTTGAAAACGGGCTTGTATTCAATTTCCTTTTCAAAGAAAGGCTTGTCAAGTGTCTTGCCGTCAAGATGACAACGTGAAACAGGCTGATATTTTCTTAGCCTGTTAAGCTTGGATTTTGCTACATAAGCATTTTCAACCGTGAGCGTGCCGCCCACACAGCCGCCCGAGCAAGCATTAAGTTCTATGAAATCGAGGTCGGAGAATTTCTGGTCTTCAAGGTCTTCAAGAACCTTGATAACATTTTCAATACCGTCAGCAGCAAGATAGCTGTCAGTGAGAACACCGCCTGCTTCGCCGCCGCTTCGACCCCAGCTTATGCCGATTTTTCCCGACATCAGCAAATCCTCTTCATCATCAATTGAGTTAGCCATATGCTTGAGCATAATCGGGTAAATGTCCTTTATCGCAACAACGTGGTCAACCTCGGATTTTTCAAAGCCGACAGGTGCACGCGTAGCCGTAACCTTTGCAGGGCAGGGGGAAATAAATATTATTCCGATTTTTTCGGCAGGAAGTCCCGTCTTTTCCATAGCAATTTTTCTTGCTTCGGAAGCCGCAATATCAACAGGTGCGTTTATAGGAATAACGTGCTCAATAAGATTAGGAAAACGCACGCTGATAAGCCGTACCACAGACGGACAGGCAGACGAAATAAACGGCTTCTTCTCAGGATTTTCCTCTATGTATTTTCGTGACAGCTCGCTCACAAGCTCCGCCGCCGCCGAAACCTCATATACAGCGTCAAAGCCCATCTTCAGCAGTGCACGAAGTACAATATTTATATCATCGAGATTGTTGAACTGTGCATATAATGACGGTGCAGGCAGAGCAACCGTGTATTCGTAATTTTCCATAACCGAAAGAGGGTCGTAAATAGCAAGCTTTGCGTGGTGCGGACAAATTCGTATACATTCACCGCAGTCAATGCAGAATTCATTGATAATGGTTGCCTTGCCTCCGCGGACACGGATAGCCTGCGTAGGACATCTTTTTATGCAGTTGATACAGCCCATACATTTGCTTTTGTCAAGCTGTACCGAATGGGTAAAATTCATTGCAAAACCTCCCTTTGCAGTAACCGAAAAAAGGTTAGTTTCTCTTTGTGATTTTTATGCTGCTGAGTCCGCTTTTCATAACAAGCTTTCTTAAAGCAGGTACATACATAAACGGACACTTCAGCACCTTTGCAAATATTTTTATCCGCATAGGAATAATTTTTATACCGTAGGCTTTTTCAGCGGACGAACTTTTCCTGTTGAGCACTTCCGCAAGAATTCTTGCACTGTTGACAGCAAAGCTTATTCCCTCCAGTGAGCTCGGACTTATAAGTCCCGCTGCTTCACCTGTAAGAAAAGTATTGTTCTTTCCTGTGCAAATATCAAAAGGCGACTTCGGACGAAGAACAACACACGCTTCGGTTTTCAGAATTTCACCGAATTTGAAGCCGTAATCCGAAAGACGCTGCTTCTGAATTTCAAACATCATTCGGCAATCCTTAGGCTCAAACGCACCGCCGTAAATGAAAACATTGTCCTTTGAAATTGTCCAGGAGCAGCAATCGCTTGTTGCAGGGTCAAAAATGCAGCTGTAAAAAGGCTTTGCGTTTTCTTCCCTGAACCATTGCTGAATAGCAGTGTACCTGCGTATTTTCTTTTCGGGGTAAAGATATTTCCGTACAATTGAATTTGCCCCGTCAGCACCCACAATTATTTTTGCCGAAACAGTTCTTTCCGTGCCGTCATTGACCATACAATTTAAATAGTACAGCTTGTCACGCTTTTCAATTTCCTTGCATCTGCCATAAAATCTTTCCACGCTTTCGGGAATAAGGCTTTCAAGCCATAAATCAAATTTGCGTCGGTCAAGATTCATATAGAAACGCTGATAATGTCTTTCAAATTTTGTCTGCAGGTCAATAGTGCGCACCGAAAAAATCTGAGGGTCAACCAGCAAATTCTTCGGCAGAGTCAGGTCAAACTCAGCAAAAGCCTTCTGTGCGTCAGGTGAGAGAAGCCCTCCGCAGCATTTGCTGAAGCTGTTTTCATCATCTGTTTTTCCGTCAATAAGTATAACTCGGAATTTTTCGTCCAGCAGCCGTGCAAGAGTTGCACCCGCAGGACCGCCGCCTATAATTGCAATATCAAAATCAGCCATCACATATTCACTTTCATAGTCACAGTTGTACCGACACCCAGCTTTGTGTCAATTTTCATATCATCGGAATATTTTTTCATATTTGGCAGCCCCATTCCTGCACCGAAACCAAGGGAGCGTATATTGTCGGGAGCAGTAGACCAGCCTGCCTGCATAGCCTGTTCAACGTCAGCAATTCCGGGACCCTTGTCCGCAAGAACCATAGTAATATCGTCCTCGGAAATTTCAACATCAATATCTCCACCGTCAGCGTGGATAACCATATTGATTTCACCTTCGTACATAGCAATGGCAACCTTGCGTACCGCCTCGGGGGAAACACCCATTTTCTTCAGCTTGCTTTTTACATCGCCGGAAGCCTCGCCTGCACGGGTAAAATCGTCAGGGGAAACAGTGTAATGAAGTTTAATTGTATCGCTCAATTGTCAACGCCTCCCCGTAACCCGTTTGTGTAAAGAATACCGCACGCAGGGAACATTCTCATAGGTGTGGTCATAATAACAATTTCACGTTCTTCTGCAAGTTCAATCATAGACTCATCAGGCATTTTTCCTCTTACAAAAACAATGCATACAATATCCATCATTTCGGCAGTGCGTACAGCCTGAGGGTTGCAAAGCCCCGTAAGAAGCACAGACTGGTCCTTGACAAAAGCAAGAACATCGCTCATCATATCACTTCCGCAGGCAGTGTGAACTTCTCTTTCTGCAAATTCCTCACCGCAGAGAATTTTAGCATCAAGCAGCTTTTTGATATCATTGACAGTCACGGTGGAAAACCTCCTTCGAAAACATTTTCGTAAGTTTCGTTAAATAATTAACATTTTGTTAAAATGCACAAAATCGTTTTGACATTAATTTTAACAATAATATGATACCATATTTTCATAAAAAGTAAAATAGGCATTACTTATAATATTTTCGTGCAATCTCTATAAAAAGTGTTTAAAGATAATGACGAATATTAATAAAAGTTACTTAAATGCAGTTTTTTGCTGCGAAAATAAAATATACTTGTTTGGTGTGAATTTGTGACAAATAAACAAAAAATGGGGGTAACGTTAGTAATATATTTTTGTAGCATTTTGTCGCAGTTTGTGTTATAATGTATTCATTATGGTAAGTATGGTGTATAACTGTGTGTTTGCGCCTTAATTACCGAGATAATTGAGGAGGTTCTATAATGGGTTCTACAATTTCATCCATCCCTTTTGCAGGTACTCCTGAACAGGAGAAGCAGCTTCGTGAAGTCATCGCTGCTCATAAGACCGAAAAGGGCTGCCTGATGCCTATTCTTCAGAAGGCTCAGGAAATCTACGGCTATCTGCCAATCGAAGTACAGACAATCATCGCACAGGAAACAGGTTATCCTCTTGAGAAGGTTTACGGCGTTGTAACATTCTACGCTCAGTTCTCCCTCAATCCAAAGGGTAAGTATAAGATTTCTGTCTGTCTTGGTACTGCTTGCTATGTTAAGGGCAGCGGCGATTTGTACAATAAGCTCCAGGAAGTTCTCGGTATCGAGGGCGGCGGATGCACACCTGACGGAAAGTTCTCTCTTGAAGCTTGCCGTTGTATCGGTGCTTGCGGTCTTGCTCCTGTACTTACAGTCAACGAAGATGTTTACGGCAGACTCGTTGTTGATGATATCGAAGGTATCCTCGCTAAGTACAACGACTGATGATGACCGAAATTTCCCTCAACATTCTCGATGTTGCACAGAACTCTGTCCGTGCCGAAGCGTCACTTATTGAAATTTCAGTAATGATAGATACCGCAGGGGACAAGCTCACCGTTACAATTAAGGATAACGGCTGCGGAATGAGTGAGGAACAGGTAAAAAATGTCACTGACCCGTTCTTTACAACCCGTACAACCCGTAAAATCGGCTTGGGAATTCCATTCTTCAAGCAGTCGGCGGAAATGACGGGCGGCAGCTTTTCCATAAAATCCGAACTTGGTGTCGGAACGGTTACAGAAGCTGTTTATGTGCTTTCATCAATCGACAGAATGCCGTTAGGGAATATGACACAGACTATCCACTCCCTTGTTACTATGAATACGCACATTGATTTCCTCTATAAATATTCTGCGGACGGCAAGGAATTTGCTCTCGATACGAGAGAGTTCCGTGAAATTCTCGGCAGCGGCGATTTTGCCAATCCTGAGGTTTCGGCGTTCATTATGGATTTTCTCAGGGAAAACCACGCAGAGGTATCCGACTTAGCGGAGTAGATGCGTAAAGGGAGATTATACAATATAATTAAGGAGGAAAAATATCATGAAATCACTGGACGAACTCAAAGCAATCCGTGACAGAATGAAGGGTCAGGTTGATATCCGTGAGGAAGGCTCTGACGCTACAAGAGTAGTAGTAGGTATGGCAACATGCGGTATCGCAGCAGGTGCACGTCCTGTTCTTACAGCATTCTCCAACGCTGTACAGGAAAGAGACCTTCAGAATGTTGCAGTAGTACAGACAGGCTGTATCGGTCTTTGTATGTATGAACCAATCGTTGAGGTTTATAAGGCTGACGGCGAAAAGACAACATATGTAAAGGTTAAGCCTGAAATGGTTGAAGAAATCATCGACCAGCACATTATCAAGGGCAACGTTGTTACAAAATATACTATCGAGACTGCTAAGCTCGGTTAATCCTGAGGAGGTAAAATAAATGTATCGTTCACATGTATTGGTTTGCGGTGGTACAGGCTGTACTTCTTCCGGAAGTGCCAAGATTATTGAAACACTGCAGGCAGAAATCGACAAGAACGGACTTCACGATGAAGTTCAGGTAGTAAAGACCGGTTGTTTCGGTCTTTGTGCACTGGGTCCAATTATGATTGTTTACCCGGAGGGCTCTTTCTATTCTATGGTTAAGGAAGAAGATATCCCTGAAATCGTATCCGAGCACCTTCTCAAGGGTCGTATCGTTTCCAGACTTCTTTATCAGGAAACAGTTACCGATGACGGTATCAAGGCTCTTAACGATACAAGCTTCTATAAGAAGCAGCTCCGTATCGCTCTGAGAAACTGCGGCGTTATCAACCCTGAAAATATCGATGAATATATCGGTACAGACGGTTACGCTGCTCTCGGTAAGGTTCTTACAGAAATGACTCCTGAACAGGTTATTCAGGAAATCCTCGATTCCGGTCTCCGTGGACGCGGCGGCGGCGGATTCCCAACAGGTATGAAGTGGAAGCTTGCAAGAAACATCGTTCCTGATGCTGACCAGAAGTATGTCTGTTGTAATGCCGACGAAGGCGACCCGGGTGCATTTATGGACCGTTCCGTTCTCGAAGGTGACCCACATGTAGTTCTCGAAGCTATGGCAATCGCAGGTTATGCTATCGGTGCTAACCAGGGTTACATATATGTTCGTGCTGAGTACCCAATCGCTATTCAGCGTCTCGAAATTGCTATCAATCAGGCTCGTGAGTACGGTCTTCTCGGTAAGAACATCTTCAATTCCGGTTTTGACTTCGACATCGACCTCCGTCTCGGTGCCGGTGCATTCGTATGTGGTGAAGAAACAGCTCTTATGACTTCTATCGAAGGTAACAGAGGTGAGCCACGTCCACGTCCGCCATTCCCAGCTGAAAAGGGTCTTTACGGCAAGCCAACTATCCTTAATAACGTTGAAACATACGCTAACATCCCAAGAATTATTCTTAACGGTGCTAAGTGGTTCAGCGAAATGGGTACAGAAAAGTCCAAGGGTACTAAGGTATTCGCTCTTGGCGGTAAAATCAACAACACAGGTCTCGTAGAAGTACCAATGGGTACAACTCTCCGTGAAGTTGTTGTAGAAATCGGCGGCGGTATTCCTAACGGAAAGAAGTTCAAGGCTGCTCAGACAGGTGGTCCTTCCGGCGGTTGTATCCCTGCAGAGCACTTCGATGTTCCGATTGACTACGATAACCTCATCGCTATCGGCTCTATGATGGGTTCAGGCGGTCTTATCGTAATGGACGAAGACAACTGTATGGTTGATATCGCTAAGTTCTTCCTTGAATTTACTGTAGACGAATCCTGCGGTAAGTGTACACCTTGCCGTGTTGGTACAAAGAGACTCTACGAAATGCTCGACAAGATCACAAAGGGTCAGGGTACTCTCGAAGATATCGACAAGATGGAAGAGCTCTGCTACTATATCAAGGCTAACTCCCTCTGTGGTCTCGGACAGACAGCTCCAAACCCAGTTCTCTCCACACTCAAGTTCTTCCGTGATGAGTATATTGCTCACGTTGTTGACAAGAAGTGTCCTGCAGGCGTATGTAAGGACCTCCTCCAGTTCACAATCGAAAAGGACAAGTGTATCGGCTGCGGTATGTGTGCTAAGCAGTGTCCTGCAAACGCTATCACAAGAACAGATTACATCGCTCCGGGCAAGAAGCTTGCTGCATTTGAAATCGATCCTGCTAAGTGCGTTAAGTGCGGTGCTTGTATCGAAAAGTGTAAGCCTGGCGCAATCTATAAGAAGTAAGCCAAGGAGGAATTGCAGAAATGGATATGATAAATGTAAAAATCAATGGCGTAGAGGTTTCTGCGCCTAAGGGTACAACAATTCTTCAGGCTGCACGCATGGCTAATGTGGATATTCCAACACTTTGCTACCTGAAGGATATCAATGAAATCGGTGCATGCCGTATCTGTGTAGTTGAGGCTGATGAGGGAAGAGGCAAGAGACTTGTTGCTTCCTGTGTATACCCAATTACAGAAGGTATGCAGGTTTATACAAATACACCAAACGTTCTTGAGTCCAGAAAGAAGACTCTCCAGCTCATTCTTTCCACTCACGAAAAGAAGTGTACAACTTGCGTAAGAAGCGAAAACTGTGAACTCAAGAAGATGGCTTACGATATGGGTCTCGAGGATGAGTTCAAGTATGAAGGCGAAAACATCAAGTACGAAATTGATGATTCCGCAGCTCATATGATTCGTGATAACAACAAGTGTATCCTCTGCCGTCGTTGTGTTGCTGTATGTAACGCAAATCAGGGCGTTGGCGTAATCGGTGCTAACGAAAGAGGCTTCAAGACACACATCAGCTCCGCATTCGAGCTCGGTCTCGGCACAACAAGCTGTATCTCCTGCGGTCAGTGTATCGCTGTATGTCCAGTTGGTGCTATCACTGAAAAGGACAACACAGATGACGTTCTCAAGGCTATCGCTGACGAGAAGAAATTCGTTATCGTTCAGACAGCTCCTGCTGTTCGTGCTGCTCTCGGTGAAGAATTCGGCTACGAAATGGGCACAAACGTAGAAGGCAAGATGGCTGCTGCACTCAGAAGAATTGGTTTTGATAAGGTATTCGATACTAACTTCGCAGCTGACCTTACAATTATGGAAGAAGCTACAGAACTCGTTGAGCGTGTTAAGAACGGCGGCAAGCTCCCAATGATTACTTCTTGTTCACCAGGATGGATCAAGTACTGTGAACACTACTTCCCTGAAATGACTGAGAACCTCTCATCCTGTAAGTCTCCTATGCAGATGTTCGGTGCAACAGCTAAGACATACTACGCAGAAAAGATGGGCATCGACCCTAAGGATATGGTTGTAGTAGCAGTAATGCCATGTACAGCTAAGAAGTTCGAAATCGGCAGAGATGACCAGAATGCTGCAGGTGTTCCTGATGTTGATATCTCTATCACAACAAGAGAGCTCGCTCGTCTCATCAAGAGATGCGGTATCAAGTTCGATAAGCTCGCTGACGAACAGTTCGACCAGCCACTCGGTATCGGTACAGGTGCTGCTGTTATCTTCGGTGCAACAGGCGGCGTAATGGAAGCAGCTCTCCGTACAGCTGTTAAGATGATTACAGGCAGCGAAGCAGGCGACATCAACTTCACAGATGTTCGTGGTGTTGCAGGTATCAAGGAAGCTTCCTATAAGGTTGGCGACCTCGATGTTAAGGTTGCAGTAGCTTCCGGTACAGCAAACGCAGCTGAACTCCTTAAGAAGGTTCAGAACGGCGAAGCTGACTACACATTCATCGAAATTATGGGTTGCCCAGGCGGTTGTGTAAACGGCGGCGGTCAGCCACAGGTTCCTGCATCTGTTCATAACTTCGAGGACATTCGTGCAATCCGTGCGAAGGCTCTCTACGATCAGGACGCAGCAAGCGAAATCAGACTTTCTCACGAGAACCCAGCTATCAAGACCATCTATGATGAGTACTTTGAGAAGCCTGGCAGCCACAAGGCTCACGAAATTCTCCATACAAGCTATGTTAAGAGAGGTCTTTATTAATTAAAAAGCCAAGAGCAGTATCACTTAGTTGTGGTACTGCTCTTTTCTATTACAAAAAACAAATGGCACTGATTGTTCAGTGCCATTACATTTTTACTGCATATTTTCAATTGTTTCAACAGCAAGATTAAGGAAATCACCGCTGAAATCCTCAATAAGACCCATATCACAAGCGTGTGTGATATCAGGGGAAATCGGAATTTGTGCAAGAAGCGGAATACCGTTTTCAGCACAAACAGCATCAATGTGGCTGTCACCGTAAAGCTTGATTTTCTTGCCGCAGTCAGGACACTCAACATAGCTCATATTCTCAACAACACCAAGAATAGGAATGTTCATCATATTTGCCATACTTACAGCCTTGTTAACAATCATCGCAACCAAATCCTGCGGAGAAGCAACAATTATAATTCCGTCCAGCGGAATGGACTGGAAAACAGTCAGCGGAACATCACCTGTTCCCGGAGGCATATCAACAAACATATAGTCAACATCGCCCCAGATAACATCTGTCCAGAACTGTTTTACAACACCTGCAATGACAGGACCTCTCCAAATAACAGGGTCGCTTGGATTTTCAAGAAGCAGATTTACAGACATAATCTCAATCTTGTTGCGTGAAATTGCGGGGAGAATACCTTCCTGAGTACCCTTAGCCCTGCCGCCGACACCAAACATCTTTGGAATAGACGGACCTGTAATATCAGCGTCCATAACAGCAGTTTTGTAACCCTTTCTTGAGAAAAGAGTAGCAAGCATGCCTGTAACAAGTGACTTACCAACGCCGCCCTTACCGCTTACTACACCAATAACTTTTTTTACACTGCTCTGTGCGTTGAGAGGCTCAATCATACTCTGAGGCTGATTTCTTGACTCACAGTTTGCACTGCAGCTTGAACAATCGTGTGTGCATTCGCTCATTTCAACATTTCCTTTCTGAAAAAAATCAGTATTAAAAATACTTACCAAGTATAGTATACACCTTTTTTGCTGAATTGTCAATAATCAGCACAATTATTCACGAAAAGTTGTGGACTTTTACATTAATATGGAGTATAATAAATGTAACAATTAAGTTAAGGAGTAATTCTTATGGCAATGAATTATATCAGAGCAACAGATATCAACAGCGGTCTTTCCACAGGGGCAGGGGATTATGTTTCCGCTTGTGAAAGAATTTATAACCTTCGCCTTGCCGAAGCTGCCGAGAAAATATATATGGACGCAAAAACACGTCCGCTTGTGCTCCTTTCAGGACCATCAGGCTCAGGCAAAACAACCAGTGCATTGCGTATCGGTAAGCGTCTGCGTGAAAAGGGTCTGTCCGTGCATATAATTTCAATGGATAACTATTTTCTTCCTGACGGAGTGGGGGAAATGCCTCTTGACGATGAGGGTAAAATAGACCTTGAGTCACCTCTCAGAATGGATATACCGCTTTTCAGTGAGCACCTGAAAAAAATGTTCAAGGGTGAACCCGTGGAGCTCCCCAAATTTGATTTTGTAACCCAGAGTAGAAGCTTCGGCGAAACCCTTTGCCGCCGTCCCGATGAAATTATAATTCTTGAGGGTATCCACGCTCTCAATCCTCAGGTTACAGGCGATACCGATGACTTTACAACCTGTATCTATGTCAGCGTCCGTACACGAATTCAGGCAGGGGATGATACCGTCCTTCATCCAAGAACAATCCGCCTTATGCGTCGTTTGTGCCGTGATAAGCTTTTCCGCGGAAGAACAGCTTCTGATGTTTTTGGTATGCTCCCAAGCGTAACAAGAGGCGAGGATTTGTATATTATGCCCCATAAGTACCGTGCACATTTTGATATCGATACCTTTCTTGCGTATGAGCCATCGGTTTATAAAACAATGCTCCTGCCCGAGCTTGAAAAGGCAAACGAGCTTGCTAAGCTAAGTACAGACTATGATGCACTTCTAAATACCTTGCGAAACCTCAACCCGATTGATAAAGTAACTGTACCGTCAGACTCACTTGTCCGTGAATTTATCGGCGGCAGCAGCTTCGTATATTAAAAGTTCAGGCACACGGATGAAGTTTCCGTGTGCCTTGTTTTGTTATTTTTTCCATCTTTTCAAAGTTGGATAAAGCTTCACCAGATACTTTCGTGCTACTTCAGCAGTTTCAAATTCTTCACCAACATAAAACGGAATACAGCTTTCAATCATTTCCTCCATTGTCTCATCTTTTCTGAATTTTCCGTCAGAATAACAATGTCTGCAATAATCTGTTGTAACATTATTATCAGCATTTCTGCCAAAATCGCTGTCGTGCATTGCCATTCCGCAGCTTTGACAAATATGATAACCGCCCGTCACCTCAATAATGTTGTTGTCAGGGTCAGTAAGATGAAAATAATTATATGTAGGATAAGCCTCGAGTATCGCCGTAACCTCGCCAATGTTCAGCATCTTAACACGCTCATATTCAGTCAGCAAATCCTCAACCCAGTAGTTCTGCACAAATTTATATGGACTGTTCAAATCTGTGCAGTGCCCAATAAGATTGTTCTCGTTCATAAGCGAAAGACACTTGTTGTCAAATTAGAACTCCACGAACTTGTTCCCGCTCCGACATCGGTCATCAACCTTCACGCCAAGGAACTTTTCATAAAAATCAATTGATTTTTCAAAATCCTTGACAATAAGATAAATGCTCCCAAGGTGCAGAGGATTTCTGTTTGCCTGTTCATTTTCAGCATTGCAAAGTAACAAGGTGTCAGTGGAAACATTGAACAGCTCGCTCATACGAATAATCTTGTCAACATCAGGTATAGCTTGTCCAAGCTCCCACTTTGAAACCGATTGTCTCGAAACCTCAAGCATTTCCGCAAGCCGTTCCTGCGTCAAACCTTTCTGAATACGTAAATTCTGTATCTGTTCACCGATTGTCATAAAACCGCCTCCTTTTAGTACATTGTAACATATTTATAAGTGGTAGTCCACCAATCTGAATTGGAATTTACGCAACCGAAAGTTGCAAAATTAAGCGTAAAAAGTTATCATTTTATTTTGAATAATTAGTAAAAGTCAATATTAAACCATAAACGGCAGTAAAATAATATGCAGGAACTCTTTCCCCCTACACATTGACATAAAAACGGTCAGGAGAAACTGCACCGCCCCAAATTGTACGGACAGCACAAAAACAGCTATCTATGATATAAAATAAAATTTTAAGCAACATACTGGCTTCGTAATTCAGACGGAGTCAGTTTTGTTTTAAGTTGAATACGTTGATTGTTGTAGAAATCAA
>JAZQBN010000111.1:0-8469 GCA_045545795.1 Oscillospiraceae bacterium
TAGATATCATACTCTTTTTTCAATCATACCGAAATAGCAATCTATTTTCTCGGTATATTCCTTTATTTCAAAACCGAATTTCTTATAGAAATGGTAAAGCCTGTCCTTATGACCTATGTCAACATCCGATAAGTTTCCATAAATACGAGAATATCCGTTTACTTTCGCATATTCTATGAGTTTTTGCATCATAGCAGTGCCATAACCTTTACTATACTTCTTTTTGTTGTCATGAATAATATCGCCTATCAAAATTGTGGAATCAGATTCTATTACGCATTGAATCCAAGCTTCTCGGCTGTTATTCATATACAAATTAATCATTAGTAAAGATTCCGTACGTTCCACTTTGACTATAGGTGGATTTTTCTTTTTCCAGAGCATATTACCTCCAAAAACCGTCAAGTATTATGTTTCTGTGCATAATCTATCAATACAGCACTGCAATGTGACAAAAGTGCGGATTTATATGCCTCATCCACTTTATCACAACTATCGAGAAAATCCTTTAACTTTTTTGCAGTTTCAAGAACCTGAACCTGCTGATTAATATGATACTGCTGCTGGCATTGCTGTTGAATATAATCCATATTAAAAAGATTATAGATAGAATTGTTGTACTGCATAATTAATTATCCTTTCTTATAGTATGTTTGCCATAACCACGAGGTATAATATTCGCCTTTTTAATCTGTTTGAGAATCTCTTGCCAGGTTTCCTTATCAGTATTAGCTTTATTTTCAGTCCAATTAGTCCTCACATCATTAATAATCATTTCATCGGTTGGTTCAATTCCATCAATGATGAAATCATTCCAAGATGCCAAAAGTGTTGCAAACTTTTCCGCTTTGGAAGTTCTCTTCATGGTTAGAAAACAATTAACTATATTTCTTATATATGAATCGTAGTTCTTAAAAAACTTATTATAATCCGATTCATACGACGAGGAATCAAGAACTGAATACTCAACATGTTTGCCTTTTTTTACACTTAACCAACCTTTATCAGTTAAATCTTTTTCAAGGCTTTTTATTTTGTCACTATATGGTCCATGCGTATGTCTGATATATTGCGTACCAAAATCAAATCCGATTGCAATCTCCACTGCATGAAATATTTTCATTAAATGGGTGCGACCCTTAAGATTCTTGCCTGCCATATTTATTATTTTATGAAACAACAATGATTCAGCATAGCTTTTAACATCTGGCGGCATAAAAACAGCATAAACACCATCTGTTAAATTATTCGAACCTTTCACTTCGCGTTTTCCTGTTACAACCTCATAAATGAGGGACTTTTTATATGCGGTAAGTTTTTCAATGATAGCCTGTTTTTTGGCAATTGCTGAGTCAATTGCGGAGCATTTTTTGTCGAGTTGGTCAGCGATTTGCTGTTGCTCGGATTTGGGCGGCAATAGAACGGGCATACTTTTAAGCAAATTTTGACCTAAACTTGCACGAGTTACAAGATTCATTTCTTTTACAAGATAAAATCTGTGGTGATTACTTCTAAAATAATACTTCGCATAAGGAGTAAGCAAATCATCGGTGAATGGGCGTACTCTTATAACAAACCCTGCAAAAGTAGCATTTTCAATTGTTTTTTCGCACACACACGAAAAACCAACCTCTTCAATGGTTTCTGATGTGCGTGTAAAGAAAATATCTCCCAATTTTACAGAATACTGCATTCTTTCTTCTTCGGTAGTATCAACCAAACCATTTATATTTTCGGGTAGTGTGAAATTTCTATAAATATCACCATAAGATACAAATGGGTATCCACGACCAAAGAAATCTCCACCTTTACTAATTCCGTTTTGAAGTGTTCCGATATTTCTCAATCTACAAACATTCCAATGTTCTGGAACTGCACCAATAAATTCATATCCACTATCCTTCATCCTCACATTAGGTTTCAGCCCCTTTGTGACTACCTCGGTAATGACGGAGAGCTTATAGGCTTTCAGCTTTTCGATGACCTCCTGCTGCCGCGTAATAATGCTGTCGATTTTCTCACATTTGGTGTCGAGGTAGGTGGTTATAGCACACTGTTCAGAATAACTTGGTATAACAATAGGATAATTCATAAGTGTATCCGCTGTAAGTGTCCATCGATTTTCATAAGATACGCCTTTACCATAAGAAAAGAATGCCATCTGCCAATATTGAAGTTTAAAGTAGTAATCGAAAAAAGCAGGGTTAATTCCATCCTTATATCTTAGATTTATGTATGCTGGACTAATTACCCCTGTTACCTTTGAAATACTGCAATTAGCACCACTGTATAAATCCATAGGGTTTATTAGTAAATCATCAATGTCCACAGGATTGTAGTTATAATAACTTTCAGCAATCTGTCCCTCATTGTTTGAAATATCACGCTCACGCACACCGCTTCTCGCTAAAGATAATACTATGGGATTATCTTGCATAGCTTTTTCGTTTTTTCTGTAAAAAGCGTGTTTAACTCTTTTCATTGACCACTCACACGGAATTTGACCTATCCAAGAAAATCCGCTGTCTTTCATTTCACGCATTGCGTTTACCACCTTTTATAATTTTTGCTGAACCAACTCTTTCAACATATTCGAAGCAAAAGGTATACTATAAAGTTTATAGATAATTATCCTTTAGTTTTTAATAGCTTTATAAATGTTTGCTTTTATAAATCTTTAGAAGTTCAGCATCATTCTTTTCATCATAGGGATTTTCGGAGAAATAAAAGCTAAATGTTTTGTCATCTTTAATCTTTTCATAAGCAATAGGGCAAGCAAGATATGCCTTATTGCTGTTTTCTATAGTGCGATATTTTTGCTCTCCGTTTTCTTTTTTACCATTTCGTCTAACATCATAACAATAAATAGCATTACGACTACTACTTTCGCATCTGCGCTTCATAATATCCACTTGTACAGGTGTGTGGCGTAAGTTTCTTTCCTCTGGAATAAACGGAGCAAAAGCTTTTGAAAAATCAAGAAATAAATTTCGGTTAGCGTCTGTTCGTTCTATATTAAAAAACTCGCAAAATTCCTTTTGGCTGAAGAAATGAACTTCATAAAAATCAATATATGCATTGATAGAATTATTCAAATCGTCTTCATACAAGAATTCCAAAGATGCTTTAGCATATTCTTGTGGTTTATCTTTTTCTTTTGTATACAATTTTAAAACAACCGTATAGTGAATAGTTTTATATTCAAAATCGAAAACATCGATAATCCATTCATTCTCTTCTAAGTTCCTCAAAAGTTTTGGTAGATTTTTAAAACGAATTTCAGTCATTAAATATCCCTCCTAAACTTCCATCGAGTTCTTTTTCCAATTTCATTATCTCCGCCATGATTTCTGCGGACGGCTTCGGTGCTTCATACTTATAGAAATAGCGTGTGAACGGGATTTCATAGCCGACAGTGGATTTTTTAGTATCTATCCAGGCATCAGGAGCGAATGGCAATACTTCACGGCTGAAATACTCGTCAATATCCTCCTTCAGTGGTACACTCTCCGTATCACGCAGGGAGGAATCGGGCTGTTTCTTACCTTTTTTCAGAATCGGCTCGCCGCTTTCATCGTACAACGGACGCTCCACTGTGATTTTGGTATATCCGAAGTCTTCATTATCAAAGATTTTGCTGATGTCACTCTTTGCAAAATCGCCGTAAAGACGGGTTATTTCAGCAATAGCATCTTCGGTAATGTCGTTGCGCTTGTTGCCCAGAGCTTTTCTGCGCTTCTCAAATAATCCGTTTGCATTGATAAGCTGCACCTTACCCTCACGCTTTGTGCCAGTCTTTTTATTGGAAAGCACCCAAATATAGGTGGCAATGCCTGTATTGTAGAAAATATCATTCGGTAAAGCAATAATCGCTTCCAGCAAATCATTTTCAAGTATGTATTTACGAATATTGCTCGGACCACTGCCAGCGTCACCTGTGAACAGCGGAGAACCATTGTGAATAATAGCAATACGGCTGCCGCCCTGTGCAGGCTCTTTCATTTTGGAGATGGCAGTCATCAGAAACAGCATCTGTCCATCAGAAGCAGCAGGAAGTCCTGCACCGAATCTGCCTGCAAATCCACGTTTTGCCTCGGCTTCAACTTTTGTTTTTTCATTCTTCCATTCACGTCCGAACGGAGGATTAGATATGATATAGTCAAAGGTCTGTCCCTCAAACTGGTCATCGGAGAGGGTGTTGCCGTCCTTGATGAAGTCTGCATTGTTGCCTTTGATTAGCATATCCGCTTTGCAAATAGCGAATGTCTGGTCATTCAGTTCCTGCCCGAATGCAAGAAGCTCGGTGGACTTGTTCAACTCGTGGAGATATTCCTCTGCAACAGAGAGCATACCGCCAGTACCACAAGCAGGGTCATAAATAGTCTTTGCAACATTACTTCCCGAAAGAATGTCGTTATCATCATAGAACAGGATATTGACCATAAGACGAATAACCTCACGGGGAGTGTAGTGCTGTCCAGCATCCTCGTTATGTGCTTCGGAGAATCTGCGGATGATTTCCTCGAAAATATAGCCCATTTCAAGATTAGAAATCACATCGGGATGAAGATTTGCCTTTACAGAGGTGAATTCCTTGATAACGATGTAGAGAATACCTTTGTTTGCCATTGTAGTGATATGTCCGTCAAACTTGAATTTTTCGATGATGTTCTGGACATTCTCAGAGAACCCGTTCAGATAATCACGGAAGTTCGCCTCAATGTTGTCGGGGGCATCAAGGAGTTTTTCAAACGTAAATTTGCTTGTGTTATAGAATGCAAGACCGCCAGCGGCGTTACGCAGCAATACATCACGCATTGGGAGTGTCTTGACGGATTCATACTTCTCCAGCACAGAATCTTTTGTATCAGCAAGAATGCAGTCAAAGCGACGGATGACAGTAAGAGGAAGAATGACTTCTCCGTATTCGTGGGGCTTATATACACCAGTTAATTTATCGGCAATCGCCCAAATAAGAGCGGCTTTTTCGTTTACATTAGCACTCAGGCTCATGGTTGATTTCCTCCGTATCGGTTTTATATATGAAATAATATTGCAAAATCATAGTAGATACTTTCTGCTATACATTTCTGAAAGATGCAGCGTAAAATATTTCGCTTGGTCTTTTATAATCACACAGGATTCCTATATTCTACAAAAAGTTATACATTTTTTATTATACCACATTTTTCAGCATTTTTCAATCTTTTGCAAGGATTTTTACAAAAGAAAAAGCCATATCACTTAAACACAAGCGATATGGCTTTTATGCACAATTTTAGGACATTTCAATTGAAATTGTGATTGTTTTCTTTTCATTTTTTTGGGATAGGAGTTTAATATTATCCTGGACTTGAGGAGTATATTCTAAACCATCTTCTTTGCTTTTAGCCTTCTTTATCTCTTCCTCAACAGCTGATAACAATATAAAATTGTCTGTTTTAAGTGTTAAAACAGTTTTTGCCAAACCAGCACTTTTGGTTGTGTACTCAATCATAATAATGACCTCCGTAATAAATATTTATATAAACTGCATTTGCAGTCGTTATTGTAAAAAAGGCTGCTGTTATAAAACAACAGCCAAAAGTGAAAGGAACAAGGTGAATAGCCTGTTATATGACTATTCAAGGCAATTGTTGAATTTTGTAATGATGTTGCTGTTTACAATAGTGCCGTTTTTGAGCATATGAAGTTCATCGAGAAGCTTTTCATACCAGCTCTTGACGAGCATTACCGTATTTTCTGCTGTCTTATTACACACTACATTACAGAGCTTATCAGCCCACTTGTTAAAGTAATGCTGATTTACAGCAATCTGTGCAGATTCCTTGCTTTCGACAAGTTCAATTACAGCAAACATCCTTTCCATTATTTTGTTTCTTGTTTCGCTTGTGTTCATAAGCAATACCTCCTATTTTTAAAATTTTTATAAATAAAAAATGCTTTTCGCCCAGATAGGCAAAAAGCACTTAATATACACATATTTACTTGTTTTAGAAATTTACTTTACACTTATATTATACATCATGAAAAAACGGAAATCAATAGACCAAATGCTTAAAATGGAACTTTTTCTGAAAAAATTTCTGGAACTATGTGATGAAGGATATCGTAGTTCTTACTTGCTCTACATTGAACTATGTTAGTATTCCATATATTGCGAACTTTAAAATTTATGTAAGTGTAGTAGTCAATATTTATCGCTTTGTATTTTCTGCAATATTTCAGAAATTTTCGTTTATCGTCTTTATTGTAAAAACAGATTATAAAATTTGTTTTCTGTCCTTTATCAATATGCTGTGACTTTGGCATTTCGATTTGAAGTACATCATTATTTAAAAATATAAATGTTTTAATCTACCTCCTTCTCTATAATTGCAATTACAAAAAATCGTGGTTCTCCTGTATTATTTAAAAGGCTTTGAATTTCCTTTTTAAGCAGTGTTGTGTAAAAATAAGCAAGTTCAGATTTCTTTAAATCGTTTTTATCATTATGCTCATATGAAAGAAAGCGTCGAAACAGCATAGCAACTGTAAATGGATTAAGCAATATCTCTTTGGCGTCAATAAGTATTCGTTCCTGTTCCGCCATACCCATGATGAGGTTGGCACAAATTTTATCGTAATCTATAAAAATCTGCCTCCTTGCTTACATGGCACTTAATTTTAAGTGGGTCATCTGTGATGTCATAAAAATAACACATTTGAAATTTTCTGTTTTCTATAGTAGCGGCATCACCGTGCGTCTGGTCTTCTCTTTGACTATACAATTCAAGAAACTTCAATTTGCTATCAGGGCGTTTGAAGGTAATCTGGCAGTCAAGCGCTCGGTCACATTCAAACTGAAAATTGGTTGTTGTGGCGTACTTTTTGTTTTTGTAAATTAACATAGCATTCCTCCTTTTTTATTTAATACGTCATTTAGACGTATTGCTGACGTTTTTATTTTTAGCTGAGTTTTAGGCACTCAGCATAATTTATTACCACATAATGATGCTTTTTTTCCTGTGTGCAACGCACACGTTTATCCTCTGTGAGGCGTTTCAATTAAAATGCGAGCGGCTGAAAAGCGGCTAAATACACTGCTTGTTGAGCTTCGCAGTTAGTGCTTTTTTGAAAACTGTTATTTTGACAAAAAGCACTTGACATTATCAAAAAGCGTGATATAAACGGTTACTTATTTTTCCGATAACATAAAATCAACGCCCAACGCATCGCGTATTACTCTGTTTAATACGTCTAAAGACGTATTATCTTCAACCTTAAGCAGAGAGATTAGGGTATCATCTTTATACTCGAAAGAGGCTTTAAGCGTTGCACTCTTTTTCCCTGAGTATTTGAGATAATATCGTTCATATTCAATATCACTAAGCGTATCAACAGACATAGCTTCGCAAGCTTCAAGCAGTGTTGAACCACTATTTACTAAATTGTAAATCTGTTCAAATACGGATTCATCAACAGAACCTGTTCGTTTGGGCTTTGCAGCTATTCCGTTTCTTTCTTTTTGGATTTTAAGAATTTCTTTGTAATCATCTGTTTTTTCGTATGCATCGCAAAGCTTTGCAAATCCCAGCTTTGATATTGTCAGCAACTTATTTTTGTAAATAATCGTGTCAATGAAGTAATTCTCATAGAGCCAGTAGAGGATTACAAATTCTTTTGAAATTTCAAGTTTCTTTTTCCCACGGTTTGTTTGATATTCGTAATTCACTAATTCAGAGCATAATCTTCCAAAATCAGCATCTGACGCTGTTGGGCAAAATGTGTTCTGATAAATATCAAATTTAGCTGTACTGAACTGTTTTTCTCTTTGTACAACCAAGCCTATCTTTTTTTCAAACAGTAATTTATAATTATGAATCAACTCTTCATTCTTTGTACCGAGCGCGGAAAGTGAGTCGATTATAACAACGCCTACATTTGATGTTTCAGCAAGGATTTCATTCAGTGCTTTACGCTTTCTGTATACTCCTCCAAGTACATCAAACAAAATTTTGACATCTTTAATATTGTATTTTCCTTTGCTGTAAATTTTTTGTATATCAAGTAACCTTTGATAAGCTTTTGTATTCTGTATAGCCTGCATGTCATTTACAGAAAAACTGCCATTAACGACAGAACCGTATGCTACAATCCCATATTGTCTATTATTATTGTCCTGAGATTTCATGTTATCAACTCCTTTTCACTATTATATCATACCTTTGAAGAAAAATCAATACTTGTAGCAAAAAAACATGTACATTTTTAATTTTTTCTTATCTTCATAATATTTTGACTTATCTCATTTAACATGTGATATAGCCTTAAAAACACGATATTATGCGTATTTACGGTTAATTATAGTTCATTTGTTTTCGTTTTAAAAACAACTTGGCTTATTTTTGTGAGAAAAATTTTCAAAAATCTATTGACAAATCCGAAAATGTGTGTTATCATACACTTGTAGTCATTAAGTGAGATGAC
>JAZQBN010000112.1:0-4414 GCA_045545795.1 Oscillospiraceae bacterium
AAATACTTCGAAATCAATTTTATCAATATATGATTGGTTTTCTTTAAGTCAGCTAAACAACTTTGATATTATACAATCATTATGAATATTAGGAGATATTAATAATGAAAAAATACATTTTTATACTTATTTGTTTGCTTGCATGTTTTTTTGTATGTGCTTGTAAGTGCGAAAATAATAATTACAATAATGATTCTGCCATGGTTTTATCGGGAACTTCCGAAACAATGGCAAGCACAACAGAAATTAATAGTGTGGTTCAGACATCATTTAGTAATTACAACAATACGGAACTGTATTCAGAGGATACAAAAAATACAGAATGTATTATAGATACTAATCATGATAGCGAAACTTCAATCGTATCTCAATCTGACATATCCGCTCCACCAATTTTATCTGTTTCTAATATTGACTGTACAACAAATAAATTGTCATGGAATGCTGTTGATGGTGCAGAATTGTACATATTGTATCTTTTTAATAAAAGTACCAGCGAGTTTGAAAAATATGCCGAGGTCAAGCAAACGTCATGCAAGGATAAAGAGCTTACACCCAATACGGAATATATTTATGCTGTCAGTGCAGTGTTTCCTGATGGGACTATCAGCGAATTATCTGAAAGTAAATCTATATACACTGAAAATCAATATGGAAATAATATTGCAAATTTAAACTTTGAGTCAGATATAGTTAGTAATTCTGTCACAGGGCAAGGAAATATAATGTATATCTTGCCGGATAATGGTTCTATGTACAAAATTGACAAAAATGAAGGAAAAGCAGATATAGTGAATGGCAATTGGCAGAACACGCATTATATTAACGTTATAGGAAACAATTTGTATTATTACCGTGAAACATTGGATGGTTACAACAATGAAAAATGTATTTGTTCATATAATATTGATGGAAATAACGAACAAATAATACTTAGTCTTTCTGATGAGTGTTTTTCAGAATATAAAGCTTTTGACAGCTGTTATATTGATTATTTATATGCAGTTAATTCAACATTATATTTCAGGGTTTATACTGTTCCGATGCACGATTTTCCTGCTACATTCATATGGTATTCAGTTGATACAAGAGGTGGTGTTCCCAAGAAGTTATATGAAACCACTTCAAAAACAAATATTCAAATCATTTATGCGGATGAAAATTCGCTGGTTTTAGGCAGTAATTATTGTGAAGTTTTAGGATATGATGATGACTGCGAAATATTTGGAGAATATGTATATGAGTATGGCTTGCTGCAAACATTTAGTGTTGATGGCGAAACGGTTAAAGAGCAAGAAATGGCTCTTGCCGATGACCTTAGCCAAGCTCAGCGTTCGGCACTATATAAAGCCTATAATGGAACATATTATATTTGCGATATAAGTAATGCTCAAATTTATCCAATTGGAGAACTGAACTCAGTTTATCAACACGAAGATTTTATTTACTATACAACCTCAGATGGTGTATTTGAATTCTATAATGGTCAAATAAGAGAATTGTGCACTAATAATGAACATCAATATCGTATTTGTTATGCGGATTATAACGATATTGTTATTGAAAGGAATTGTTTTTACAAGTCAGAAAATGTACACAAAACTGAATATTGGATTTTGAATTTAAACAGTTTGAGTAATGAACTTTTAATCAGCTTTGATTAAACAAAAGTGAAAAAACATCTGTATAACTGCTCACTACGACAGATTGCTGAGCGGTAAAAAATAAACGATAAAAACATTAAAGGAGACGTAACTATGGACAAAACAAAGCTTAAATTCATCAACCGCGGTATGCTGTAATTTGTTTTTGCCATTTCGCCCCACAATCCGAGCTGTTTCTTCCTTACAGCATTATATAATATACCAGACAGTGCAGGCTGATATATTATTTTACGGAGGGCTGAAATGAAGAAATACGAATATAAATTTGTGGAAATTCCAAGAAAAAAGGGCCTTAAAGTCAGGACGGGAGACACCTTTGAAGAGTGCAGAAAGGTAATAACTGCTGAGGTGGAGAAGGGCTGGCGGTTGAAGCAGATTATAACACCGTTTGACGAAAAGATAGGTGTATTTATACCTTGCTGCTATCAGATTATTTTTGAGATGGAAGCGGAGTAATTGGAGTTACATTAAACGTCTTTCGACGAAATTTCGTCGAAGGTGTTGAAAGTAACTTGTCGAGGTGTTACAATATAGAAGTAAATGCTTTAAAATATATGACTTATATTCCAAGTGAATAATTGAAAGGAGATTGTTATGATTGAGCCTTTAAACGTAGCTCGTGAAGAGTTCCCTAAAAGCGAAAAATGCTCGGAGGGTATGAAAATACTGGAGAAAAAATATGATAATTATGAAATATGGTATCATCAGGATGTTGTATACGTTGAACGTCCCGAAGCTAAGCTTACGTTACAGCTTATGCTTACAAAACGTAAAAATCCTCTTATCCTCTATGTAACAGGTTCGGCATTTCATTGGCAGAACATACCACCGACAATCCCGAAAATTGCTTTACTTGCGAACAAGGGCTTCAATGTTGCTTCTATTCAGTACAGAGGTTCAGACGCCGCACCGTTTCCTGCACAGATGCTTGATGTAAAGGCGGCTGTAAGGTATATAAAATCCAATGCTGAAAAATACGGATATAATGCCGATAAAATTATTCTTATGGGGGACTCATCAGGCGGTCATACCTCACTTATGGCTGGACTCACGGCAGGAATTCCCGAATTTGAGGAAGAAATCTATTCTGAAGTAAGCTCCGAGGTAAGCGGCATTATCGACCTGTATGGTCCTACAGATATTTCAAAAATGAATGATGAACCATCCTCACAGAATCACATTGAACCTGACAGTCCCGAAGGCTTCCTGATTGGCAGGAAAAATGTACTTGAAAATCCCGACCTTGTAAAGCCGACAATAGTGATGAATTACATTTCAGAAGAAAGAAAAATTCCGCCTGTACTTATATTCCACGGAACAAACGATGAGCTTGTTCCATTCGGGCAAAGCTGTATGCTTTATGATAAATTAAAGGAATGCGGCAAGGAAGCGTATTTCTATGCTATGAACGGAAGCAATCACGGAGGACGTGAATTCTGGTCGGATGAGATTTTTGATATCATACGGGGATTTGTTGATGGGATATGAAAAAAAGCAATATTGAGGGCTGCTTCGTTCGGGACGAAGAGCCCGTGGGCTACAATACAAAAAGGAATATAATACCACAAAACCCGTCATAATGATTGCTCGACTATAAAGTTCGCAGACTTTTTATATGATTTTTTCCGAACAATTCTCTATTGTCGCTGGGACGAGTTCCGCAACAGGATGCGCAAGAATTTCCGTCTTTGCTTTGCGGTAAGGGAAATCCTTCCCCACGGAAGCTACCGAGTAACGCTGACGAAAAAGGCACTGAAAATTTTCAAGAGCGTTCTGAAAGAGGCTGTCTGACGGCTTCTTTCAGAAAGAGTTTGCAGAAAAGGGGCTGGCTTCAGCCCTTTTTCAATTTATTTTGTAGCAATCCGCAGCTTTCCAACGTTTATATAGGTGGAGAACAGTTGACAAAACTTTTATCACCGATTAAAATAAAAACATAACCCGACAATGGAGGCGACGATATGAAAAACAAACTTAACCGCATAATTTCAATCATACTTTTAAGCGTTACACTTTTTACTGGTTGTGCAAAAATGGAAAGCATTGCGGAAGAAACTACGGTTTCGGAAACAACAGTTGCTACCGCTCCTACAGACCTGACCGAAGAAGAAATGGCAATCTGGGAGAGTATGCCTGATATTGTTACTATGAGGGTGTATCGTTCTGAAACAACAGAAATTTGTTACATAAAAAAAGATGGAACAATAAATAGATTTGTAAGTGATGAGAATTACGATAAAGCTCAAGATGCAGATTGGATAATTAATAAAATAAATAATAGTAATGTAGAACAAATTGATAATATTGATATTCATAATCTGATACTGTTCTATAGTACACTTATAAGTATTGATAACAATAGTAAAATTACATCGCTGCAACATTTACAAACACAGCAATACACACCATTAACCACTTTTGAAATATATGGTATCAGAAACGATACGGAAATGAATAATGAATGTGTGCTTGTTGCTTTTGGCGACGTGATGCAACAGTATGTAAGAAAAGACATTAATGGTGAAAGCCTGTTTACTATTTACAAAGAAATAGATAAGTATATTCCCATACTATAAAAATGTTGTCTTACCAAAATTATCAAAATACAAATAAAAAAATGAAATGTATAATCCAAAATCTCCGTGAAAAACTATTAGGGCAACAAAATTAAAGTTAAAAAACGGAGGAATATACAAATGAAAGCTACGGGTATTGTCAGAAGAATTGACGACCTGGGTCGTGTGGTAATCCCA
>JAZQBN010000113.1:0-5319 GCA_045545795.1 Oscillospiraceae bacterium
TCAAGTTTTTGAGCAATTGATACGCACAGGAACTTTCGCAAGGTTCAGCTCCTTTGCAGCAAGATACGTCGCATAACCATCCCACAGCTTCTTTTCGGATGTCAGCTTCAAAGGCTGCGGCATTCTGCCGTGTTCTTTATAATAATCAATTTTTGACTGTACCTTTTCTCTTCTGGGTGGTGTGCTCTTAAACCTTTCAGGGATAATGATTTCATCCAGCTTCATCATTACAGAACCAGTTAAAGACTCAACAACAGGAGCATTCTTTCTGTTTGAGCTTGCAGCACCCAGACAACGCTGCGTAAATACACTGCGATAGTAACGAGTCGTCAAACAAGGAATGCTTTTCACGCCTCTGTGCTGGGCAAGAAGCAGTTCCTTCCAACCGATAACCAGAGAGTAACGTCCGTTCTGCAACGGTCTTACAACGATGGTAAGGTCTGTACAATTCTCGTGTTCTTCAGGCTTGAAACCGCCTCTTTTTACGCCGTGGATATGAATTTTTTCTGTCATTACAATGTCTTTGACATTTACCATAATCGCCTCTTCACGATGCTGGTCAATGTATTCTCGTGCAGAGACTACAGGGTTCTTCTTTTCGTTTGCCATAACTTTGACTCCTTTTACAGAACGTTTTTATTTACGGCTGTAGAAACATCACAGCCACAGATAACAAATTTCAGCTTATCGCAATTTACCGTTTCTGGTTTGTTTGCGTCATCCGTCAGAACACCTTTGCCATAATTTAAGGCGTGGCGGTCAAGGGTTTCGTCCAAAATATTTCTTGCGGTTCTGCCGTTGCCAAATGAAGAGAGTTTTCTTTCTTTCGCACAACGAATTTCAAAATTCTCTAAAGCTTTTGCAGAAACCACATAACCTTCGCTATGAGCCATCGCCACAAAAATTTCTTTCATTTCCTCAATGTTATAATCGGGAAACTCTAAATATTCTTTGATACGGCTCTTGAAACCTTCGTTGGTATCAAGCAGACGTTTCATATCGTTCTTATATCCTGCAAGAATGACGATGAGCTTATCACGGTTATCTTCCATTTCTTTGATGAGTGTTGCAATCACTTCTTTGCCGTATCCACCGCTACCATCAATAATTGTATACGCTTCATCTATGAAAAGAACGCCGCCATAAGCCTTTTGGATTATCAGTCGTGTTTTCAACGCACTATCTTCTCCAGCTTTCAAGAAATTACCGTCAATCTCAACGCATTTGTTGTCTTTGATATATCCGTAACGGTATAAAAAGCCTGTAATAATACGAGCAACAGTAGTTTTGCCTGTACCAGCACTACCGTAAAACACCATATGTCTGCCGCTCATAGAGCTTCCCCCAGACATTTGCTGTTTTTTTCTTGCTTTTTTGGTATCGTGTTCAAATTTCATACGAGCTACCATCTCTGTAGTTTTGGTCTTTACACCTTGAATACCAATCAAGGCTTCCAAATCCTTTTCTGGAGTAGTGCTACCCTTTCGGATGATACGCTTCAGAACGCTGCTGGAAAGCAAACTTTCCATTTGTGCCATTTTTTGTGTATCCATCTGCTCACGCTCTTTGCGGGTCAGATTATCATAAGACTTCTTCTTGGACATACCAAATTCATCGTACTCGTTATCTTGTATTGCTTTGGCATACATTTTCTTCAGAGGTCTTCTGAAAATCACCCATTGTGTGAACGAAATAAAAGCTACTGCATATCCGATATATTCCCACTGCTTTGGCTCTAAATTCTGCCAGCAAGGGTCGAACCACATCGTATATATCATAAATATAACGCCGACAACAGGGAAAAGCGAACTGAAAGTTTGCAGCAGAATTGTCAATGGATAACTTGTTTTTCGGTATCGCTTGTCGCTCATATTATCACTTCTTTCCTTTAAGAATTATCTCCAAAGCTCCGTTCAGCACTTTTAATTCGTTCAGAATTTGAAGCTGTATATCTTCGGGCTGAACAGGTTTTTCTTCTTTTTCGATTTTATACTTCGGATGGCTGCTTGCAAAATCCCGCAAAGCCTCTTCCGAAATTGTGTAATCTTTTCCAGAAACACCAGCTTCGATTTCACCGTTTCTTATCCATCGCCGAACAGTTTCAGCATTGATGTTAAACATTGCTGCAACCTCTTTTACTGTGTACATATTTCACTCTCCTAACCAATAAATACAATTACGTCGTTACTTCTTCTGAAGAGACAATCCCGACAATTTCTACGATGTCGCCTGTCAGACGATTGACTTTAACTGTTAAAGTGTCGCCAATCTCATAAGCATTCCATTCAGCAAAGTCCATCGTATAACGCTTCTGCTCTTCTTCAAAGGTAGCATAAACGAAATAGTTATCCTTTTTACTTCCCTGTCGTTCATCGGAAGAAAGCGTAACTTCTCCCCAATATGGATTTTTGTCCATACCAGAGGTATTAACAGAACGTGAATATACCCATTTGTCAACTTCATAGTAATACTTGGTGTCGTAAACAGGAACGGATTTATATACAGGCTCTTCATAATATTCCGTTTCATAGTAGGTTTCATAAACCTTACGCTGCTTAATAATTTCTTCAAACTGACCGTTGCCTAAATCCTCGTAGCCTGCTACATAGTCTTCGTATCCAACAAAGCGTTCTTTCTTGACTTCACGGCTTTTAGTTTCATAATAGTCAACTATTTTGTTGTAATCACGAATTTCTTCTTGCTCATATTGTAATCGGGCATTACTTGGCAAGTTCCATCCAGATTCTTGTATGGTTTTTTCAACTTCAACAGAGATGCTTCTTTCCCATTCAAAGGAATCAATAGTGATTTTCTTTTGGATTGGAGTGGAAAGCCATACAAATAACAAAATCAGCAACACAATTGCAATTGGAACAATTGCGAGCCAACTATATTGTAATATGCTACTCCAGATGTTCTGCGAAGCATTACCGTTGCTGATATTGTAGGACTGTCTGGACGGCAACGAATTATAGGAATTATTTGAAGAGTCATTAGGGCTTTCTTCCGCAGAAATATCTTTTCTTCTTTGCTGTTCAAAATAATTCGCTTCGCTCTGCTCTTTGCTTGCACCGCAGTATTCACAACTGGTTTCGTAGTCCTCGTTCTGTGAATTGCAAAACGAACAAATCCAATTTGGTTTGTCGTTTTCCTGCACAGGTGTTACATATTCAATGTTGCTTGCGTCCATATAAAATTTGGTATTTTCACCACGAGACGCACCACAAGATGGGCATTCATCTTTATCGCCTTGAATTTTCTTTTGACTGCAATAAACGCAATCCCAATAGCCCCATAAATGTCTACCCATCTTTCCCACCTTTCTGTATTATTTGGCATCAGCGTCTTAAATCCTACAAGGGCTTCTGTAGTTGTACAGAAACCCTTTGGTAGTCGTTATTCTGTCAAGTTGCCAACATCAAACATCAGATTGCTGTCGCTGGAAACCTTCGGAAGTTCGCCGTTCCACTTTTCGATATAATCGTGAGTCAGAACTTCGTTTGTAAGGGATTCCTGAAGCTTCTGGTTTGCTTCTGCCTGTGCATCAGCTTCCAGCTTGATAGCTTCCGCTTTTGCTTCCGCTTCGATAATAGCCATTTCAGCATCCGCTTCTGCCTGAATCTTCTGTGCGTCAGCCTGTCCTTGTGCGGTCAGCCTTGCTGCTTCTGCATCAGCTTCTGCTTTTGCAATAGCAGTCTTATTTTCAATTTCCTGCTGTTCCTGACGAATCTGTGCAGACTGTCTTTCAGCGATAACGGCGTTGTAGCTGTCCTCGAAATCGGCATTGGAAATGGAAAGCTTTACTACAGTAATGACTCCATCTCCGTACTTTTCGTTCAGCGACTCCTGAAGCTCTGCCGTTGCCAGAGGCTCAATGCTTGCTCGCTTTGTGACTTCTCTTGTAGTCAGCGTAGAAGACGCATTCTTGATTGCAGAGCCTACGACGGTAGGAGAAATCAATGTAGCTGTATCATTGATGATGTTCTTGTCTACATTGCTGTAGAGCCATACAGACGCACTGGGAGCAATCTGATAAGCGATAGACACACCTTCGTAATATACAGGAGTCTGGTCAACGCTTTCAGCCCACACCTGTCCGCTGTATGTAAATTCCACCTGCTTATTGTTTACTTTCTTCACAGAGTCAACAAAAGGGATAACGAAGTGTACTCCAGATGTAAGAGTCTCTTCCTGCACCTGCCCGAATCTCACAAGCACACCTGTTTCGCCTGTTTTTACAACACGAATGCTGGCGAGAAGCGTAATTGCCGCAAGACCGCCTGCAATACCAGCAATAATCAGTTTTCTACTCATAACTCAATTTCCTTTCTTATTGTGTTTCTGTTTTCCTTGCCACGACATACCACAGTTTGTTGCAGCTTTCACCATCTCATCATCCCGCTCGTAAGCCTCATAGTTTTCCAAGATGTCTTCAAGCGTTTTTTGCATCCAAGCGGAATCTCCACCAGTAAAGATGTACCCTCTTGTTTGACTCGAAACAGAGCCATCTTTTTTCAAAGGATGAAATTCGGGAATGCCAAAGCGAGAAATCAAAAGCTTGCCTTTCACTTTGGAGATTTTTGCAATTACTACATCATCAAGACCGTGTTCTTTGAGAAAGTCCTGAAAAATAGCAACCTTTTCTTTCACCAAGACTTCTGCTTGCTGTTCGTGTGCGGCTTTCGCTTCAACATAAGCATTCAGCCGCCGTTCAAAAGCGTCGGAATTTTTCATTATGTATCATCCTTTCTTTTTGAAAGTTCCGCTTCAATCTCCCCGATTCTTTCACGAAGATATGCAAGCCGCTTATGAGAAACTTGATAATCCAGTTCTCTTTCCAACTCTTCCAGTTCTGCTTGTAATTCACAAACAGACTTTTCTGCATCTGTCATTATATCACTCCCGTTCTTCCTCAAAGGTTTTCTTGCTGGAGATTTCGCAGTTTCCCAAAGAATCCATCGGAATACTTGGAATTGTTACTTCGTCTTTCCCAAACGCATCAAACATCTGATTAAACACAATTGTATATACTTCAGCTTCCGACGCTTCCTCTGCTAAAGCTGCATCCCAACCAGCTTCAGATGTTTCTACTCCGAAATGTTTTGCAAAGGCATTTCCCAGCATTCTGACATAAGCTCCTGCCGATATACCGTGTTCCAGCTTCAAAACGTTTTCAAGCATCAACAGCCTTCAACGCCTCTGCTCTGGTTACAACTCTTTTAGGGACACGACTATCATTGTATTTCACAATCTTGCTCATATTATCTCACCCCTTTTCCTTTTTTCACAGGAATAGAACTGTTTCTTTTCAGCATCTTG
>JAZQBN010000114.1:0-38799 GCA_045545795.1 Oscillospiraceae bacterium
AAAGAGTATGATATCTATTATTCTATAGGAGAAAAAGTGTAATTATGGAAAGGTTTACTGAATTAATAAAAATATTTCTTGAAAAACATCTTATTCCTACAGTAATTAGCTTTGTAACGGCTGCTATTATTTTTGCTTTTACCCCTGAAGATTTTTGGTTAATTGATAAGTTTACAAAAACTGGATACTTCTTTTTTCTTGCAGGCGTTGTATTTATTTTAATTCAATTGCTGATATGGATAAAAACCAAGATGTCTGAAAAAGCATATTTAAATTACATACGCAAAAGTAATGCGGAGAATACACACAAAGAGAACATGAAAGCCGTTGAAAGTCTATGGGATTTTGTAGATGGCTTATGCGATGAAGATAGAAATTATTTAAAAACATTTTTAAAAAGTGGTAATAAACCTATAGTTATAAGAGGGAATATTTGCTATTCTTATGGTCGATTGTTCAACTCTGAATATGTGAAAAAACAAAAATGTAATGACCAACAGGGAACGTATGTAAAATATGTGCTTGATTCTAATTTATATCATGACCTTAAACTTTCTTCTGAGCAGTTCGGAAAAATAAGTCATTTTGAGGAGGTGTAATATGTCAGACTTCGACTACAAAGAAAAACGCTTTGAACAGGACATCGAGGAATATCTCACCACCCACGGCGGCTACATAAAAGGTGACCCGAAAGTCTTTGACCGCAAGCTTGCCCTTGATGTGAATACCTTTGTTTCTTTTATTAAGGCAAGCCAGCCGAAAGCGTGGGAACGTTTCGAAAAAATCTACTGCAACAACAGTGAAAAGCAGATTGTGGAGCGGTTCTGCCGTGAAGTAAAAATGGTGGGACTGCTGAAAGTGTTCCGTCAAGGCTTTACCGACAGGGGCATCAAGTTCCGTGCGGTATTCTGGAAACCCGAAACATCCATCAACGAAACCAGTCGTATGCAGTACGAGAGCAATATTCTCCACTGCACAAGACAACTCCATTATTCTCTACAAAATGAAAACAGCATTGATATTGTGCTGTTCATCAACGGCATTCCTGTTGTTTCTATGGAACTGAAATGCCAGTTCACAGGGCAGGATACTTCTAATGCTATCAATCAGTATAAATTTGACAGAGCAAGCAAGGACGCCATTTTTGAATTCAAGAACAGAGTACTGGTGCATTTTGCTGTTGACCTTTCTAATGTGTATATGACAACACGGCTTGAAGGTGCTTCAACCTATTTCCTGCCGTTCAATCAAGGCAGTAATGGTGCTGGTAATGTCGGTGGCAAGGGCAATCCTATCAATGAAAACGGCTATGATACAGCGTATCTCTGGGAACAGGTGCTTGTCAAGGACAGACTACTTGAAATCCTGCATAAGTATCTGCACTTGCAGGTGGAGCGTGACGACAAGGGCAATGTGAAATCTGAGCGAATGATTTTCCCTCGTTACCATCAGCTTGATGTGGTGACAAGACTTCTTGCCAATGTCAAGGAAAACGGCGCTGGCAGAAATTATCTTATTCAGCACAGCGCAGGTTCAGGCAAGTCCAATTCTATTGCGTGGCTTGCACATCGTCTGTCGGGACTGCATGACAACAAAGACGAGAAAATTTTCCAATCAGTTATCATTGTAACGGATAGACGAGTGCTGGACAGTCAGCTCCAGAATACGGTGTATCAGTTCGACCATGTTGAAGGCGTTGTGCAGAAAATTGACAAGAACGCAAAACAGCTTCAGGAAGCGATTGAAGCAGGTACGGGAATTATCATTACGACATTGCAGAAATTCCCTGTGATTTACAAGGAAGTCAATTCTGCAAATAAGCGTTTTGCTGTTATCATTGATGAGGCACATTCCTCACAAACAGGTGATGCAGCAAAGAAACTGAAACGAGCACTTGCTGATACAGAAAAAGCTCTGGAAGAAATGGCAGAACTGGAATACGAGGAAGAAAGCAAACGTAAGGATGATGAGGACAAGCTCCTTGACGAGCTTGCATCACAGGGTATTCACGATAATCTGTCGTTCTTTGCATTTACAGCAACACCAAAGGATAAAACATTGCAGATGTTCGGTCAGCGTGACGCACAGGGAAAATATCACCCGTTCCATATCTACTCCATGCGGCAGGCTATCGAAGAGCACTTTATTTTGGATGTACTGCAAAATTATATGACGTACAAAATGTACTATAAGATTGCCAAGACCATTCCCGATGACCCAGAACTGGATACAGTTGCAGGGGTAAGGGCTATTCGCAATTATGAAACCCTGCATCCACATAATATTTCGCAAAAAACAGCGATTATGCTGGAGCATTTCTGCAATATCACAAGGCATAAAATCGGTGCAAAAGCAAAGGCAATGATTGTAACGCCATCCCGACTCCACGCTGTAAGATATGTACTTGAATTCAAAAAGCAGATTGAGGAAAAAGGATATTCCAATCTTGATGTGCTTGTGGCTTTTTCGGGTGAGGTTGAGGATAACGGTGACACCTACACCGAGGAAAAAATCAACAAGACCAAGGATGGCGAAACTATCAAGGAAAAGGCTCTTCCTGCGGCATTCCATACCGATGATTTTGGTATGCTGATTGTTGCAGAGAAGTATCAGACAGGTTTTGACGAACCTCTGCTGCATACAATGTTTGTGGATAAGCAGCTTTCGGGTGTAAAAGCAGTACAGACACTTTCAAGACTGAACCGTACTTGCCGTGGCAAACTGGATACATTCGTACTGGATTTTGTCAATAGTGCAGAGGATATCAAAAAATCCTTTGACCCATATTATGAAGAAACGGTTCTTGAAAAGGAAACCGACCCGAATGTTGTATATGATTTGAAGAATACACTTGATGAATACAGAGTGTATCAGCAGATTGAAATCAACAGTTTTTCGGAGGTCTGGTATTCTGCATCCAATCAGGAATACGGAGATTTGGGCAAGCTGAAAGCTAAAATGCATCCTGCGCTTGATAGATATATGGCTCTTGAGGATGAGAAGAAAGATATGTTCAAATCCACACTTGCGAGATTTAACCGTATCTACTCATTCATCACACAGGTATGCCGTCTGTTTGATAAGGAACTGCATAAATTCAGTATCTATGCGAAATTCCTTGCAACAATGCTTCCGAAAGGCAGTGCGGAGCCTGTCTATGTGGACGATAAGGTGTTGCTTGAATACTACAAGCTGCAAAAAGATTTCGAAGGTGCAATAGAATTGCAAGCAACGGAAGAAGGCTTCACTCCAATTACTGGCGAAGCTGGCAGACGGGAAAAGAAGAAAGACCCTCTTACTGTTATCATTGATAAAATCAACGAAAAGTATGGCACTGCATTCACAGAGATGGATAAAGTACTGCTCCAGATTGAGAATGACTATGCAATGCAGGACAAGTGGAAGAGTTATGCCAAGAGTAACGATTTTAAAACATTTATGCTTCTGTTTGCAAAAGATTTTCCTGAAATGGCTGCTTCACGCTATGAGCAGAACGAGGAGTTCTTTGTCAAGATGTTCTCCGACCCTGAAATGATGAAACAGGTAATGGAAACAATAGGCAGTGTGGTTTATGAGAGGTTGAAGAAATAGCACATAAATATGATAAAAGCCTGTTCTTTGAGAGCAGGCTTTTTCGTTGACAAATCCCGAAAAATATGGTAAAATTATAATAGTAAAACAGTTTGGAAATATGAATTTCAGGAGGCGATGTTTATTGGTATATGGATACTGTCGATGCAGTACGAATGAAACAAAACAAGATGTCAACAGACAAAAGCGAGAACTTCAGAGAATGGGCGTATCTGCGGATATGATATTCCTTGAGTATGAAAGCGGAACAAAAATACACAGACCTGAGTTGAATAAATTGCTAAAATCCGTTACTAACGGTGATACGATTGTAACCACGGAAATCAGCAGAATTACCCGAAGCACAAAACAACTCTGCGATATTATAGAACTCGTTAAACAAAGGCATTTGAAACTGATTATCAAAGACAGTATCACAATAGACTGCACAAATTCAGATACCATTGACCCTATGACGAATGCTTTTTTACAGATTGCAGGGGTCTTTTCCGAGCTTGAACGCAATATGATATGTGACCGCGTGAAGTCGGGTATGGCAAATGCGAAAAGTAAAGGCGTAAGATTGGGTAGACCATCTTTGACTGTTAATGACATTCCCGAAAAAGTTCAAGTTATGTTTGAACGTTACAGAAATAAACAAATAAGTAAAAGCGAATATGCTGTTCTTTGCGGAATTAGTCGTCCGACCTTGAACAAATATATAGCTTTGCTTACTGATAAATAGGGTATGTAAAATTAAACCTTGTAAACAAAATAATCGTAATAACCAACGATTTTATCACATTTTTCAGCTCTATTAACTCCGAAAAAACATGTAAAGAAAATCAGTTGATTGTTTTTACATTTTTGTACATCCTTTTTTAATATATATCGAAACCGCTTGTAGTTACAAATTGCAGGCGGTTTTCTATGTGTGAATAATTGCAAAGATGTAACTTTTGTTTCTAATAGCTAAATTACAATAATTTTAAAAAAAGTCAAAAGTATTTTTTTCTTTCTTCCTTATATTAATAAATATATAAATCAGGAAATGAAAAGAAGGGAAATGAACAGCTAAGCGTAGCTTAGCTCATCTAATCTTATACTATAAGTGCACAGAAGCTATATGCTTTATATAAGAAGACTACCCCGTGACATCACAGATTTGTCACTGTGACATATTTGTGACATTACATAAATAATCAGGCTCTGAAAACTTAATGGTAACAGAGCCTTTGTTATTAAATCGTATATAGTTGTATTTTACTCTTCCACACCAGTAAATGTAATAGCGAGCTTTGCAACAATATAATCCTTGTTGCGATTGTTTACGTTATTGTTATCGGATACCTGGATTTTTACGCCATTTGTTTCAAAGTTTTCTGAAGCCATCCAATATTTATCTGAATCTTCCTCGGATGTTGTTGCACCCATTTTTACAAATTCATCATATGTAGTAGTAGCGGAAATATCTCCGAGCGTAAAATCAAGCATTGTAATGTCATAACCGCCATTATCGTTCTTGACGCTGTTAAGACCTTCAATGTTAATGCTCAATTCCTTGTTATCCACACTATAATTAAATTTGATGTAGTTTCCATTAGAAGTTTTGAAGTAATCTATGGTTTTGTATGTTTTGTATTGTACATCTGTTTTTTTAGACTCTACCAATTTAAATTCAACACCGAACTTTGTTTCAAGTTCACTCATAAATTCGGAGAAAGGCTGACCGTGATAGGAAATCTTTTCTCCATTTCCCATATCAATTTCAAGTACCGCATCATCTGCCAGTTTCATGGCTGTGACTTCTGTTTTTTCTTCCGCAACAAGTTCTGTCTGCTCGGCTGTTTCCTTATCAGCTACAGATTCACTCTTGTTTGTTGAAACTGTGCTATTTGCTGTTTCATCAGCTCCACAACCTGCCATTGTGAGAATGGTTGTTGCAGCGATAAATGCTGTTAAAATCCTTTTTGTCTTGTTCATTGTATGTACCTCCATATTTATAAGCTGTTATTGAATGACTGCCACCAAAGTTGGTCTGCAACACGCTCGGTCTGATGAGCAACTTTTTCCATGGCTTTCAGAATTTCCTGCGACTTGTCAGGATAAGCGGGAGTAGAGGCAGGCGGTGTATAAGGCTCTTCTTCCTCTTCGCCCCAGCCACCATGACAGATAATTTTGAAATCCTCTTCCTCTCCATTTTCGTTTATGAAATTCATATGGTCAATTTCGTCATTTCCGACTTTCTCTCTGTAATCAATTTTGAATTCCCCATTAAGCATACGAACATAGGCATCTTCAATTGGATTAGAGGTGCTGTTTACAAATTCCATCGCAAACGCAATTGCATTTCCTTTTTCTTCTGCGGGAATATTATCAGCAAATTTGATTTCCACGTTGTTGACTACGATTGTATCCATTGTGTCCCCCTTATTTATCTGCATCAAGATGTTTTTTCGCTTTCCTGTATTGCTTAATTGCACTTAGCGAAGCTACCAGAGAAATTATTCCTACAAAAACATACCATAAATTATAGCCTGAAAAACCGCTTATTAACAACCAAATGCCAACTGGAAGAAAAAGCATTCTCCAGAAATAAGTTCTCTTTAACTTCACAAGCTGTTCTGTTGTCATTCCATCATATTCAGAATCGCTGTAGCCTTTGATTTTCTTTACATCGTCCTCAACGCTATGACCTGTAATTTTCTCACTTGCAGCCTTTGCGAAAGGCAGTGCTGAGCCAATACCATCAAAAATATCATCTCCAAGGCTCTTACGATTGTTCTGATTATTGTACTTATCATCAAAAAGTGACATAATAAAATCCTCCTGTAATTTTAATTATTGTTATTGCTGAATAAATTTTGCAAAGCAATCATATCAGCTGTTCTTTGTGCCTGATATTCGGTGTTTTTAACAGACTGAAGCATTTGCTCCTGACAGTACGCAGCGTGTCTGTTATTTTCTTCCATACGCATTTTTCGCATATCGTCATAGAAAACATTGATAGCTTCTTTGATAGAATCAGCTCTGCCAGTTGCGATAATTTTATGGAACATCTCATGCATTTCGATGGTTTCAAGTTCCTTCAGGAATGCTGATGGAATAATTGATATATCGCTCTGATGTTCGGAAAATATAATATCCACCCAGTTCTGGCATTCCTGTGCCTGTTCTTCCTGCTTAGCAATACGCTCATCGAAATTCTGCCTTTTGACATTAAAGTTATGTAGTTTCTTTCGCAGAATAACGATTGTTACTATCATAAAAGGAAGAAGAATTAATGGATGAATTCTCGCAAGATACATCAACATTGTAAAAGGAATATCTGCTATTAAAATAGCAATAATCCATTCACCGATTGACCCTTTCTCAGCAAGTTCCTTTTGTTTTTTTAATGATTCTGCCGCATTGGTGTATTTCCAGTAATCCTGCGATATCTTATCAATTTTGTGATAAGTTTCTAAAACCCTGTCCATACGTTCAATTAATTGGTGGTTCATTTGTTTTACCTCCGTTTTATTTGCGGTTTCTACCGCTTTCTGATTAATAGACAATCTTGATTTTAAATTTGTTGGATTTTTTAGAAAAAATTTTTTGAATTATTTAGGAGGGTCTACACGCACTCCAATTTGCGGTTCTTTTTCGTAT
Source organism: Oscillospiraceae bacterium (assembly GCA_045545795.1). Classification (GTDB taxonomy): domain Bacteria; phylum Bacillota; class Clostridia; order Oscillospirales; family Ruminococcaceae; genus RGIG8773. The sequence continues at coordinate 7,222 of JAZQBN010000114.1, forward strand.
TGTACTTTATTCTCAAAATCCAGTTCTGCTGAATTAACAATAACAGGCATTTCTCCCATACTATTGTCAGAATTATGATAATTTCCTATATGAATAACAGCAATGCCCGTATCCTTGAAAAGTGTATCATTGTTATTTTTGCGTACTGATAGATAGTCATTGCGTATTTCTTCATTACCTGTGAAAATGCTGTTGATGTATTCCGTATCTGCAACGGTTTCACCATCATAAGAAATTGTATACTCACAAGCTGAATTTCCGTCTATCACTCTGAAATCGGGAATAATACATATGGAATAAGTATCGTCTGTTCCTTCAGCGTAAGGTGAAGCTATCACATTTCCATTATGCCAAACAAGTAAAGCAAAAGAAGTTCCGTTTTCGGTATCACCGAGAAAATAAAAATGATTGCTGTCACTGACTATATTTTCGTTTCCCGAAACTTCAAGGATATAGGACTCTAATTCAGAAAGCTCCATATCACTGCGAAATTCATATTGACCGTCACCAATATTGATTGTCATACTTGCATCTGTTCCGCAGAATGTCGCACGGGAAAGCGGCATATACTGCGTCTTTTCTTCATTTGCTAAAATGCTTTCGGAGCTTGATGCTTGTGGTATTGATTCGGAAATAGTAGGTTTCGTATCAGGATTTGAAGAAGTCGCATTGTTGTTCCCATTCATTGCAACCCCAGCACCAATACCTCCGCCGACAACTGCCAACGTCACAATACCAGCCGTAACCTTACCAGCAACAGTGCTTAAAAATCCTGTGCTTTTTGCCGCTGTATCCGCTACACTTGCAGCATCAACCGCAGCTTCTGCAATCTCTGCCTCAGTAGCAACACTGATTTCAGGCAGAACATATGGCACTTCAATGCTCTCTGCTTCAGCATTGAACAGCCGTGTGAGGAACGGTAAAATAGGCACTATTGCGTGTAACCTGTCCTTATTTTTCTCTTCATATTCCAAAACCCCTTTCTTGATTTTCACACGAGCAACATTCAAGCGGTATGTAACTGTACCCGTGGGGGATTCTGTGATTTCTGCAATTTCGGCAACGCTCATATTGTTAAAGTAAAACATAATGACTGTTTGATACTGAATATCAGAAAGCACGCTTTCCATAATATCCATAACAATTTTACGCTTTGCCTCATTGATAACATAATCCTCTGGAAGCATGTCCTCGTCGGGAATTTCGGGATAGTTATTATCTTCCTGCATCTCATCAAGAGATACATCTCGCCTTGCTTTTAGATAATTCTTACACTTATTGACAGCAATACGATTTACCCAAGGCTGAAAGCTTGCTCTATCTGCAAGGGTAGGCAGTTTTTTCATTACAGTGATATAAACTTCCTGCGTAATATCCTGTGCATCATCCTCGTTCTTGAGGAATTTGAGGCAGGTGAAATATACCTGCCGCTTTGATAGCTCATACAGCCTTTCAAACGCTTCAGAATCGCCGTTGACGGCATCTTGTACATACTTTTCTATGTCGCTCATAATTTTTCCTTTCGTAGCAGATTTCAGTGTTGCATACATACAATAGACAATCTGAAATCTGACTTTGTTGGGGTGTACGAAAAAATATTTTGATTAAGTATTGTTTTAACGCACATACTATAATTATAACGGAACTTTACGTTCCAGTCAATAGAATTTTGGAACTTTTAGGCGATTATTCTTTAAATTGTATGAAATAATCATTATAATGTATACAGGTGATGAAAAATGAGCTTACTGCCCGAACGTTTAAAAGAACTTCGAGGGAAACTGAATTATACACAGCAACGGGTTGCAGATGATTTAAGCATTTCACGAAAGTTGCTCAGCAATTACGAGTGCGGCACAAGAGAACCTGATATTGATATGCTTCAGACTCTTGCAACATATTATTTCGTGTCTGTTGATTATCTTATAGGTGCAAGCACTATTGAAAATCCATATCAGCAATATCCTGAGTTTATGTCAAAGCTCCTGAATGATTACAACTATCTTTCAAACGAAAGCATTCAGGATTTGGAAAAATATATCGCACTTCTGAAAATCCGTGATAACGCTGAACAGCAGAAAAAATAAACGCTTCCGATTTACATTAAAGTAAATAGATGCGTTTTTTCTTTTTTTGTTTTTTTGAAATGTCATATTCCGATACAGATACACCTATATCTGTGAGCAATCCCTTAACCTCTGCATAAGGTGCAGCATAACGCTGATTAAGATATCTTAAAGATGCAGCAAGTTCACCGTCAGGACCTCCTAACTGAGAGATTATAACCTTAGCAAGCTTAGGATTAGGATTTTTAATGTTCACAGGGTACTGCAATTTCTTCTCATATGCCCACATTTAATTTGCACTCCTTTCCCATGGCCATGGGTCATCAACCCAGTTGAATTTATCATCTGACGACTGCTCCGCTGTAATCGGACCATATTTTTCAATATAGGTTTCATAAGCTGAATTTTTAAGTTCCTTATACTTTTTAAAGAATGCAAGTGCTTGACTGTCGTTTGGATGGGTATCAAGATAAAGGTTTAACTCATACAAATAAAAATCATACATCTGTATTGCACGCAAAAGATTATTTCCTTGCATAATCAGAAATCTCCTTTCCGCAGAATGGTTTATCTAAGCTTGGAAACATAGTTCCTCTTTCAAGTGCCATATTTTCAGCATACGGAGTTTCCCACTGCTGAAAAGGTACATAGCACATTCCTATAGGTGTTTCTTCAGGAAATGTGCTTTTGTTTTCATTGTCAATTCTGGAATAAATATACATATTTTCTCCTTTCATTGTATAACAGTATTTATACATCCTTATATATTTTATGGCAGCTATATTTAAGTGTTACAAGAAATACTATGATGAAGAAACTAAAAGAAAATCGGTATTGCACTTTTACAATACCGATTTGGAATATTATTAAATTAACTTCTCTTTTTAAACAGCTTTATATATTTTTTCTTTAACATCAAATTTAAATTGAATTCAAAAGTATTATAAAAAAGCGACCTGCAAGAACAAGTCGCTTTTGGTGCCGGTGGCGGGGGTCGAACCCGCACGAGTGTTACCCCAACGGATTTTGAGTCCGTCACGTCTGCCAATTCCATCACACCGGCTAAAATTTACTAAATAATTTTAACACATATACATAGTTTTGTCAAGTAGCCTGACAAAAAACTTTATATTTTTTTGTCCGAACAATATATTTATGTCCCCTTGTTGTCTGCGTAAAATCAATATTTTTATTGCTGTGCTTTCTGTTTATTTTAAATTAGCAGCATTGAATAAGTTATTCTTATACTTATTAAAATCTGTTGCCGTAAAATGTTTCTTGTTTTTCACACATTATTCATTTTTGAAACATAAACACGTAATTCTTGCAATTTTAGATAAGAAACAGCTAAGATAAGATATATTTTGCAAAATTCTCCTTGACAAATTGCAAAACAAGATGTATAATTACATCAATTCGATTTCTTGTTTTTACATAAATGAACATAATTTGATTAGTTGTATTTGACCTATTGAAAGGAAGCGAAATTATATGCTAACAGAAGAAGACCTTAATTTATTGACTGCATTTAGAAATCTAACTCCAAACCAACAAGTCGCCACGCTTGATTTTTTGCGGGTTACTCTTTGTACGATTTTAACAAAGCAAGATATTGTTTGCGAAATTCAGGGGTCTGCTTTCCCAAAAGCTGAATAAACTCCTGTTCTTCTTCACTTAAATCTTCAGAACGAATTCTGACGGTTGTTTTGCCTAACAGGTAGTCTGTAGAAACCCCGAATTCATCGGATATCGCTGAAAGCCATTCGGGACGGATATTCCCGTTTTTCCACGTTGAAAGATTGCCTCGGCTACCGGTTATTTTTACGCACAACGCAGTAATTGTTGTGCCATTTTCCTTACATAAGGATTGAATTCTCTGATACATCAGGTATTACTCCTTCCACCGCGTCGGTTTTCCGAGGCGGTTTTTCATATAAAAATATTACTATTTTGTAAAATAAACGCTTAAGTCCAAATATTTGCACAAAATATATTGACAAATGCAAATATTTGGATTATAATAAAGATACACATTAAACAATAAGAAAAATTAAAATATTCTTTTATGAAAGCTCATCGATATCGTTTGATGTACAATTTTGTCTGTGTTTATTGTAACATCTAAATTCGGGAGTGTCAAGGTTTATTGTGTTTTCTTAACCGAATGAATTATACATTTATTAGAAGGAAGGTAGATATTTATCTGTATATCAAACAGGAAATTAATTGATTAGTCGGCAAAATCCTGTTATTTATATTTGGCATAGGCAAACTTCAGAATGCATAATTTGATTTGAAAGAGGAGTATTTTTATGAGCTACACCTACAAATGCATTGAGCAGAATCTTTTTGATGAGAATATTGGGAATTACATTACATACGGGATTGAAATCACAGAAGGAAACAAAATAATTGATGACGTAAGCTGTGATAAAGAAAAAGCAAATAAAATCATTAAATTATTGAACAAACATCAGGTTTCCCCTATTCATATTTATGAAATCATTGAAAATTTGATTAGTGCATAAATTTCTATATGTAGCTGGCAATGCCGTAAAATCCTGTAAATAACAGAGTTTTATGGCATTTATTTTATCACTGTTTTTAGCAATTCAGGATAATCCTAAAATCAATAACCTGTTTTGACAAATAAAGTCAAGGGTATCGAGTTTAAAAACCCGATACCCTTTTTTAAATTACATAAGCTTATTTCCGCATTCTGCACAGAATTTAGCATTTGTATTGGTAATCTTTGCACCGCACTGGTCACAGAAATTAACCTTCGCTTCTTCAGCTTCTGCAGCAGGTGCTTCTGCAGCGGGAGCAGCTACAGTCTGAGCCTGCATTGCCTTTTCCTGAACTGCATTTGCAAGCATTTCCTTCATATGCTCAGCTGAACGCTGGTCGTGAACAAAGCTTACAAGTGCTGTAAGAACCTTTGCAACGTTTTCTACAACATTCTTATTAAGTGCATTAGGAATTTCATTTGTATTACCATTACGTTCAACAGAAGTAAGAACTGAAGACATAAGTGACTTCTTTGCCTGGAATGAAGCAATATCGTCAAGCTTAATCTTTACCTTTTCTCCCCTGTCACCGATATACAGGCTTTCAGTTGTCATTGTGAAGCCTTCGCCTGTATTACCCTCGTGGACAAGAATAGGAAGTTCATATCTGCCTGTTGTTACATATGTACTGCACGCGGAAGAATATTTAGCGTCAAACAAGTTGGACATTCCCGGAACACAAAGGTGAACAACATTAATGCCAAACTCAGACATCTTATCGGAAAGATATTTGATATATACCTTTGCTTCATCAGCCTTAAGGTCAGCAATATGCTTGTCGAGTGCATCAATATACTTGGTCTTGGCTTCAGGGTCAAGAGGCATATTATCAAGCTTTCTGATAAGCTCGGAAGACTTCTTTGCTGAAAGTGTACTGATATCACCGCAAAGTTCACGAACCTCACGGTCAGCAATATCTGCAAGTGCAGCTTCAGCAATCTTGTTATACTTTTCTCTGAGTTCGGCAGGACAGCCGTTGTCATAATCCTGAACCTTAATCTGTGCCTTAATAATATCTTCCTTGCTCATTGAGTCAATACCATCAACATAGGATTCAAGCTCAGCTGTATGCAGTTCAAGAATTCTGTTGTCAATTTTTTCAATGTAAGGAGCAATCTTTTCAGAATTATATGTACCCTCTTCAAGCTTAGCCTTAATAGTCTCAGCCTTTTCAAAGTCATAATCTTCGATGCCTTCGCAAAGCTCTTCAAGTGCTTCATTTTCAAGCACATCTTCTCTGCTGTCAGCTGCTTCAATACTTCTGTTGTAGAGTTCTTCACCGATTTCTTCGCGTTTTTCTTCAGCATATGCTCTGAACTCGTCAACTTCCTCGGCAGACATTTCAGCTACACTGTCAATCTTTTCGTTATATTCTGCAATCTTAATTGCTTCAATGCGGTCATTAATATCAATGATATACTTGTCACAGATATCGTTATATGCTTCATTATCAAGAATTTCATTCTTAAGTTCTTCAAGCTCAGGAATAGTCTTTTCGGAAATATCACTGCAAAGTCCGTCAAGTTCAAGAATAAGAAGCTCCTGCTCACGTTCGGTAATTTTACGATAGTAAACATCGGTAAATTCCTTGTCATACTTATCGTCAGCAAGCTTTTCCTTCAACTCATCAAGTTCAGCCTGTTCCATAGAGAAAATATACTTGCAAAGCTCTGCAAGCTCAGAGTTTGTAAGCTCACAGGACTTCTGTGCAATCTTATCAAGATACTTGACAACAAGCTGTTCATCAAAGTTTCTTTCAGAATTTGTAATTGCTGTTTTAAGTTCATCAAGTTCTTCCTGAGTCATTGTGTCGATATCGCGGCACATTTCAACAAGTTCTTCATCAAGAAGCATCTTTTCACGCTGTTCAACCTTAACAATATACGGTGCAAGGATTTCATCAGTGAACTTCTTTTCGGAAATAACCTTCTTCATTTCTGCAAGCTGTTCTTCTGTAGCAATATCCACACCCTCGAATGCCTTAGCTGCTTCATTCAGCTCATAATTACTGAGTGCATTTGTAATCTTAACAGTAAGCGGACCTGTAATATGCTTTGGATATGCATCATCAGAAAGCTTAGTGATAAGCTCCTGAAGCTGTTCTTTATCCATATCCTCATAGCCCTCTGCAAGTGAAGCAATCTTGCTGCGGATGTTCTTATCCTTGATTTCATCAATTTTCTGAACATAATATTCAGCAATACCTGCGTCATATCTTCCGGAAACAAGCTTTGAAGCAACATCGTCAAGCTGTGCATCGGAAAAGCTTTCCGAACCTGCAAGCAATGCTTCGATTTCATTTGTCTGAGCCCCTGAATAAGCATCTCTGATTTTTATTTCAAACGGCTTGATAACAGCTTCAGGGTAATCCTCTGCTATAATCTTTTCTCTGAGTTCAATAATTTCATCAAGTGTCATAACAGGAAGCTTCAGGCAACGCTGTTCCAGCATAGAAGACTGAACATTATTGAGTGCAAGCTTTACCTTAAGCTGATACTTGGATTTTGTGTTTACATCAAGTGTTGTATTTTCGATATGTTCATTAAGTGAGTTAAGCTCATTTTCATTAAGTGCGGAGAGGTCTACGCACAAATCCTGAATGTATGCTTCGTTCTTGACAGCAAGCTTCTTTTCCTCAGGAGTATTGAAGAGAGTACCGTTGAATGTGCGGCGTTCCTTTTCCATAACATCTATATGCTGTGAAAGTTCTTCAATGCACTCACGGCTGTCAATACCATACTTGGTGATAACCTTTTCAAGCTTTTCCTTAAGTATTCTGGACTCATCATAACCTGCACAGAAACGTCCCTGCTCATCAAAATTCTCATCAAGGATATATGCATTGAGAATGGTATTTTCCATCTCATCTTCACCCTGAGGAGTGATCTTCCAGAATTTTGCAATTTCAGCAAGATTAGCAGCTTCATCGGGATACTGACGTTCAGCATAATAGAACACACGATAATCTCCCGGCTTATGAGAAAGAAGTTCTGTGATAAAGAACTGTTCTTCCTCAGCGGAATAGTTACCAAGCTCCATCTGACGAAGCTTTGTGCTGTAGAAGCTTGTATCCTCAGCTGAATACTTGATTTCGTCCTTATATTCCGCTGTTACCGCATCAATAAACGCAAGCTTTATACTATCGATTGCGTCGTCACCGCATTTATTTCCGAGAACAAACAGCTTATCAGGGGAAGCTGCTGCCTTGTTGTAATACTTACTTTCAAATTCAGCTCTTGTAATCTTGATATCATTCTTGTTGAGTGCATCAACAGCAATATCAAGGATAAAGTCCTTAGCTGAGAAATCATACCCACACATTTCAAGAACCTCGCTGTTTTCAGCGAAAATGTTCATAAGATTATTGATGTTCTCAAAGAACATTTCAATTGTTCTTGCACGGGTTGTATTAACATCAATTGTAACTTTACCGTTGAAAAGATTAAAATCAATGGTTTCGGACTCTGACAAGTCAGGAAGCTTTGCAAGGCACTCATTATGGAACTCTTCAAAACGTTCATCTATGTATTTCTTATCTATACACAGAATTTCACCCGGCTCAACAGACTTCCAGAAAAAACTGTTGGAATATTTCTTGAAGTGAAGCACCTTATTTGTGAGAGGGGTTACAGGTGCATACTTCATTCCCTTTTCACGCATATATTCCTCATTGACGATAACGGTATCGTGCTTACCGTCAATCATCCATTCCTCAGCCAAAAACGCATTTTCGGCAAAAAGGTCACTCAGATATATGTAGCCGTTTTGTTCAGCAATTTTTCTCGCTTCCGCAAGATTAAACTTTGTCCAGTTTTCAGTATCCTGTGACATAAGAAGCATATCAGCCATTCTGCAGATACATATAGCATTGGTGTGTGCTTCTTCGTCGCTGCAAACTGCGATTAATTCATTTTCCGCAGTAGGATGACAGATAAACTTATTATCATTGAAGCATTTTTCTTCAAAATTTTTCGGGAATTCCATACATTTTTCTTTAAATGAGTCATACTGCTTAAAAATCTCCACAATAACAGCCCCCAACTTATTCAATATTTATTATAATGATATCAATTTCCAAGCAGAATGTCAAGGCTGTTTGCATACTTTTTACAATTTGTCTTATATTTAATCCGCAAGTTTCATATATTATAACCAGTTTTTTTATTCATTTTGCATATAGTCACTTTTATAGCAAGTTTTTTTCATAAAATTTGGCAAAAAAGCTTGACAAAAAAACAAAATTGTACAATAATATTAATGTATATCTAAATTCATTTTGAAAGGACTTATCCTATGTTCAACAAGGACAAACGTACAACAATTGCATATATCGGAGGCGGTTCTGTGTCTTACGGCTGGAAGCTTTTTTCCGAACTTGCTGCGGAGGAAATTTACGCTACTGTTCAGCTTTATGATGTTGACAAGCAGCTTTCTCTTGCAAATGAAGTTATCGGCAACAAGCTTCGTGAACACCCCGACTGCAAAAGCGATATAATTTATCTTGCTGTTGATACTCCTGAGGACGCTTTAAAAAATGCCGATATTGTTATTCTTTCATTCACTCAGGGTAATATGGAAGAAATGGTTACTGAAATGCATCTTCCCGAAACATACGGAATATATCAGTCCGTCGGTGAACAGACAGGTCCTTCCGGAGTTATAAAGGCACTAAAAACACTTCCGATATATATAAAATATACAGAGCTTATAAAAAAGCATTGTCCTGATGCGTGGGTCATTAATTTGTCAAATCCTATGTCTGCGTGTCTGAAAATGATGTATGAAATATTCCCGGAAATCAAGCTTTTCGGTTCGACAAATGAGCTTTACCCTACACTTGATTTACTTGCGGGAATTGCTGAAAAGGAACTCGGTATTCAGCATATACGCAGACGTGATATTAAATACAATCTCATCGGAATAAGCGGTTTCAGCTGGTTTGATGAGGTTACATATGACGGCACGGATATTATGCCGATTTTCAGAAAATATGCCGAAAAATATTATGAAACGGGCTATGAAGCAAAGGTGAATGAATATAAATCAAACCCTTATGCTTCAGCAAATAAAATCAAGTTCGATTTGTTTCTCAGATATGGCTGTATTCCTGCTGTTTCTGACAGAATTGTTGCTGACTTCTGCCCTACCTGGTATCTGAAATCCCCCAAAACAATTTCAAGCTGGAAATTCAGTCAGACTACTGTCAACTATCTGAAAAAGGTCAAGCTTGACAAAATAAGCAGGGTCAAGTCACTTATGAACGGCACAGAAAGTCTTCGTGTAGGAGGAGGAACGACAGATTGTGCACTGCAAATCCGTGCACTTATGGGGTTAGGCAATCTTATTACAAATATTTGTATGAGAAACAGCGGACAGGTTGAAAATCTGCCTATTGGCGCAATTGTTCATACAAATGCACTGATAAGCAAGAACTCTGTTAAACCTGTTGCGGCTGGAAAACTCAATGATGAGATTTACGGACTTACAATACGTCACATTGTTAATCAGAACACGCTTGTCAAGTCAGTAAAGGAACGTGACCTTGATATTGCTTTCAATGCCTTTCTCAATGACCCGCTTATGACTGCGGATTTGAATGATGCAACAGAGCTTTACAAGGAAATGCTTTCTGCTGTTCGCACTCACCTGCTTTATTACTGTTAATTATTTGGCTGCTTCAAGGACTTTTTACCTTGAAGCAGTTTTTTATATTGCAATAAAAATTGCGGAGAGCTTTTTCAGTTCTCCGCAATGATTTTATAAAGTTGTAATTTCAAGCTCGCCCTTTTTCTCTCCGATTTTGATTACTGCAAACGGATTGTCTATGCTTTCAATAATCAACTCGGCAATCTTATCCTCGATATCGGTACGGATGAGCTTTCGGATATCTCGTGCACCGAATTTTTTGCCGAATGCCTTATTGGCAATAGCTGTGAGCGATTTCTTGGTATATTTGAGAGTAATTCCCTTTTCGGCAAGCGGCTCTTTCATTTCGTCAAGCATAAGTGCGGCAATCTGCTCAAAATCTTCGACAGCAAGCGGATTGAACACAATCACTTCATCTATACGGCTAAGGAATTCGGGACGGAGAAAGTCAGAGAGTGCCTTCATTGCCTTTTCCTTTGAAATTTCCTTATCGGACTTATTAAAGCCCACACCTGTGCCCTTATCAGTTGAGCCTGCGTTTGATGTCATTGCAATGATTGTATTTTCAAAGCTTACAGAGCGTCCCTGTGCGTCATTTACCTTACCCTCATCGAGGATTTGCAGGAGAATATTCATAACATCGGGGTGTGCCTTTTCTATTTCATCAAAGAGCACCACGCTGTACGGCTTTCTGCGAACCTTTTCGGTAAGCTGCCCTGCTTCATCATAACCTACATAACCGGGAGGTGAACCGATAAGGCGGGAAACACTGTGCTTTTCCATATATTCAGTCATATCAAGACGGATAAGCGGCTCTGTACCGTCAAAAAGCTCGGAAGCAAGAACCTTTACAAGCTCGGTTTTACCGACACCTGTTGGTCCCACAAAAATAAATGAAGCAGGTCTGCGGCGTTTGGAAAGCTGTACACGGGTACGCTTGATTGCTTTGCTTACAAGCTCTACAGCTTCGTCCTGACCGATAATTTTCTTTTTGAGTTCTTCGTCAAGTTTTGCAATTTTCTTATATTCACTTTCAACGACCTTGCTTGCAGGAATTCCTGTCCACAGCTCGATAACCTTAGAGAGGTCGGCTTCCGTTACATAGATATTTTCAACCTTGTCGGCAAGTGTTTTCTTCTCCTTTTCAAGGCGGAGAATTTCAGCTCGTGTTTCTGCGATTTTTGCAAAATCAGGCTCGGTTGACTCTTCCATTACGGCAACGCTTGCTTCTGCTTCTTCAAGCTTGCTGCAAATGCTGTCATACTCACCTATTTCCTTGCTGCGGATACTTGTGCAGGCACAGGCTTCATCAAGAAGGTCGATTGCCTTATCAGGGAGAAAACGGTCATTGATATATCTTTCAGAAAGAACTGCACATCGTTTCAGCAGTTCGTCGGTAATTTTTACACGGTGATGATTTTCATAGTATTTGCGAATACCGAAAAGCACCTCTTCCGTTTCAGTAAGACTTGGCTCAGCAACTGTTACAGGCTGAAAACGGCGTTCGAGTGCACTGTCCTTTTCGATGTATTTACGGTACTCCTTGAAGGTTGTTGCACCAATAACCTGAACCTCGCCTCTTGAAAGTGCAGGCTTGAGGATATTGGCGGCATTCATTGAACCCTCGCTGTCGCCCGTCCCCACAAGATTATGAACTTCATCAATAAACAGGATAACATTACCTTCTGCTTTAACCTCATCAATAAGACCCTTTACACGGCTTTCAAACTGACCTCTGAACTGAGTTCCTGCAACAAGTGCGGTAAGGTCGAGAAGATACACCTTTTTGCCGATAAGATTAAACGGAACGTCACCTGCTACAATTTTCTGTGCGATACCCTCAGCAATAGCAGTTTTACCAACACCCGGTTCACCGATAAGGCAGGGGTTATTCTTCTGACGGCGGGATAAAATCTGAATTGTTCTTGCAATTTCCTTATCTCTGCCGATTATATTGTCAAGCTCGCCCTTTTCTGCACGCTCGGTCAGGTTAGTGCAATAGCTGTCAAGAAACTTGCTTTTTTTCTTGCCTTTTTCCTTTTTGGCAGGTTCCTTATTTGTTTCAGCAAAGTTTTCACCTACATTTGCAGCATCAGAGCTTTTGCTAACAAGGTCACTGAAATTCTTGATAGAGCCGCCGAAAAGATTCTGGATAAAATTCGGAAGTGAATTTGTTCCGCCGTGCTGGAATGCGTCACCGTCAAGTGCTTCGGAAATGTCAGTCATCTGGTCTGCAAATTCTTCAACCTCATCGTCGTCAATACCCATCTGATCCATATACTCACGCACCTGAGGTATACCAAGTTCTTTTGCGCACACAAGGCAAAGCCCCTCGTTGCGTTTCTCTTCACCCTGCATTGCTGTAATAAATACAACAGCAGTTCTTTTTTTGCATCGTGTACAAAGCATAGTTAAAATTGTCCTCCATTTATCTATTTCAGTATCAATGCAACAATATAAAAGGTCGCATTGTATAATAATCCAAACACATAGGTTTCAGATATAACAGCTGTATTGAGGTATTCATTTGCATCGGACGTAAGCTTGATAAAAAGACTTACTCCTGCATTTGCAACAGCTGTATAAAGCAAGCCCTGCAAAATTCCCAGCATTGTTCCGAGAAAGCTGTCTGCGGAATTAACCACGGGAATTCTGCGGATTATTTTTGCTGCATAGGAAATAATCGAAACAAGTATCATAACAACCGCAAAGGTTACTGCAAACAGCACAAATTTAACGGTTTTCATCATAACAGGTCTGACTATTTCGTTTTCAATTATTTTAATCACCGACTCCTTTTCCTGAGTGATGAGGTTAACCATACGGTCGGCTTCCATATTGTTTTCTTCAAGGTACCGCTCTGCTTCTTCAATGATTTCATCAGGAACAATTCCAGAAAAAGTATCTGTCAGTGCTTTGCAGTAATCCGTAAATACATCATTAAGACCTTCACGGATTTTTTCATCATTAAGCAGTTCGATATACTGCTCTTTATCTTCTTCAATTGAAGCAAGCTGCTCATCGGTAAGTGAAATTCCTCTTTCTTCAAGTATTTTGTTAAACTTACCTGATGAAAGGTACTCATCACCGAGGCTTTCTGATTTTTCTTCAAGTGCCGAAATTACCGATGATTTAATCAGATTTTCGTACACATACTCGGCAGCAACATTGCTTACAAATATTGCCGCCGCAACAGCAGCAATATATCCTGCAAGGGTTATCAGCATCCGTACTGCACCCTTGCGTGAGCCTGCCGCTGCACACCCTATGATAAGAACAATTATCACAAGGTCCAGAACATAATTCAAATTACCAATCCTTTCGGTTATGCTCAGTTATATGTTATTCTGTTGATTTCGTCATACCCAAGAAGATAGATATAGCTGTCAAGACGCAGAAAATCTTCGTACTCGGTATCAAGCCGTACAAAAGAAAGGCTGTCGCCTGCCGCTGTGCAGGACTCAATTGCATTTCTTGACTGCATATATACAGTATCTCCGCTGACTTGAATATTAAGCACATCGTGGTCAAGAGATTTTTCATTTATTGCACCTGCTGCACTTTCTATCGTAACAAGCTCAGCACTGCGTCGCTCCTCGTTGCGGAAAATCATTGCTCCGATTGACGAATTAGAGCTGTAATCCACAAGGTCACGCTCATATTCATAGGTTTTTATCAGATTTCCGTTCAGGTCAAAATATGCACAGAGAGTATCTCCGAACATTATAATATTATTTTCACCGAAAAGACGAACCGAGAGTGCAAGAGTTTCAAGCTGCTCACATTCCCATACAGGAAGCGGACTTCCCTTTTCGTCATAATCAATATGGTCAAAACGGTAATAGATTATTTTTGAAACAATAAGTCCTCCCGATGCTCCGATTGTTGTTATATAGCAGCCTGAATTGTCGGAATTAAAGGTTACATCTATAATTCTTGAAACGGATTTATAATTAAAAATATTCTTTCCGTTCTCATCATATACCATCAATTCAGATGGGTACTTATCACTTTTTACAACAACAGCCGCTGTATCGTTACTGCCAAGACGTGCAAGTAAAATCGGGTCATCTGTTGTTTTCTCGTAAATATTCTTATATTTGCTGTAAAGAGAAAATTCTTTCCCCCCCAAGTCATAAAGCAGGGTCTTTTTATTGCCCGTGGTTATAATTGGATTTGAAAGAGTATGCTGTGCAGAATTAACAATTTTACCGTCGTTGTTATAAATAAAAAGATGTGAGTCATCAACAAGTGCTATATTATTTCCCAAAGCTTTAAGCTGGTAATCGGCACCGCCCTCTATTGACAGTGGAAAATTCCCCTCCGCAAGCTCTGCGGTATTGCTTTGAGTAGGAATTTTGGTAAGTATACCATCAAGCTTAGGATACCAGATGTCCTTTGTAAATACAAATATAAGTATTACCGCTGCTGCTATGGCAACAATTATCAGCTTCTTGATGAACTTATCACGCTTTTTCTTGTTTCTGCGTTCACGAAGCATAGAAATATCCGTTACCGCCAAGCTTATTCCTCCTTATTTTAATTGCATAGTTAATTTCATTGTTTTTATAACACTCGCTATGGTAACAGCTACTACTGATATAATAAAAACAATCAGCGAAATCAGAAACACAGATTTAGATACAATTCCAAATGCAGACATAAATGAAATTACTGAAAAAATAAACATAAGTCCTGAAATTATAATAAGCGTTTTTCCTGTTGTTTTTCCAATCTTCTCTATATCAGTATTTGCTTTTTCGGTTTCAGACATTGAATTGTAGCCTGCCATAAGATTAAGATTTTTTCTCTTAATGAAAGATATCCCGAAAAAAAGAACGAGAATGCCTACAAGCAATGTGATTACTGCTGTAATGATTGCACCTGTTTCCATAGATAATCCTCCTCAATAAAAAATCTTGTTAAGATACAAGCCGTGTGCCTCGGCTGTTTTCCCTGCAAAATTTCTGTCCTTTGCGGATAAAATCTGCGGAATTGAGTCGGGTGCAAGCTTTTTTTCGTTGACAAAAATGAGTGTACCAACCATTATCCTAACCATATTATACAAAAATCCGTCACCTTTTACAATGAGTTTCACAAGATTTTCATCTTTCTCAACATTGAAATATTCAATGGTACGGACGCTGTTTTCCTTTTGGTTTGCAGTACCGCAGAAAGACGTAAAATCGTGCGTGCCGACAAAATCCTGTGCAGACTTTGCCATAAGCTCGGTATCCATTGCATAAGGATAATGGAGAGCCAAATCTGCTAAAAATGGGTCCTTGCTCATTCGGTTAAGGATAAGGTACTGATACTCCTTTGCTTTGCAGGAATATCGTGCGTGAAAATCCTCAGGTACTTCCTCGCAGTTGAGAATTGCCAAATCATCGGGAAGAATTGAGTTCATTCCTCTGATGATATTGTTGCAGGGAATTCTATGCTCCGTTTCAAAGGAAAAGCAATATTCGTTTGCGTGGACGCCCGTGTCCGTTCTTGAACAGCCGTTGATTTTCACAGGTGCGTTTGTGATTGCAGAAAGCTTTTCCTCAAGAACATTCTGTATTCCCACGGCGTTTTCCTGCCGCTGAAAACCGTGGTAGGCTGTACCGCGGTATGCCATTGTTACTTTCAAATTACGCATTATGTCACCTTACCCTAAAAAGCAATTCAACAGGATTATAATATCAAAGAATACAATTGAAATTCCAAGAGCGAAGAAATCCGTACCCGTAGAATGAAGCTGACGGAGACGTGTTCTGCCGTCGCCGCCCTGATAACAACGGCACTCCATTGCAAGGGCAAGCTCCTCGGCACGTCTGAATGCGGAAACAAAAAGCGGAATAAGAATAGGTGTAAGTGCCTTTGCACGCTGTAAAAGGCTGCCGCTTTCCATATCTGCACCTCTTGCTTTCTGGGCTGACATAATTTTGTCGGTTTCCTCGATAAGTGTCGGGATAAAACGCAGAGCAATTGTCATCATCATAGCAAGCTCGTGCACAGGGAATTTCAGCTTTTTAAGCGGCGAAAGAAGCCTTTCGATTGCGTCAGTAAGGGTAATCGGTGAGGTTGTATAGGTAAGCAGTGAGCTGCCCATAATCAGTGCTACGATACGGATAATCATAAAGGCACTTGTGCGGAGTCCCTCATAAGTTACTTTTATAAAGCCAAGCCTGAACAGCACCACACCGTCAAGGAAAAACAGGTTGAGGATTGACGTGAAAATAATAATCGGGATAATCGGTTTAAGGCTTTTCAGCATAAGCTTGAATGGTATCTGTGAAAGCAGGAAGCTTACAAGCAGGAACACCATTCCAATACCCAGACCCATAAAATTGTCGGCGGTGAAAAGCATTGCTATAAACACGCCTGTGATGATAATTTTGAAGCGTGGGTCAAGTCTGTGGATTACGGAATTTCCCGGGAAATACTGACCGATTGTGATATCTTTAAGCACGCTCGCCACCTCTTTTCTCCAGATATTCGAGGATTGTTTTCCGTGCAAATTCGGTTGTATATACATCAGTACGGATATCAATTCCGCTTTGCTTCAAGCGGTTGAACACTCTCGTAATCTGCGGAACGGCAAGTCCCATATTTGCAAGCTCGTCTGCACGCTTGAATACAGTTGGTGTATCGTCGTAACAGAAAAGCTTTGCCTTATTCATAACAAGAATTTTATCGGCAAATTTTGCTACGTCCTCCATACTGTGAGAAACAAGCAAAACCGTAGATTTCTTTTGCTGGTGATATTCCTTAATCTGACCGAGGATTTTGTCCCTGCCCTTAGGGTCAAGACCTGCGGTAGGCTCATCAAGGATAAGCACCTTGGGTTCCATTGCCATTACACCTGCGATTGCAACACGACGCTTTTGCCCGCCTGAAAGCTCGAATGGTGACTTGTACAGGTTTTCCTTGTGCAGTCCCACTAGCTCGGCGGTTTCCTTTATACGACGGTCAATTTCTTCATCAGGCAGACCCATATTTTTAGGTCCGAAAGCAATATCCTTGTACACGGTTTCTTCAAAAATCTGATATTCGGGATACTGGAAAACAAGTCCCACTTTAAATCGTATATCACGAAGCTTTGTTTCCTTTGACCATATATCCTGACCGTCAACATATATTTTACCCGATGTAGGCTTTACAAGACCGTTGAAATGCTGAATAAGGGTAGACTTACCCGAGCCTGTATGCCCGATAATGCCTACAAGTGCACCTTCTTCGATTTCAAGATTTATATTATCGACAGCCGTTTTTTCAAATGGCGTGCCGATACTGTAAGTGTAAGTCAGATTTTCGGTTTTAATTACTGACATTTTTATTCCTCCATAGAATACATTTTGCTGTATGCAATAATGTTTCTGTTATCATTTAAGAAGCTCCAAAAGTGCTTCAACGCACTCATTTTCATCTATTATATGTGTATCGGACGGAAGTCCAGCTTCACCCATAAGGTACATAAGCTCTGTAACCTGCGGCACGTCGAGTCCGATTTTCTTCATTGTTTCAACGTTTGAGAAAACCTCTTTCGGCACGTCATCCATTATGATTGTACCGCCATCCATTACGACAATTCTGTCGGCTTGTGCGGCTTCGTCCATATAATGGGTTATGAGCACGATTGTTATTCCGTAGTCACGGTTGAGTCTGCGGATTGTTTTCAGCACCTCTCGCCTGCCCTTAGGGTCAAGCATTGCGGTAGGCTCGTCCAACACGATACAATCGGGACGCATTGCGATTATTCCTGCTATTGCGACACGCTGTTTCTGACCGCCTGAAAGCTGATGCGGAGAATGCTCCCGGTACTCGTACATTCCTACAGATTTAAGTGCGTCGTCTACACGCTCTCTCATTTCTTCGGGAGCTACTCCAAGATTTTCAAGAGCAAAGGCAACGTCCTCCTCGACGATTGTTGCGACAATCTGATTGTCGGGATTCTGAAACACCATTCCCACGTGCTGACGGATATCGAAAAGCTTTTCCTCGTCAGCTGTATCTATGCCCTCAACGTAAACCTTTCCTCCGCAAGGAAGAAGGATTGCATTGAAATGCTTTGCAATTGTGGATTTACCGCTTCCGTTGTGACCGAGAATTGCGGTAAAGCTACCCTTTTCGATGTCAAGGCTTACACCTTTAAGCACCTGTTTTACGGGTGCATCTTCGTATTCGTTATCGTAATGGAATTCAACATTCTGTGCTGTAATAATTTTTTCCTGCATAGTAAAAGTCCTCTTATAATTCCATAATCAAGTCAATTCCGCTGATAAGTGCAACAACAAGCAGAATTGCACCTACTGCGATGTAGGTTATGCTTACGGTTTTAACTTCCTTAGGTGACAGTGGAGTACCTATTTTGGATTTGTAGGCACTCCCCTTTTTTGTTATTCCGACAAAAAGAAAATATATTCCTCCAAGCAATGCTAAAAAAGGCATTTTACTTCTCCTTTGTCCAGATAGCAGTTGAGCCGCAAGGAAGTACACAGCCGCTTGCTTCAACGGGAAGTCCGATTTCGTCAGCAGTTACTCCGCCGCCATATTTTGCACCTATTGTTTCGCTTAAAATATAGGACATTACAGACGGCGAAAGTCCTGTTGTATAGCTGTTGAGCAGGAAGAAAAGCGGGTCGTCACTGAGCACGTTTGAGCAAAGCTTTACAAGGTCGTAGATGCAGTCTTCAAGCTTCCACACTTCCTGATTTGGTCCTCTGCCGTAGGATGGAGGGTCCATAATTACGGCATCATATTTTCTTCCTCGCTTGATTTCACGGGCAACAAACTTTTCGCAGTCATCAACAATCCAACGGATTGGTCTGTCGGAAAGTCCCGAAGAAGCGGCGTTATCGCGTGCCCACTGTACCATACCCTTTGATGCGTCAACGTGACACACGCTTGCACCTGCATTTGCACAGGCGAGGGTTGCTCCTCCTGTGTATGCAAAGAGGTTAAGCACGTTGATTGGTCTGCCTGCGTTACGGATAAGGTTATCCATATAGTCCCAGTTTACAGCCTGCTCAGGGAAAAGTCCCGTATGCTTGAAGCCTGTGGGACGGATATTGAATTTCAAATCGCCGTAGCTAATAAGCCAGCTGTCGGGAATTTTCTTCTTGAAGCTCCACTGTCCGCCGCCCTTGTCTGAGCGGTGATAGTGACCGTAGGCTGTATTCCATAGATTTGATTTTCTGTCGGTTTTCCAGATAATCTGCGGGTCGGGACGGATAAGGGAGACATCGCCCCAAAGCTCCAGCTTTTCGAAGGAGGTACAGTCAATAAGACGGTAGTCCTTCCAGTTGTCTGCTGTTCTCATTTATTTCAGTTCCTTTCGGGTTTAATCTTCTGCACAGCGTTCCTTGATTTTGTCTGCAATCTCAATCGCCATATCGTTGATAAGGTCGAAACGCTTGCCCTCAATCATTACACGGATAAGAGGCTCTGTACCGCTTTCACGGACGAGAATTCTGCCGCTTGAACCAAGCTTCTTCTGATTTTCGGTAATAGCCTTTTCGATTTCAACGTCGTTCTTCCAGGCTTCCTTCCACTTCTGGGTAATCTTGACGTTAATCATTACCTGTGGGTAACGCTCCATCATTGAGCCAAGCTCGGAAACCTTTCTGTCCTGACGCTTTACAACGCTCATAAGCTGTACAGCTGTAAGCTGTCCGTCGCCTGTTGTTGCGAAATCGTGGAAAATAATGTGTCCCGACTGCTCGCCGCCGAGGTTATAACCGCCTGCAAGCATCTGCTCCATAATGTAGCGGTCGCCTACCTTAGTGGTAATCATATTGATGTTGTTATTCTTTGCAAAGTGCGTAAAACCGAGGTTTGTAAGCACTGTTACAACGGCAGTATTCTTTTTCAGAGTACCCTTGTCACGCATATCTCTTGCAAAAATGGAGATAAGCTTATCGCCGTCAAGAATTGCACCTGTCTCGTCTACTGCAAGGCAACGGTCTGCATCACCGTCAAATGCTACGCCGAGGTGGCACTTCTTTTCAACAACGTAGCGTGAGATTGCTTCCATATAGGTTGAACCGCACTTATCGTTGATATTTGTACCATTCGGAGAAGAATTGAAAAGGTACACAGTTGCACCCAGTCCGCCGAAAAGTCTTTCAGCTGTTGCACTTGCTGAGCCGTTTGCGCAGTCAATTGCAACTCTTACACCTGACAAGTCGTGGTCGATAGTTTTCATAATATACCTGATGTAATCCCACTCTGCGTTCTTGTCGGTGCTGATTGTACCGACATTTGCACCGCCTGTCATTGCTGCTTTGATTTCTTCGGGATTATCAAGAACAAGTCTTTCGATTTCTTCTTCGATATCGTCGGAAAGCTTGTAGCCTGTTCCTGCAAAAAGCTTAATGCCGTTGAATTCCATACTGTTATGTGATGCTGAAATCATTACACCTGCATCAGCTTCACGCTTCTTGACAAGAAAAGCAACAGCAGGGGTTGGTACTACACCAAGAGTTACTGCATCTGCACCCATTGAACAAATACCTGCAATAAGTGCCGCTTCAAGCACATCGGAAGAAATTCTTGTATCCTTACCGATGAGGATTTTAGGCTTGTGGTTTGCTTTTTTTGTGAGCACCATTGCCGCCGCTCTGCCTATCTGCATAGCTGTTTCACAGGTAAGCTCCGTAAGTGCAACACCTCTTGCGCCGTCTGTTCCAAATAATCTGCCCATATCAAATTCTCCTATTCCGTTGAGATAATTTATTCAAAAAATGTCTGCTGTCCGTTATCTGTCGGACCGCCTTTATATTCATAGCCCATATGCTTATATGCGAGTGCAGTTGCACAGCGTCCTCTCGGAGTTCTTGCTACAAAACCCAGCTGCATAAGATACGGCTCACACACGTCTTCAAGGGTTACAGCTTCTTCACCGATTGCGGAAGCAAGGGTTTCAAGTCCTACAGGACCGCCGTTGTAGCCTCTGATAAGCATATCAAGCATACGTTTGTCAAGATTATCAAGTCCAAGGCTGTCGATTTCCATTCTGTCGAGAGCAATTTTTGCGATATCCTCGGTAATTCTGCCGTTGCCTATTACCTCTGCAAAGTCACGGACACGCTTCAATAAGCGGTTTGCAATACGAGGCGTACCTCGTGCACGCTTTGCAAGCTCCATTGCACCTGCCTTGTCGCAGGCAATTCCGAGAATTACAGCTGAACGCATAATAATATCGCAGAGCTGGTCGTATGTATAAAGTTCAAGACGCTGAATTACACCAAATCTGTCACGAAGCGGTGAAGTAAGCTGACCTGCACGGGTTGTTGCACCGATGAGCGTGAACTTAGGCAAGTCGATACGCAGCGAACGTGCAGAAGGTCCTTTGCCGATGATGATATCGAGGGCATAGTCCTCAAGTGCAGGATAAAGAACTTCTTCGATTGCACGGGAAAGGCGGTGGATTTCATCAATGAAAAGCACGTCGTTTTCCGATAAGTTTGTAAGAAGTGCCGCAAGGTCACCGGGCTTTTCGATGGCGGGTCCCGAAGTGATACGGATATTTACACCCATTTCGTGGGCAATAATTGCGGAAAGAGTTGTTTTACCAAGTCCCGGAGGCCCATAAAGAAGAACGTGGTCGAGGGGGTCTCCTCTTTTCTTTGCGGCTTCAATATACACGGACATATTTTCCTTGACCTTATCCTGACCGATATACTCGGAAAGAGTTTTCGGACGGAGATTGACCTCTATATCATCTGTATCTCTTTCGGTCACCTGAGGAGAAACCATTCTGCTCTCGGGACGCTCAAAATTCATTTCGCTTGATTCCAGCATTTTATCTTCCTTTCAAGCTTATATAAGTTTTTTCTGTTTATAGGCTTTAGTCTGCTTTGTCGGAATTACGATAAGCGGAATAATCATTTCCTCATCAGTAAGTCCGCCGTGATTTGCTTTATTCATCTGCTTCGGTTTCATATTAAGGGTCTGATATCGGATACCCTTATCGGCAATTGCACAAATCATATAGTCGCCGATGAAATCTATTGTTTTAGGGTGCGGATTACCGCCGCCGAGGATACCCTTATTCAGTATTTCGTTTCTTGAAAACAGCAGGAAATCATTACCAAGGTAATTATGTACTGCACGTTCAAAATCCGTGCGTCTGTCATACTTTACATAGCAGGCTGCTGCACGGCTTTCCACGAAAGGCGGTACAACAAGACAGTCTGCGATATCGGATATATGATTGATTTTTATTTCCTCGGTAATATCAGTCAAGCCGTGGTCAGCAGAAACGATAATCAGTGTATCTGTCAACGATTCCGCAAGAGCTTCAATCTGATTATTGAGAAATTTCAGCTTTTCGGAAACCGCTTCGCTGTAGCAACCCTCACGGTGAGCGGTATCGTCGGGACTGTTCCACTGAACATATGTAAATGTATTCTGCGGTGTTGCACAAATCATTTTCACAAGCTCACAGACACGCTCAAACTTATCTGCTGTTTTATGTATATTTCCTCTCTCAGCGATATTTACTCCGGGCTGTGAAATTGTAAACGGCTGAACTTCGCCGATTATTGATTTTTCAATGCTGTGGTAAATCGTTTCATACGGCATTACGAATTCAGCGGCATTTGTTTTTGTAACAGGTGTTTTTGTATATGTATCGGTATTGAGATAGACATCTATTGTGCGGCAGAATTCCTTGAAAAAAAGCGACCATCCGAGCCAAGCGTGCTCGTTTGGAGAAACGCCTGTATAATAGCTTGTCATTGCAGCTGTTGTTGTAGACGGAAATACAGAAGTAAGATTTTCAATATGATTTTGACGCAGAAAGGCTGTATCGGGAAGATTACGTTTCATCATATCCGTACCCATACCATCAAGCACGATAAGAACTACATTTTTATAAAATTTATCCAGATGTGCGTCAAGCTTCGGCAATGTCGGATATTCATAATGTGCACGATAATATTTAAGAATTGACGAAATAATATTTACAGGACACCTTGTATAATCGGGATATGAAAGCATTTATACCGCTCCTTTCCAATAATATGCCGAAAAGGCTTGTACCTTTACAGATTTGCAGCCATTTTTTTCAGTGACTGACGAATTAATTCCTCTACGGACAATGACGGGTCAAGCTTTGCAACAACAGAAGCTGCCTCTGTCTGACTGTATCCGAGTACAACGAGTGCGGAAATTGCTTCGGAAGTATTACCGCCGCTCACTGCTGCTTCATAATTTACTTCTGTATCGCCCGAAACAGTAAGCTGTTCCTTGGCAATCTTGTCCTTGAGTTCAAGAACAACTCTTTGTGCAAGCTTTGGTCCTACGCCCTTTGTTTTGGTAAATGCCTTGTAGTCGCCTGTTGCAACGTTCAGCGCAAAGCGTTCAGGATTTGTATCGGAAAGAATTGCAAGACCTGCCTTAGGTCCTACACCTGAAACGGAAAGAAGCATTTTGAAGCAGTTGAGTTCCTGCTCCGTGGAAAATCCGAACAGCTCAACGCAATCCTCACGAACGTGAAGATATGTAAGAAGCATTGCTTCCTCGCCTGTCTTTCCTATCTGAGAAAGGGTTGCAAGTGTTGTACGGCAGGCGTAACCTACTCCTCCGCATTCAATTACTGCAACATCTGTACCCTTATGTATAATTTTTCCTCTTACGCTGTATATCATAATAAAATCTCCTTAAATTTCCTGTCTGAGCTTCAATGTTCCGCTGGAATGTCCGTGACAGATTGCGATTGCAAGTGCGTCAGCGGTATCGTCAGGCTTCGGAACAGTTGCAAGCCCGAGAATTTTACGGGTCATTTCCATAACCTGCGGCTTTTCGGCACGTCCGTAACCTACAACAGACTGCTTTACCTGAAGCGGTGTATATTCATAAATCGGGATACCTGCGTTGGTTGCGGCAAGTAAAGTTACTCCCCTTGCCTGTGCAACATCGATACCCGTTTTCTGGTTTGTGTTGAAAAAGAGTTTTTCAATTGCCATTACGTCTGGTTTAAAAGTGGTGATAACCGTGTTCATATCGTCAAAAATTGTTTTCAGACGAATGGTAAAATCAGTTCCAGCTTCGGTTGTGATTGCACCGAAATGTATTGGTGTAAACTTGTATCTATCGTACTCCACAACACCGAAACCGACTATTGCATAGCCCGGGTCTATACCTAAAATTCTCACGAACACACTTCCCCCATCATAATAACAATTAATTATACCACATAATTGCAAGTTCTGCAATATTTTTTTGAAACTTATTGTAATTTTCCATTTAATATTGTATAATTAATCTGATATTTTATTTTAGTAAAGCGGAGGAACACAAAATGGATTTACAGGAACTCAGAAATCAGATAGATGAAATTGACGGAGAGATACTTGAACTTTTTGCAAAGCGTATGGACGTATGCCGTGGGGTTGCGGAATACAAGCGTGTAAATAACCTTCCTGTTATGCAGGGAGGACGTGAAAAGCAGGTGCTTGACCGTATCCGTGACAAGTCACCTGATGATTTGAAAGACGGTGCTGCTATGCTGTTCCAGAGTATTATGGACATCAGTAAATGTATTCAGAATATGGAATTACAGCGTGACTCACACCTTTCCTCGCCTATTCCGTTTATTCCTGAAAATGCAAAGAAAATAGCTTGTCAGGGCACTATGGGTGCCTACTCCGAAGCAGCCTGCAAGAAGCTTTTCGGTGACAAGCCTGCTGTTTTCTATCACGCTTTTGAGGATGTTTTCAATGCTGTTGAAAGCGGTGAAGCCGACTATGGTATTCTCCCGCTTGAAAACTCAACTATCGGAACAATTTCCGAAACCTATGATTTAATGGCAAAGCATCGCTGTAACATCTGCTCAATTGTAAGAGTTGAAATCACACATTGTCTTGCAGCGTGCAAAGGTGCTACACTTGACAGCATTAAGTACGTTTATTCCAAGGCAGAAGCACTTTCACAGTGCTCCGAATTCTTAAAGGAAAACAAGCTTATCCGTCGTGAATACGCAAACACAGCACTTTCCGCTGAACTTATCAAGGAACGCAATGACCCCAATATCGCCTGTATTTGTTCAAAAAACTGTGCCGAACTTTACGGACTTGAAATTGTCAATGACAGAATTGCCGACGCGTATCCGAATTACACTCGTTTTATCTGCTTCACAAAGGACTACATATCCCCTGTTGACTCGGATATTATCAGCGTTTGTCTGTCTATTCCCAACACACCCGGTTCTCTGTACCGTATGCTGACCAAGTTCTCGGTTGCAGGTCTGAACCTTACCAAAATTGAGAGCAAGAACATTGCAGGAAGTGATTTTGAAGTGCTGTTCTACCTTGATTTCAAGGGCAGCATCAACGACCAAAAGGTTGTTTCCCTGCTTCACGATTTGGAAAACGAAATGTCCTTCTTCCGTTTCCTTGGCACATTCAAGGAAGTTCTGTAACGAGGTGACTTATGGCTGAAATTACTGTTTCTGTTATTGTTGCGTGCGCAGGAAGTTCAACTCGTATGGAGGGTATAAACAAACAGCTTGTTGAACTTGATGGAATTCCTGTTGCGGTACGCTCAATGCTTGCTTTTGATGGACTTGACGAGGTTACCGAAATCATTGTTTCCGCAAGAGAAAGCGACATTCCCGAAATTGAGCGGCTTGCCGAAAAGCACGGTGTTACAAAGTTTAAGTGTGCGGTTGCAGGCGGTGAAACACGTCAGCAGTCGGTGTTGAAAGCATTTGCACAGGTTGACAAGGTGACAAGGTTTGTAGCTATACACGATGGAGCACGTCCTTTTGTAAAGGCTGAACACATTCGACAGTGTATCAAGGACGCTTCAATTTTCGGCGGTGCAACTCTTGGTGTACCTGTCAAAGACACGCTTAAAGTTGTCGACGGCGGGCTGATTATTGACACGCCTAACCGCAGACAGCTTTACATTACCCAGACTCCGCAGATTTTCCGCAAGGATGTATATGTAAAGGGCATTAACTTTGCAAACGACCACGAGCTTGATTTTACCGATGATTGTCAGCTTGTGGAGGCTGTTGGTGTCAAGGTTAATATGACGGTTTCGGATTATAGGAATATTAAGATTACTACACCTGAGGATTTGGCGATTGCTAAAGTTTTTCTTGAAATGGAGGAAGATTAAATTATGGAATATGTGAAGAAGCAATTCAACATAACCGAAGAAGCTATTCTGAACGATGAATATGACGCCTTTGATTTGATTGACCCTGTATGGTGGAGCGTATCAATTTATGACGGTCTTGAAAAATATGAAAGCGATTTAACTACGTTCACTAAGGAACAGCGTTTCGTTTTTGCTGTTATCTGGTATGACTCCGAAGTAAACAACGGCGGTCACGACCAGTTTTTCTTTAACTCCACTGGCATTGTATGGAAGGACGCACTTGATGGCTTAAAGTCTATCGGTGCAATTGAACGTGCTGAAAATTTTCAGAAAGTAATTGACAAATGGGGCGGTGATATTCCATTTGACAGGGCTGAACGTCAAAAAAAGCTTGATGAAATCACTTTCGTTCCTGAAAAAGATGATTACATAAACATCTTTGACGGAAACGACTTAATATATTATAGTTGTGAAGATAATTTGGACGAACTTATTTTGAAATATGCAAAAGCAAATGTCAAAGCTTTTGTATTCAACGGCGAAGTTGACGTACCTAAAGGAGAATAATTATGATTAAAATAGGTCACGGATATGACGTACACAAGCTTGTTGAGGGACGAAAGCTTATTCTCGGCGGTGTGGATATTCCTCACGAAACGGGTTTGCTTGGGCACTCGGACGCTGATGTTGTTGTTCACGCTGTTATGGATGCTATGCTTGGTGCGCTGGCACTTGGCGACATCGGCAAGCACTTCCCTGACACCGACCCTGTTTACAGCGGTGCGGACAGTATTATGCTGTTAAAAAGGGTTGCTGAGATTATTGCTGAAAAAGGTTACTCCGTTGGAAACATTGACAGCACGATTATCTGTCAGGCACCTAAGCTTGCTCCTCATATTGATATGATGAGAAAAAATATTGCTGAGGCTATCGGGTGTGATATTTCGCAGGTAAGCGTTAAGGCTACTACCGAGGAAAAGCTTGGTTTTACGGGTGCAAAGGAAGGTATTTCGGCACACGCTGTTTGTGTGCTGTGCAGAAAATAATCGGTAACCGTTACAATTGAATACGCATATTATAATGCAGGCGGACTTTACGTTCACCTGCATTTTTTCATTATTAGGGACTGACAATATGAAAAGATACACTATCGCTTTCACGTCGATTACTATTGCGATGAAGGCTCAAAATGTTCTTCGTTCAAAAGGTTTCTTCACGGAGGTTATCCGTACACCGAAAAATCTTGCTTCGGGCTGTGGTTACAGCGTTGTTGTGAACGGAAACATTGAGGAAGCAATAGATTACCTTGAAAAATCAGGTATAAGACACAAGGCAGTTATGCAAAATAAACTTTAAACTAAGAGGTTAAGTTAATGATAAATTTTGACAATTCAGCCACTTCCTTCCCTAAGCCTGCCGCTGTAAAAAAAGCTGTATTAACTGCCCTTTCACATTACGGCGGCAATCCGGGAAGAAGCGGTCACTCTCTTTCGCTGAAAACTTCGGAAGCGGTTTATGCGGCACGTTCTATTGCGGCTGATTTTTTCGGTGCAGAGGTTGACAATGTTATTTTTACGCAGAACTGCACTCACGCACTGAACACGGCTATCAAGGGTGTTGCGGAAAAAGGCTGTCACATTATTATATCCAATTTAGAGCATAATTCCGTGCTTCGTCCTGTTCACTCGCTTTCGCTCAATAACGGATGCAGCTACAGTATTGCAGAAATAAGTCACGATGAATTTACGACTGTTGAAAATTTCCGCAAGCTTATTACACAAAAAACAAAAATTATTGTATGCACGCTTGGCAGCAATGTTACGGGACAGATTACGCCGTACAGACAGATTGCTGACCTATGCAGAAAGCACGGTATCTGCTTTATTGCGGACGGTGCACAGGCTTGCGGAGTTATTCCGATTAAGCTTTCAGACGGTATAAATATTCTTTGCACAGCAGGTCACAAATCGCTGTACGGTCCAAGCGGAACAGGCTTGCTTATTACTGACGGAAAATACACGATTAAACCACTTATGGAAGGCGGCACGGGAAGCACTTCACTTGAAGCTGTTCAGCCTGATTTTCTTCCTGACGCACTTGAGTCAGGAACTGTCAACACAGCTGGAATAATAGGACTTGGTGCAGGAATTAAATTTGTACAAAAAATCGGAATTGACAAAATTTATAATCACGAAAATATGCTTTGCAGAAAATTTATTGCTGAAATGAAAAAGCTGAAAAATGTTGTTGTATACCGTGATGAACGCTGTGAAAATTATCTGCCTGTTGTATCATTCAACGTTAATAGTTACACAGCAAATGAAGCCGCAGAAATACTGAGTAATCACGGTTTTGCGCTCCGCGGAGGACTTCACTGTTCAGGTCTTGCTCACACTTCGATAGGTACTGTTCCCGACGGAACAGTTCGTTTTTCACCGTCTGTTTTCAACACTGCTGATGAAGTTGAAAAGCTTGTAAAAAATATAAAAAATTACCTGACATAAACAATTTGATAAAGCTTATAATACTAAAGCAAACCACAAAACAAGGTTTACAAATTGATTTATTTAAGGAGAACACATTATGAAAAATGTAAATTCCCAGCAGGGTAAGGAAACAATGGAAAGATTTAAGATGGAAGCTGCTAACGAAGTTGGCGTAAACCTCAAGAATGGTTACAACGGCGACCTCACTTCAAGAGAAGCTGGTTCTATTGGCGGTCAGATGGTTAATATGATGACGCCGGAACAACAATGGTGTTTTACGAGGAAGAATGTGCGGAAGATTGGGCATTTGCAGGAGGTTTCGTTTTTGGTGCAGAGTGGGGTATAACACAAAAACGTCAGGAGTATTCCTGACGTTTTTTTTAATGTTACAAGTCCTCAACCATAATTCACAACACAAAATGCTATAAAGCAAACGATTGTAATCGCCTTCATTCTGCATATGTTTATTGTAATAATATTCAATGGTTTTTAACGGTACAATATTCCTCTCACCAAAAGAAAAAATTATTTCTTTCATCTCATCATTTTCTGGACATTCTCTGAGCCAACGTGCAAACGGAGCTGGAAATCCCATTTTGTTTCTACGCTTATAAACAATTTTAGGAAGATATTTCTTACACGCTTTTCTTACTATCCATTTAGTCCATTCATTTCTCATCTTATATTTGCCGTCAAGAGCAAATGCAAATTCTACTATGCGGTAATCAAGGAAAGGCATTCTTGATTCAATAGAAAAAGCCATTGAGTTACCATCTTCATTATGAAGAAGAACAGGTATCGATGTTTTTAATGTTTGGTCACATAAAAATGAATTTAACTTTGAATCCGTTTCATAAATATCCATCTCACTGGTATAACTTGTATCAACTTTACTTAAAAATTCTTTTGTCAATAATGGGTAATTTCCATTTTTCCATACCGATGAAGAAGGAATATTAGCTTTTTTATTGTAATTAATAATGTATCTGTAAAATTTTTCGCCTAAAACATCAATTATTTCTTCATCATTAAGCATTTTTATCATTTCAGGCCATTCTTCAGTAATAATACTTAGTGCCTTAATAATACTTATAGATGACTTTTTTTCTTTAATCATATCGCTAATCCGGTATGGATAAAAATGCAAATATCCTCCAAATAATTCATCGGATCCCTGACCATCAATAACAACCTTTACTTTACCGTGAATTCCTTTAAACACGGAATATTGACTGTATAATGAACCGCTTGAGTTCGGACCACCGTGATGATAAATTATTTTTTTCAGACTTTCAAGCAAATTATCTGTAGCATTATCAGGATAAATATAGTAAGGAATAGTATCCGCAAACTTATTTACTTCATCAATATATTTCTTTTCATTGCAATCTTTATCCTCATATATTGATGAAAAGGTATGTAATTTTCGTTTCAGCTTCTTACTGCACACACCAACTATTGCACTTGAATCCAATCCTCCCGAAAGACACGCACCGACCTCAACATCTGCCCTTAATCTGATTTCTACAGCATTTTCAAAAAGCTCCAAAAATGTCTTTTCAGGATTTTTCCTCTTAATCCACTTATTGTAGAATTCTTCAATGTTCAATTCCCAGTATTTCCAGACTTTTGATTTTCCTGTATTAATGTCATATATCATACACCCAGATCTCTGAAATGATATAATATTTTTATAAAAAGTCATTTCATCACAGTCCTCTCGTGCAGAACCGGAAAGATATCTGTATATCATATCATAATTAGGAATATTTTCTTCTGGAAATGCCGCTATAATTGCTTTTATCTCTGACCCGAATGCCAGAACATCATCATTATTAAGAATGTACAGGGGCTTTACACCGAAACGATCTCTCGAAAAAAACAATATATTTTCCTGTGTATCATACAAACCAAAAGCCCACATACCATTAAAACGTTTAACACACTCTGTTCCCCAGCATCGGTATGCCTCTATAATAACTTCTGTATCTGTTCCATTTTTAAATTGTATACCATTTTTCTGTAATTCGTTTTTTAATTCAATATAATTATATATTTCTCCATTAAACACAATTACATATCTGCTATCATAACTAAACATTGGCTGCTTTCCATTTTCGGATAAATCTAAAATAGAAAGTCTGCGATGACCAAGTGCCAAATTTGCATTTGTATATTGCCCCTCGTCGTCAGGACCCCTGTGTACTATACTGTCTGTCATAGCTTTAATTTTATTAAATTCCGCACTGACAGAATTATTTTTATATACGAAACCTGCTATACCACACATTTTAATAATCCTTTCCGAGGTATTTTAACCTATATGTAATTTTAAAAATCCAGAACAATATAACATTTACACCGAAACGGATTACATCAATGATTTTGCAATGACGACTAACTGTAAAAAACTGATTTTTGCCATTATAAAATATCCATTTTGATGATTTGATTTTACTTGCAATTTTAATAACGTTTCCGTAATTTTTAAAATTTGTCCTTGATGAAGTAAAATATATTTCATCAAATTTTATGTTTTCAATATTTTCAAATGCTATTATTTCAGGATTATCAAAAACATTACTTTTTATGTCAATAAAATTAATTGATGAATATTTTTTTTATATACGTCATTATGAATTTGTCTGAATAAAACAATATATTTCATTGTTTTCTTTTAATAGTTCTTCCAATAATAAATTAACAACTGAGTCTATT
>JAZQBN010000115.1:0-11337 GCA_045545795.1 Oscillospiraceae bacterium
AATGAAAAATGAATAATGAATAAAGAATAATGAATAGTTAAGGTGTCCGCTTTGCGGACATTTTTAATATTATTGCCGAAGGCAATTCCTTAATTATTCATTATTCAATATTCACTATTCATTGTCGAAAAGTCTTTTTCAACAAACAAACGCTTCCGAAATCAATCGGAAGCGTTTGCATTTATTATGCTGTAACAATCTTGCTTGCGTCGTGGAGGTCGAGATAATCAACAGCCCACTCACGCATTTTGTACTTGAGGATTTTGCCTGCCGCATTCATAGGGAAGCCCTCAACGAAAGCGATATATCTCGGTACCTTGTGCTTGGCAAGTCTTTCGACAGCGTACTGCTTCATTTCCTCAACAGTAGCTTCCTCGTCAGGCTTAAGTACGATACAAGCCATAACCTCTTCGCCGTAAGCCTTATCGGGAACACCGATAACCTGAACATCCTTGACCTTAGGATTTGTGTAGAAGAATTCTTCGATTTCCTTAGGGTAGATATTTTCACCGCCGCGGATAATCATATCCTTGATACGTCCTGTAATCTTATAATGACCCTCAGGTGTACGTCTTGCAAGGTCGCCCGAATGGAGCCAGCCTTCCTCGTCGATAGCCGCAGCAGTAGCCTCAGGCATCTTGTAGTAGCCCTTCATAATATTGTAGCCTCTTGCACAGAATTCGCCGTCCATATCGTCGCCGAGCTCCTCGCCTGTTTCAGGGTCAACAATCTTGCACTCTACGCCGAAAATCGGTCCGCCGACCGTGTTGACTCTTGTTTCAATGCTGTCGGTTGTCTTGGACATTGTTGTAGCAGGAGAAGCCTCTGTCTGACCGTAAGTGATACAGATTTCAGGCATATGCATCTTTTCGATAACTTCCTGCATAGTCTTGATTGGGCAAGGTGAACCTGCCATAATACCTGTTCTCATATGTGAAAAGTCGGTCTTGTCGAAGTCCTCGTGACCGAGCATAGCAATAAACATTGTAGGTACGCCGTGGAAAGCGGTAATCTTTTCCTTGTTGATACAAGCAAGACCCTTTCTTGGAGAGAACGCAGGGATAGGGGACATTGTTACACCGTGTGTAACACTTGCAGTCATAGCAAGTACCATACCAAAGCAGTGGAACATAGGCACCTGAATCATCATTCTGTCGTTTGTGGAAAGATCCATACAGTCGCCGATAGCCTTACCGTTGTTAACAACGTTGTAGTGTGTGAGCATTACGCCCTTAGGGAAGCCTGTTGTACCTGATGTGTACTGCATATTTACAACGTCGTGCTTGTCAAGCTTAGCACGCATTGCATCAATCTTTTCATCGGAAACATTGTCAGCAAGAGCCATAGCCTCGTCCCAGGTGAAGCAGCCATCCTGCTTGGAGTCAGTTGTGATAATATTCTTGAGGAAAGGCAGTCTCTTGGAGTTGAGCTCACCGGGCTTGCAGGTCTGAAGCTCTGGACAGAGTTCCTTCATAATTTCAACGTAGTCGGAGTCCTTGAAGCCGTCAATCATAACAAGTGTGTGTGTGTCGGACTGGTGAAGGAGGTATTCAGCCTCGTGAATTTTGTAAGCTGTGTTAACCGTAACAAGAACAGCACCGATAGTTGTACAAGCCCAGAAAGTGATATACCACGCAGGTACGTTTGTTGCCCAGATAGCAACGTGGTCACCCTTCTTAACGCCCATAGCAACAAGTGCCTTTGCAAAGCGTCTTACATCCTCACGGAATTCAGGGTAAGTTCTTGTGTAGTCAAGCTCTGTGTATCTGAAAGCGTACTGATTAGGGAATTCCTCACAAATTCTGTCCAGTACGTCGGGGAATGTTTCATCAAGGATTGTTTCCTTTGGCCAAGGGTAGTAGCCTGTGCCTCTTGCGTCAATCTGAAGCTTGTGCTTCTTTGCACGGAGGTACGGCTTCATATATTTAGCAAACTGAGGGAATACGATACCTGCCGCATAGAGGTCTCTTGACCATCTCTTAACCCATTCAAGGGAAACGTAGCCGTCATATTCAATCTTCTGAAGTGCCGCAAGCATTTCAGCAATAGGAAGGTCACCTTCGCCCATCATCTTGTAAACAAGCTTGCCGTCCTCCATAACGGAGTCCTTGACGTGAATATACTTGATGTAATCGCCGAGATTTTCAACTGTCTGCTGACCTGTTTCGCCAACGTAGCGAGCAGGGTGGTGCATATCCCAAAGTGCAGCAATGTTCTTGTGAGCAACAGCGTCGAGAACCTTTCTCAGACGTGCTGTGTCAGCGTAAACGCCGTTTGTTTCAACGAGAAGTGTAACGTTGTTCTTTTCAGCAATCGGAGCAACTTCCTTGAGAAAAGCAATGATTGCATTGTCGTCAACCTCGTCAACAGGAGCAGGCTCAAGATCCGCAAGAATTCTGATATATGGAGTACCAAGCTTGTTTGCAAGCTCAGCGTACTGAGTAATATCCTCAACAGTTTCATCGTGCTTGTCCGCAAATTTAAGGCACGCACCGCTGGAAAGACAGGGAATTTCAAGACCGAGCTTATTCAGCTTTGCAATTGTAGCATCAATGTTTGCTGCTGTAAAAGGCTTTGCCCTTACAGAAGAAATTTCATTGCCAAGACCTCTTACCTCAATACCGTGAAAGCCGAGGTCCTTAGCCATAGTATATATGTCAACCCATGAATAGTCAGGACACGCAAGCGTAGAAAAACTGATTTTCATTTAGTTTCCTCCCAAATATTATAATAAAGCAATACAAGTTAATGATACCATATTTTTAAGTTAAAATCAAGCCTTTTAATATAACTATATTCTATAGTTTTCCATAATTTCAGGATATAACTAAAAGCTGACTGTATATTAAAATGTGAATATTACTATTTGTATAAATTGTGGCGAAGTATAAAATTAACCGTGAGTATAATTTGCAGTTGCAAATACTCACGGTTAATATTATTTCAGATAGAATGCCTTTGCCCCGTGGCTGTTAAGGCTTACAGAAATTGCCTTATCAGCGTCAACAGCTTCGCCGCTCCAAAGTTCAGTTGCAGTTACACTGCCATAAATTTCCACATCAGCAAGGCAAACCTCAATCTCACTTGCCGCATCACCCGTGTTGAATACAGCAATATACTGTCCGCCCTCTGAGGAAGCCGCCGTCCAGAGAATATGCTCAACGCCATTAATTTCCTTTTTCCAAACCTGATGAGAGTGACGTGCATTGCTGTGCATAGCAAGAATTTTTTCATTTGTCAGCAGGCTCATTGTGAACTCGTCAAAGCCTGTCATTTCGCCGCCAATCATAAGCGGTGAACGGAAAATACTCCAGAGAGTCATCATTGTAATCTGCTCATCCTCAGTAAATTTTGTGCGGATTGACTTGTCGTAATCCTGAAGAAGCGGACCAATCGGAAGCATATCCGCATCAGGCCAGTGCCCTGCACCTGTGTGGATACTCCACTTTTCCGCACGCTCAAACATAGCGTAAAGAAGCTCCCACTTGTCCCAGAAATCGTCTGTGATACGCCACATATTCGAAATCTGCTTGTAAAGCTCAGCCTTTTCAAGAAGTGCAGGTCCCGGAGAAAGACTCAGCACCATATCACGTCCGCAGCTGTGAAGTGCTTCACTCAGCATTACAAGCTCAGCTTCCTCGTGGGGAAGCTCACGGCAGATGTCATCGCACTTGATGAAGTCCACACCCCAGCTTGCGTAAAGCTCAAAAATGCTGTCGTAGTAAGCACGTCCGCCCTCAGTTTCAGCGTTAACGCCGTACATATCAGGGTTCCACGCACAAATGCTTGAAGAACGTGCAACTTCCTTCGCTGTCTTGTCAGTGCCCTTGATTTTCAGGTTTTTGTGAACAGCGTGACGGGGAATACCTCTCATAATGTGAATACCGAATTTCAGTCCGAGAGAATGAACGTACTCCGCAAGAGGTGCAAAGCCCTTTCCGTCAGCAGCGGAAGGGAAGCGGTTTACCGCAGGAATAAGACGTGAATATTCGTCCATACAAAGCTCACCGAACGGCTCGTATTCGTGACAGGTCGCATTCGGTGCACTCCACTGAATGTCAACAACAACGTATTCCCAGCCGTACTGTTTCAGGTGCTTTGCCATAAATTCAGCGTTCTTTCTTACAGTTGCTTCGTCAACAGCTGCACCGTAGCAGTCCCAGCTGTTCCAGCCCATAGGTGCGGTTAATGGTTTCATATCAATTACTCCTTATTTTCAAAATAGTCAATGTTAAGCTTTGTAAATTCAGCAGAGTTGTTTCCCACAGCGTAAAGTCCCATTACAACTCCCGTAAAGCCGCCCGAAACCTCGCTTGAAAGGTACTTCGTGCTGCCGTATCCAAGACCTGTTTCCTTGCCGCCTTCACTGACAAAGAATTTGTATCCGAAATTGTCAGCACGGACAATCAGCCTTGCCTTGCCGCCCGAAAGCGGAAGTGTGCTCTGAACGTGCTTGATATCACCGATATTCAGCTTAAGTACAGCCTCAAAGCCGCCGCCGTTTTCACGGATTGCAATGTCGTAATGTTCATTTTCACACATATACATCGTTACGCCTGCCTCGCCCTTGTCAGCGGTTACGTCAACAGTAAAATCCATATTGAAATCACGCTGTCTTATGCCGAGGAAAGTCGGCGTGTCAACCATATCAAGGGTAATATCCGTGCCGTGAAGCACAGCCTTGCCCTCGGAAAGCTCGTAATTTTCAAGGACGGGGTGACGAAGATAAACCCAGTCCAGATTCCAAGCCGTATTCTCAAAGGTGTAATTCTTCTTCTCGACCTGCTCAAAATCGCCCCTGATTTCGTACTCCCAATCGGTAATGCCGTTTGTACCCGCAGTAAACCAGCCGTCCTCGCCGAACTTGACAGGTGTAAGGAACACCTCACGTCCGAGATGGTGATAAGGTTGCCACATATGTATCTGACGGAAGCCGAGGGAAAGAATGAACCAATCCCCGTTCGTGTGCTGAATAAGGTCGCCGTGACCGATACCCTGAATGATGAAAGGTGCCTTGTTTCTGTTTGTCAACACAGGATTGTTCGGGTAATTCACAAACGGTCCCCACGGACTATCTGAACGTGCATAAGTAATCATATGACCGTACTCCGTGCCGCCCTCAGCAGCCATAAGGTAGTAGCCGCCGTTAATCTTGTACAGGTGCGGACTTTCAAGATAACGTCCGCCCGAGCCCTGCCATATGCACTTGCTTCGGGACAGCTTCTCTCCTGTTTCAACGTTGATTTCACACTGAACAACTCCGCCCACGCCGTCATCGTCAGCACCGTTGCTCATAAAATAAACCTTGCCCTCATCAAACAGCAGTGACGGGTCAATACCGCCCTGGTCAACAAAAATCGGTTCAGACCATTCGCCATAGATATCGTCAGTGTAAACGTAGAAATTCTGATGTGTAGTGTCGTTTGTTGTAACCATATAGAAGCGTCCGTCGTGGTAACGGATTGTAGGAGCAAATACACCGCCCGAGCTGTTGATTTTCTCCAGCATAACCTGAGTCTTGCGTGTTAAAACGTGTCCAATCTGCTTCCAGTTTACAAGGTCGTCACTCTCAAAAAGCGGCACACCGGGAAAATACTGAAATGAACTGCAAACAAGATAGAATTTGCCGTTTGCAAAGCATACGCTTGGGTCAGGGTAAAATCCCTTGACGATAGGGTTAGTATACTTCATATTATCAATTCCTTTCTGATACTTTTTTGTTGAGCATTTCCGAGCAGGTAACCATCAGTACCGCAAAAACCGCCATATAGAACGGATACAGACCAATGCTGATGTTTTCCGCAATTACACCGAAAAGCGGCGGCATAAAAGTCGTGCCAACGTAAGCACTCGCCATCTGTATGCCGATAATTGCCTGAGAATTTTCCTTGCCAAAGTTTGCAGGTGTAGCGTGAATAACCGACGGATAAATCGGTGCACAGCCAATTCCTACCACAATCAGACCGCACAAAGCGGTTATATTGTTTTGTGCAGGTATCATAATCATCACAAGTCCTGCCGCTATAACCGCAAGACCAATTCTTATCAGATTTCTGTCCCCGATTTTGTCCGCAACAAATCCGCAGACAAACCTTCCCACGGTTATACCTATATAAAACAGCGAAGCAAACCTCGCTGCAGTTTCAGCGTCCGTACCTTTGTATTCAACAAGGTAACTACTTGCCCAAATTCCCGCCGTAGCTTCAAGTGCACAGTAACCGAAAAACATCACCAGCACCAGCGGCACGCCCTTGATTTTCAGTGAGCCGATAATGCCCTTTGATTTTATTTCCTCGCCGTTTTCAGCTTCGTCAGTACGCTTTTTCCACATCGGCAGACTTGCAAAAAGCACAGCCGTAAGCACAATCTGAATAACCGAAATTATTCTGTAACCGTTGTTCCAGCCTGCACCCGAAGTCAGTGCATAGGACATTATATACGGTCCTGCCGCCGCACCCACTCCCCAGAAGCAGTGAAGCCAGCTCATATGCCGTGAAGCATAATGGAGTGCAACATAATTGTTCAGTGCCGCATCAACAGCACCTGCTCCCAGTCCATAAGGAATTGCCCAGAAGCAAAGGGGAAGAAAGCTGTGTGAAACGGAAAATCCAAACAGTGCAGCCGCCGTCATTGCTACGCTTATCGCCGTTACAAGTCCTGCACCAAGCTTTCTCGTCAGCCAGTCGGAAGTAAGTCCCGAAATTATGGTGCAGCCTGCAATAATCATTGTCACAATTCCAACGTAGGAAAGGGGCACACCAAGTTCACCGTGCATAACAGGCCACGCTGACCCCGTAATTGAGTCAGGAAGTCCAAGGCTGATAAATGCAATGTAAATTATAACTATCAAGAATGAAAACATATTTACTCACCCATCTAAAAGTCTTGTGCTCTGCACAAAACTTGGAACTTAAAATCTTTGATTTTAAGTTTTCTGACCGTAGTATGCATTAGCACCGTGCTTGCGGAGATAATGCTTGTCAAGCAATTCCTGCTGCATACGTCCGGCCGCAGGATTGATACCCATTGCGTGATAATTCATAAACGCAATTTCTTCCAGCACAACCGCATTGTGCACCGCATTCATAGCGTCCGTGCCCCAGGCAAAAGGTCCGTGACTCTTTACCAGTACCGCAGGAATATCCATCGGGTTAAGTCCCTTGAAAGCTTCGATGATAACCGTGCCCGTTTCCTTTTCGTATTCTCCTGCAATCTCCTCGGGAGTCATTGCCCTTGTGCAGGGAATTTCACCATAGAAATAATCCGCCTGAGTCGTGCCCATCGGGACAATTCCCGCACCTGCCTGCGCAAATGAAGTTGCCCAACGGCTGTGGGTGTGAACAATTCCGCCGATATTTTCAAACGCACGGTAAAGCTCAAGATGAGTAGGCGTGTCACTTGACGGCTTGTACTTGCCCTCAGCAACCTTGCCCGTAGCAAGCTCAACCACAACCATATCCTCAGCGGTCATTCCGTCATATTCCACACCCGACGGCTTTATGACAACCATACCGCTTTCACGGTCGATTGCCGAAACGTTGCCCCAGGTGAAGGTAACAAGATTATATTTCGGAAGCAGAAGATTAGCTCTCAGAACTTCCTGCTTTAAATTTTCAAGCATAACAATTCTCCTTTGCAGTCAATAAAATATCGTGCTAATTATACACCATTGCTTTATGTAATTCAATAGTATATTGTGTACGATAACTGACTTTTTGTGCAATTCGGAAGCCGCTGTCTCACAGAAATGGCAACTTTTTTTCACAAAGCTTTCATTTTCGGAACACTTTACTTAACATTAACTTAACATTAACGTGTTAAAATATACCTATTACAAGCGAAAGGAGACGATTATGAACTACCGTCACGAATACAAGCATTGCATAAATACGGCGGATTATCTTATACTTGACAGCAAAATAAAGCTTTTCGCCGTGCCGGATGAGCATTGCGTCAACGGACCCTATTTCATACGAAGCCTTTATTTTGACAACTATATGGATAAGGCTCTGCGTGAAAAGCTTGACGGAATAAGCGTTCGTGAAAAATTCAGAATACGCTTTTATAATATGGACGACAGCAAAATCCTGCTTGAAAAGAAAGCCAAGCACAAGGGACTTACCCTCAAAGAGCAGGCTTTTCTTACCAGACAGCAGGTTGAACGGATTATGGTCAATGATTACGAATTCCTTGCGGAGTCGGACAGCCTTCTGCTGAATGAATTTTACGCAAAGCTTGAAAACGAATGCCTGCGTCCTAAGCTGATAGTTGACTATACACGGCAGGCATATGTCTATGCACCGGGAAATGTCCGCGTTACCTTTGACAGTGCTATACATTCCAGCGTCTTCACCGATGATTTTTTCAGCAGTGATGTTTCTGCTGTATCCGTACCCGTACCGAATACTATAATAATGGAAGTAAAATACGACGAATTCCTGCCCCAGATTATTGCTGACCTGCTCCGCCTTGACGGCAGACAGACAGCATCATTCTCAAAATATGCGGCAGGAAGATACATTTAACTATGGAGGAGCAATTATGAATTTCAGTGATATTTTTAAATCCAGCTTTCTTGAAAAGGTAAGCAGCTTTTCAATTCTTGATGTTATAATCGCAATGACGGTTTCCTTTGCTTTGGGTCTGTTTATTTATATGGTGTATAAAAAGACCTTCCGAGGCGTAATGTACAGCACCTCATTCGGTGTATCCCTTATTGCAATGACGCTTATCACAACCCTGATTATCCTTGCGGTAACATCAAATGTTATCCTTTCACTCGGTATGGTTGGTGCACTTTCAATCGTGCGTTTCCGTACTGCCGTGAAGGAGCCGCTTGATATTGCATTTCTTTTCTGGGCAATTTCCGCAGGCATTGTAACAGGTGCGGGACTTATTCCTCTTGCGGTAATCGGCTCAATCATAATCGGCATCGTGCTTGTTATTTTCGTAAACAGAAAAACGAGCGATACCCCATACATAGCAATCATAAGCTGCACAAATGGCAAGGCTGAGGAAAAGGCAATGGAAATACTGAAAGCCAATACCAGAAAACAGCTTGTAAAATCAAAATCCGTCACACCAAACGGAATTGAAATTACCGTTGAGGTAAAGCTTAACGAGGGAAACACAAAGGTATGCAATATCCTTGCAGAAACAGAAGGTGTTACAAAGTGTGCCCTTGTAAGCTACAACGGAGAATATATGGCATAAGCAGGTGAATAAATGATTGAAAGTAAAAAAATCGGCATTATAGCTGCCGCAGCAATGATTATTGCCGCAGCAATCGTGCTTTTTATGCTGCTTCTGCCCGACAGTGAGCTGAAAGAAGCACTTACCGCCAAGGCTGAGCCTGTATATGCAAATCAGCTTTTCGGCACTGACATTATGACAATCGATATCATTGCTGATGAAGCAGCGTGGCAGACTATGCTTGACAACGCTATGAGCGAGGAATATATTTCCGTTGACGTTGTAATCAACAATAAGAAAATCTCAAATGTGGGTATACGTCCCAAAGGCAACAACAGCTTACAGCAGGTGAATTCCTCAGACAGCGACCGCTACAGCTTCAAAATCAAGTTTGATGAGTACGTTGACGGTCAGACCTGTTACGGACTTGATATGCTGGTGCTCAACAATATGATTGGTGATGCCGCCTGTATGAAGGAATACACCGCATTTGATATGATGAAATCGCTGGGAATTGAAACACCGTATTTCAATTATGCCGATATTTCCCTCAACGGCGAAAAGTGGGGACTGTATTTTGCGATTGAAGCCTATAACGACAGCTACAAGCAAAGGGTAAGCGGTGACGATAGCGGCGTGCTGTATAACGTAAAAACCGTCGGAGGTATGGGCAATAATGCGGCAATGAATTTCGGCAGCTTTTCGGGAAATTTTGAAAAAAGCTTCGGTAAGCGTGCAAATGAAAGCACAGAGCTTCCCGACAGCTTTGACCGAAACGGCAAAGACAGAATGGGCGGCGGAATGGGTGCAGGCTCGTCAGGCGGAGCACTTCTCTACACTGACGACAGCAGTTCAAGCTATCCTGCTATATTCAGTAATGTCGTAGGAAATGACAGCACTGAGGAGGATTATCAGCGTGTCATAGCCGCAATCAAAGCACTTAACGAGGGAGACGAAATTGAAAAATATTTTGATGTTGACCAGATTCTCCGTTACCTTGCCGTGCATACTGCTGTTGTAAATCTTGACAGCTACTCATCACAAATGGCACAGAATTATTACATCTACGAGTACGGCGGCAAGCTGCAAATCCTTCCCTGGGACTACAACTATGCCTGGGGTGCATTTATGGGCGGAAACGCTTCCGATACGGTTAATTTTCCGATTGATACTCCCGTAAGCGGAGTTGAAATGTCCGAAAGACCGCTTATCTCAAAACTTTTGGAAAACGAGGAGTACCTTGCAAAATATCACAGCTATCTTGAGCAGCTTGCGGACGACTATTTCTCTGATGGAAAATTTTCCGCAAAGCTTGATAAGATAAATGATGTAATCGGCAATTATGTAAAAACCGCCCCCACTGCTTTTTACAGCTATGACGAGTACCTGAAAGCGGTCGAAGCCTTCAAGAAAATTGCTGAACTGCGAATGACAAGCATAAAAGGTCAGCTTGAAGGAACAATCCCCGCAACAACAGAGGAGCAAAAGGCAAGCCCCGATAAGCTTGTTGATACAGCAGGGGTAAATCTTTCTGACCTCGGCACAGGCATAGGCGGAGGAGATTTCGGCGGCTTCGGAAATCAGGACAGGAACAACCGTCCCGACAGGAATTTCCCGAATGAAAATGACATTCCTCAGCTTCCTGACGGAGAAATGCCTGATATGAGTATCAGTCCCCCTAAGATACCAAACGGGGGAATGCCTGATGAATTTGATATGGATTTTTCGCATATACAGGAAGGCTTTGCCGATAAGCAGGATTTTCCTTCGGAGAATAAGCCCGAACCTGCTGAAAGCGATAAGGAAAATTTTCACATTACCTTAATTTCGCTTGCGGCACTTGCCGCTGCAATTATAGGAATTTCGCTTGTAAAAAACAAGTTTTAAGCAAGAAATAATTTGCAGGAATATAAAAATGACATAAGCAAAAAAGTCCACCCCCGAAGGAGTGGACTTTAAATTGTTTAGAACAGTCAAGCAGAAAGTTTAGATTGTTCAGGAAAACTCTTACTGGAGAAGTGAGAGAACGCTCTGTGGGAGCTGGTTTGCCTGAGCAAGCATAGACTGAGAAGCCTGTGTAAGGATGTTCTGCTTTGTGAAGTTCATCATCTCTGTAGCCATATCAGTATCACGGATTCTGGATTC
>JAZQBN010000116.1:0-3246 GCA_045545795.1 Oscillospiraceae bacterium
ATGGCTACGATCCGACTTGTCAATTGTAATTAACGATGACCCTGAACCTGACGAACATTTGATTGACAAGCCGAATCCTTATAAGAAGACGATTCCTGCTGGAAGCATTATTACGGTTGATTTGAACAACTACGATAATGCGGGTACGGTTCAATTGAGAATCTTCGATGCAACCAGTTGCCTTGATTTGAGCAGCGACAAGACATATTATTGGGCTGTGCAAGCGGCAAACGGAAATGCTGATGACAGAACTTATGTACATTCCATTGATTAAGATTGCAAAGCCCCTTGAAGGAAACCTACTCTGGATAGGGGCTTTCTTTCTACCGAAAGTTCTCGTTACATAATAAAAGTGAGAACACTTTGAAGCGAGGTCAAAATTTATGTTTACACGCTATAAAAAGACGGACGGAAAAGTTCGTGTTCAAATCCTGTTTCTCCTTTTGAACGGATATGATTATTCAAAAGTAGAAGAGGTCGCAGAAAAAGTGTACCCAAATCCTTCTGGTGCAAAATACAAGAAGTTTTTTGGGGTAACAGATGAATTTGTAGACACACAGAAAATTGAAGAGGAATTGAAGGCGGTTCGTGTACCCAGAGTTTGTTCCCCTCAATCCTTTGACATTTATTCTACACATCAAAGCATTTATTCGTATCGTGCAGCAGAGAAAACAAAACCTTTGTATATCAACGATATGAATGTGATTTCCCCGCTGATGATAATTACGAAAGACTGTATTGTCACCAGTTCACGGGCTGACAGCATTGAAAATGCAGAAAACAAAGGGTTTATGTACTTTGTAGAGTATGTGTTGAATAAGCGTTTTGAAATTGGCAAATGGAAAGTCGCTTATGATAACAACCATTTTACAGTACATTATTGCAGTACAGATGGGAATGGCAACTCCCACGATGAGTTACTTTACGAAGCAACAGAGCTTGACCAGACAACGACATTTCAGTTGGTTCTGTATATCATCCAGAAAGTAGCAGCAAACTTCGATGAGTTCCCACCTGATAACTTTGAAGAAGAAAGATGGGAGAGAACAAATGAATGAGCTTGATTTTATGGGGTATGGCTTCGGCAATGCCGATGATTTTGCCGACGACATCAGCGATTACGAAGAATCTGAACAACAAACACAGGAAGCTCCTGTGGAGAATGAATATCCTGAAAACCTAATGGTAAACGCTGTGCTGACAAACAGTACAATTCACGCTTTAACAGAAGAAGACCATTCAGATATTCAGACCATTGCAAATTTGAACAATCAGCCTACCGAATCAATTCTTGAAAATGCTGTCAATGCGGTCAGAGATGAGGATGTTACAGTTTCTTCTGCCGCAGAAGAGCGAGAGCGTCAGGAAAGAGAAGAAAAAGTAAGCCAAGATAACCAGATGGTTATTGATGGTGTTGCAAAAATCAAGAAGCTTGCAGGCGAAGCTTCGGATATTATCAATCGAACTTCAAATGAAGTTGAAAACGTCAGAGAGTATAAGAACGAAACCAAATATCCTGAAATTAAGTACGGAAAAGCTGCAAAAGAATCCAGTTTCGTGAGCAAGCTGATTAAGTTCTTAATTGTTTGCTGT
This sequence comes from Oscillospiraceae bacterium, assembly GCA_045545795.1. Classification (GTDB taxonomy): domain Bacteria; phylum Bacillota; class Clostridia; order Oscillospirales; family Ruminococcaceae; genus RGIG8773. The sequence continues at coordinate 1,594 of JAZQBN010000116.1, forward strand.
GTAACGGGTGGCGTTTTTGCTGTTTACTCCAATTCCTATATGGCAATTCATTACAGAGAAAAGCCAACAGGAATGCAGTGTGCTTTTAGCTGGATTATGGAGTTCGATACACTTCCTGTCAATATGACAGACATTTATCCTGAAGCAATGGGAATGGGCTTTTTGATGGGTTTTGGAATCCTTGGTATTATCGGACTGTTCATCTGGCTTGACTCTGATGCAAAAAAACAATCCAGAGTTGGTCACGAACACGGTGCAGCAAGACTTGCCACAAACAGTGACTACAAGACCTATAAAAATAAATTTATGGAAGGGTGATGAGATTTGGCGAAGGTTGTGAAAGACAGCTCTTATATCGACAACAATATGCTTTTTGGCGTACACAAAAGCGGCGATTATATTGGGCTGTCGTTAGATAATAAAAAAGTAAACCGTTCGGCAAATGTGCTTGTTATTGGCGGTACTGGTACAGGTAAAACCTTCAAGTATATTAAACCGAATATTTTGCAAGAGAATTGCTCTATGGTCATCACAGACCCATCTGGTGACATTTTCAGTTCCTTTGCTCCGTATCTTCTTTCTAAAGGATACAACGTGTTCCTGTTTAACGCTTCTGACTTCGGAATTTCCAACAACTACAATCCGCTTGTCAATGTGTATGACAGTAACGGCAATATCTCCGAAACGCAGGTAAACATTCTCGTTGACCTGTATATGAAGAATGCGAAAGCTGGCAAAGAAGCAGGCGGCGGCGACCCTTTCTGGGATAAGTCGGAAAAAGCGTTTATGACAGCTCTCATTTACTACACTTTGGAAGAAGACGAGGACTTGCTTCTGGAAGGGTTTAAGTGTGAAGGGCTTGACCCCAGCTTTTGCCCTACTGGAAAAACGCAAGGAATGGAAGGCGGTAGATGCTTTTCTACCATTTTGAAGCTGGTGCAAGAAGCAAAAGTTTCAGACGATGACAGTGTGCAGTCTACACTCACCTGTCGTCTGAAGGATTTTTTCAAACGAAAGCCTGACAATAAAACAAAATTGTATTATGATACGTTTTTGATTGCTCCGCAGAAAACGGCAAATACAATTCTTATCACGACCGCTGTTGACTTGCAGATTTTCTCTACAAGGGATGTTGACCTCATCACAAGAGAGAACAAAGACTTCCCTAATATGAATATCAACATCGACAAAATGGCAACACAGCAGTCTTATCTGTTCCTTGGTATCCCCCAGTCCCATCAGGCATTCAATTTCTTGATTGCAATGCTGTATTCACAGCTTTACGGGCGATTGTATGAGCTTGGAGAACGCAAACTTCGTGGTAAATGGCATATCGGATACAGAGTAGGAACGCCTGTGTTTGATTACTTTGATTCTGAAGAAGAAGCAAAGGAGTTCTTCTGCAAGGTTACAGAAAAGAACATTGTTGAAGAAGAATATGTCAACGGCAAAAAGATTTATCATATTGCTTTTCATCCGAAAGGCAAAAAGGTAAAGCATTACAAGACAAGTATTATCCGTGGAACGCTTGAAAAGCTGATTCAGGATATGGATAAAATGTTCATCTGGTCTGGAGATAAGTATGGCGGTGCTCCAGCATTGCCTATTCACATTAACTTCCTGCTTGATGAGTTCAAAAACATCGGAGAAATT
>JAZQBN010000117.1:0-16018 GCA_045545795.1 Oscillospiraceae bacterium
GCTCAAAAGGGTAGAAGCACTTGAAAACCGTCTTACCTCTGTTGAAAACAGCATTGATATTATAAACAACTTTGTTACAGCTATTGTTGAAAGTCAGTCTATCGAGGAAACAATGGACGAAATCGAGAGTATGACAAAGCAACTTACAAAGTGTGAAAACGCAAAATTCTATTGCTATGACAACAGCAATGGTAAATTTTTCACTCACGGTGATTATCGTGATTGGCAGGAAACACAATCGGCAGATGAAATCAAGTCAGCGTATGAAAACAAGGGCATTATATCCGACAGCAAAGAAGCTGTTATACCTCTTGTTTCCGCAAACGGCAACTCTTTGGGAGTTATCGTTGCAGAAAAGGAAAGCGGATTTACACCAAATGATTATGATTACTTCCGTCAGGGCGGACAGGTTGTAAATACTGTTGAGCTTGGTCTGCGTAAGGAGTTTGAACATCAAGGCAGAATCACTGATGAGCTTACCCGCCTTAAAAACAGACAGGGACTTAACGAATACCTTGCAAATACCCTTGTAGGCAATATCAACAGCGGACGAAGCGTAAACATTCTGATGATTGATATTGACCATTTCAAGAATGTAAATGATACATACGGACACGACGCAGGTGACGTTATCCTTAAAGGCGTAGCGGAAGTGTTGCAGGAGGCTACAAGAACAGGTGCGGATTGTGCGTTCAGAATGGGCGGCGAGGAACTTGTATGTATCCTTAACTGTTCTCCCGAAACAGCGGTTGACGTTTCGGAACGTCTGCGTGTGAAGATTGAAAATACGATACATAATGTTACAAAAAATGATGAGCCTGTTGAAATAAAGGTAACCGTTTCAATGGGATTACATAATATGTCACCCGAAACGGAAATGACCGCTGAAAATGCAAGAGCCGTATTTGACAGCGAGTTTAAATTTGCCGATGAAGCGGCGTATAAGGCGAAGAAAACAGGCAGAAACAAGCTTGTATGCTCCGACGAAAAAATGCTTATGTCATATCTTGCGTTGAAATCCGCAGAGTTTTTATGTGGAGATGACCGCAGTAATATTGACGAGGTTAAGCAGGAAACAGTGAAAATGCTTGTTGAGGACAAGGATATTGACACGGTAGTTGAAGCTTTGCAGGCTTATGCGGAAGAAAATCCCGAACTTGCAGATATGGCGGCAGAGCTTGTTTCCAAGATAAACGAAACTGCAAATTTAATTGAAGAAAAACAAACGGAGGAAATTGATATGAGTTACGAAAGCAGAGCACCTAAATATTATAACAAGGAAGCATTTAAGGAAATCGAAAACAAGACCTATCTGAACACGGACGCAGCAACAGCGTTTCAGATTGCACAGAGAGCAACAGCGGCGAATATTGAGTTTTCCGCAAAGTATGACGGAGCAAAGTCGGCAGTTACGGTTGACGGCGTAAAGGACAGAGCCTTTGTTGAAGCTATGAGGGCAGATTTTAATATTCCCGAAACTACAAGTCAGGAAAAACAGTCCAAACAGCCAAAACGAGAAAAGAAGGTTACATATTTTAATCGTGAAGGTTTTAAGGATATTCAAAATAAGACATATATCCGCACTGACTCCAAGACAGCATATTCCATTTCAAAGGAAGCTGCAAAGCAGGGTATTGAACATTCTGCAAAGTATGCCGGTGAAAAATCTGCCGTTACAGTAGATGGTATAAAGAACAAGGATTTTATCGAAACAGTTAAAAGCATGGCTGAATGGGCAGATAAGGTGCAGGTAAGAGAAGCACAGAACCAAAATAAATCAAGAAATACCGAAGCACGTTAATATAAGTGTTTTGTCAGCATATTGCCTTATAGATTGAATCAAAGCCTTTCATAAATGTCAGAGTTTATGGAAGGCTTTGTAACAAAACAAACAAGACGAAAGAGAGGTGCGGAATGGTACGCACAGAAATAAATCCATATAGGCGGAACATATCCGTCACCGAACAGATAAATGAGCTTGGAGAGAAAAGAGCAAAATTTGTACAGCTCCGACAGGAAAAGCAGTTGGAGCTTGACGTTATAAACTCGGATATTTCAAGTATTGAAGCACAAATCGCAAATATTCTTATGAGAAAAAGGAGCAGAAAGAAATGAACGCTGATGTAAATATTAAGGCTGATATTATTCAGCAGACGGAAGAAAAGAAGCCTGTCAGCAAGAGTGATAAGGTTGCCGAAAAACTTAACGCTCTCCGTGAAAAGCTGGGCAAGGCTGTTGAAACACAGACCGCCGCAGAAAAGAAAACAAAGGATATAAAGGGCGAAATCGCAAAGTGTGAAAAGCTTCTTCACGATGAAGAAGTAAGACAGCTTGACGCAGTATGCAGTTCAAAGCAGCTTACATATCGTGAGATTACCGCCTTTATTACAGCGGTTACAGATAAGATGACAATTTACGAAGCAGCAGAGCTTCTTGATTTAAGAATAAGAAAGGCTGATTAAAATGACCGATAAAATACATATTCAGGGCAGAATAAGCGAAATGCCTGTTTCAGAACGCAACAGCGGATATACGTTTTTTGTAATTCCGCATAATTCAGACGAGCCTGTTAAGGTAGTTGTACGCAACGGTATGGGACTTACAAAGGGATACAGAAGCGCTGACAAGATTATTGTATCAGGAACAAGTGTAACAGCAAAGATTATCGAGGACGGTTTTGTAAGGTGCAGAAAAATTGTCCGTGCAGAAACCATTATTCTTATGCCGCAGAGGGAGGAAACATAAATGACCGAATATATCAACAAAGACTTTTACAAGGCTATTCCCCCGCAGGAACGCCATTATATAAATCTCAACGGAAACAACATCAACGCTGTTATGGACAAGCTTAACAGCGAGGGTATTGTTTTTTCTGCTACAATAAGCAATTACAAGAATGTTGTTACCGTTCATATTGCAGACCGTGAGAGAGCTTCAGCCATTGCCGCAGAATTTTCTGCCGCAAAGTCAGCTATGGTGAAGATTATCGGTAATACGGAATATAAGTATATTTCTGATAAAAGATACATCAATATGGACAGAGAAACTGCATTAAAGGTTGCGGCGGTACTGTCAGGTGATAACAAGAGCCATTTTTCGGGACGTATTGTAGGCGATAAGGCTACCATTACCGTAAGCGGCGATAAGAACGCTGTTGCAGTAAGAAGAATTGCAGAGAATATAAAGAATATGGATCTGCTCACAGAGCTTGAAGCGGCAGGCTTTGAGCGTGTAAATATTAACGGTTTTGATGACTTTGTTCATTTGAAAAACAAAGCAACAGGTGCTATCGAAGGCTTTGACGGTCTGGATATGGTGCGTGAAATGTTCTATGACACAGAGGTAGAATTTTTCCATCCGACAGCGTATAAAATCGACCTCACCTCCGACGCACATAGCGACGCATACTATATTTCCCGTTATGACCTCACCACGGGAAATGAAAAAGAGCCATATACTGATGATTCCGGGAACTTGGTTACATTCAATACGGTTGAGGACGCTGTGAGATTTGGCTACAAAAACGAAATCCCGTTTACTAATCCACCCGAAGAAATTGCAGAATGGCAAATTGCTGATGAAGATAGGGAAAGCAATAGCATTTCAGCGGAAAACATAAAACGCATTGAAGATTTCCCTATGCAGAATTATCTCTATCCCGACCATATCTTATATAACGAAAAAAGTAACAGTTTTTCTTGGGTATTTTTCAATCCCGACGCAGATAACAGTGACGGTGCATTTGTTGAAAAATACATTACCGAGGAAGATATTTATGCAGCATACAAGGCAAGGGAAGAAGCGAAGAACGAAGCTGACGGACGCAATGCCTTCATAAACTATATCTTTGAAAACTGCCGTGAAAACACCATTGACACAAGTACAGCATACTTTGAAGATTACGCCAATGACTATATCAATCGCCCCGAAAATACGGCTGAATATTACGGTATCGGTGCAGAAAGCATTTATGTGGAGGAAGTAAACGCTTTTATTACTCTCCTTGAAGAAAACTGTCCTTCCGTTGTAAAGGATAAGCAGGCTGAAAAGCCAAAGAACAAGCTTGACCTTGACAGCGATAATATCGAAATTGAGGGATACACAGGCACTTGGTACGTTATCGAAGCGGAGCATATCAAGGGTAAGGATTTATTCCTGCTTGAAAGTGAATACTATGGCGATGAAGCCGCTTGCCTTATTGTTGACGGCGAAAAAAATCTTGTAATGGACGATGTTCACAACGGATTTGTCGATTACCTTGAAAGAATTGCCGTACCCGAAAATCAGATGATAATTCCCGATGAAGATGCACAAGAAATGTGGACTTATGACTTTGATGTGTATATGAACGGTGAAAAGCTTCCTCCGTTTATTGAGGGAGAAGATGAGCGTAACCGTCAGATATATGCTTCAATGGAAATTAAGGAGAACTATGTTTCAGCGGTAAAGGAAGATGTTTCAACATATCATAATGCGGACAGTATTGCAACAACAGTTTTTGAGATTAGCGAAAGCTACAACGGAACACCCGTAGCCGGAGAGCCGTATTATCTTTATCTTGACAAAAACTATGAGGATTATGAGTGGCAGAATTGGAAAAAGGAGTACAACAGCTATCAGAATACTATGTATTCCCTTACACACGGTCTGGCACAGAATGTTGAGGATTATCTCCTTAATGTGGTGAGCGATACACTTGTTGTTGCCCAGCGTGAAAGAGCACTTGCAAATGTTAAGCTTGTTTCTCTTTTCAAGACAGAGGAACAGAAAGAAGTAACTGAAGAAGCTCCTGTCACACAGCCTGATGAGGAATTAAGCTATCAGGAACAGCTTTTTGAAAGAGTAAATGAAGAATACAACACCTTTATATCCGAAATCAGACAGGAAAGTGCAGATGTGCTTATTCAGTCAGCTGCTGCAATTGTTGATAAGGACAGGATAAGGCTTTACCTTAAAGAATTCACACCTGAGCTGACCGATGAGCAGTATGAAGCTTTACTGTCAAGAAAATATCCGCTTGATGAAATTTATGAGCAGTGGGTAAAAAACGGCGAGCTTAACGGACTTGAAGATGTAGGAATTGCACTTGAAGAAACAGCAGACCGTATCCTTATTTCGCTTGGACGTGAACAGCCTGCCGCACCTGTTATTGAAGAAGCACCCGTCAATAACGCTGAATACAGTTATATTAACTGGAACGGTTTTGATAAGCAGAAATATGACGAGCTGGTATCCAATGTGAAAAATCATATCAGCGGCACTGACTATGCTTTCCTTTTTGTTGACAAGGAACTGTATAACTATCAGCTGGAACTTAATATCCGTGAGCTTGGTGATGAGTGGGCATTGGATTATGATATTTATGACAATGAAGCCGAGGAATATATCCACTGCGGCGGATATTATGAAAGTGCGGAATTCCCTTCATTTGAGATTTTTATTTCAGATATTGAAGCAAATGTAAGAACTGCGTTTGAAACAAGGGAACATGAAAGCAAGCAGCAGGAAGAACAGAAGCAGCAGTTTGTGTTTATGGTTGAACAGTACGGCGAAACAGCGTTTTTCCGTAATGATGAAATGACAGTTGAACGTCTGAAAAGAGAATGTGTATCAGCTGAAAAGCCATTTCTGTACTGCATCAATAATGGCAGCAGAATAAGCGGTATAACCTTTGCTGAAATCTCACAGTCAGATAACGGACTTGCAGTTGAGGTTAATGTTGATAATCAGGAAATGAGGGTATATAACAACGACATTGCCGAAACCTATTCCTTTGATGAAATCCGCAAAGAAAACAGACGTGCAGAAATTGCTGAACAGCTTGACCTTGAAAACAATAAACTCACTTTTTCCGTTGTTTCCATTGACGGCGAAGAAGAATTTGTAATGGGCGGTTTTGCTGACAGTGACAGGGTAACTGAAACTGACGAATATATCAATTTCATTGACAGTCACGATGTAGATAATGTTACTGTAAGAGTTGACTTTTATATCGTGGGTAATGGTGATATTGAAAGTCAGGATATGTCTGAAGAACAGGCAGCGTATGTACAGCAGTACCTTGATGATGTTCTTGAAATCGCTGATTCTCTTGATGTGCAGAGTTATGACATTGAGCCTGAAATTGATTATGATATTGAAGAAGATGAGCCGTCAGAACTTGACAAGGCAATCGCTTACATAAATGATTATGTATCAAAGGAATTTGATATTGAAGAATCTGTTGTAACTGATGAAAATCTTGAACACGTCAGCCTTGGTTATACGGAGCTGGGTGATAACGCAGAATATCCATTCCAGGTTGAAGCTGACCTCAAAAATTTTGCAATCAATTATTATATCAGTGGAAATCTTATGCGTACAGACAAGTACGATTTTCTTGACGAGCTTATTGAAAGGGAACTTGAAAACCTCGAATTTGACTATTTTGTCAGTGAGGGTAATTCTCTCCTTGAAGAAATGCTGGAGAAAGAAGCAGAAAATTCTGCTATTGAACAGTCAAAGAAATATATCAGCGAGTATGTCGGTAAAATTTATGATAAGAATGAAGATTTTGAGGATATGAAGAATATCCCAATCGAACATTTCGTTATTGATGTACTTGAGGAAAATGTTTTTAATATGGACGTTGACCTTGAAGCCTTTGCTGTTACATATAAAATCAATGGTGATGTAACGCTGACAGAGCAGTACAATTCCGTTGAGGAAATGAATGAAGAATTACTGTCACAGCTTAATTACACAACGAACAGAGCAACAGCAGAACGTTTGCTCAAAGAATACAAGCATAAGCAGTATGAGGAACAGAGCAAGAATGTTGAAGCCGAAGTAATGCCGTTATACTCAAATAGCCTTGAAACAGCAAATGCGATTGGTGAAAGGGAAATTTACTTTGCAGATATAAACGAAAGCAAAAAGTGTGCAGCTGCTGTTGGTAAGGCAATATCTGATAATTACGGAGATAACAGGCTTAATACACAGGGAGTGCTTTCTGATGTTTTAAAGAATTTCACTTTGGAAAGAATAGCACTTGTGCTTGCGGCAAGAGTATCGGCACTTGATTTTGACGGACGAATTGACCGTGACAATATTGAGTGGGGAAATAGTGTAATGTCACAGCTTTCCGAAAAAGAAAGTGAAAAAGCAAGACAGAATTTCTATATAAACTCTCATCCGGGACTTATCAATCTTTTCGCAAACACTGTAAGAAAAGAAATCGACAGAGTAAGAGAGCAGGAACAGAGCGTACCCGAAAATACTGTTACAGCCGAAACCGAAACAGTAACGGATAATTATGCCGACGCTCCCGTAAGAAAAGGCTTTACATCAAATAAAGCACCAACAACAAATATGATTGATAATATTCTGCGTTGTGGCAGTAACGAGCCGTACAGCCTTGAACGCATTGTCCGTCAGTTCCAGAAGAATAAGTCAGCAGAAGAAAATGCTGAATTTCTGAAAAAGGAGTTCGGAGAGGACGGCAGAGGATATATCATTAACGAATATTCCGAGTTCAATGTGTCTGCGTGGTTTAACGAAAAGGGCATTACCGTTGCAGTAGGCGAAACAGCTTTCCCAAGCGGAAGTAAAGCACATATTTCTTGGGAAGAAGCCGCAGAGCGTATTAAGGCAATGCTTGAAAAGGGTAATTACTGTTCACAGGAAATCATCGACAGTGCAAGAGATAAGGATATAAATGATATTGCCAATAAGCTTGGTTATCTCCGACAGGACAGCAATATCAGACCGTTCTTTATTCCCGATTACTTTTTTGACGGTGGCTATTACGAAGCTACTGACAAAATTTCCGAAGCATTACACGGAATAACTCCGCTTAATGAAATTGCAGAGGGACTTTCAAGCTTTATTGATATGTACGAAAAAAATCCCGAAGTTATGCGTTTTCATTACCATAAGCCTGCCGAACTGCTTGAACGAATTAACGATTTGAGAGCAGAATACAATCAGGGCAAGGTAAAGTTTGAGTATCCCGAATTTAAAACGAATGTTGATTTTGCATTTGAGCCAAAGCATTTTATTACAGAAGATGAAAAGGACTGGCTTCTTTTAAGCGGAAGCGGAGTTGTAGGCGGAAAATTCAGAATACAGGAGTTTTTTACGAAGGAACATAACGCAAAGGAAAAAGCGGATTTTCTTAAAAACGAGTACGGCACAGGCGGAGTAGGCAGAAGCTGGTATTCTTCCAATCACGACAGCAAAAGCATAAGCCTGACTAAAGGCAGAGAAGCAAATAAATGTACAGCTGATATGAAATGGGGAGAGGTTGTAAAGCGTATCGACAGACTTGTTGAAGCAGGCGTATATATTTCCCCAAAGGACATTGAAAACCGTATCAGAGATGCCAAAAGAGATATTTCCCGTGGAAATTATGCAGACAGCTATGACAAGCACGTTATGGATAACGCTATGAAAGTCCTTGACGAATACGGCATTGAGTACGAAATGCCGCAGGCTGTAATCGAAGCAAAGAAAAATACTTATGAAATCTATCAGATTCCCCGTGGGGAGCAGTATCACGATTTGCGCTTTCTGCGTTACGAACAGCTTGAAAAAACAGGACAGAAGCCTGACCCGAAGAATTACGAAAAGGTGTACAGCGGTAATCTTGACGATATTCCTTACGCAAATAAGCTGGAGGGCATTTTCACAGTGTTCAATATCGAACATCCAAAGGATTTTGAGGGTCACTCATTAAGCGTTTCTGATGTTGTGGTTATTGATGATGAAAACGGTAAACACGCATATTATTGTGACAGCGTAGGCTACAAGGATATTACAGATATGTTCCTTAACCGTTCAGCACAGACCATTGAACAGCCTGCCGAGGAAGAAAAAGCTGCTGCCGAGCCTGCACCACAGAGAAAGTCAGGCGATGAAGTTGAGGTAGGGGATAAGTTCCTTTACAAAGACCGTGAGTACACTGTAACATCTATGCTTGGTGTATATCCGAATGACGTCGGTGTTTCATATTTTGAGCAATCTTCACTCCGTACATATCAGGTTACAAGCAATATTGACAGATATGAGCTTGCAAACAACGGCGTATATCTCGGCAATCCTATGAGAGAAAAGGAACGGGAAATACGGGCAAGTGAGCAGACAGACGTATATAAACCAAGCATTTACGATGTTGTAGAGTATGATAATCAGTTGTACAGCGTGGCTGATATAAGTGACGGCAAGGTAACGCTTGTAGAAATGGACTCCCTTTTCGGCAATCATATTGTAGTTCCCGAAATAGACCTTGTAACAAGTGACAGCCTTTATGTAGTAGAGAGCCAGCAAAAGCTGATTGATTCTTACAGAAAACCAAAGGGTACAAACTTTGTTATTACTGACGATAATTTCGGTGTTCCGGGCGGAGCAAAGGCAAGATACGCTGATAACGTTGAAGCAATAAAAACGCTGAAACAGATTGAAGCGGAAAACCGTACAGCTACACCTGAAGAACAGCAGATTTTATCCAAGTACACAGGCTGGGGAGCTATCCCACAGGCTTTTGATATGAGTAATGAAAAGTGGAAAGAAGAATATGCGGAGCTGAAGGAGCTGCTTTCTCCCGAAGAATATTCAGCCGCAAGACATTCCACGATGAACGCACATTTCACATCTCCCGTTATAACCTCCGCAATCTATGAGGGACTTAAAAATCTCGGATTTGAAAGCGGTAAAATTCTTGAGCCTGCAATGGGTATCGGTAACTTTTTCGGTACGCTCCCCGAAGAAATGCGAAACAGCAAGCTTTACGGCGTAGAGCTTGACAGCCTTACGGGACGTATCGCACAGCAGCTTTATCAGACAGCGGATATTCAGATAAAAGGCTTTGAGCAGACAAATTTCGCAGACAACAGCTTTGATGTAGCGGTTGGTAATGTTCCGTTCGGTGACTACAAGGTTAATGACAGAAAATATAACGATATGCACTTGCTTATTCACGATTATTTCGCAGTAAAAATGCTTGATAAAGTACGTCCGGGCGGTGTTGTGGCATTTGTAACCTCAAAGGGTACGCTTGATAAGGAAAATCCCGAAATCAGAAAATATCTTGCACAGAGAGCAGAGCTGTTAGGAGCAATCAGACTTCCGAACAATGCTTTCAAGGCTAATGCAGGTACAGAGGTTACATCCGACATCATTTTCTTGCAGAAGCGTGACCGTCCTATTGAAATCAATCCTGATGAAGTAGAATGGCTGAATAAGTCAGAAACAGCAGACGGTTTTTCTGTAAATAACTATTTCGTTCAGCACCCCGAAATGGTGCTGGGTAAAATTGCAGAAGCGAAGCATATTTACGGACCGACAGAAAACACACAGGTGTTACCTGTCGAGGGTGCAGACCTTAAACAGCAGCTTGCAGAAGCAGTGAAAAATATTAAGGGTGAATATGTGGTAGGGGAAATTGAAGAAAACAAGGATATTGACGAAATTCCCGCACCTGCAAATTCACGAAAGTACAGTTTTTATGCTGTTGACGGCAATCTGTATTACAGAGAAGCCGAGGACACTATGCGTAAGGTAGAAGTGCCAAAGGATACACTTAACCGTGCAGTAGGTTTAATTGAACTCCGTGACAATGTTCGTGAACTGCTTGATTTGCAGCTTGAAAATTCAGACGGCAGCCTTGACAATGATATTGCCGAGAGCAGAAAAAATCTGAATGAGCGTTATGATTTATTTGTTGCACAATACGGTGAAGTAAGTGACCGCAAAAACGCAAAGGCTATGCAGGGCGATGACGGTTACAACATTGTTTCAGCACTTGAAAACAAGGATGAAAAGGGACAGGTAACAGGAAAATCCGATATTTTCTTCCACAATACCGTTAAGCCGAAAGTCCTCGCAACACACGTCGAAACAGCACAAGAAGCCTTGATTTTATCCGTAGCAGAAAAAGCAAAGGTTGATTTTGAATATATGACCCAGCTTTGCGGTATGGATAAGGACAAGCTCATATCAGAGCTTGAAGGACAGATTTTCCGACTTCCGCAGGAGGAAGAAAAGTATGTTACAGCGGATGAGTATCTGACGGGCAATATCCGAAAGAAGCTTCACGAGCTTGAGAACGCTCCCGAAGATATGGACGTTACAAATAACAGAACGGCTCTTGAGAACGCTATGCCGCCGAGGGTAGAAGCAAAGGACATTTCCGTTAAGCTTGGTGCTCATTGGGTAGATCCGAAATATATTGCAGACTTTATTATTGAGAAATTCAGACCCGACTATGATACAAAGGTTGATATGGACGTTCAGTACAGTGCAGTTGCAGGTACTTGGAAAATCGAAAATGTTAAGGGTACGGCGAAGAATAACTATTATGCAACAAAAACTTATGGTACAAACCGTAAGAACGCATACGAAATTATCGAGGGTATTCTGAATAACTCCGATTTACAAGTCAAGGACAGAGTTAAGGACGAGTACGGCAACGATGTCCGTGACTCTAATGGCAAGTACGTTCTCGTTGTAAATGATGAGGAAACAAAGGCAGTCCGCAGATGTGCAAATATCATTAAATCGGAATTTCAGGATTGGATTTTCCAAGACCCCGAACGCCGAGAAGCGTTGGTACAGAAATACAACGAAACCTACAATTCTATCCGACACAGAGAATATGACGGCTCACACCTTCATTTTACGGGTATGAATACCGAAATTACTCTAAAAGAGCACCAGAAAAACGCTGTCGCAAGAGGTTTGTACGGCGGTAACTGTTTGCTTGCACACGCCGTTGGTGCCGGCAAAACCTATGAAATGATAGCTATTGCAATGGAAGGTAAGCGTTTAGGTTTACATAATAAGTGCCTGTTTGCAGTACCAAATTCACTCACGGAGCAGATGGGCAATGACTTCCGCAAGCTTTATCCTAACGCTAATATCCTTGTCGCAACACAGAAAGACTTTGAAAAGTCAAACAGGTTAAGGTTGTTCGGTAAAATCGCCGCAAACGATTGGGACGCAGTAATTATCGGACACAGCCAGTTTGACAGAATGGGACTTTCTCCCGAACGTGAAAAGACATACCTTACCTCAGAGGTTGAAAAGCTCCGTTTTGAGCTTGAAATGGCTGCCGCAGAAAATGACGGTAAAAAGAGCTTTACTGTAAAGCAGATTGAAAAATCTATAACAAACTATGAGGATAAGCTGGAGAAGCTTAATGAAGCACAGGTTAAGGACGGATTTATCGACTTTGAACAGCTTGGTTTTGACAAGGTTTTCGTGGACGAAAGCCATATGTATAAAAATCTTGCAACAGCAACAAAAATGCACAACGTATCGGGACTTGGTACACAAGGCTCGGCAAGAGCGTTTAACCTGCTGATGAAGTCAAAGTACCTTGATGAGCTTACAGGCGGACGTGGCTTAACATTTGCAAGTGGCACACCTGTTAGTAATTCAATGACAGAGCTGTACACTCTTATGCGTTATCTCCAGGCAGGTATGCTTAAAGATTTGGGTATTAACCACTTTGACGAATGGGCAGCCGATTTCGGTGAGGTAAAGACAGATTACGAACTTAAACCCGAAAGTGACGGTAAGTATCAGCTTAAAACAAGATTTGCGAAATTTACAAATCTTCCCGAACTTATGGGCATTTTCAAGGAAGCCGCAGACATTCGTACAGCGGACACACTTGACCTTGACAAGCCTGACGCAGTAGTAACGGAAGTAGTGGCGAAACCGTCAAAAATTCAGAGGAGAGCCATTAAGAGCCTTGGCAAGAGAGCTGCCGAAATCCGCACAGGTACGGTTGACCCTCGTGAAGATAATATGCTTAAAATCACATCGGATGGAAGAAAGATAGGACTTGACCAGCGTTTGCTCAATCCTGCACTCCCTGATGACCCTAACAGCAAGGTGAATTTGTGCGTAAAGAATGTATTTGATATTTATACGCAGACAGCAGACAAACGCAGTACGCAATGTATTTTCTGCGACCTTTCCACACCGAAGGCTGAAACACGTCAGGATAAATTTATAATTTTCCGTCCTGATAGTAGAAAACCACTCGGTTATGACGTTATCCGTAAAAAGACAGGTATAAAAAAGGATATGGATTTGGAAAAAATCCGTAAATATGTTGACAGCAAGGCAACAGAAGATGATGACAAGCTTAAAATCGGTGATATTGCTGTAATCCGCAGACCGTCCGAGGATATGACAAAAATTATTTCCGAAGCGGGTATTTATGAAAACGGCAAGTTTGTAACCGATGAGTCAGAAAAGCTGCTTGAACAGCTTGGAATGTCACCTGTTGAGGATATGCCGCCAAAGGAGTTTAACGTTTATGACGATATAAAGAAAAAGCTTATGGTAATGGGTGTTCCCGAAGATGAAATTGCTTTTATCCACGATTATGACACTCCCGAACAGAAGCAGGCACTTTTTAATCAGATGAACGCAGGTGAAGTTCGTGTTCTTCTCGGCTCTACCGCAAAATGCGGTGCGGGTATGAACGCACCGCAGAAAATGATAGCACTCCACCATCTCGACGCTCCAATGCGACCCTCTGATGTTGAACAACTTTCAGGGAACATCAAAAAAGCCGTGATATATCAAACAAAACAACGCCCATTCTCAAGGTTTTCAATTACCTTTGAGAATGGGCGTATTATTTTATATATCCTTATCATTTTCCTGCTGTAAATAAAACATAGCCTTCTGTGTTTCGATTTCAGCACGGAGTTCTTCTTCAGTCGGAAGATAAAGCTTGTACTTACTTGCAAAAAGCTGTTCATTGCCGTGTAGAACAGAGTACCGTGCAATATCTTCGTCTGTATCTGAGCAAAGCACGATGCCGATGGTAGGATTATCTCCCTCACTTCGTTTAAGCTCGTCATACATACGGATATACATATCCATCTGACCTACATCCTAGTGTGTAATTTTCTCTGTATTAAGGTCAATAAGAACAAAGCATTTCAGAATGTAGTTGTAAAAAACAAGGTCAATAAAATAATCCTGCTTTTCGGTCTGAATACGCTGCTGACGTGCCACAAAAGCATAACCCTTGCCAAGTTCCATAAGGAATTTCTGTAAATTCGTTATAATACTCTTTTCAAGCTCCGATTCTGTAAACGCTGTATCGTTTCCAAAACCGAGAAACTCTGCGACAACAGGATTTTTGATAAATTCAAGCTTGTCTGTAAGTGAATTTGTAAGCTGTTTCATTTCATTTTCAACAGATTCTTTCTGCTGTGATTTCAGCAGGCGATAGTAATACTGCGATGAAATATTACGCTGTAATGTACGAACACTCCAGCTTTGTTCTGCTGCTTCATTGGTGTACCATTCTCTCGCAGTGATGTCCTCGACTTGCAAAAGCGTTCTGTAATGTGTCCACGATAGTAGTGGGGATTTTCCACTCAGTGAGTGGAAAATTTGCGGAAAGCATTTATAAAAGGAATAAAAGCTGTAAAGATTTGATTTTGTGAAGCCTTTACCATAAATTTCGGTAAGTGACTTTGACAGCCGCTTGATTATCTCCGCACCGTATTCAGCACGTTCTTCACCGCCTAAAATCTCTTCTGAAATGCGATAGCCAAGAAGCCAGTTCCGCTGAACAAGTGCGGCATTTACAGCCTGATATGCTGTTTTCTGTGATACATCAATAATGTTCTGCATATCACCAAGCAAATCGTCGGATTTTTTATAGTTTATCATAAGATTATTGTTTTCGGCTGCTGATAGATTATTCATTAAGTTCACCGCTTTCGTTTTGGTATAATAGTTTTTTTACATTATATCATATAAATCGGCAGAAAACAATATTGCAATGGCTTTTAAGCAATTTTTTTAGTGTTTAGTTTGAAATTGATTGACTTTTTTGTAGTATTGAAATATTATTAAAATAAACTATTATTTTTAAGGACGTGACGTTGATGTTAGGATTTTATCTTACCTTGCTTGATACCGTTGAGGAGAAAAGCAAGTTTGAACAGTTGTATATAACCTATCGGCAGGATATGTTTAAAATTGCGTATTCTATCCTCAAAGATAATTACCAAGCAGAAGACGCTGTACACGAAGCTTTTCTGATTGTCATAAAGAAATTCGATAAAATTTCAGAAGTGAACTGTCCCCAAACCCACGCTTATTTGATTATTATAGTGAAGAACCTCGCTTTAAAAATTTATAACAAGCGTAAAAAAGCCAAAACAGAAGATATTGAAAATATTGATATTGTTGACGAAACAGATGTTGAAGAGGCTGTTATTGATGAAATGACCATTGAACAGGTTGAAGAAATTTTAATGAAGCTTCCTGAAAACTATTATCATATTTTGTATTTGGAGCAATATATGGGCTTTAATATTACAGATATATCTGAATGCCTTGATATTACGTATGAAAACGCTAAAAAGAGGTTACAGCGAGCTAAAAATAAATTCAAGCAAATAGTTAAGGAGTGTTTAGCAGATGCAACCTAAATTACCGTCAGCTTTTGAAGCAACAATGTCGGAGCATATTATAAATACTGTTCCCGATATGCCGGACCACGTTTTTTCAAAGCGGTTTGAAAAGAAAATGAAACAGCTTATACAGCAAAGTAAAACTGATTCAAAATCTAAAATTACAGTAAAAAGAATGTTTATATGTATTACAGCAGCGGTATTGGCTGCTGCAATTATGGCATTGTCTGTAGGTGCTGTTCGTGATTTCTTCAAAAACTTTTTTATGCAGATTTTTGATACGCACACAACTGTTCAATCAAATGATATTGAAAATACGTCGACATCAATAAAAGATGTGTATACAATTATTGTTCCGGATGGATTTGAACTTGTGTATGAAGATGAAATTTTCGAATGGTCACCGTATGTATGCCATGATTATTATAAAGATGATATATATATATTCTTTACTCAATATGCAAAATCAAATTACAAAATAAATGTCAATACAGAAAATCATGTTTTAAAATACATTTCAGTAAGTGGGTATGATGGTTATATTATCGATTTAGGTAACAATGAATATTTTATTTCATGGGATAATG
>JAZQBN010000118.1:0-5953 GCA_045545795.1 Oscillospiraceae bacterium
TCCCCCGAAATCATCAAGGGAATTGACCCCGATATCAAGAAAGAAATCGTATGGGCAAATCCACTTTTCGGTCAGGATCGCTCATAAGCAACGATTAAGGAAACTTTATGGGGAACCGTGGGGGGAAACCTTTCTGAAGAAAGGTTCTTCCCCCCACCCCCTTCCCAAGACTTTTAGTCTAAAATACCCCTGTATGGCATAAAGCCATACAGGGGTATTTTACATTACAAGTTATCAGAGAGATTAAAGAAAACTTCTTCAAAAGTCTTCCTCAATAGTTCCCAAAATGTTTCCTTAGCAGTTACTTATCGAAAGCCTGTTTAAGTTTATCGAAGAAAGAAGAACGCTTTTTATAGTTTTTATCATCGAGACTTGCTTCAAATTCTTTGAGCAGGTCTTTCTGCTTTTTGGAGAGGTTTGTAGGAACTTCGATAGTAACCTTGACGAACTGATTACCTCTGTCGGAGCGGTTAAGCTTCTTTACGCCGCTTCCCTTGAAACGGAAGGTTGTACCCGGCTGTGTACCCTCGGGAATGGTGTATTTCATTGTTCCGTCAATTGTCGGAATATCAACCTCGCCGCCAAGTGCAGCCTGAATATATGTGATAGGAAGCTCTGTGTGGATATCGTAGCCGTCACGCTCAAAGATTGGGTGCGGACGAACTGTAACACCTACAAGCAGGTCGCCGCTTGGTCCGCCGTTCAGACCGCTGTGACCCTGTTCCAAAACACGGATTGTCTGACCGTCATCAATACCTGCACGAACAGTTACGCCGATAACCTTTTCCACGGTAACACGACCGTTGCCCTTACACTTGGAGCAAGGGTTCTTGATGATTGAGCCCTTGCCGCCGCACTTTGTACAAGGCTTCTGTGAGGAAATCATACCGAACGGAGTTTTCTGTGCAACCTTGACATTACCTGTACCGTGACAATCGGGACAGGTTTCCTTTGCAGAACCTTTTTCAGCACCGCTGCCGTTACAGTCGGGGCACTTTTCAAGGCGTGAAAGTCTGATGTCCACTTCCTTGCCGTTGCAGGCGTCCATAAAGTCGATGATAATATTTTTCTGAATATCCTGACCACGTCTTGGTGCGTTGGGGTTGGCACGGGAAGTACCTCCTCCGAAGCCGCCGAAAAAGCTGTTGAAGATGTCGCCCAGGTCGTCCATACCGCCGAAGCCGCCGAACCCGCCTGTGAAGCCTCCGCCGTAGCCGCCTCCGCCATAGGACGGGTCAACGCCAGCGTGACCGAACTGGTCGTAGCGTGAACGCTTGTCGGGGTCGGAAAGCACTTCGTAAGCCTCGTTGATTTCCTTGAACTTTTCCTCAGCCTCCGCATTGTCGGGGTTGAAGTCAGGATGGTATTTTCTTGATAATTTTCTGTAGGCCTGTTTCAGTTCGTCATCAGACGCACCCTTCTGCAAGCCCAACACTTCATAATAATCTCTTTTATCAGCCATTTGGAACAAATCCTTTCAATTGTCTGCTGAAAATCAAATACATATAGTATAAACAGATATGAATATTAGGTACTGTAAATTAAAATAATTTACAGAATGTATATAACACGAATTATATTTCTTTTTGTATATGGATACAAGAAACAACACACGGGCGGCAATCTGCCGCCCGCCGTTATGTGATGGAGGAAAATCCTTCAATTAGTTCTTTTCAGTAAAGTCAGCATCAACGAAACCGTCATCGCCGCCGTTGTTTGCGTCTGCACCTGCATCGTAGGAAGCGCCGCCCATATCAGCTGCACCCTCAGCGCCAGCAGTGCCGCCTGCTGCCTGATAAATTCTGGAGGAAACATCGTAGAATGCCTTCTGGAGCTCATCAGTCTTAGCCTTGATATCGTCTGTGTTGTCAGTCTTGACAGCATCCTTGAGAGCGTCAATCTTGGACTGGATGTTAGCCTTTTCGTCCTCGTTAATCTTGTCGCCGAGGTCTGTCATAGCCTTTTCGCACTGGAACACGAGGTTTTCGCCAGCGTTCTTAGCATCAACAGCGTCCTTACGCTTCTTGTCTTCTTCAGCGTACTGAGCAGCTTCGTCAACAGCCTTCTGGATATCTTCCTTGGACATATTTGTGGAAGCAGTGATGGAAATCTTCTGTTCCTTGCCTGTGCCCAAATCCTTAGCGGATACGTTAACGATACCGTTAGCGTCGATGTCGAAGGTTACTTCAATCTGTGGGATACCTCTTGGAGCAGGAGCGATACCGTCAAGACGGAATACGCCGAGCTGCTTGTTGTCCTTTGCAAATTCACGTTCACCCTGGAGAACGTTGATGTCAACAGCTGTCTGGTTGTCAGCATATGTGGAAAACACCTGAGATTTCTTTGTAGGAATTGTTGTGTTTCTTTCAATCATTCTTGTGCAAACGCCGCCTGCAGTTTCGATACCGAGGGAAAGTGGTGTAACGTCAAGGAGGAGAACAGCGTTTTCCTTGTCAACGTCGCCTGAGAGGATACCGCCCTGATATGCAGCACCGAGAGCAACACATTCGTCAGGGTTGATGCCCTTGAATGGTTCCTGACCCATAAAGCTCTTTACAGCTTCCTGAACAGCAGGAATTCTGGAAGAACCACCAACCATAAGAACCTTCTTGATGTCGGAAGGCTTGAGTCCAGCATCGGAGAGAGCCTGCTTAACAGGACCCATTGTGGACTGTACAAGGTCGGAAGTAAGCTCGTTGAACTTAGCCTGTGTAAGAGTCATATTGAGGTGCTTAGGACCTGTAGCGTCTGCTGTGATGTAAGGAATGGAAATTGTAGCGGAAGGAGTTGCGGAAAGGGTAATCTTAGCCTTTTCAGCTTCGTCCTTGAGACGCTGCATAGCAAGCTTGTCGTTTGTAAGGTCGATAGCATCGGACTTCTTGAATTCTTCAATCATCCAGTTGATAATTCTCTGGTCGAAGTCGTCACCGCCAAGACGGTTGTTACCTGCTGTGGAGAGAACCTCTGTTACGCCGTCGCCCATTTCGATAACGGAAACGTCAAATGTACCGCCGCCGAGGTCGTAAACCATAATTGTCTGGTTGTCTTCCTTGTCGATACCGTAGGAAAGAGCAGCAGCTGTAGGCTCGTTGATGATACGTCTTACGTTAAGACCTGCAATCTGACCTGCGTCCTTTGTAGCCTGACGCTGTGCGTCTGTAAAGTAAGCAGGAACTGTGATAACAGCTTCTGTAACTGTTTCGTTGAGGTAAGCTTCAGCGTCAGCCTTGAGCTTCTGGAGAATCATTGCGGAGATTTCCTGTGGAGTGTAGTTCTTGCCGTCAATGTCAACCTTGTAGTCGCTGCCCATATGACGCTTGATGGAAGCGATAGTTCTGCCTGCGTTTGTAACAGCCTGGTTCTTGGCAACCTGACCAACGAGACGTTCGCCAGCCTTTGTAAAGCCGACAACGGAAGGGGTAGTTCTGCCGCCTTCTGCGTTTGCGATTACAACAGCGTTGCCGCCTTCAACAACAGCCACGCAGGAGTTTGTAGTACCAAGGTCGATACCGATAATCTTTGCCATATTAATCATTTCCTTTCAAAACTGAATTGTTGTTTATATATTGTTTGTTTGGATTTATTCACTTTTCATTATTCACTATTCATTATTCATTAAAAGGTCAGGTTAATGAATAATGAATAGTGAATAGATAATAGTGAATAATAATTTTTATTTTATGAAATCTATACTCATTACGGGTTAGCAACAACAACCATTGCACAACGTACAACCTTTTCGCCGATTTTGTAGCCCTTCTGGTAAACCTGTGCAATAACGTTCTCGCCGAGGCTTTCGTCCTCAATCTGACTTACAGCGTTGTGGTAAATCGGGTTGAACTCGTCACCCTCTGCACCAACTTCTTCTACTCCCAGTTTAGAAAGAACATCTTTAAACTGGTTGTAAATCATTTCAACGCCCTTTTTGTAGTTTTCATCTGTGCAGTCAGCCGCAACAGCTCTCTCAAAGTTGTCAATTACTGCGATAACTTCAAGTGCAGCCTTTGCTGTAGCATCGTGTGCAGCGTTAAGCTTTTCCTGAATTGAACGCTTGCGGAAGTTGTCATATTCAGCAAGCAGTCTGAGATATTTGTCCTTGTCAGCCGCAGCAGCTTCTTCAAGCGCCGCAACCTTTGCTTCAAGCTCAGCAGCAGGGTCTGCTTCAGAAGCTTCAACTGTTTCTTCAACAGTTTCAGTTGTTTCCTCCACGATTTCCTCCGCGGCTTCCTCTGTATTTAAGCTGTCCTTTTCGATTTCACTCATTTTTCGGGGACGCTCCTTTCTTATTGTTAAAAAATATCGTCCTCATCGTCGTCCTCCGAAATAAGATTAGTAATCCTGTCCGTCAGATATTCGATATAAGGAATTATTTTTGCGTAATCAAGCCGCATAGGACCTATAACGCCCAGCGACCCGGCGGTCTTGCCGCCCTTTTTGATTTTCGACACAATCATACTTGAATTCTCGATTACGAAGCCGCCGTCCTCACCAAAGAGAACCTGCAAATCACCGAAGCTGTCATCAAGCATATTTTTCACAACCTCGTTCTTGTTCTCGAAAAATCTCATAAGCTGAGTCGTGTTCAAATCCTGCCTTGCCAGCAGATTTTTTTCGCCTGCAACCTTGATTTCGTTGTCCCTGAACCCCTCGGCAAGCTCACAAACGCCCTGAAGAAGCGGTGCAAGCGTAACCATATAAGTTCCCATTGCAGCAACAAGCTTTTCAATCACGCTTTCGTCAAGCTGGTCAATTGAAACGCCCTGCAAGTTCTCAGCCATATACTTGGTGAAGAACTCCATCTGCTCGTTGGTCAAATCGAATTCAAGTCTGCACACCTTATTTTTAATGTTGCCCGAGGAAGTGACCATCAGCAGGACGTACATTCTCCGTCCCGTGGGGATAACCTCAACCTTGGTAATGACCGAGAATTTCGGTGCAACATTTTTCACAACCGTTGCACAGTGGGTAAGCTCTGCAAGAGCCTTTGAAGCACTTTCGATAAGAGCGTCCGCAGTAGGCACTTCAACGTCGAGGCACTCGTCAAGCAATTTTTTGTCCTCATCGGAAAGGGTCTTAGCGTTCATCAGCTCATCGATGTACAATCGGTAGCCTGCGTAGGTAGGAATTCGCCCTGCGGAAGTGTGGGGCTGTTCAAGGTAGCCCAGCTGCTCCAGCATAGCCATATCATTTCTGATAGTGGCAGGAGAAACCCTAATGTCGGGCAGCGAGGCAATTGCCTTTGAACCGACCGGCTCGCCCGTAACGATATACGAATCAACGATAGCCGCAAGGATACGGCGTTTTCTTTCGTCCAGCAGTTCAATCACCCCTGACATAGTTTCAGCACTCACAGGTGCGGTGTGTTAGCACTTGTCTCAGCACTGTGTTAGCACTCTTTTTATTTGAGTGCTAATTCTATTATACACGGCTTTTCCCATTTGTCAATAGGTTTTGCAAATTTTCTCCGAATTTTCACAAAGACAAATTATAATTTATCGCAACAATTGTTGAAGTGTTAGCGAAGCGAAACTGAACGCAATGCGTTCAGATATGGGTTTCCAAAGGGAGCTTGCTCCCTTTGGTGGGGGTCTTGGGGGCAACGCCCCTGATTCGCTCGTCGCAACGAGCGAAATTCCTGCTTCGCCCGCAGGCGTGCTTCAAGTGCTTCTAAAAGGTGAATTTTGAAGCGATAGCTTCAAAAGAGGAAATTTCTGCAAGAGAGAAATTTCCTAACAGTAGCGAAGCTACTGCCATTCTTTATCGCTCAAAGTAAAGTTACGTCTAAAACGTGCCACTGGCACGTTTTAGAGAAAAGTATAGCAGTAAACCATACAAGGGGCGGCGGTCATTGTTCAAGACAATGCTTTGCATTGTCTGAGAGTTCCGCAAAGCGGAACTCTTCCGCCGACTCGAAAACCTGTCGGTTTTCTCACCCCACTCTCCGTTTTTGAAG
>JAZQBN010000119.1:0-2013 GCA_045545795.1 Oscillospiraceae bacterium
ATAATCCTGTAATCGTGCGGATTACCTTTGCTGTCCTTGTTTTCAAGCTGTCGCTGTAAAACCGCTGTGCTTCTGTTGCCGTTTGCAGCACCCTTTTCAAAGCGGTCATACTCTTTCATTGTCTGATAGTCGAGGTCTTTACGGTCAACGACAAAAAGCACCTTTTCAATTGACGGAAGCTTTGAAGCAAGTTGTGCAGTTTTGAACGAAGTCAAAGTCTTTCCGCTTCCCGTTGTATGCCAGATATAGCCGCCAGCATCAAGCTGTCCCATACGTTTATAGTTGGTTGAAATCTCAATTCTGTTTAGTATGCGTTCCGTTGCCACAATTTGATACGGACGCATAACCATAAGCATTTTTTCGCTTGTGAAAATACAGTATTTTGTCAGGATATTCAGCAAAGTATGCTTTGCAAAGAATGTCTTTGTGAAGTCCACAAGGTCGGGGATAGTCTTATTATTCGCATCCGCCCAGAACGAAGTGAACTCAAAGCTGTTGCTTGTTTTCTTGGATTTACGCTTGCCGTCACGCTCTTTGATTGCACTATGACGAGTTGTGTTTGAGTAATATTTCGTATGCGTACCGTTAGATATAACGAAAATCTGCACATACTCATACAGCCCCGTATTCGCCCAGAAGCTGTCACGCTGATAACGCTCAATCTGATTGAATGCTTCTTTTATGGCAACGCCACGGCGTTTTAGTTCGATATGCACAAGGGGAAAGCCATTAACAAGAATTGTCACATCATAGCGGTTGTCATAGTTTCCCTTTTTCTCGGTGTACTGATTAATTACCTGTAAATAGTTGTTGTGGATGTTCTTCTTATCGATGAGCGTCACGTTCTTGCTTGTACCGTCATCACGTTTAAGCACCTGCACATTATCTTCCTGAATAATACGGCTCTTGTCCTCGATGCCGTGATTAGAATTGACGATATTCTGCGAGAAAAAGTGTTTCCATTCATCGTCTGTGAACGTAAAATTGTTGAGCTTTTCAAGCTGTCTGCGGAGATTTGCAACGAGGTCATCAGATTTGTGTATCTGTACATATTCATATCCCTGTTGTGTCAGCATTTCAATGAAAGCCTGCTCCAGTGCCGCTTCGCTCTGATATGCCCCTGAACGGGTTTTCTGTGGCTCGTATTCGGCAACAACGGTACTTTCGGGCATTTCCATTATCATTTTAAAGTCGCTCATACGGTCAGCTCCTTAAAAGTCAGTAGTTTATCTCTATAATATTCATACTGTTTCTGTCTTGCTTCGCTTTCAGCAGGGAGTCCCTCGGAAATATCGTTACAGAGTTTGTGAAAATTATCCAATAAGTCTGCAATTTTTCTCTGTGTTTCCATATTAGGCAGAGGTATTTCTATTTCTTTTAAGGCAGGTACACTTGAATGAACAACCTTACTCTTTACCTTTCCCTTGCTTTTCTGTGCCTGTGCATTAGTAGTCGAAAGTGCATAGGAAATATAGCGTGGTTCTTGTTCATGTTTCATTACAACCGTATCACCACCAGCCATACACTTTTCTTCTCCCAGATATGCAATGGATTTTGCTATTTCTTCAACATTTTCTCCAGTAATTGTAAAAATAATATCACCATACTCAAAATATTTTGGATTTTTGACAACTTCTTTCCTTGTATGTGATATACATTCTGTGAAGCTTATATCGTAAGAAGTATAAATCTCTCCATACCTAACACATGGAATACCATCAGTTGTAACCTCATCTCGCTTAATGCCTGCACCACGATAAATATCAGTTGCTATATCTGCAAGCTTGACCTTCGGCACTTTATCACTAAATGTCAACAACCTATCCCGATAATACTCATACTGCTTCTTTCTCGCTGTAAGCTCTGCTGTAAGCTCTGCTGTAAGCTCTGTGAAATTGTCAAGAATCTTGACAATTTCGACTTGGACTTCGAGGGGTGGTATCTGAACTTTAATTTTACTCATTACATTACTCATTAACTTGGGATTCCCCATGCCTTTGTTAACATAATTAG
>JAZQBN010000120.1:0-4460 GCA_045545795.1 Oscillospiraceae bacterium
CAAATACAAAAACTTGTTGGGAGGTGTCGCCTGTCGGCTCGGTCGGGGCTTCTGCTTTGCAGAGGTGTCCACTGGACACCCGCACCCCAAACCCCTTGACAGAAATCTCACTTTTGTTCGATTGAAAGGCAGATGAAAAAAACTTTTTCAGAAAAATAGTCGTTGTCCCGAAATCGAAACAACGACTATGATACAATTATAATTACAGAACGTTTTGAAATATTTTTTCAGGAAGGAGGTTTGCGATAATAGGTGCGTAACGAAACGAAGCCGTTATAATAATTTTTCTAATTCTGTCAACAGCGTTTCTCTCATTTTCTTTAATTCTATATCAGAAGGACGGTTGTCATCACTGTACATTTTCTCCATAGGATACCACCATACAGGACCTTTTCCATTGTTACCGTAGCTCTCTATATCACCGCTTCTTCTTGGGAACAAATGCCAGTGAAGATGTGTGTCGCCGTTGCCTAATAACTCATAATTTATCTTTTCTGCACCGAAAGCGTTAAATACAGCTTCTGCTACAACAGACACTTCTTCTAAGAACTTCATCTTGAATTGATAATCCAACTGGAATAATTCCGTCTTGTGTTCTTTGCAAAGAAATATGGTGTAGCCTTTAAAATGTTGATTATCTCCTATTACAACATATCCTGTTTTGAGTTCCTTTACAAAATATGGATTGCTTCCGTTTTTAATCATTTCAATTCTGTTGCAGATGAAGCACATACATAATCCTCCTTAAAATCAGAAAAATCAGATTTAATTCAATCTCATTATATCACATCTCCCTCGAAAATTCAATCACATCCGACAGGTGCGTAACAAACTGCGCCGTTATTTTCCGAGGTGCGTAACAAATCGGGCAGACGTTTTCATCGCGAGACTTTTTTGAGACTTTTCTGAGACTATTTTGAGAAAAAATGTGACAAAAATGGAACACTTCTGGTACTGACTTTTGAAAATCTGTATGCTATAATGAAAATATCAAAACGTTTTGAAAATGAAAAATCAGAACAGAGCCGCTGAAAATGGGAGTAAATTGGGAGTTAAGTGGAAGTCTTTTGGTAGTGACTTCTGCTCATTCCTGTGCTACAATTAAATCATCGGAACGTTCTGAATAAGCAATAATCTTAAATGAACGGAGGTCAAAAATGAATTTTAACGAAATGATTTCAACAGAAGCAAGCCTATTCCAGTACACAGAGTTAGGTCTGCTGGAGAGTGTCGAGATGCAGGGCGAGCTTTTCTTCCCAGCGTCAGCAAGTGCAAAAATTCTTGGCTATCACAATCCGCGAAAAGCAATCATCGACCATTGCGACGCTCCTGTGAAGCTCACAGTTCCTCACCCTCAGAACAAGGACAAGACTATCGTGATGAACTACATCAGGGAAGCTTTGTACAGCCTTATCTTCGGCTCACGGCTTCCCGCGGCAAAGACATTCAAGCGTTGGGTTACAAAGGAAGTTCTGCCGAGTATCAGAAAATACGGCTGCTATTGTACGCAGGAATTTCTTGACGAGTGCGACCATAATCCTTACACGATACAGCGCCGTCTGAGGGAAATGAAGCAGAGCCGTGTGGTAGAGTTCCTGACGGAAAATCCCGATACCTGCAAGCGGCTTTGTGATGAAAATGTTATTGATGTGGAGTTTTCAGAAGCTTCATAAGAGGTGCGTAACGAATTGAGACCATATGAAAAGTAAAGCCGTACTCGTTGGTACGGGTACGGCTTTATTAGGTCTCGTTCAATAATTTTAAAAAAATCAACAACAATAAATCATATTCACTTCATGGCAATCTTCATCATCAACAACATCTGTTTCAGTAAATCCAATTTTTCATAAAGATGTTTTGCGTGTTTATTGCCACATATATATGTTGTTGTCATTTTTGACATTTGATATGTATTTTTCATAAAATCGATAAATTCAATCAATGCGGTTGTTCCATAATTCTGGTTTTGATATTTATAATCTATCGCATAATTCCAGAGAAAGTATGCCCCTTTATCAAAGTTTTGCACCATTATAAAACCAATAAGCAAATTATCGCAATAAATATCAAATGCCAACACGTCTTCTTTTTGGCATTCTTTTTTAATTTTATCTTTGGAAGATAACTGCTTTTCTTGCTCGTGCAGAACAGCGACCTTGATTTCTTTAGACTTTTTGAATAACAAAACCATCACCTTCAAAAATTCTTATTCACTTCCAAATTCATTATACCACATCAACCCCGAAAACTCAATACCCGAAAGGAGGTGCGTAACAAAACGGGCACCTAATCATCATTCCGTTAAACCTTGCCCGACAAAATAGTATTCCGATACCGTTTCACCCACATACGCAAGTATGTCAGCGAATGCTGATTTCACCTGAAAGAAGGTATGTTCAATGGAAACAACCAATGAAACGGTTAACTGTACGGAGTACAAAATCGGCAACACCACTTATTATGTGGAAACGCATTTCAATCTGCAAGCCGAGAGCCTTGATGAAATCATCGAAAGGCTTATCGGTAAAGATGTCGAGAACATCATACGACAGGCAGCATAGGACAAGCAGACAATGCAGGGATATGAAATTTCATTGTTTTAAAGTCTTGAATTTTGTTAAGAGATGTGATATACTATTTTCATATCCGCTGTAATTGTCAGAAACGGAGGATAAAATGATTACAGACAAAATTACAGCACTTTATTGCAGACTTTCGCAGGACGATATGCTTCAGGGAGAGTCAAATTCCATAACAAATCAGAAGGCTATCCTGCTGAAATATGCTGAGGACAATCACTTTCCTAATCCACAGTTCTATGTTGACGACGGAGTTTCGGGAACAACCTTTGACCGTGAAGGCTTCAGGGCAATGATGACCGATATTGAAAATGACAAGGTCGGAATTGTTATCACAAAGGACTTTTCACGTCTCGGACGTGATTACCTGAAAACGGGCGAGCTGATTGAAATGACCTTTCCCGATTATGATGTTCGGTATATTGCAATCAATGACGGCGTTGATACTCTGAAAAGCGAAAACGAGCTTATGGCATTCAAGAATATTTTTAATGATTGGTATGCCAGAGATATCTCAAAGAAGATACGAGCTGTATTCAAGGCAAAAGGGCAGTCGGGAAAACCACTCGGCAGTCCGCCTTACGGTTACAAAAAGTCTGAGATTGACAAGAATGTCTGGGAGATTGACGAAGAAGCCGCTGAGGTTGTGAGAAAGATATTTCAGCTTTGCATTGCAGGAAACGGACCAACGAAGATTGCACGAATTCTCACAGAGGAAGGCATACCGACTCCGACTGCATACGCCAAATCCAAAGGCAGAAACGCAGGACACCCGAACGCAAAGCTCCACCGCTGGGGAGAACAGACTATTGACCATATTCTTGAAAAAGCTGAATATGCGGGGCATACGGTTAATTTCCGCACACGCACCAAATCCTACAAGAACAAGAAGCAGATTAGAAATCCGAAATCTGAGTGGGCGATTTTTGAAAATACCCACGAGCCGATTATTTCACAGAAGGATTTTGATTTGGTGCAGGAGCTGCGCAAGAACAAACGCAGAATACAGAAATGTGGAGAGCTTAATCCATTTTCGGGAATGGTTTACTGTGCTGACTGCGGAAAGAAGATGTATCTTTGCAGGTCGAAAAGTCTTAATTCAGACCAGGAGCATCTGAAATGTTCTACTTATGCAGGCGACAAAGACGCTTGCACAGCTCATTTTATCAGAACGGCGGTACTGAGTGAAATTGTTATCAGGGAGCTGAATTCTGTTCTTGCTAAGGTTAAGGATAATGAAGAAGCATTTGTGAAGTCTGCCCTTG
Source organism: Oscillospiraceae bacterium (assembly GCA_045545795.1). GTDB lineage: Bacteria > Bacillota > Clostridia > Oscillospirales > Ruminococcaceae > RGIG8773. Next base: position 3,845 of record JAZQBN010000120.1, read on the forward strand.
AAAAGTCACAGACTGACCGTTCCTCATAACTAAAGAAAGCAACAAAAACGCTCAGCGTCTCTGAAAAGAGAATTGCCGAGCTTGACAGGTTGTTTACAAGGCTTTACGAGGACAATGTAAGCGGTAAGATTTCTGATGAGCGATTTTCGATGATGTCTAAGGGCTACGAGGACGAGCAGAAGAAATTAAAAGAGCTTGTATCGGAGCTTACAGCATTTATTGAAAAATCCCAGCAAAAAGCTACCGAAACGGCACAGTTCATACAGGTTGTTCGGAAGTACGAAAAAATCACGAAGCTCACACCTGAAATAATGCACGAGCTGATTGAAAAAATCGTCGTTCACGCACCTGACAAATCAAGCGGCAGAAGAAAACAGAAAATCGAAATCCACTTCAGATTTCACGTCGCAATGTCTATTGCTGTCGCTGACAGCATGGACTACGACAAAAAGAGAAAGGCTGCGTAGGGATTTCCTACGAGTCAATCCCGAATTCTGTGTAAACGTAAAATAGCGTAATAAAAGAGTATATGATGAGACCGAATGTTAGAGCAGTCGGTCTTATCTGCATATTAGCACATGATTAATCGATTGTCAAGATAAAAATATTATTCAGG